>JAFZOU010000001.1 GCA_017550525.1 Bacteroidales bacterium
TAAAGGACAAGGGCCTTGTTGTCGGAAGCCGCCGTGGCCGCCTTAAGAAGCGCTTCATTGGCCTCATCAAAGCCTTCCTTGCCTATGAGGGCATCGGCCTTTGACATACATTCATAACAGGAGTCGTCTATCTTGTAGGGGTTATTCTGAGCCCTTAGGCCGATGCTTCCTCCAAGAAGCACCGCCACAGCCATTATGAGGAGTCTAGGTTGCATAGTAAATGCAAAAATACATAATTATTTGTAGATTTGTAAAACAATTTGAATCACAGATGATTTACAAGTCTCTTACAGAACTTATAGGCCGCACTCCCCTCCTGGAGGTGAAGGGATTCGAGGGGCAGAGGGCAAGGATTGTCCTGAAACTTGAAAAGTTCAATCCCGGCGGGTCCGTCAAGGACCGCATTGCGGCGGAAATGATAGAAAAGGCAGAGGCCGATGGCATCCTGAAAGAAGGATCCACCATCATAGAACCCACCAGCGGAAACACAGGCGTGGGCCTGGCATGGGTTGGCACGGCAAAGGGATACAAGGTAATTCTAACCATGCCGGAATCCATGAGCCTTGAAAGGAGGCAGCTCCTGCAGGCACTTGGGGCCACCCTGGAACTCACCCCAGCAGCGCAAGGCATGAAGGGCGCAATTGAAAAGGCTCAGGAGCTAAGTGAGAGCATCCCGGGCGCCGTGATCCTGGGGCAGTTTGTGAACCCCGCCAATCCCCTGGCCCATGAGAAAACAACCGGAGAGGAAATATGGAAGGATACTGACGGCGCAGTGGATATCTTTGTGGCAGGAGTGGGCACAGGAGGCACTGTAAGCGGCACCGGAAAGACCCTCAAAAAGCACAAGGCCGATGTGAAGATAGTAGCCGTGGAGCCCGCGGAAAGTCCCGTCCTCAGTGAGGGCCGAAGCGGCTCCCACAAGATTCAGGGCATAGGCGCGGGCTTTGTCCCGGACACCTATGATCCGGCAGTGGTGGACCAGGTCCAGCCCATTACCAGTGAAGATGCTATGAAGGCCACCCGACTTCTGGCTGGAAAGACAGGTCTTCTTGTGGGAATATCCTCTGGAGCCGCCTTCTGCGCTGCGCTGAAGCTCTCCCGGCTGCCGGAGAATGAAGGCAAGATGATTGTAGCACTTCTACCTGACACAGGAGAACGTTACCTTTCAACAGGAGTATTTACCGCATGAACATACCAATAAAACAGACAAGGCTGCATCTCAGAGCCCTTATGGAGTCACTCAGTGACGCCATGTTCCCGGAGTATAACTACATCCCCTATGAGGAATCCCTGCAGAATGCCATGGACGTCCTTGCGCAGCTGTGCCCGCAGGAAGCCGTGGAAAAGTTCAGGGCGAGAGTCCCGGACATTGCCCGGCTCCTGAAACAGGACGTTGAGGCCATTGCCAGCAATGACCCCGCAACGGACAGCCTTCAGGAAATTGTGTACTGCTACCCCGCCGTGACTGCAATGATCCACTACAGGGTGGCCCACGAACTTGACCTTCTGGGAATTCCCATCATCCCCCGTATGCTCACGGAATGGGCCCACGCCAATACCGGAATAGACATTCATCCTCAGGCTTCCATCGGCCATCATTTTGCAATTGACCACGGCACAGGCGTTGTGATTGGCCAGACCACCATAATAGGCAATTACGTAACCATATATCAGGGCGTCACCCTTGGCGCGAAGAATATCAGGAAGGATGCCGATGGAACCCCCTGCAACATCCCCCGCCACCCCATCATAGAGGACGGCGTCACCATCTACAGTAACGCCACGCTCCTTGGCCGCATTACAATTGGGGAAGGCTCCGTAATAGGCGGTAACGTGTGGCTCACCCACAGCGTTCCTCCCGGCTCCAAAATAATTCGCCAGCAGGACTGACGGGAAGTTCTATCCGTAAAACAGTCCAATAATTATAGTCCTGCGGTCCAGGCTACCTTGCCCTTCCCGCCGTGGGAAACCATTATGCTGCCGTGAGGCGGCAGGGAGAAGAAGTTGTCTGACCAGAAGGCCTCCGGAACAAGCTCCCCATTACCGTCAAGGAGCTTCAGGACCACCTGGAAGGCCACGGTATCGGATTTGTTTATAACGGTGACATTACCTATTGGATCCTGGGTAATGCTGAGGTCCGGAGCTGGAAGAGCAGTTACGAATGACAGGCCGGCATAGGTGCTGATGGGTGTCTGGAACCACCCTGAATGCGCAAAGTCGTGGACATTGCCCTTGGCCGGAACGGCATAGAAGTTATTTGCCCCGCCTTCCACAAATACAAAGAGATCCTCTCCCTGAGGAAGGTCCAAAACGGGCACGGAAGTGCCTTCAGGGACACTTACACTCACGGGAACAGACTGGATTTCACGGGATGCTGCA
>JAFZOU010000120.1 GCA_017550525.1 Bacteroidales bacterium
ACGGACCATCCTGCGGGTGCGCTCGTCAATCACCACCCAGGAAGTGGTGGCCTTGACGCGGCTGATGCCCCGGGAATCCCTCAGGTCAAAGTCCCTGAGATAGAAGAGGCCGCTGGCACCCTTGTGCCAGGTATAGAGAGTGACGTTTTCACGCCATTTCAGAGGCTCCTCAAAATGGATATGCATCCTTGTAAGCACCCACGCAGTATGATGAACATGGAGTGTATCGTAACCGAACCCCAGGTCATTTGCCGCCCAGTAAGCTATTTCCTGAGCAAAATCCATGAACGCCGCAGGCTTCAGGTTTGCCTTGGCGTCAGTATCGTAACAAGGAATGCAGATGTCCTGACAGAATTTATACCCTTCCCTTCTAACCGGTGTCATAATTTGCCAGGATAAAGAATCTCCAGCTCTTCAGGAGAATACAGGAACTGATCTATCCACTGAGGGCATACCCTGCCCACTATCACCAGCGCCAGCACCGCAATGACAATGATGCCAAGAACAACCCAGAGGGTAATCTTAAGCCAATTGGACTTCTTAACGGGTTCGGGCTCCGGTGCAGGAGATTCCTCGGCTTCGCTCGGAATGACAGGAGTGGGCTCAGGTGCGGGTGCGGGTTCCGGCTCAGGTTCCGGTTCAGGCTCAGGTTCTGCCTCCGGTTCAGGTTCTGGTTCAGGTTCAAAGTCCTGAATCACGTCAGGGGCGACATCTACGGGAGCATCGGCCTCAAGGATATTGGCAAGCCCGGCGACGGCGGCTTCCGTCTCCTCCGGAGTTTCCTCGTGGGTTTTGAGGGAGATGGGTTGAAGGCCGAAGCCGGCGGGATAGATGTCAAGGTCTTCATCGGCCACAAAGAAGAAATTGTTCTCCTTGGTGGCCCTCAGACGTCCAAGGCCGGGGAAAATGATGGTTTTTCTAACCTTCAGGACTTCCTTCATCTCCTGCAGGAACTCTACCAGGATACGGGTGGCATCAGCCTCCGATGCATCTGGATTGGATTTACGATAAATGTCCACCAGAAGAGTGTCGTCCCCCTGCTTTGGAGAGAAGAAGAGCCTTCTATAAGGCGGCAGAATGGTATAGCCGCGGTCCGTGAAACTTGCAGGAACAATCTCCGTCACAAAACTTCCCAGCCCGGGAAGAGTCACGGAATCGTGGTCCAGGACCACTTCTTTGACCATTTTTGACAGAAGATCTAGATCCATACAGAAACCTTACCTCTTATAGACTACAAAGATACAAAAAAACTATCTAAGAAGGAAATAAAGATTTTTTAAAAATTTTTCCATAATTACTTTGCAGAATTCAAAAAAGATTGTACCTTTGCAATCCCGTTCCAGTAACGGATATCTTCCTCCTTAGCTCAGTTGGTTAGAGCATCTGACTGTTAATCAGAGGGTCGTTGGTTCAAGTCCAACAGGGGGAGCAAAAGCGCCGGCATTTCTGTCGGCGTTTTTTTTATGGCTTTGTCATCCCGGCACAACGGAGCGAAGCGACTAAGCCCTCCCCCGAGGGGAGGGTTTGGGTGGGGGTAAC
>JAFZOU010000121.1 GCA_017550525.1 Bacteroidales bacterium
AAGCCCCCGAAAGCGATGGAAGGAAGGGCAATCATAGGTTAAGTTTAGGTTAAAGTATAGGTTTAAGTCACTACTACTAACTGTCTGATTGCAAATATACATAAATAAAAAGACAATTCAAATACAGCGACTTGAATTGTCTTAATTAAAGTTGTACTTTAGGTAAATTCCTTATGGCACGATGTCGTATTTGGCCACACGGTATGTGTTCCGATACCCTGTCCTGGAATCAATGAGCAAGTACCTGCAGTGTACCCTGTATGCCGGAAGATCCAGATCCCAGGTGCCAACGTAATCCGGGACATCAACCTCAACCACTGACTCACCTGCAGGACAGCCGGTAGTGGCCAGATAGTTCCTCATCAGCCCCGGGCGCACACCTCCACCAGGCTTGACCAGCTGGACGCGGGTATAGAGCCAGTGCCGACCGGCCTCCACATCCTCTGGCATCAGAATATGAAACCCCAGCCTCAACACGCCTTCCTCCTTACCAACTACGGACACCCCGTCCACAACAAACACTGGGAAGTTCTCCCAGGGCGCCGGCACCGGTATATGTTCATTCCCCAGCCTGGCAAATCCATGGTAAGCAGACACGAACAGGTTGTAGCCGGATATCCCACTCTTTCCGTCAAAGGGCGGCCGGTGAGACTGAACACCCACGGCGCAACTGTTCCACTCCTTTTGGATTGAAGGATCCAGGCTCTGCCAGGCCGCAATAGCCTTGAGGTGCACCGTCTGGTGCTCCATCTGCAGCATCGTGCCCGGGAATACTGGCCGGGCCCTCTTCTTATAGTAGCAGACACCGTTACGGTGGTAGTAGGTTTTCTCCCCCACGGAGCCGAAACAGTCCTCAAATGGGAGGGATGGGATATACTTGGGCATAGTACACGGTTTAAGTTCAGGTTGCAACTGCTAATTTACTGATAATTACCGAGATTTGGTAACAATAATGCAGGCCCCCTGCCAGGGGGTGGCCATCGGCGTTGAACTCTTTAGCTCAGAGTATACTCATAGGGACCTCATAGGGGGATGCAATCATATACGTACCCGCAGCGGCGCCAGCCGCTGCCTCCTGTTGAATATGTATTTACCTTTTTCCACCCTTCCGGGCGGGTGATGTCGCTCGATGTGGCACTGCGGCTGAAGCGTACGTCAGCTTGTAGGCCTTGGTGGTTTGGAGTCTCAAAGGCTGGACGGTGGCGCGGGCGCTGTCGTTGGATTTGATTCTGTCCGGGATGCGGGTACCAGCCTTTGAGTCTCTAAACCACCAAGGAGCCGGAGCGAAGCGGAGGCTGGCCGGGGAGGCGGTCTGGCGCGATGGGGTCGGCGGGCTTTGGCGGCGCAAGGGCTGGGAGACCTCAGGCTCCCAGACCCCGACAAAGACCGGCATTGTGCGGCTGTCAGACGGCCTCCCAGGCCTGGGACGGAACGGCCCACTTGCCCGAATAGCAGTACGACGTTCGCGGCAGCGGAAGCTGCCTTACACAGACCCTCCGGCGCAGTCTAAGGCCGGTTTAACCGGACTTTGTCTGCGCCAACGGCCGGGACGGCCGTATCCCGGCTGCCCGGAACACTTCTGGCGGGGTTCACCCCGGCAGAGGTGTGGAGGAATAGCGGCCGGGTATAACCACGGC
>JAFZOU010000122.1 GCA_017550525.1 Bacteroidales bacterium
CGTACCGGTGTCCTGGCAGAATGGCAGAACGCCCTTCACGGAAGTCTCCGCGTTGCGCAGGAACTGCAGTGCGACGTATTTGTCGTTATCGGAAGCTTCAGGATCGTGAAGTATTGCCGCCACCTGCTCGTTGTGGGCGCGACGCAGCATGAACTGGCAGTCGTGAAAGGACTGCTGCGCCACAAGGGTGAGGGCTTCGGGGCTGACCTCGAGAATGGTCTTGCCACCGCACCCGCACATTCCTCCGAACTTTGAGGTCTTGACGAGTTTCTCGGATCCGGGTATCTTGTAATACTCCGTGGTGTCGGCGCCGAGCTGGAACATGGGCGCATATTTGAATTCTGCCATAATGGGTTTATTTGTTCAATTCACAAATATAGCATTTTTACGGGAGGATTCCAATGCTTGCCGTGTTGACAGCCAGATTGCCTGTAGTGGCGTTTTTGTGTCAACACGGCCGTGATTTCACGGAAAAAGGCCGATTTCCTTGCCGTGTTGGCAGTGAAATCGGCCTTATACGCGTTTTAGCCGTCAACACGGCAAAGCGGTGCTATTTCAGAAGCTCATGCGGCTGGGTCATGGCGGCGGGATCAAGGGCCTCGTCAAGTTTTTCCTTGGTCATGAGGCCGTGCTCCAGCACAAGGTCATACACGCTGCCGCCGGTTTCAAGGGCTTCCTTGGCCACCTTGGTGGAAGCCTTGTAGCCAATATATGGATTAAGGGCGGTAACAATGCCGATGGAATTTTTCACCATCTCATAGCAGTGATCTGCATTCACGGTGATGCCCACGATGCACTTTTCACGCAGGGTGTTCATGGCGTTGGTGAGCCAGGTCTGGCTCTCAAGGATGGACTCTGCAATCACGGGCTCCATGACGTTGAGCTGCAACTGGCCGGCCTCGGCGGCAAATGCAACGGTGGTATCGTTGCCGATAACCTTGAAGCACACCTGGTTGGTGACCTCCGGGATAACGGGGTTCACCTTGCCGGGCATGATGGATGAGCCGGGAGCCATTGCGGGGAGATTGATCTCATGAAGGCCGCAACGGGGACCGGAAGCCATGAGCCTGAGGTCATTGCATATCTTGGAGAGCTTCACGGCAAGCCTCTTGAGGGCAGCTGAGTAGCTCACATAAGCGCCGGTATCCGGGGTTGCCTCCACAAGGTCTTCGGCCACCTCAAACTTATCCCCAGTGAACTCGCTCATAAGTGAAGTGCAGAGCTCTGCAAAGCCGGGAACGGCGTTGAGACCGGTACCGATAGCAGTGCCGCCCATGTTGATTTCCTTCAGCAGGACAACGTTCCTCTCAAGGTTTGCAAGTTCTTCCTTGAGGTTGGTTGCAAAGGCGTGGAATTCCTGGCCGGAAGTCATGGGAACTGCATCCTGAAGCTGCGTACGGCCCATCTTAAGGACGCCTGAAAACTCATCACCCTTGGCGCGGAAGGCATCTATGAGGGCCTCCAGGGCCTTCACCAGGTTGCGGTTCATGCGCACGAAAGTATAGCGGAATGCGGTGGGGTATGCGTCGTTGGTGGACTGGGCGCAGTTCACGTGGTCGTTGGGGGAGCAGAACTGATACTCTCCCTTCTTGTGGCCCATGAGTTCCAGGGCACGGTTTGCAATTACCTCGTTGGCGTTCATGTTGACGGAGGTTCCGGCGCCGCCCTGCATCATATCCACGGGGAACTGGTCCCAGAGCTTACCACCTACAATCTCCTTGCAGGCCGCAACAATTGCATCGGCAATCTTACGGTCAAGCACGCCCAGGCGGGCGTTTGCCTCTGCCGCAGCCATCTTCACGTATGCAATTGCAATGATGTACTCCGGGTAGTCGCACATGTGCGTGTTGGAGATCTTGTAATTGTTGATGGCGCGCTGTGTCTGAACACCGTAATAAGCGTCAATGGGAACCTGGAGTTCACCAATCAGGTCGCTCTCGACCCTGTAAAGTTTTTCTGACATATCAGTTTATGGATTTAGATAGTTTTATCTCAAGTATGCGGCGGACACTGCTGTCCAGGCGTTCTTCCGTGATCCTGCCGTCCTCAATGGCGGCCATGACCCCCTGGAAAGCTTCAAGGGGATTCTCCGGGAGAAGGAGGATATCGGCCCCGGCAATAAAGGCAAGCGCCGCGGCATCTGAAGAAGAGTACTCCCTTGAAATGGCGCCCATCCTGAGGGCGTCAGTGATGATGATCCCGTTGTAGCCAAGCTCTCCGCGAAGCTTTTCCGTAAGCATGAGGGGAGACAGCGTTGAAGGGATCTCTGAACCGGTTACGGAAGGCACGGCAATGTGCGCCGTCATTACAAGGGGCGTCCCGGCCTCTATCCCGGCCTTGAAGGGAATCATCTCGCAGGAAAGAAGCTCCTCCCAGGTCTTGAGGCTCTGGGCGTAACCGAAATGGCTGTCCGTCTGGGTGTCTCCGTGGCCCGGGAAGTGCTTGATGCAGCCATAAATACCTGCATCAGACAGGCCCTGGAGGTATTTTACAACCTTCTGGGCGGCATCCGAAGGGTCTTCGGAAAAAGCCCTGTCGCCTATGACCGGATTGAGCGGATTGGTATTGACATCGGCCACGGGCGCAAAATCAATGTCTATCCCGTAAAGGGCAAGATACCGGCCGATAGAATTGCCGAACGTATACGCATCCTCCGGGCCGGAAGCCTGGCTCATTGCGGGGATCCTTGGCACATTGAAGGCCTTGTTCCGGCCGATACGCGCTACCCTCCCGCCTTCTTCGTCAATAGAAATGAGCGGGCTCCCCGGAAGGGAGTGGAGGCTGTCCGTGAGGTGGACAAGCTGAGAGGAATCCTTTATGTCATAGGCAAAGAGAATGACTCCTCCAACTGGATAAAGGCTGTCCTGGAGCTCATTGGTGCCAACCATAAAAAGCTGCCACACTTTTTCCTCAAGGGTATATGAAGCCAGGGTTGAATCCACGGCGGCGTCAATCCTTTCCTTGAGTGAAGGCCTTGCTGAGCCGCAGGCAACTGCCATCAAAAGAGCCAGTGCAACAAGTGAGCGTTTCATGCTAGAATACATAATTAAGGACAACGTAGAGGGCCGGTTCGTTGCCGTCTGTCTGACGGGTTCCGTCGGCATAGGTGAATGCGTTCAGGGGCATTGCCATCTCTACGGACACTATGAAGTTCTGGTTCATGGCAAGTTTGAGCCCGCCGCCGGCGCTGAGGTGGGGGAGGATGGCCTTGGCCTTCAGCTCATCTACGGTTGTGCCGTAATAAGCCGCCAGTTCCTCTCCTTTATAGAGCGTGGGAAGGAAGCCCGCGTCAAACAGCGGATTAATGCCCAGGTAAAAGTTCTGGTTGAAGAGCTTGAAGGAAAAGAGCTTGAGCCTGAGCTCAGAGTTCAGCCACACATAACTGTTTCCTACCAGCCTCTGGACCAGTATGCCGCGAACTGTGTTCATGCCTCCGAGGCCGTCCGTGGAGGTTTGCCTGAGATAGAGTGTGGAGATGTTCTGCTGGGTATAGAACGGGGCATTCCCGAACGTTCCCTGGTAGCCAAGGTGATAGGCAAATACCAGGCGGTTTTCCCAGAGGGTTATGTAATGGCGGAAGTGGGCTACCAGCCTCAGGTAATTATACCCGTCTCCTGTTAGGGAAGGCGATCCGTTGATGTAGGCTTCGGCCTGAATGCCCCTGTTTGGGGCGGCTTCGTTGTCACGGGTATCGTATGCAACGCCGCCCTTTATCTCAAGCCTGTGACCTGAGAGCTCATCGGCCTTGATGAGGCCCTTCTGCCGGAAGTCATGGTAGAGCGTATTCTCCGCGTCATAGTCCTTGTTCACAAGGTCAGAGGTGCCGTAATACCAGTAGGAGAGGCCGCCTATCCAGTTGAGATGCCCGGCGATGGGGCCCTGGAAATCGGCCAGCACACGCACCATTGAGCGTTTGTAGAGGTAGCGGGCCGTCCTTGTTTCTGCGTTGGAGAAGAGCGCCGGGTCAAATGGCTCCACGCCATTGAATCCGAAGAACTGGAAATAAGGGTCGTACTGCCAGCTGGCGCTGAACGTGGTCCTGATACCCGGGATAAGGTATTTGGAGTCAAATTGTGCGTGGAGGAGCGTCTGGAAGCTGGGGTAGTAGCTGGAAGCCTCCACATAAAAGCGCTGCCGATAATCCGGGTATACGCCCTTGTAATTGAAGATATCGGCACATACGCCAAACTGGACGCCGAGGTCTGAGTTGTAACTCACGCACGGCAGGGGACCGAAGTTCCAGCCATCCTTCACAATCTCGTCTTCCTGGGCCGATAGGGATGTGCAAACTGCCAGCGCGGTGATAAGGCTTAGTATACGTTTCATGGTTTGAGGTTTATACACAGAAGGGTAAGGTCGTCGCTCTGCTCCGCGTCTCCCGCATGGGCGGCAACAACGTCCTTGAGCATATTGACAGTAGTCTCTGCATCCTTGAAAGGATTGGCGGCAAGGCTCTCTATGAGGCGGTCGTTGCCAAGTTCCTCATGGGCGGCATTCTCAGCCTCATTGAGGCCGTCCGTGTAAAGGAGGATGGGCGTGCCGCGGAAACCTTCAATGCTCTGGCCCTTGAATTCGAATCCGGGGGCTATGCCAAGCGGCACGTTGGGCTCACACTCCATGAATGCAGGCTTATCCTTAAGGAGCACCGGGGGATTATGACCGCAGTTACAGAAGCTCAGGCTTCCGTCCTCAAGGTTTATGCGGCCGATGAACATGGTGATGAACATGAGCTGCTCATTGTCCTCAGAGACGGTATTATTGATCTGGCGGGCAATCTCCTCCGGCGACAGACCGGCCGATCCAACCTCCCGGAAAAGATTCCTCACAACAGCCATGAAAAGGCTTGCCGGGACACCCTTGCCGCTTACATCGGCCACTGCAAAATAGAGGCTCTGGCCCTTTATGAAATAGTCGTAGAGGTCTCCTCCCACTTCCTTGGCGGGGGACATGGATGCGTAGAGGTCTATGTCTTTCCTGTCCGGGAAGGCGGGGAACTTGCGGGGAACCATACCCATCTGGATGTCCCTGGCAATCTGGAGTTCACCCTCTATCCTCTCACGCTTTGCCGTGGCGGTGGTGAGTTCATCGATGTACTTTCTCAGGGACACCTGCATATAGCGGAACGCCTTGTTGAGGACGCCAACTTCGTCCGTACGGTCCATGTGGGGGAGTTCCACTTCCAAGTTTCCGGAAGCCATGGTCTCCGCGTGGGAGGCAAGGTGGCTCAGCGGCCTTATCTGCCTGCGGATGATAAGGTACATCACCAGGAACATGAGGGCAAGGCCCAGGATTATGCTTAGGAGGAGGGTATTCCTGAAGCGTCTGAATCCGTCAAAGATATCGGCCTCCGGGCACACTATGGCAAGGCTCCATCCAGTTGTCATGATGGGCCTGAAGATCACAAAACTGGGGTCTTCGCCTACTTCCAGTCTCCTTATTCCCTCCTTCCAATCAAGCATATCCTTACCCAGCTGTTTCAGTTCCGGGGTGAGGCCGTCCTCAAGGGCCGGGGTAAAGAAGGACTCGTAGAAGAGTTTCTCAGGGTCAGGGTGCACAAGGTAGGACCCGCCGCGGCTCAGGAGGAATGCGTATGCGTTGGGATAAGGCTTTACGGCCGATAATGTCTCTGACAACCATTTGAGAGATATGTCAAGGGATATGACGCCGATGAAATCACCGTCATTTCCGATAATGGGTTTGCAGAAGGAGACGTTCATCTCAAGGTTCATGGTGGCTTCGTCTCCCACTTCCTGGTCTGTGTATGGCTCTGTCCAGCAGGGCTGCATGAGCAGCTTTGGCATCATGTACCAGTTGAGGTAGAAGTACTGGTAGTCGTCCGATCCTTCCTGCATGGTGTACACGTACCTGCCGTTGTTGTTGGAGTACGCGCTGAAGTATTTTCCCTTTTCCGGGTAGAAATATGGCTCGAAGGATATGGAGCAGCCGTTCAGGAAGGTATTGTTCTGGACAATCTGGTGGGAGTACTCCATCATGGCGTCAGGGTTGTCCAGGTCCTTGAGGATAAGCCATTCAAGGTTATTTGCAAGGTCCTCCACGTCTTCCAGGATGTAGTTTGTCCTGAGGACGGCGTTTTCAAGTACCCTGTTGGCGCCTTTGATGGCCTCTTCCCTCACTGCGTTGCGGGAACGGAAGGCCACCACGGAAATGGAGATGATGAACACTATTGCGGCAAACAGGACCGTCCAGAGACTGATCCTTGTAGACAGCGAACTTCTGATTTTCTTCCCTATGGTCATGGCAGAAGCTCCTTTATAGTGTGTTCATGATGGATGATGCCGGCCTTAAGCATGAGCTGCACCGCCTGGTTGAACATGTCTTCCCTCAGAAGGTATTCCCTTTCGCCGCTCTCATAGCTTTCCATCTGGTCCAGGATTTCCTGGAGCATGAGGCGCTGGAGGGTGGGGTTGGTGGCTTCGTGGTTGAGCTTTACCTGCTTCATTACAATCTGAAGGGCTTCCTCCGGGTGGTATGCAACCCACTCCCAGCCCCTCTGGCTGGCACGGGCGAACCTCTGGGCAAGCCCGGGGTTCCTGTCATACTCCTTCCTTGTCATGTAAAGGCCGTCCTCCTGGATGTTGTAGCCATGGTCTGCGAAGCGGAATACAATGTTTTCATCACGCTCTATGAGGCCTGTCTGGAGGAACTGGTAGTATTCGTTGTATGACATGGCGATGGAGGCATCCACAGCTCCGGCAATGAAAAGGTTCAGCAATCCGGCGGTTTCAAGCCATTCATAGTCCAGTCCCAGCTCCTTTGCCGCTGCTATGGCAAGCTGGTAGTATCCCGCCCTGAAAGTGGCCACCTTGGCCCCTTTCTGATTCAAGGGGTTCTTCCCGCGCCTTGAAACTATCATGAGGGAACTGTTCATGGAGGTCTGGAGGAGGTTCACAAGCTTCACTCCACGGTCCAGTGCAAAGATAGCCTGGGTTACGGGGAGGATTGTGGCCTGGCTCTGGTTCTTGCGCATGCGGTCTACGGCGCCGCTACTGGCGTTGGGATGCTCAATTATCACATCGATGCCCTCATCCTTGTAGAAACCCATCTCAAGGGCGGCGTAATAGCCGGCAAACTGTGCCTGGGCGGTCCACTGGGGCGTGAATATGATGGTGTTGTCCTTCTTGCTCTGTGAATGGAGCGGAAGGGCAAGCACAATGGCTAGGATTATGGCGGTTAGCCGTTGATTCATTCCTTGGTGGATTCTTTATCCCACAAAGGTAAGAAAAATTTTGGACGGTAGGAAGCCAGCGTGATGAGAATGAGCGCCTGGCTTACGGCAAATGATGCGAATATTCCATCGGCCCCCCAAATGAGACCCAGGACAAGGGCGGTAAAGCACTGGGTTACAAGTTCTCCGTAGATGAAGAGCC
>JAFZOU010000123.1 GCA_017550525.1 Bacteroidales bacterium
ATCGCCGTTGGTGGAAAGGACCTCGAACACGCCGTCACCAAGCTGGAGGATGGAGATATCGAAGGTACCGCCGCCAAGGTCGTACACTGCAACCTTCATATCCTTATCCTTCTTGTCAAGGCCGTATGCAAGGGCTGCCGCGGTGGGCTCGTTGATGATACGCTTCACATCCAGACCAGCGATGCGGCCGGCTTCCTTGGTGGCCTGACGCTGGGAGTCTGAGAAGTATGCGGGAACGGTGATAACGGCCTCAGTGACCTCCTGACGGAGATATTCTTCTGCGGTCTTTTTCATCTTCTGGAGAATCATGGCCGATATCTCCTGAGGGGTGTAAAGCTTGCCGTTGATGTCTACGCGGGGAGTGTTGTTTTCTCCGCGGGAAACCTTATAAGGTACGCGTGCAACCTCCGTAGCCACCTGGTCATAGGTCTCACCCATGAAACGCTTGATGGAGAATACGGTGTTGTTAGGATTGGTGATAGCCTGACGTTTTGCCGGGGAGCCGATCTTACGCTCTCCGCCGTCTGTGAAAGCCACCACTGAAGGAGTGGTACGCTGTCCTTCGTTATTGATGATGACGGTGGGCTGATTGCCTTCCATCACCGCGACACAGGAATTGGTTGTTCCAAGGTCGATACCGATAATTTTACCCATAATATCTTGTTTTTATTTGTTTACCAAAAAGGCGCCGCTCTTTTCCTGAGCGACGCCTCACAAAATATCCAATTCTGTGCCAGCAGAAATAATCTGCCAAATTGTCAGAAACGCCAGCCTAACGTGAGGACAGGTTCAATGCCAGTGGCCGATACAACCACCTCAGGGACCTGTGCTGCCATATCTACAATCTTGTCATAGGCATTGGCACCGGAGGTATAATAGCGGTAAGGAGTGAAGTAGCTCTGTGGCATAAAGCGCAGGCGCACGGCAAAATCCGTAAAGAAATGACCCACTGAGTAACCCGCCCCGAAGCTTACCAGCTGAGTGGCCTGGTCTGCGCGTTGCTTGGCGGTAAGGGGCTCAAGATACAGTACAGGGTTTGCAGGATCCGCGTTATCCCAAACCAGCCAGTTTTTCTGGGAGCCGGACAGATAATTGTAACCCACACGGACTGCAAGGGACTCCGTGGGCTTGAACTCCATACCAACGCGGATGTTGTGGCCCAGGCCAAGGGCGTCCTTAATATCGGCATTCTGGTCACTCCAGGCCCCGGAGGAATAACCGAAGTCACTACGGCCACGGTATTTGGACTGGGAATAATCGGCCATCTCATAATCTACGCTGAGCACTGCAAAGCTGCCAAAGGTGTAAGCCAAACCGACATTCCAGCGGAAGGGCATGCGGAGGGCATATATCCATTCATCCTCCGGGCTCTTGGAAGGGCTGAAGTAGATGCCCTTGAGAGAGGTTTCACCATACCATGTGCACCTTCCGGTCATGTTGACAAGGGTAGGAGTCTGGATGGCGGCACCCAGCCTCAGGCCCGCGAAGGGACGCCAGAGGAGGCCGGCCTTGAAGTATACGCCGGTTCCGGACACGCCGTAACTGCGCTTTGCCAGGATGGAGTTGAGGGTTGCTAGGGTGGCCCCGCCGTCATACTCTATCTGGGGGAACGTCGAAGGATCTTCGGGCATCTCCTCCCAGTATTCCGACTCCATATATGACAGGGTGGTGAAACCCATGTTTGCGCCGATGTAGAATTTATCGTCAAAATTGGCGCTCATGTTGATGACCACGTCATGCTTGTAGCCCCTGGTCTGGTAACCGTACTTCTGGAAAAGCGGTCCGGCAGCTTCAGGCTTGCCACCAACCATCAGGTCTGTGACACCAAGGTAATCCGTGCCGCCGATATGGTCAAAGAGATGGGCGCGTGCACCCATCATGGCGCTCCAGTCCGGCTCAAGGCCGTATCCGGTATTGTACCAGTCACCTCCTATTGCCTCCGGGGTATAGCCCTGGGCAAGGGAAGCCAGAGAGCCGGAATATGTATACTTGCCATACAATGAACCGGATGCGTTTGCCCTGTATGTGTAATCATTGGTGGCGTTGGACACGAAGCCAAATGAAACACGCTTGAGACCATGTTTCCGGCCGGTATCCATATTCACGGTGAATCCGATGTTGGGCATCTTGGCGCGGGTGTAGCCGGTGGACACGCGGTCTCCAAGGCCGATAGGATCCAGACCCTCGAAGTCATACCCCTGCGCCTGTGTTGCCGTTATGGAAAGGGAGGGAGTGATCACAAACTGGGTGTAACCCGCAACTGCGCTGCCTGCAGGATTAAGGCCGATGGACCCGAGGTCACCGCCCACCGCGGTGAGGGCGTTACCCATGGCTATGCTCCTTGCGGTGCCACCATAGATGTTCTCAGAGAACTTCTGGGCCTGATCCCAGGACTGCGCGGCGGCAGAGAATGATACCGCCGCACAAAGAACTGATGCAAAAACTATCTTTTTCATAATCTACCTGTGTGAAGATGAACGGCCGCCGCCGGAAGAGGATGAACGGCCACCACCGGAGTAACCGCCGGATGAAGAGCGCCCGCCGCCGGAATATCCGCCGGAAGAACGGCTTCCGCTGGAGTAACTGCCGGAAGAGCGGCTGCTGCTGGAAGAGGAGGATGAACGGTATCCGCCGGAATAGCCTCCTGATGAAGAAGAACTTCTGGTTGAGGAAGAGCTGCTCCTGTAGGAAGGAGAACTGCTTCTGGACGAAGAGCTGCTGCTTCTGTAGGAAGGAGAAGAACTGCTGCTTCTGGAAGTGGAACTACCGCTTCTTACGGAAGATGAGCTGCTGCTCCTTGAAGTGGAGCTACCGCTTCTTACGGAAGACGAGCTGCTGCGTGAAGTGGTGCTGCTGCTCCTGGTGACGGAGGAAGAACTCCTTGTAGCGGAAGAGGAGCTTCTGCTTACCGAAGTCACGCTCCTTGTGGAAGGGCTGTAATTCCTTGATACGGATGAACCGGAACGCGTGGAAACGGAACGGGTTCCTGATGCGCGGGAAGAAGAACTTGCCACGCCGGCTGAACGGGCCGATGCACCGATGCTGCGGGAAGACCCGCCGATGCTCCTTGAAGAGCCGGAGAAGCCGCCTGTAGCGTTACTCATCCTTGCAGGACGGTTTGAAACCCAGTGGTGATGGCCACCGTAACCGTGCCAGCCGTAATAGCCGTAGTGATGGTAGGGCCTGTAATACCAGGGATCATAATACCATGAAGTGTAATACCAGGGGCTGTACCAGGAATGATAGTACCAGGGGTCATAGTGGTACCAGGGATCCCAATAGCTGTAGAAATAGTGCCAGCGGTAGGGATAGTACCAGGTATCCCAATATGCCCAGGGGCGCCATCCATAGTAATTGTATCCCCATGAAGGGTAATAGTACCAGGGAGTGTAGGGATAGGTATAGTTCCACGCCCATGACGGCGTATCAGTAACGGTGATAACCGAATTGGACGTAGAAAGACGCACCGACTGCCCGGAAGGTACCACAAGGGTATCCCCATTGCTGATGATATATGCAGGGGAATCCTTTGTATCGGCCAGAAGGTTGTCTACGGCATCATCTGAGACGGCCACCTCAGAGACGGCGGGCTTTGTGTAGTAAAGACCGTCGTCAAAGGTCTGGGTGCTGACCTGTCCCACAGATCCGCAGGAAAGAGCCGCGAAGCCGGCGGCAACGTATGCCAGGAATCTCTTTTTCATATTAGGGCCTCCTTTATCCAATAAAATTAGTATCTTTGTGCCGATAAATCGGCATTTTGGGAAAGATAATGCAATTATTATACCTGCATGTCACTTTCCAAGAGACAATAATAGCAACAAAACAGCAAAAAAGCAATAATTATTATGGCAAAAGAGGTAACAAAACGGGAAGAGAACTACTCCCAGTGGTATAATGACCTGGTGGTGAAGGCAGATCTCGCAGAGCAGAGCGCGGTACGCGGATGTATGGTCATCAAGCCTTACGGCTACGCCATCTGGGAAAAAATGCAGGGCATCCTTGACGGCATGTTCAAGGAAACCGGCGTAAAGAACGCCTACTTCCCCCTGTTCATTCCCAAGAGTTTCTTCAGCCGTGAGGCAGAGCACGTGGCAGGTTTTGCCAAGGAATGCGCCGTGGTCACACACCACCGCCTCATGAATGACCCCAAGGGCAACGGCATCATCGTGGACCCTGAGGCTAAGCTGGAAGAGGAACTCATAGTGCGTCCCACCTCTGAAACCATTATCTGGAATACCTACAAAAACTGGGTCCACAGCTGGAGAGATCTCCCTATCCTGTGCAACCAGTGGTGCAACGTGGTGCGCTGGGAAATGCGCACCCGCCTTTTCCTGCGTACAGCAGAGTTCCTGTGGCAGGAAGGCCACACGGCTCATGCTACAGCACAGGAGGCAGAGGAAGAGAAGACACGCATGGTGAACGTATATGCAAAGTTTGCCCGTGAGGTCATGGCCCTTCCCGTAGTGGTTGGCCACAAGAGCCCCGGAGAGCGTTTTGCAGGTGCACTTGACACCATGACCATAGAGGCCCTGATGCAGGACGGCAAGGCCCTCCAGGCCGGCACCTCCCACTTCCTGGGCCAGAACTTCGCCAAGAGCTTCGACGTCCAGTTTACCAACAAGGAAGGCAAGCAGGATTACGTCTGGGCCACTTCCTGGGGCGTGAGCACCCGCCTTATGGGCGCACTTATCATGGCCCATGGAGACGACAACGGCCTGGTCCTTCCTCCCGCACTGGCTCCTATCCAGGTTGTGATGGTTCCCATCTACAAGACCGATGAAGAGCACAATGCAGTCCTTGACAAGATGTATGAGCTCAAGAAAGCCCTTGAGGCCAAGGGACACAGCGTGGAGATAGATGACCGCGACACCCTCCGTCCCGGATTCAAGTTTGCAGAGTGGGAGCTCAAGGGCGTTCCCGTACGCCTTGCCATGGGTCCCCGTGACATAGCAAACGGCACAGTAGAGGTTGCCCGCCGTGACACCCTTGAAAAGATTTCAGAGCCCCTGGAGGGCCTTGAGGACAGGATTATCGGCCTTCTGGACGATATCCAGCAGAACATCTATAACAAAGCCCTTGCCTTCCGTGACGCCTCCATCCGCAAGGTTGACACCTGGGAAGAGTTCAAGGAAGAGATTGAGAAGGGCGGATTCCTCCTCTGCCACTGGGACGGCACTGCAGAAACAGAGGCCCGTATCCAGGAAGAGACAAAGGCAACCATCCGCTGCATCCCCGTAGACAGCGCAGTTTGCATGGAGGAAGGCAAGTGCATCTACACCGGAAAGCCTTCACATCAGAGAGTATTATTTGCAAGATCCTACTAATATGAAAAAAGTATTTGCACTCATAAGCATGGCCATAGTGGCCACATGGTCAGTATTTGCCCAGGACACCCAGGACGCAGTGGCAGAGGCCGCTGCAGCGCTCAGCGCCGCTGAGGATGTCCCGGAAGTTGTGGAAAAGCCAAAATACTGGAACACCACCCTCCTCACCAACATCAACTTTGGCCAAAGCTGGCTGTCACACTGGGCAGCAGGCGGTTACAATACCGTCTCCCTTGCCGGCAACGTAGATGCACAGACTAATTATGCCAAGGACAAGATGATCTGGAACAACCGTCTCCAGCTGGATTACGGCGGAATGTACAGCGCCGATAAACCCATCTTCCAGAAAACCAAGGACCGCATTTACTTTGAGTCCAAGTGGGGCTATGAGACACCCATCCGTCACTTGAGCTATTCCGCTTTCCTGGATTTCAAGACCCAGTTTGGTGACAACTACGACTACAAGGCCCCTACGGCAGAACTCCTTGATCAATATGCCGACAACCCCACCCAGGCCTGGAAAATAGCCGCAAAGAACAATCTTAAGTCCGGCCTGTTCTCTCCCGCCTACATCAATGTGGGTCTTGGTGTGCTGTGGACACCTGCACCCTGGTTCTCACTAAACATAGCTCCCCTTGCCGGTGGCGTTGTGATTGTGAGCAACCCCCTCCTCCGCAACACCTACGGCATGGACCTGGTGAAGGATACCGCCTATGCAGACAAAGATGCAGCCATCGCGGCAGAAGACTGGGCCGCTTTCATGGCCTTCCGTCCTGAACTTGGTGCCCAGATCAAGGCCGATGCCTCCTGGGTTATCAACGATGCCTTCTCCTACACCACTCAGGTGGCAGCCTTCTACAACTACCTCAAACCTACCGTTGAGCCCCGAATCACCTGGGACAACAAGGTATTCTGGAAACTGGCCAAGTTCTTTGCACTCACCCTTTCCACCAACCTCATCTACGATCCTCTTGTGAAACTTACAAATCCTGACGGCAGTCTCCTTAACGCCGGTAAGAAGAACGAGGGAAAGGGCGTACAGTTCAAGGAATTCCTGGAGTTCGGCTTTACCTACACAATCGCACACAAGCACTAGTTGTATGCTACTTGTTGCAGTAAGCGGAGGCATAGATTCAATGTGCCTGGCAGAAAAGGTTCGCCAAAACGGCGAACCTTTTGCCATTGCTCACTGCAACTTTGGGCTAAGGGGGGCCGACAGTGACGGTGACGAGGCTTTTGTGCGTGACTGGGCAGCCAGCTACGGCATCACCTGCCACGTAAAGCGCTTCGAGACATCGGCCTATGCCGCCCAGGAGGGCATTTCCATAGAGATGGCTGCCAGGAGGCTCCGTTACCACTGGTTTGGGGAGCTCTGCCGGGAGCACGGCTATGACGGCGTTGCCGTGGCACATAACGCAAATGACAACGCCGAGACACTGATTCTCAATTTGTTACGCGGCACCGGCGTACGCGGAATCATCGGCATGAAGGCCGATGGCTTTATCCCGGATCCGGATTTTTCCGATATCCCCCTCCTGAGGCCGCTCCTTGCTATGACCCGGGAAGAGATTGAGGCCTTTGCCGCAGAAAACGGCCTTTCATGGCGCGAGGATGCCACAAATGCCCTGAACGACTACAAGCGCAACAAGATCCGGAACCTAGTTTTCCCCGTCTTCCGTGAAATCAACCCGCGCTTCGTTGAGGTCCTGAACCGTGATATGGATAGGTTTGCTGAAGAGGGTGTATGTCCGCCAACCGTCGGCTACGCCGACCCCTCCCAAAGCAAGCTTTGGGCCCCTCCCTCTTACACGGCCGAGGGTGGCCATGGGTTTTCGGACATACACCCTCTTCAGCAAACAGAATTTACCATAACCGAAGAGCCCTGGGACGGGACGCAGGCGGTGAAGCAGCCGGAGGGGATGCTCATTATGGATGCGGATAAGGCAGGAGAATATATAATAGGCAAGTGGGAACCAGGTGACTGGATAAAGCCCCTCGGGGCTCCGGGGCGGAAGAAGATGCAGGACTGGTTCACGGACCACCACATCCCGGCCGACGAAAAACCGTTTGTGCCGCTTCTTAAATCGGCATCAGACCCTCACCACGTGCTGGCGGTAATCCCCTACTGCATAGACAACAGCGTGAAAGTCACGTCACGGACAAAGAAAATCTACCGCGTCCGGACCCTCGTTGAAGAGTAAATCCAGGACGGAAAGGCCGGGGGTGAAGCCGCCCATACGGTCACGGAACACCTGGTAGTAGGGCCTGTCAATGCCAAGGTCCCTCATAACCGTATCCTGGTGCTTGGGATTGATGGAGAAGCGGTAGTCATCGGCCACGGAATCAGGCGCCGTAAAAGCGGTGGTGGGCTCAATCGTACACTCCAGATGCAGCCTGTCAAGGCACCAGCGGATAAGTTGCATGTTAAGATCCCACAGACGCTCCGGATGAGAGTCAAGGATTGCGTAAAGCCCGTCACGGTAATATTCAAAGAAGGCCGATGACTCATAGGCCGTATCAAGTGCCCGCTGAGAACGTATTACCCAGGGGGTGGAATAATCCACCATGACCTCACGGATTGACATATCGGCCTGATGAACAACGGGAACCTGCAGCATCTGGACGCCGTCTCCGGCAAGGATGTAGCAGCGGTTGCGGTAGGTCTGCTTCTGATAACGCTCGCAGGCCTCCAGGGAGGCCTGCTTATAGCGTGCCGCCAGGGCGAACCACTGGACGGGCGGGAAATATGCCGTGGACAGAAGCACTGGCTAGCGGCGGGGTTTGGGGATGATGCCGCGTGAAGACTCCTTAACGAACTTCAGGATGGTATCACGCTCAGGAGTCTGAGGGAAATTGGCCTCAATGTACTCCAGGGCCTGGCTTACATTCATTCCCTTGAAGTAGATGGTATCATAGATGTCCTTGATCTCATTCACCTTTTCCTCAGTGAAGCCGCGGCGGAGAAGTCCTACGCGGTTTACGCCCTCGAAGCTGATGGGATCACGGCCTGCCAGGACATACGGAGGAACGTCCTTGGAGAGCTTTGAGAAAGCACCCACGAAGGCATGAGTTCCTACGCGGCAGAACTGATGGGAGCCGGACTTGCCGCCCATGATACCCCAGTCGTGGATATCGGTTTCTCCGGCAAGGCCAACGTAGCTTACTATGATGCAGTGATTGCCAACGGTGCAGTCATGCGCGATGTGCGCGTAAGACATGATTAAGGTATCGTTGCCGATTTTGGTAACGCCCTTGCCGCTGGCCTTGGTGCCGCGGTTGATGGTGGCGCATTCACGGATGTTCACGCGGTCACCAATCTCCACCCAGGATTCTTCTCCCTCAAACTTGAGGTCCTGGGGGATGGCTCCAACAACTGCTCCGGGGAAAACCGTGCAGTTTTCTCCAATGCGCACATGATTGTAGATGGTGGCATTGTTGAGCACCTTGGTACCGGCACCGATTGTGACGTTTGCGTCAATGAATGCGAAAGGTCCTACCTCAACGCCGTCTCCTAAGACGGCATCGGGGTGAACACAGGCCATGGGATGAATCTTTATCATAGTAGTTTACTTAATCTTGGAACGGAGAAGCTTTGCCAGGCGGGTGTTGAGGGCATGCCCGGGCTTGTAAGCCGTAATGTGCGCATTGAGGTACCCGCCCACCAGACGGAGGTCTCCAATAAGGTCAAGGAGCTTGTGGCGGCCGCATTCGTCAGGGAAATTGAGCTTGAGGTTATTGAGATAGCCGTCATCCGTGACGTGAAGATCCGGCAGGCTGAAAAGCTGGGACACCCACTTGAGCTGCTCTTCCGTAGCCTCCTGCTCCACAATCACGATTGCGTTGTCAAGGTCTCCTCCCTTGATGAGATTGTTGCGGTAAAGGTACTCAATCTCATGGAAGAAGCAAAAGGTACGGCTGGGGCCTATCTCCGAGGCATAATCAACGCTTAAGTCCCAGTGGACGTTCTGGACTCCTATGATGCGGGAACCAAAGTCCACAGTCACGTCAATTGACGGGGCCGACGCAGGCTCTGCCTTGATCCAGGAACCAGACTGGGAGTCTTTCACCTCGACGGGCTCCGTTAAATCATAAATCTTACGGGGAACGCCCTGGTCCACCAGGCCGTCCTTCATGATGGCCTCCACAAAATAGCGCGCGCTGCCGTCCATAATGGGCACCTCTATGTTATCCAGCTCCACGATGGCATTGTCTACGCCAAGGCCGGTAAGGCAGGACATTATGTGCTCTATTGTGACGGCGACCGTTTCCTTGTAGGAGATTGTGGTGCTGCGCGCAGTATTTGAGACATTTTCAGCGACGGCGATTATGACGGGCCTGTATTTGAGATCCGTGCGGCGGAACTTGATGCCGGTGTCTACGGGTGCAGGCATAAGTTTCATATGGGCATACGTACCCGTATGAAGGCCCTTGCCTTCAAAATAGTAAGATTTCTTTACCGTATGCTGACTATAACGCATCAATTGCCTATCCTTGTCTAAAAGTGTGCAAAGATAAGCAATTGATGCGAAAAATCAAAAAGGATACTATTCCTCTGCCTGACGCTTGAAAATTGCGTAGGCTTTCATGTACTGTTTTACGGGAATGACGGGTGATCCCACAAGGACTTCTCCCTCCTTGCGGATATTGCCGATAACGCCTCCCTGGGCGCAGATGGTGGTGTGGTCGGCAATCTTGAGATGACCGGCAACGCCAACCTGGCCCGCCAGGATGCAATACTTGCCGATTTGGGTGGAGCCGGCGATGCCGCACTGTGCTGCCATGGCTGTGTGGTCCCCAATGATCACGTTGTGCGCAATCTGGCAAAGGTTGTCAATCTTAACACCATTCCCGATGATGGTAGACTCCATCTGGGCACGGTCTACGGTGGTATTGGCCCCAATCTCTACGTCGTTACCGATAACCACGTTCCCCAGGTGCTCTATCTTTTCCCAACTGCCGTCCGGCTGGGGAGCGTTGCCAAAACCATCGGCCCCGATCACGACCCCGCTGTGGAGGATGACATTGTTGCCGATAATCATGCCGGGATAGATGCGGACGCCGGGATAGAAGATGCAGTCAGTGCCGATAGTGCAGTCCTCCCCTATGTACACGTGCTCATGGATGACGGTATTGTCCCCCACCACGGTGTTGCGGCCCACATAGGAGTAGTCTCCCACGTATACCTTTTTGCCGAATGTTGTGGACAGGAACCAGCGGGCCCTGAGGCTGCGGTGACGCTTTGCCTTCTTCTTTTTATCGGCCACATACTTAAGGAGCTCAGCGATAGCGCTGTATGCGTCCTCCACCCTTACCAGAGTGGGCGTAACGGGCTCCTTTGGCTGGAAGTCCTTTCCCACGATGAGGATGGATGCCTTGCTGGTGTACACGAAGGGCTCATATTTGGGGTTGGCAAAAAAGCTCAGGGTACCGGGCTTGCCATGTTCTATTTTGGCAAACTTGGTAGCTTTGGCGTTTTCATCGCCCTCTACGGTACCCTTAAGCAGCTGTGCCAGGAATTTTGCTGATAATTCCATACTAGATAAGAGGTTCTGCGGTCATTGCGGCAGGCTGGGGGATGCCCATGAGCTTGAGGATGGTGGGGGCCACGTTGCAAAGGGCGCCGTCCTTGACTTTTTTCACCTCACTGCCGGCGTTGATAACCACAAACTGTACGGTATTGAGTGAATGTGCAGTGTTGGGGGTGCCGTCTGCATTCACTGCATAATCCGCGTTGCCGTGGTCTGCGGTAAGGAGCACCACATAATCCTTGGCGATAGCTTCCTTCACCACTTCTCCCACAAGCTTGTCAATGCAGGTGACTGCGCGGGTTATGGAGTTGTAGATACCGGTATGGCCCACCATGTCTCCGTTGGCGAAGTTGAGGATAATCATATCCTGCTTTCCGCTGCGGATTTCCGCGATGAGTTTCTCTGCAACCTCAGGGGCGCTCATCTGAGGAAGAAGGTCATAGGTGGGAACCTTGGGGCTGTTCACAAGGATACGGTCCTCGTTCTCGAAGACGGTTTCACGGCCGCCGTTGAAAAAGAACGTCACATGGGCGTATTTCTCTGTCTCTGCAATCCTGAGCTGATGCTTTCCGGCCTTGGAAACAGTTTCTCCAAGGGTATCCTGCACCAGTTCCTTGTCAAAGAGGATGTGCACTCCGGTAAATGAAGCGTCATAGGGAGTGAGACAGCAATAGTATAGGGGAATGGTGTGCATCCCTTCCTGAGGCATATCCTGCTGGGTGAGGACAGAGGTGAGTTCACGGGCGCGGTCATTGCGGAAATTGTAGAAGATTACGGCATCTCCTTCCTCTATGGTAGCAACGGGCTTTCCGTTCTCAGTAACCACTATAGGCTTGATGAATTCATCCGTAACATCTGCGTCATAGCTGGCCTGGATACCTGCCTGGGCGCTTTCAAAGGCAGCGCCCTTGCCTTCTACAAGGAGGTCGTAGGCTTCCTTTACACGGGCCCAGCGTTTGTCGCGGTCCATGGCATAGAAGCGGCCGCAGACGGAGGCCACCTTACCGGTGGTTTCCTTCATCTTCTGCTCAAGTTCCGCCACAAAGCCAAGTCCGCTGCGGGGATCCGTGTCACGGCCGTCCATGAAGGCATGGACGTAAACTTTGTCAAGGCCTTCTTCCTTAGCTACGCGAAGGAATTCATACACGTGGTCAAGGGAGCTGTGAACGCCGCCGTGGGAGGTAAGGCCCATCAGGTGGAGCTTCTTGCCGCTCTTTTTCACATAATCATATGCCGCCTTGATTTCCTTGTTTTCAAGGAGTTTGTGCTCACGGCAGGCGATATTGATCTTAACAAGATCCTGGTAAACCACGCGGCCGGCTCCAAGGTTCATATGACCTACTTCGGAGTTACCCATCTGGCCGTCAGGGAGACCTACGTATTCGCCGCAGGCCTGAAGATGGCCATAAGGATATTTTTCACGGAGGGCGTCAATGTTGGGCGTGCCCTGGGTCCAGATTGCGTTTGAGTAGTCGTGACGGCCTTCACCCCAGCCGTCCAGGATCATCAGAAGTACTTTTCTATTCATGTTCAGGTTAATTATTCAACTACAGGTGCAGGTGCGGGGACGGGAGTAGGTTCTGCGGGAACGATGGGCGTGGGGGCCTCGGGGACCTCTATCTCCTCATGGGATTCAATCACCTCCTGGGCCTGCTCAGCCTTCTGCTCTGCAGCCTCTGCCTTAACTGCGGCCTCTTCAGCGGCCTTCTGGGCCTTGATTAGGTCTTCCTGCTTGTTTGCTATGTTCTGCTGCTCCTTGAGGTCTTTCTTTCCCTGGTTAACCTCTTTCTTCGCAGCCTTCACATCTTTCTTTGCAGCGGCAATGTCCTTCTTGGCAGCGCCGATTTCCTTCTTCAGGGAGTCCATGGTCTTCTTGTTCTGGTTTACCTTGGACTCTGCCTCCTTGTAATCCTTCTTGGCCACATTCAGGTCCGAAGTGAGTTCCTTGAGTTCGTTCTCAAGATCCTTTACGGCCTGTTTATCGGCAGAATCAAACTTGCCGTCATCCACCTTGCGGGCCTTTTTCTCAAGCTTGAGAGCAGCCTTCTTGGCCTTGATCACATCACCCTTTGCCTTGAGGGACTGTTTCAGCACGGAAAGGGACTTCTTGCCCTGAGTGTACTGATCCTTGGCTTTGTCGTACTGCTGCTCCAGTTTATTGATATGGGTCTGGCTCTGGGAGATCTGTTTGTCGGCGGCACGCTGTGTTTCAGAGAGTTCCTTCTGCTTCTGCTGGAGATTCTGCTCTGCAGCCTGGACGGCTTCCTTGTTGGTCTGGGCGTTGGCGCTGAAAGAAACGGTTACAGCGGCGATAACTGCGATGATGCTGAGAATGTGTTTCATATGAATTGATTTTAATTTGTTTCTATTCTGCAAATTTAATCATTTTTCCATATATTTGTACTGCAAATCTAAACCTACATTTACAATGTTCGGACTAAGACCTGACGGGAAACAGGTGCGGGACATAGATCCCATCCAGCGTATTATCCCCCACATAATGCGGCACCGCCACGATTCCCAGAACCTGACAGACTACGACTGTCCCTGCGAACCCCTTGATGCCTTCATCAAGGAACAATCGGCCCTTGGAGAGAATTACAACTACATGCACATCATAATTGGCGGCCTTGTGAGAACAATAGCCCTGTTCCCCAGGATAAACCGCTTCATTATGAACGGTCACATCTTCCAGAGAAATACAATCCAGATATCTTTTGTGGTAAAGAAGGGACTCAGTGCAGAGGCTGCGGAAACCACAGTCAAGATAGACTTCACCGGTCTGGAAAGCCTGCCGGAAATACGCGACAAGATAAACGATGCCATAAGGGCCAACAGCCATATGGACGCCAACAACGGCACGGACAAACTGGCACGCCTTATCACCTTCACGCCCAATTTCCTCATCCATTTTCTGGTTGCCACAATCAAGTATCTGGATAAGCACGGGCTGCTTCCGGGAGCCATCCTCAAGGTGAGCCCCTTCCATACATCGGCCTTCATCACCAACCTCAAGTCCATCAAGGGGCCGTCCATCTTCCATCACCTATATGACTTCGGAAACACCGGAATGTTCTTCGCCATGGGTAAGGAAGCAAAGGTGCCGGTGGTTGAGGGAGACCAGATAGTCATCGGCAAGCGTATGCCGCTTTACATCGTTACGGACGAGCGTTTCTGCGACGGATTCTATTTTGTGAACGCCCTGAGGAACCTCCGTGAGAATTACGCCCACCCGGAAAGGCTCCTCGAAAGGCTGGAATCAGTCACGCAGGATGTAAAGGTTATAGACAGACACAGTTTCCGTAAGAAAAACAGGAAAAAAGATGAATAAGGAACTTATCGCAAAGGCCGTGGAGGCCGAAGTGGCCCAGAGAGGCTGCTTCCTTGTGGACGTTACCGTCTCCAAGGACAATGACGTCGAGGTAATCATCGAGAAAGAGGTTGGAGATGTGGACTGGGAAGACTGCAGCGCCATTGACAAGGTGGTGCACGAGGCCTTCGACCAGGACGTGGAGGATTACGCCCTCACCGTATCATCGGCCGGCCTGGACCGCCCGTTCAAGGTTCTGAAACAATTCCGGAAGGCCATCGGCACAAAGGTGGAGGTGTGGCTCAAAGGCGGGAAAAAGGTCAAGGGCACGCTTGAAGCCGCAACTGAGGCCGATATTACCGTAGACGGTACTCTTATCGGCCTTGACGGAGTTAACAGGGTAATGCCTTACATAGAGTTTTGACATTTCCCTTTGCATTTTAAGAATTTATTCTTATCTTTGCACCCGTGAACGAGATAGAGGACGACGGTCCCCTATCTTTTTTTATGGCAATAGAAACAATAAATATATAACAATGGCAAAAGAAAAAGAGAAAGAAATCACCTTGATTGACGCTTTCAAGGATTTCAAGGAAGAGAAGAGCATTGACCGTCCGGTTATGCTGGGTGTCCTCAAGGACGTATTCCTCACACAGCTTGCAAAGACCTATGGCAGCGCAGACAACTTTGACGTTATCATCAACGTGGACAAGGGAGACTGCGAAATATACCAGAACTTTGAGGTTGTGGAAGAGGTGGAAGACCCCGTAACCCAGATCACCGTAGAGGAGATCGCCGCGGAAACCGGTGACGACGACTACGAGATAGGTGACACATTCGCCCGCAAGCTCTCTCTCGCATCCTTCGGCCGCCGCGGTATCCTCAACATCCGCCAGAACCTCCAGGGCCGAATCATGGACATTGAGAAAGCCAACGTGTTCAAGAAGTACTCAGAGCGCGTGGGTGAAATCTTCACCGGTGAAGTCTATCAGACCTGGAAGAACGAGGTCCTCATCCTGGACGAGGACGGCAACGAACTCCGTATGCCCAAGTCCGAGCAAATCCCCGGAGAGCACTTCAAGAAGTCAGATTCCGTCCGTGCCATCATCAAGAGCGTGGAGATGAAGAACAACACCACTCCATACATCGTCCTTTCTCGCACCACGGATTCCTTCCTTGAGAAACTCTTCGAAATGGAGGTCCCTGAGATCTACGATGGCCTCATCACCGTCAAGAAGGTTGTCCGCATCCCCGGAGAACGCGCCAAGGTGGCCGTTGAGTCCTACGATGACCGCATTGATCCCATCGGCGCATGTATCGGCGTAAAGGGATCCCGTATCATGGGTATCGTCCGTGAGCTCCGCAACGAGAACATCGACGTAATCCAGTGGAGTTCCAACCCTCAGCTCATGATCCAGAGGGCCCTGAATCCCGCCCGCATCTCCCGCATTGACCTTGGCCAGTCCCCGGAGGACAAGATCAAGGTCTTCATGCAGGCCGATGAAGTTAAGAAGGGTATCGGCAAGGGCGGCGTGAACATCAAGCTCGCCGGAATGCTGGTCGGCCGTGAGATAGAGGTCTGGAGAGAGCTCCAGAAGAATGAGGAAGAGGAGGACGACGTCCTGCTCAGCGAGTTCGCAGACGTCATCGAGCCCTGGATCATCGAGCGCCTCCAGTCCATCGGCTGCGACACAGCAAGAAGCGTCATGGCACTTGCTCCGGAAGATATTGCCACAAGGGCAGACCTCGAGGACGAGACAGTGGAAGACGTACTTAAGATTCTCCGCGCAGAATTCGAAGACTAATTTAGAAACAAAAAGGGGTTATATATGGCAGAAATAAGACTATCGAAACTTATCAAGCAATTCAACATCGGGCTTGACACCCTGGTTGACTTCCTTAATTCCAAGGGAGCCGGCATTGAGGATGCAAACCCTAACATGAAGGTATCAGACGAGTTCCTCCCTGAGCTTCACAAGAAGTTCGGCAAGGACCTGGAACTCAAGGAGGCTGCAGAGAAGGTGGACGTGAAGCTCACTGAGATTCTTGACAAGGCTTCCAAGAAGGGTCCTCAGGAAGAGGACGACTACGAGCCGGAAAGAGTTACCGTCATCAAGAGTAACAACCTCTCCCGCAAGCCGGAGCCGAAGCCCGTGGCCGAACCCGAACCGGAACCCGTAGTGGAGCCGGAGCCCATCCCGGAACCCGAACCGGAGCCTGTGGCAGAGCCGGAACCAGAGCCCGTAGCAGAACCTGAACCGGAGCCCGTGGCAGAGCCGGAGCCCGAACCCGTTGAAGAGCCGGAACCAGAAGCTGAACCCGAACCCGTAGAAGAGCCCGTAGTGGAGGATTCCCCCGCCCCGACCCCAGCGGAGGCAACTTCAGAAAACGGCGCCCCGTTCAAGGTAGTAGGCAAGATAGACCTCTCCCAGTTTGATCCCAAAAAGGCCAAGAAGCGTGAGCGCATCAAGAGCGGCGGTACCCAGAAGGTGGACGTCACCAAGGTGCAGGCCGAGAAAACTCCCAAGAAAAAGAAGGAGGAGGGCAAGCCTTCCCGCAAGAAAGACCGCTTCAAGCCCGCTATGACCGAGGCCGAGCAGGAAGAGATGCAGAAGGAGATCCAGAAGCAGGTGAAGGAGACATACGCCAAGATGAACGAGAGCACCCGCAACAACTTCGGCGCAAAGCACCGCAAGGAGAAGAGGGAGATCGCCGCTATCCGTTCACAGGAGGAGATGGAAGCCGCAGCAGCGGAGAACAAGGTACTGAAAGTCACGGAGTTCGTGACCGTCAACGATCTTGCCACCCTCATGGGCAACACCCCCGTGGTGAAGGTTATCGGCGCATGCATGTCTCTGGGCATGATGGTGTCCATAAATCAGCGTCTGGACGCCGAGACCCTTGTCCTTGTGGCCGAAGAATTCGGCTATAAGGTGGAATTCGTCACCGCAGAGCTCTCAGAGGAGATAGAACAGCAGGAGCCGGACCGCGAGGAAGACCTTGTGGAGCGTCCTCCGGTAATCACCGTCATGGGTCACGTAGACCACGGTAAGACCTCCCTGCTGGACAACATCCGCAACACCAACGTCATTGCCGGTGAGGCCGGTGGTATCACCCAGCACATCGGCGCATACAGCGTGAAGCTGGAGAGCGGCCGCCGCATCACCTTCCTGGACACCCCCGGTCACGAAGCATTTACTGCCATGCGTGCCCGCGGCGCCCAGATGACGGACCTTGCCATCATAATTGTTGCGGCCGATGACGCCGTTATGCCCCAGACCAAGGAAGCTATCGCCCATGCACAGGCAGCAGGCGTTCCCATGGTCTTTGCAATCAACAAGATTGATAAGCCCGGCGCAAATCCTGACACCATCCGCCGTCAGCTCTCAGAGATGAACATCCTTGTGGAGGACTGGGGCGGTAAGTACCAGTGCCAGGAAATATCGGCCAAGAAGGGCATCGGAGTGGATAAACTCCTTGAAAAGGTGCTCTTTGAGACAGACCTCCTTGAGCTCAAGGCCAATCCTTCCAAGATGGGAAGCGGCGCCGTGATCGAGAGCTCCCTGGACAAGGGCCGCGGCTACCTTGCAACTGTCCTGGTGCAGGACGGCACTGTGCACGTTGGAGACGTAATCATATCCGGAAGCTACTACGGCCGCGTAAAGGCCATGTTCAACGAGCGCGGACAGAAGGTTGAGAGCGCAGGCCCTTCAACCCCCGTGAGCCTCCTGGGCCTCAACGGAGCCCCCGCCGCCGGTGAGAAGTTCAATATCATGGCCGATGAAAAAGAGGCCAAGTCAATCGCCCAGCGCCGTGAGCAGCTCATCCGCATCCAGGGCATCAAGACCCAGAAGCACCTCACCCTCGAGGAAATCGGCCGCCGTATCGCCATCGGAAACTTCAAGGAACTCAATGTCATCGTTAAGGGTGACGTGGACGGATCCGTCGAAGCCCTGTCCGATTCCCTCATCAAGCTTTCCACTGAGGAAGTCCGCGTGAACGTGATTCACAAGGCCGTGGGTGCCATCTCAGAATCCGACGTCCTTCTTGCCGAAGCATCTGATGCCGTTATCATCGGCTTCCAGGTTCGTCCTTCCGCAGAAGCCCGCCGCGCCGCAGAGAAGGAAGGCATTGAAATCCGCCTCTACTCCGTTATCTACGACTGCATCAACGAGGTCAAGGAAGGTATCGAGGGCATGCTGGAGCCGGAGAAGAAGGAAGAGGTCACCGCTACCGCAGAGGTCAAGCAGACCTTCAAGATCTCCAAGGTTGGCACCATTGCAGGCTGCATCGTGAAGGAAGGAAAGCTCACGAACAAGGCCGATGTCCGCCTTATCAGGGACGGCATCGTGGTATACACGGGTTCCCTGTCTTCCCTCCAGAGGGGCAAGGACCAGGCCAAGGAAGTTCCCGCCGGAATGGAGTGCGGCTGCGGCCTTGAGCGCTACAACGACATCCACCCCGGAGACATCATCGAGGCATTCCAGATTGTAGAAATCAAACGTAGCCTGTAGGATGCTGATCGTTCTGGAAGGGCTTGACGGAGCCGGAAAATCCACTCAGGTGAAAATGCTGAAGGAGTATCTCCTCAAGCGTTTTCCTGACCTTGAATACATTCATTTTCCCCGCTATGAGGCCCCCGTTTACGGAGACCTCATAAGCCGGTTCCTCAGAGGGGAGTTCGGCAGCAACGCAGAGGTCAATCCGCAGCTTGTCGCCCTCCTCTTCGCCGAGGACAGGCACGGCGCCGCCCCTTCCATGAAGGAGGCGCTTGCCGCCGGAAAAACAGTCCTTCTTGACCGATACGTCTATTCCAACATAGCCTACCAGTGCGCCAAACTCAAGGATCCCGCAGAAAAGGCACGTCTGCGTGACTGGATCTTCAACACGGAGTACGGAGACTTTGAACTTCCCGTTCCGGACCTCAACCTTTTCCTGGACGTTCCCATAGGGTTTGTGGAAAAGAGCCTCTCCAAGAACAGGGTAGGCAGTGACCGCTCCTATCTGGAGGGCTCCAGGGATATTCACGAAGCCTCAATCGGCTTTCAGAAAGATGTCCGTGACATGTACGTGGGTGAGACTGAAAGGGATCCAAAATTCCTTAGGATAGACTGCTCTGACGTAGCCGGGCAGATGCTGCCGCCTGATGCCATCTTTGAAAAAGTGCGTAAGACCATAGACCCGTTCCTGAAATGAAGCGAATCCCCCTCAGGCGCTTTGCCGCCGGACTTATAGGCATAGTATTCCTTGCCTCGGGTCTCCTCAAGATGGCAGACCCTGTGGGCACCATGCTCATCGTGACGGAATATCTTAAGTTCTTCCATATAGGTTTCCTCATTCCGGCCGCCAAAGGTATCGGTATAGCCATTTCACTTCTGGAGGCACTTACGGGAATCGCACTCATCACGGGTGTCCTCAGGAAGATTACCGCCTGGGTCACAACGGGTTTACTTGCGTTTTTCACCATAGTCACGCTGGTCCTCTGGATCAAGAATCCCCAGATGGACTGCGGGTGCTTCGGACAGGCAATCCACCTTACCCACGTCCAAAGCCTCCTGAAAAACGTTGTGATGCTGGCCCTGGCGCTTTGGGCCTTCCTGCCCTTCGGAGACTTTGGAAAGGTTCCTGTAAGGAAGATAGTATCGGCCTCAATAGCAACGGCTTCCATTCTTTTTGCAGTGGTTTACTGCAACACCCACCTGCCTCTGGTAGACTATACGGATTTCCGCGTTGGCGCAGAACTTATGGCATCTCTGGATGATGACATCATGGCCGATAACCACTACCGCGAGGAACGCACCTACGTCAAGGACGGTCAGGAAGGAAAGTTCCTGCCGGGCCACTACCCTGGCGATGACTGGACCCTTGTCAGGAAAGACACCGTTTTTGTAGAGAGTACCCTATCCACAGAGCAGTTCCCCATCCTGAGTTTCCGTAACTCTGCCGATGAATATTGTGACGCGATGGCCGCTCAGGACAAGGTGGTGGTGTTCTCCGTATATGAGCCGTCAAAGGCCCCCTGGGAGCGCATCTCGGCCGGGTATAATGCCGTACTTGAGGCTGGCGGCCAGCCGCTTGTGATGCTGGCCTGCGCCCCGTCACAGGCATCCCAGTTTGACATCCCTGAAGGTCTTCCCGTCTATTTTGCAGACTACAAGTCCTTGATATCACTTAACCGCAGTAACGGCGGTGCCACTTATCTGTCTCAGGGCGAAATCATTCTCAAATGGTCTTCCAAGGACGCCCCGCAGGACTTTGGCCCTGCTTTCCGTGACGACCCTGTCAACCTTTCCACCTGGATGCTAAGCCATTCCCGCCTCAAGGCCCAGGGATTCTGCCTGTATCTTGCCGCGCTGCTAATCCTGGTGTAACTCATCCCGGGTTATGATTCACGTAATGGGCATCATCAACCTGACGCCGGACTCGTTTTACAGTGGGAGCCGGACGTCAGCTCATGAATTCATGCCCATAATGCGCCAGATGCTCTTTGACGGGGCCGATATAATAGACATCGGCGCCTGCAGCACCCGCCCCGGCGCCCTACGGCCCTCCCTTGAAGAGGAATGGCAAAGGCTTGAGCCTGCGCTGCGTGAGATAGCCGGTAGCACCCTCCCGGGGGCTTGTCCACCCCCGGACAAGTGTAGGGGGAGGGGCCCGCGGGCAGACGGGACGGATGGAAGCTTGCTTCCAATCCGGCACTTATGGCAGTGGGAGGGGCCGGAGGGAGCGAAGCGACCGGAGTCCCCCGGGAGGGTGCTACCGGCTATCTCCATCGACACCTATCGGCCTGAAATAGTCCGGAGGGCCTATGAGATGATAGGGCCGTTCATTGTGAACGACGTAGGCGGAGGAGAGGAGAAGATGCTGAGGGCCGTAGGAGAACTGGGCCTTCCGTACATTGCCATGCACGGCCGCCAGCCTCAGGGAGATGTGATAGAAGATATCCTTCAGTTTTTCCGGGACTTTGCAGTGAGGGCGGAAGCCAACGGCGTAAAGGAGTGGATCCTGGACCCGGGATTTGGTTTTGGGAAGGATATTCCGCAGAATTATGAAATCCTGAACCGCCTGAATGAACTTAAAAAGGCAGGAAGGGATATCCTGGTCGGCATTTCCAGAAAGAGTATGATATACAAAAAATTAGGCATCACCCCGGAAGAGGCGATGCCTGAAACTCTGGCTCTGGAAAGGATTGCCCTTGAAAAGGGAGCATCCTGGCTACGGGTTCACGACGTTGCGGAAACCGTGAAGATGGTGCGGGATTACTCCACTATATATACATCGTCCCCGGGTGCCGCGAAGTGATAGGTCTCCCTTGCAAAGGACTCCAGTGAATCCTTGTTTTCAGTGAGAGCCTTGTACTCGGCGTCCATAGCCTTGATTTCCTCCTTGAGACGGGCCATTTCCTTTTCCTGGCTCTTCACTTCCATGGTGGCCTTAACCCAGTTGAGGACGCTGTTATGGGACAGGAAAAGTAGGACGACGGCAACGATGGTGGTCACAATTATAACAAACGGGATGAAATAATTGTGGTCACTGCGTTTAAGCCACGCCAGAAAGTCCTTTTTCCCTTCTTCCATACTATACCCTGTCAATATTACCGTAAGGAGCCTTCAGAGGGATGCGCTTGAAAGCAAGTATGCAAAGCGCCAGTGCTGCAAGACCAACAATGTAAACTACCACATAAGTGGAGGTTCCCATCATGTCAATCCAGTAGTCGTATTCCTGCATGGAAGGAATCTGGGCCATGATTACGGCAAATCCATTGTTCACAAAATGGATGAGCATGGTGAGCCATAGGGAACCAGTCTTGTAGTAGACATAACCCATCACAACGCCAATGATAAAGGCATTGAGGGCCTGCCAGGGGTTCATGTGGATAACCGCAAAGAACAGGGCGCTCACCACTATTGCCCAACCGGGCTTCATCTTGGTAAGAAGGCCCCTCAGGACCATACCGCGGCACAGCCATTCCTCAAAGATGGGGGCAAAGATGGCGGTAAGGAGGAAGGAACTCCAGAACGGGCCGCCGGTCATCTGCTCAAGTATAGCCGATATCATGTCGTAGAACTCCTTCAGCACAGGCACGGTATCCGTCATCTTCATGTTGAGATAATTGGGGAGGTCGGCCGATATCATGGTGGCGAAGGAAAGAACCACTGTGATAAGGGCGATGCTCCACCACTTGAAGGGGCCGAAATTGGCACTGGAGAGCTTGTAGCCGGGGTCAAAGAGCATATTCTTGCGGCTCTGGCCGGCGGCATACATCATTGCCGGGATGAAGGCTATGGGGTATGCGATGAGGGAACCGTATTGCATGACTACATCTGACGGGGCAAAGAGTCCCAGCAGGAACGTTATGAGACTGCCGAGGAGATTACCCAGGAGGAACCATGCAAGAAGGCCGAACATACCGCCCACGCCCGGCACATACCAGGCGTGGTTGGCATAAAGGTCAAAGTTGTTTACGCGTCTTGCAAAAAGGGCCATATCAATAGAGAGGGCTGGGATAAACGCCGTCTGCTACCAGCTGGGCGAACTTTGCCACAACTGCCGGACGGTCTTCCTTATAGGTGACGCCGAACCAGTGGGAAGGAGTGGAGAGGACCTCGCAGGAGCCTTCTCCGCCCTTTACGATCACGTCCACTGCATAGGGGATGTAGAATTCCTTCTTGGGTTCTGTACGGTGCTCCTCAAGGAAGGTTACGAAACTCTTTTCACTCTTGGTGAAATAATCCGGGGTGAAGCCCCACATGTTCATTGAGCACAGTGCCTTGGCGGCAAGTTTCACGTGCTGCTCACCGTTCACGGAATTGTTGCCGTATACGTTGCCATCGGCCTCCTTTGCAATGTCAAGGTGCTCTGCGATGCCGGTGAGGATGTTCTTTGAATCATAGTAGCAGATACCGCGGGACACGCTTCCGTTCTCAGAGAGGGTGTTCTCTAGTTCGAAGCCGATGATGTAGTACTGACCCTGAGTCTTTTCATGTGCGCGGCACCAGTCTCCAAGTACCTTGAAGGATTCCTTGCCGTAGAAATCGTCTCCATTGATGACGGCGAAAGGCTCATTGATCACGTCTTTTGCCATAAGCACGGCGTGGGCGGTACCCCAGGGCTTTACGCGGTCTTCGGGGACTGTGTAAGGAGCGGGAATCTTGTCAAGTTCCTGGGTTACGAACACAAACTCCAGGGGAGAACCGTCAATGCACTTCACGCCGGCGTATTTCTGCTTGACATGGGCTTCCATATCGGCCTTGAAGAATTCACGGACAATGTATACGACTTTGCCGAAACCGGCTTCCACGGCGTCGTGGATTGAATAGTCGATGATGGTTTCTCCGTTGGGGCCAAGGCCGTCCATCTGCTTGAGACCGCCGTAACGGCTTCCCATTCCTGCAGCAAGTACCAAAAGTGTAGGTTTCATGATGATATTAGGTTTTTAGAGTTTCCGGATGTATCACAAAGATAACGATTATTTTTTACTGCGGGTGCCGCAGTGTTATCTGATGACTGCGAAGCCCTCGATTTTCTTCTCCAGATTTGAGCACCGGAGGCCTCTGGCATCTATGTTGGCTGTGCCTGCGACTGAGAGTTTGGCATAATCAGCAACGCCTGAAACGGAACCGCTTCCTGCGCCGTTTACTTCAATCTCAAGGACTCCTACAGCGATGCTGCTAATGTCAAATTCTCCTGCGCCATTGATGGTAATGTCCAATGATGGAACCTCAATTTTGTTGATTTCCAGTTTTGCGGCGCCGTCTATATCTATCTCCAGCCCCTCTTCAGACTTGTATGAACCGGGCTGATGGATCTCAGCCGCACCCTCAACATTGATGGATCTGAGGACCGGGGCCTCAATCAGGACCTTGTACATCTTGGCATTGATATTGACATGATCTTTGGTGGAGATTACAAGATTCTTTCCCCTCATGCTGTAATCCAGGTAATTGAAGACCTCTTCATTTGCGGCAACCTGCACCAGGAAGGTATTGGCCTGGATAAAATCTATATGGGCGGCTCCTTCTACGATTACGCCTGTAAAACCGGAGAAATCCATATTCTGCTCCACAACGTCTCCGCCACATTTAACTGTTTTTCCTCCATTTATGTTTATGTGGACACAAGAGCAGAGGATTGTAGCTAATACGAGTAAGATTGCTGTCTTTTTCATATGAAAAGTCTTTATTCTTGTACACAAAGATATGAAAAAATATCGTACCTTCGCAGTCGGGATTTACATATTATTTTTATGGATACGTCTAAGAGAGAGATTTGGCTTGACTGGATGAGGGTTGCGGCCTGCTTGATGGTCATGCTTACCCATAGCTGCGAACCATTCTACCTTGGAGGAGAGGGTTCCCTGATCTTGACAAGGGCCGATGCATTCTGGGTTGCCGTCCTCAACACCCTTCCGCGTGCTGCAGTGGCTCTTTTTGTGGTAGCGTCCAGCTATCTGCAGTTCCCTCTCCATTATTCCACCGGTGAATTCTTCAGGAAGAGGGCCGTGAGGATACTTGTCCCCTTCCTGATATGGACCGTTGTGTACGCCCTTGTATGGGGAGAACCCGTTCAGAATTTCAAGGACCTCCTGATGAATTTCAATTATGCCGCCGGTCATCTGTGGTTTGTGTACATGATCGTTGGGCTGTACCTTGTGATGCCGCTCCTGTCTCCCTGGGCTGAAAAAGTGGGCAGGAAGGAACTCCTTGTGTATCTTGGGATATGGCTCTTCACCACAATCATCCCGTTCATCCGCCAATGGATTGGCGGCCCGGCACCGGTTATTTACGGTCCTTCCGGCATCCCCAATCCGGCAAAGTTCCCCCTCTGGGGAGAGGCCAGCTGGAACACATACGGCCTGTTCTATTACGTGAGCGGCTTTATAGGCTATCTTCTCCTTGGCCTGTACTTCCGTAAATTTGTTCCGGAACTGTCCTGGGGGAGGACTCTGTCCATTTCTCTGCCGCTGTTCCTTTGCGGTTTCGCTATTGGCTCCGTGGGCTTTTTCAGCAGCGTCATGGCAGATTCAGGCGGAGTTTTCCCCATCGAGGGTCCCGTCGGCCTTGCCGCCCTCTGGGAGATTCCATGGATGAATGACGGCCTTCCCGTAGCTCTCATGACTATCGCCTGGATCCTCCTTTTCCGCAAGATCAAGGCCGATAATCCGTTCTACAGGAAATGTCTTCTCCCCGTTTCCAACGCCGGTTACGGGATGTACCTTTGCCATCTGCTACTCCTTGGAGCGGTATCGGCCTGGATAAGGACATCGGCTCTTTCCACTCCCCTCCAGATACTCTCCACTGCCGTCATATCGTTTGTGGGCGTAGCCCTTTTCTGCGTCCTCGTACAGCGCATTCCCAAGGTGGGCAAGCTCATCATTGGTTAATTATTCGTATCTTTGTATCATTATGTGGCAAAGACTTCAAACACTTTATCTGGCTATATCGTTTGGCCTGGTGCTGGCCCTGTGCTTTGGGACGGCCTATCATGTAGCAGATCCTGACGGGATTGTTTCCACCTCATACTGGCAGCTTCAGAAACCCTACTTCGGGATACTCCTTGGCATTCTTTCCGGCCTGGTGGGCCTTGCCCTTGTGAGTTTCAAGTCCCTCATCCTCCAGATGAGGCTCTCAACCCTTGGCGCAATTGTGGCGCTGGGCATGCAGGGATGGCTAGCGTGGATGTATTTCACCTGGGAAGGGCCGGTTTTCAGCTGGACCGTAATCTTTCCCCTCATCATCTTCATATGCAATATCCTGGCGGCGCGCAGCTGCTTCCAGGACCAGCTTATGGTGGAAAGTGCCATGCGCATACGTGACAGGCGCCGCCATTCAAAGAAAAAGTAGTATATTTGCAGGATGCTAAAATCCGTAATTTGCGACATATTAGGCATCCGCTACCCCGTCTTTCAGGGCGGGATGGCCTGGATTGCCGATGCAACCCTTGCCGCGGCCGTGTCTGAGGCCGGCGGGCTTGGGCTTATATCGGCCGTGAATTACGGAAAAGAGGCTGTGCGTGAGGAAATCCGCAAGGCACGTACGCTCACGGACAAGCCCTTTGGAGTGAACATCATGCTTGCTGCCCCGGACGCCGCTGAGATTGCTTCCCTTGTTGTGGAAGAAGGCGTGAAGATAGTCACCACCGGCGCAGGAACTCCAGCAAAGTACATGGACATGTGGAAGGAGGCCGGCATCAAGGTAATACCCGTAGTGGCATCTGTAGCTTATGCCCTCAAGATGCAGGAACTTGGCGCAACCGCAGTTGTTGCAGAAGGCGCAGAGTCCGGGGGCCACATTGGGGAGATCCACACCATGGCCCTTGTGCCCCAGGTTGTGGATGCCGTGGATATTCCGGTAATTGCCGCAGGAGGTATCTTCGACGGCCGTGGGGCAGCAGCGGCTTTCATGCTGGGAGCATGCGGCGTGCAGCTTGGAACCCGCTTCCTGATGGCCAGGGAATGCCGCATCCATCCGGTTTACAAGGAGAGGCTGGTGAAGGCATCGGATATCGGCACAATGGTAACGGGCCGCAGCCTTCAGGACGCCGTGAGGTGCCTTAAAACGCCCTTTTCCAAGCAGTTCGCCAAGATGGAAGCGGACCCTTCGGTATCGGCCGATGAAATCCGAGCCTTTGGAACCGGTTCCCTCCGCAAGGCCGTCTTTGACGGAGACCTTGCCGGCGGCAGCTTCATTGCCGGAGAAGTGGCGGGGATGTGCAGGAGGGAGGAATCGGCCCGTGATATCGTCCTTGACATCGTTGAGGGCGCTGAGAAAGTAATGAAAGAAAAAACTTCAATATATGGATAGAAGAGTAGTAGTGACAGGTATGGGGGTAATTTCCTCCGTGGGAAAGGATGTGGATACATTCTGGAAGAACCTTATTAACGGCGTGTGCGGCATAGATTACGTGGAGGAATTCAAGGACATGCCCGTTACCTTCGCAGGCAAGGTGAAAGACTTTGACGCGGAGCAGTACGGCATGGACAAGCCCTTCATCCGCAAGCAGGACAACTTCACGCTTTACGCCATGGCGGCCGCCTGGCAGGCCATGATGCAGTCCGGTCTTGAGGCCGATATAAACATAGACCCCTACCGCCTGGGCGTATATGTGGGTTCCGGTATCGGCGGCTTTGACGTGCAGTACCGTGAAACCGCCAAGATGATCGAGGACCCTACCGGAAAGTGGATCTCTCCCCTTTTCATAGCCACCATGATTTCCAACATAGCAGCCGGCCACATTGCCATCAAGCATCAGGCAAAGGGCCCCTGCCTGGACATCGTCACCGCCTGCGCCACCTCTTCCCACTGCATTGGAGAGGCCTTCAGGGCCGTGCGCCACGGTTATGCCGATGCAATCATAGCCGGTGGCTCGGAGCACGCCTCAATTCCTCTTGGCGTAGCAGGCTTTTACAACGCCAAGGCCCTTACCCGTGCCACAGATCCCAAGTACTCTTCACTCCCTTTCAACGCCAACAGGCAGGGCTTCGTGATGGGAGACGGCGCTGCCGTTCTTATCCTTGAGTCCCTGGACCACGCACTTGAAAGGGGTGCCACCATCTATGGTGAGATTGTGGGGTACGGCAACACCTGCGACGCCTACCACGCAACGGCTCCCCGCCCGGATGCCAGCACCCAGGCCCGCTCCATATGCGATGCCCTTCAGGAGGCAGGCTTCGATCCCTCAAAGGACAACCTCTACATCAACGCCCACGGCACAGGTACTCACCTCAACGACATAGCTGAGACCATGGCCTGCAAGGTGGCTCTTGGAGACTTCGCCTACAAGGCCCACATCTCCTCCACCAAGTCCATGACCGGCCATATGTTCGGCGCAGCAGGTGCCGCAGAGGCCATTGCAACGCTCCTGGCCCTTCGTGACGGCATCTGCCCTCCCACCATCAACCTGGACACCCCTGATCCAGAGTGTGACCTTGACTACACTCCCAACGTGGCGGTGAAGACTCCACTCACCCTGGGTCTTTCAAATTCCTTCGGCTTCGGCGGTCACAACGCCTGCGTAGCCTTCAGGCCCTACAATGGATAGGAACGGCATAATGGAGGTGCTCCCCCATCGGGGCCCCATGCTTCTCCTGGACACCATGTCACTGGATGCAGATGGCGTATGCCATGCCACCTACCGCATCCCGGACGCCCCTTTTTACTGCGACGGCCATTTCCCCGGCAATCCAATTGTTCCGGGTGTAATCCTATGTGAGATTATGGCCCAGGCCTGCAGCCAGTTATTTGTGGAAGTATTCAAGGACAACCTTGTTATGTACCGCGGCCTGGATGCAGTGAAATTCCGCGGCACCGTGCGTCCTGGGGACCTCTGTGAAATATCGGCCCGCCTCCTGGAATCCAAGGGCGGGCTGTACGTCTCAGACGCTTCTCTTTCCGTTGGCGGCCGCCGCTGCGCTCAGGCGCGCATCACGCTTGCCGCCGTCCCAAAAGACATTTAGGCCATATCGCAGTTTTTTATTATCTTTGCAGGCTAAAACACAATTGCTATGGCAGAGAACACGCTGTTGGAGAAGGTCCTGAGCCTTCAGGATAAATACAAGAAGCTGGAAGAGCAGCTGGCAAGCCCTGAGGTCATTGCCGATATGAAGAAGTTCGTCCAGCTGAACAAGGACTACAAGGAACTGCAGCCCATCATTGTCGCCGGCCTGGAATACAAGAGGCTGGTGGATGAGCTTGCGCAGGCCAAGGACATCCTAATGAACGAGAAAGACGAGGACCTCAAGGAGATGGCCCGTGAGGAAGTGGCCGATATAGAGCCCAAACTCCCGGAGATGGAGCAGCAGATAAAACTCCTCCTCATCCCCGCAGATCCTGACGACAGCAAGAACGCCATGGTGGAAATCCGCGGCGGCACCGGCGGCGACGAAGCCGCCATCTTTGCCGGAGACCTCTTCCGTATGTATCAGCATTACGCAGAGAGCCGCGGCTGGAAACTTGAGGTCACTGACCAGGCTCCCGGCACCTCTGGCGGCTACAAGCAGATTGTGTTCAAGCTCTCCAGCAGCCAGGACGGTGTTTACGGCATCATGAAGTACGAGTCCGG
>JAFZOU010000124.1 GCA_017550525.1 Bacteroidales bacterium
AAATCAAGTAATCAATAGGAGATCTAAACTATGGCAAAAAAAGCAGTTGCAACCTTCGACGCTAAGGCCGGTGCAAAGCACATGGTGAAGGTTATCCGCATGGAAAAGAGCCCCAAGACCGGTGCCTACGTTTTCGTAGAGCAGCTTGTTGAAGAGGGTAAGGAAAAGGACTTTTTCGCCGCTAAGAAGTAAGCGAAAAAATCTGTTAGATTAGGTGTCCGGGCGCGTTTTCGTGTCCGGACACTTGTTTTTCTGCAGGAACCAGCCAGGTGAAGGGGGCTGGGAACGACGTTCGTCGCTATGGCGGTATTTCCAACTGGAAGGGCTTGCCTGCGAACGTCTCTTTTTCCCTCTGAATCACCGTCGTGCGCATGCCGGTTGAAACCTATCCCCCTGTTGCACCGCTTTCGCTGAACACAGGCATCCCTCCGGCTTCGCCTGCGGGACCGCCCTCCCAGTTGGCCGCCATTTAACGCTCCTCTCTATTGTTCCCTGCTCCCTTCACCGGGCTGGTTGATAATAGAAAGGCCAAGTCCTGCCGCCAATACACGTAGAATGCGTATAATGAGGTTTTCTTGGATTCGCGGCTAGAAAAGTGACATATTTGGTCCAAATCATTGCCGCTAGTGCACGCAGAATGAAATAGAGTGGCGTTTTTTTGGATTGGCGGCAATGACCGGGGATTCCTGGATGCCCGATCAGGTCGGGCATGACGGCTATTGAACGTAGTATGCCTTCCCGGCGGGGATGGAGGTGCCGGTGTACTGGTAGAAGCCCAGGACGCCGGCGTTGACGCTCAGAACGTACGGCGTGCCGTACACTGCGGGGTCGGAGCCGGGAACCTGGACCTGGCCGGCGGTTACTGTAACATCGGAGTCGGAGCCTTGCAGGATATTCCCGCTGCCGTTCACGGAAACGGGAGAAGTGCTGTCGGTAAAGTAGTAGGATACTTCGGCATTGTCGGAAATGATAACCACAGGGGTACCGGCCGGAATCGTGTGGCCATCGGTGCCAAGGCGGAAGAGGTGATGGTTGGCGTCCATTGTGTAGGCCGTGGCGTCGCTCAAAACGAAGCTGTAGTTCTTGTTGTAGAAGGTGGCCCAGTAAAAGCCGTCGGCCGGCTGGGCGGTAATTGAAATTAACCGAATCACCAGGTGGAGTGTCGATTCTTTCTGGATGTTATAATCGCTTAGCGTCTTGCCCTCTTCCAGCATCTTTCCGGCGAAGATGAGCCGCTGATACTCAGGTGGGATACCTTCCTTCTCCTGAATTTTGGCCTTAATGGCCTCTATACTGTCCGTTGGCTCCACTTCCAGCGTAATAGTCTTCCCCGAGAGCGTCTTGACAAAGATCTGCATGGCCATAGCCGTAGGTCCTGCTGCCAGAAGGAGCAGCAGGACCATTGCCATTTTTAGTTTTTTTGTCATTTCTAGTATAGTCGAGTAATCTTTACGGCGTCACTACATAGTAGGCCTTGCCGGCGGGGATGGAGGTGCCGGTGAACTGGCGGAAGCCGATGGCACCGGCACTGATGCTCAGGACGTACGGTGTGCCGCTTAGACCGCTGACCAAGACGGCGGAGTCGGAGCCTTGGAGCTGGTTGCCGCCAGTGGCGTGGTCGGTGATGCTCAGGTTACCCGTGCCGGCGGGGGTAAGGATGGTATTGTCCGATGTGGCGATGATAATTACGGCCACGCCCTTAGGGATAGTGAGGCCGTCGGTGCCCAAGCGGTAGAGCTTGCGGTCCGTACCCATGGTATAGGCTGCAGCGCCGCTCAGCGTGAAGTTGGTGGTGCCGCTATAGAAGGTACTCCACCTGGCGCTGACGCCGTCCTTGGTGCCCTGGGTGAGGAACGCCGGGTCTGGAATGAGCGGCTGCAGCGTCTTCCCGGCCAGGGAGGCTATCTGATCAGCGCTCAGCGTGCCGCTATAGTTATTTGATCCATCTGTATGAAACTGCCCGTTTTTCACACTGAAGATGCCGCCGCAGTAATAGCTGCTAGCGGTGATGCGATCGCTTGTGCGACTCCAGCCCAGAGTGATGTTTCCCCCGACATAGATGCCATTGGTCGTGCCGGTAGCGTTGACGGTGCCACCATTGATGGTCAGGTTGCCGCCATCCACATAGATACCGTAGTTGCCACCCGTTGCATTGGTGATGCCACCATTGATAACGAGATTGCCGTCAACAAACATAGCCTTATCCGTTGCACTGGCGGTAAGTGTGCCGGTGCCCAGGCTTTGGCCGTAGATGCTGAGGTCTTTGGAGTTCAGGCCTGTTTCGGTGCCGTTGACGGTAAAGGTAGTGCCATCCAATAATATGAGATGTACGTGACCGAGGGCGTTGAGCTTTTTGCCGAAAGTATAGTTAGTACTTGCCACATACCAGCTGTCCTGATCAGTGGTGCCGATAGATCCCTCGTCGGAACCGTCAACAGGGATGGTGCTGTCCCAAAGAATGGTATAGTCGGTGCAGGTCTGTGCCTGGCCGTTTCCGTCCAAATATGCGACGTTCCCCAGCGACTTCATCAGCGTCTTGCCCGCAATAGCTGCTATCTGCTCGTTGCTGAGCGTTCCAGTGAATGTGTGCGAGGAGATGCCATCGGTGAGTGTCTGACCGTCGGCCACTTTCACGCCTTTTTCAGCATAATACCCGTTGGCGGTGATGTGATCAGCAGTCGAAGAACAGCCCAAGATGATGGTTCCAGATTTACTATTGATGCCATAGGTAGCGGCCTGAGCTGTGATGTTGCCTCGGCGAATAGTAATATCGCCATTTTGGGTATATACACTATTATTATTAGTAGTAGTAGAAGAGACTATGCCACCATTAAAATTGATATCGGACTTGACGAAAATGACAGTACTTCGAGAGGTGGCTATGAGCCTGCCGGTGCCGAGACTCTGACCATAAATGGAAAGGGAGCCATTTTCGACTATAATGGCATTATGACCATTAGCCGAAGTTTTTCTATAGAACGTTTTACCGTCGCAGAGGATGATGTGCACGGCCTTGTCCTCGAACTTTGAATTCCAAGCATAATCGTCTGTCACATCGTTGTTCACCACGTACCACGCATCGGTTCTACCAGGTGTTTGATAAGTGTGGATATCGCTCACAATGGGCGTGCACCCGTGGCTCTGGAGATTGCCGTCGGCATCGATATAGGAGATAACGGGTATCTGGGTAACGCTGACGCTGATATCGGCAGCGGGCATAGAGGGTATTGTATAGGTATGGTCGTCGTTATCAGTGAATGTTACAGCCGTGTTGTCTGAAGTCTTCTTGACAGAAAGCAGCACATCATAGCCCTCGGTGATTGTAGCGGGATCGTAAGAAAGGTTGACCACCGACGCACCCTTGGCGTAAGGCACACCATTGATATCAGCACCATTGTCGTAGGTCATATTGTTAGTGCCGGGCAGCGGATCGGTGGCTGGTGTGCGCACCACTGAGGCATGATTCGGCAGAGTAACGGCCCAGAGGGCGCTGGCACCATCCACGTCGCTAGTTGTCTTACTGCTTTTAGTGCCCATACCTACGCCTGAGGGTGTCACGTTGTCGCTGGCCACCTTACAGCCATGGTAGTAGTTGCGGGTGAGGGTGTTGCCGTAGTAGTCATCCTTAAAGCCAACAATGGCGCCGCGGGCGTTGACGTCGGGGATGACGACGCCCTCAGCGATGCAGTCGGTGATGATGTTGCTCTTGTTTAAACCCACGATGCCACCGAAATCCTTGCAGCCGGACGAGTTCGCCACGGTGAGGGTGGCGCGGCTGATGCAGCGGTTCACGGGGCCTGCTTGGTTATATCCCACGATGCCGCCGTGGTCGTAGGTGTTGCTCTGCACGGCGTGGATGCAGACGTTGGCATCCACGGTGCAGTCCTCAATGGATGAATAGTAGGTATGGGCCGCGATGCCGCCGACTTCGTGATATCCGGTGATGCGAGCATCGGAGAGAGTAACGCGCTTTACGGTGCCGTTTTTCCTGACCACGCCAAAGAGGCCCTGATAATAATCACTGTTGCTGGTGCCGCCCCTATAAATACGTATGCCACTAACGGTATAACCCTGACCGTCGAAGGTGCCTAAGAAGGGGTTGTCATCGGTGCCGATGGCGATGTAGTTGTTCTCGGTGCTGGTAGCATCGTCCCACTCGGTTTTGTGGGTGTAGGTAATGTCGTGCGTTTGGCGGAAGGTAAGGCCGGAGCAGTTGTTGTTGTTGCCAGAGTTTACCATCAGGGCCAGGTGGCGCATGTCGAGTGTAGTATAAATTTCGTAGGTATTGGTCTCCAGCTGGTTGAAGTCGCTGGTGGTCCAGGCGTAGTCTTCATCAAGCGTGGTGCCGAAGCTGTGGCTGATGGATCCGCTGAAGCTGTTTCCTGCGAGGTCTTTTATGGTGCCGCCATTAAGAGTGTAGCCACTTACGCCGAATGCATTGTTGTCGGAAGGATCAATGGTTCCCATAAAGGTGAGCACATTGCTGCCGCTGCCCGCCACGTAACTGAGGGTTCCCCAATTGGAGCTGAGCGTAGGCGTGCCCGTCACGGTGACAATCTCGCTGAAGGCCACGGATACATAGATGGTATTACCCTTCTGGTGACGTCCGCCGGAAACCTTATAGTTATTAAGCACGGTGGGGGCGGTGTTGTCGACGGCCTGGATGTAGGCCTTGACGTTCTTGCTGGTCCAGGTGTCTTCGTTGTCACCACTGGCATTGAGGCGCAGCACGAGGGTGGTGAAACTGGTGGGGATTATCAGCTTACCGTCGCTGTCGCGGTAGCTGTCAAGTTTGAACTTCTGGTCGTAGAGCTTGCAGCTGATGCTGTTGCCCCAGGGGTTGTCGACTTTGCCGCAGTTGTTGCCTTGCGAGGTGACAGGGAAGGTGTAGGTTGACCAGTTGCCGTCGTAGGAACCCGGGTGGTGGCCGAAGCCAGCCATATAGCGCGAAAGATTGATATTGCCGGGGTCACCATCACTGCATTTAGTGCGGTCGTCGCATGAGCTGGTGTTGTCGAATAGCAGCTGGATGTACTGGTAGCCGTCATTTACCTCCTTGACATCCATTGACAAGGTCATATGCAGCGTGGCGCCAATGGTTGAGAGCCAAGTCTTGGGAGCGGCGTTGTCGTAATAACTGGTGCCTGCCATCGAAAGGTATGGGTTGTTGATATAGCCATCGTGAGTGGCGTTGGTTTCTCCACTATTGATAATCACTGTCTTCTGGGTGAAGATGCCCGAGGATGGCACGCTTGTGCCGGTGGTGATGCTGCGGTCGCAGGAGGCAAGGATGTCTCCGTTTCGGTCCAGCACCTCGAAGCGGTAGCTGCGGCTGGTGCCGTTCTGGTACTTATAAGCATTGTCGCCGGGGGTGCTCTCACTGATGGTAACGTCCTTGTAGGTGTCGTTGACATTGAAAGTCACCGTGCCGGAGTAATTGCCGTTGTAGCCGGTGAAATGAGTCCCGGCAATGGCGGAAAGGGATACCACGCGCCAGTCGATGGTCTCGCTGACGGCGGTGTTGCCCGTACGGGTGATTCTGAAAGTGCTGCCAGTGGGATTGCTTACAGTGAAGGTGCTGGCCGCAAAGGCGGTATTGCCAATGACCAGGGATATAAGGATATAGAGTAATTTCTTCATGGCTTTCATAGGCTACAATGCAGTTTCGGTTGTGCCGCTGGCGGGGCTGAAGTCCGGCTTGGTGGCGGGGATGCCGGTGGCGCTGATGAACTTCCCGGGGGTGTCCAGGACAGTGTCGGGAATGCCTTTGGAGGCCGTGTAAAGGGCATCGTCACTGCCGGTGAGGATGAAGCTGTAAGTATCGGCCGATGTCCCCTGGTTGAAGATGGACACATACAGCGGATCAGTGGTGGCGCTGGCGGGCGTCACAGTGAGGTTGTCAAGGACATTGTTCCATGCTCCGGCTTCATACGTGCGGCTCTGGACCAGCCTGCCGCCCGCGGAGGAAATGGTCATGCCCTTTACGCTGAGGGCATCCCCTGCAGTGAAGCTGAAGCGGTAAACGCTTTGCTGGTTCTGGAAAGTGGCCTGCTTGGTTGTGGTGACCGTGCTGCCGGAGATGCTGCTTACCTCCACGGTAGCCGTGGCGTAGTCGTACGTATTCTCTATGGAAGAGAGCGTTCCAACCTGCCCCGTGTAATTCCATGTCTGGCGGGGAAGCATCAGGAGAAGCTCATCTCCCACGGCAAGGCCGGGGGCCGAAACTGTGCCGTTCAGGGTGGCGGTAGAGGGCTTTTCACCCGTGCCGGGAGTTACGCCCAGCGTACCCACAAAGCTGCCGTTATGGAATACCTGAACCTGTTCCGTGTTTTTCCAGTAGGCCCTGAGAATATCCGGGCTTCCGGAGGTGTCCAGCCACAGAGCCTTGGTCTCAAGGCCTTTGGAGGCTTGGACCGTGAGCGTAAAGACGGAATCTGAAACTTCTGCCGAAGGCTCCGGAGTCTCCGGATCAAACTGCTCTTCCTTCTGGCAGGCGGCCATAAGAAGAAGGAAGGCCGGAATCACAAAATATTTTGCTTTCATTCCGCGTCCTCCTTAAATAATATTGGCTTCTCCATAGTCCGTGCGGCCGAATTCCTCCGATGGACTGCTGACAGAGGAGGGGAGAGTGAGCTGCCATATCAATGCATTAACACTGTTGCAGACAATGCATTCCGGTGAGAATGCCACCACATGCATCGCGGGGGCCTTGTAGGTTTCTTTAACCTTGCTTTTCATATTCTATTGTGTTTTTTGATTATTCGGTTGAGGTTCCCGATCAGGTCGGGAATGACGGCCGCTGCGTAGGGCCTTCCTTGCAGAAAGGAGAATCGCCGGGACCCACACAAAGAGTGCGAGACCGGCGACGGCAAGGATGATAATTATGCTATTACTCATAATGGTTACAAAGATACCGATAATGAGTGTTTCAGCTGTCATTCCTCAGGCCACAGGTTGTCATGAATGAGGCTATATTTTTAACTTTTTTAGTATCTTTGCACAAGCTATGGCTTTCACGCTCACATATTTCTCAGGAATGGCGGTCGCGGTGTTCATTGCCGTGGGGCTGGCCATGGCTGCGGTGAGGTGGTTTCATATGTGTAAGCCCTGGGACCGCAATCCCCGGTATTATTATCCCGGACGGCCGTTTGTGGCTTTTATTTACCTGAATGCCCTCCTTCTTATTCCCTGCGTCCTTAATCCGGAGAGCCCGGACGCATGGTACCTGCTGCGGCTGTATTTCCTGCCGGTTACCATATATCACTTTACCCTGCTCCTGTATGCCTATTTTGGCAACGTGATGCAATGGGAAAAGTGGCGAACGCCCATGATTATTGTGGGCACTCCCGTGGTCCTTGCCCTTCTGGCGGCCTTTGTTCTTGCGGTGGTTCCGGGAGAGCAGGTGGGAATCTTTGTCCCGATGCTTTCCCTGGCGGTTATGTATACGCTGGGAATTATAGTCACCCTTGTGTGCGCTGCGGCAATGTGGCTGGTCCTCCGATGGGCCCGCAGTTTCAATGAGGACGATTTCTCCAATCCTGCCGATTTCCCCGTCACCCAGGCCCGCCGCTGGATTGTGCTGGTGGCGGTGAATGTGGCGCTGTGCTGGACGTCGGCCCTTTCCGGGAGCCGGGCGGTGACTGCCGTGGTGGTGCTGCTGTTTGCGGCGGCATCGGTCCTTTTCATTATCACGGCCCTGCATCCGCACCGGAGCCGGCCGGTGGAGGAGGAGGCTTCTGAAGGGGCCCCCAAACGCGGCCCGTCCAAGAAAAAGCAGCAGGAGATCCTGCAGGCCATACACACCGTGGTGGTGGAGCAGGAGGCATATCTTGACCCGCACCTCACCATCCAGGACGTGGCAGACCGCAGCGGCTATGGCCGGTCCACCCTCTCCGGCCTTTTCAAAGCGGAATTCGGCGGCTTCTTTGCCTATGTGAACCGCCTTCGGCTCCAGCACGTGGACGCCTACCTGCAGCAGCATCCCACGGCCACCATCCAGGACGCCGCCCTGGACTCCGGCTTCAGCTCACGCCAGGCATATTACGCCGTAAAGGCTAAACTTGAGGGGTAATTACTGGATATCTTCCAGTTTAAACAGATCTTCCACAAAGGCTTTTTTGTCAAAGACTTTGAGGTCTTCCACTCCTTCGCCGATACCGAGGTACTTCACGGGCACCTTGAAGGTGTCCACTACGCCTACAACCACGCCGCCCTTGGCGGAGCCATCAATCTTTGTGATGGCAAGGGAGGTGACTTTGGTGGCCTTGGAGAACTCCCGGGCCTGGACAAAGGCGTTCTGGCCGGTGGAGGCGTCAAGGACCAAAAGCACCTCATGCGGGGCGTCCGGGACCACCTTGGCGGTGACGTTGCGGATTTTGGTGAGCTCGTTCATGAGGTCCACCCTGTTGTGCAGGCGGCCGGCGGTGTCGATGAGGACTACATCGGCACCACGCGCAACGGCGGCCTTCACGGTATCGTATGCCACAGCGGCGGGGTCTGCGCCTGTGGGCTGTTTGACGATGTCCACTCCGGCACGCTCGGCCCAGATTACCAGCTGGTCCACGGCGGCGGCGCGGAAGGTATCGGCCGCACCTATCACCACCTTCTTGCCCTGCTTCTGCAGCATGGCGGCCAACTTGCCGATGGTGGTGGTTTTGCCCACGCCGTTAACACCCACTACCAGCATTACGTAGGGCTTCTTGGAAAAGTCAAACGGCACCACTGGTTCATCGGGCCCCATGAGGTTGGAGATTTCGTCGCGGATTATGGCGGTTAGTTCCTCCATGTTCACGTACTTGTCCTTCTCAACGCGGTCCTCTATATTATCTATGAGTTTGAGGGTGGTATCTACCCCCATGTCAGAGCTCAGAAGTGCCTCTTCAAGGGCGTCCAGGACACCATCGTCCACACGCGACTTGCCTGTAATGGCCCTTCCAATCTTCTGGAAGAAGTTGAGGTTGGTCTTCTTTACACCTTTTTCAAATATTCCCATGGTGCAAAGTTAGTAAAAAAAAGGCTCCATCCGGAAAAACGGCCTAAAACCCGGACGGAAACCATTTTTTTATTATCTTTGTGTAATAAAAGCATACAAAGATGAAACTAAGTTACGATTGGTTAAAGGAGTATCTTAAGTGTAACCTCACCCCGGAAGAGGTGGCGGAGGCTATGACATCTATCGGCATAGAGGTAGACAGCGTTGAAACAAAGGAAGTGGTAGAAGGCGGCCTGAAGGGCGTTGTGGTGGCCCAGGTTCTTACCTGTGAGGCCCATCCGGACTCCGATCACCTTCATATCACAACCGTCAACGACGGCTCCCCGGAGCCCGTCACCGTAGTTTGCGGCGCTCCCAACGTGGCTGCAGGCCAGAAGGTTCTCTTTGCCCGCCTTGGCACCGTGCTCCCCGGAGACTTCAAGATCAAGAAGTCCAAGATCCGCGGCGTGGAGAGCTTCGGGATGATATGCGCAGAGGATGAACTTGGTATAGGCACCAGCCATGAAGGCATCATGGTTCTCCCTGAAAACGCCCCCATCGGCGTTCCCGCAAAGGAATACCTGGGTCTCAAGGATGAGTCCGTGATAGAGTATGAAATCACCGCAAACCGCATAGACGCCGCCTCCCACATCGGCGTAGCCAGGGACCTTTACGCATACCTATTCAGCAAGGGAATTGAGGCTGAGCTTACCCTCCCTTCCGTGGATGCCTTCAGGGAAGGTGAAGGGGAGTCCATCCCCGTGGAGGTACTTACGGCCGATGGCGCCCCTCGTTACACCGGCATCACCGTAAAGGGTGTCAAAGTGGCCCCCAGCCCGCAGTGGCTGCAGGAAAGGCTCATGTCCATCGGCCTTAAGCCCATCAATAACGTAGTGGATATTTCCAACTTCGTGCTCTTTGAGACCGGTCAGCCCCTTCATACCTTCGACGCCTCAAAGATTGACGGCGGGAAGGTGATCGTGCGCCGCGCAGCAGAGGGTGAGCCCATAAAAACCCTGGACGGCATTGAGCGCAAGCTCCACGCCAGTGACGTTGTCATTGCCAACGTAAACGGCCCCATGTGCATTGCGGGCGTGTTTGGCGGAGAAGATTCAGGCGTATCAGACAGCACTGTAGACGTATTCATTGAGGGCGCATATTTTGACCCTGTGAGCATCCGTAAAACCGCCAAGAGCCAGACTCTCTCCACAGATGCAAGCTTCCGTTTTGAGCGTGGCGCAGACCCCGAGGCCGCCCTTTACGCCGCAAAGCGCGCCGCCCTCCTCATCACAGAGGTAGCCGGCGGAAAAGTAGTTGGTAAGGTCCGTGAATTCTATCCCAGGCCCATCGGCCGTGCAATGATAGAGCTGGATTACAACCGCATTGAGCACTTCATAGGGAAGAAGATCGGCCACGGAACCATCCAGAAGATCCTTCAGGGCCTGAACTACCAGTTTGTGGAAAAAATGCCCAATGGCGCCCTTGTAGCCGCCCCCACATATATGGTGGACGTCACCCGTGAGTGCGACGTAGTTGAGGAAATCCTCCGCATCTACGGCTACAACAACGTTGAACTGCCCCAGACCCTCAGGATGAGTGTCCAGCCCAGTGCCCAGCCGGAGCCCGAGGCCATCCGTAACAACATCTCCAACTTCCTTGCGGCCAACGGCTTCACGGAAACCATGAATAACTCCCTCACCAAGGAGGACTATTATACAAAGCTTGAGACCTATCCCGCAGAGCGCTGCGTCCACATTGTGAACCCCCTGAGCAGTGACCTTAATGTCATGCGCCAGACGCTCCTCCTTAGCGGCCTTGAGGTTGTGGCATATAACCTCAACCGCCAGGCATCGGCCCTTAAGTTCTTTGAGTACGGTTCCGTATACCAGAGGCTCCCGGAAAAGGACGGCACCACCCTTGAGGGCTATGAGGAGCACCGCTGCTTCTCCCTCTTCCTTACCGGCACCCCTGACAAGGTTTGGAGAAATCCTGCCCAGAAGTCCAATTTCTTTGAGCTCAAGGGCTACGTAGAGGCCCTTATGGCCCGCTACCGCGTTGATGTCTCCACCCTCATCTCCGGCTCTGCACCTGCCGATATCTTTGCCGAGGGCATCACCTACAGCCTTCCCGGCCGTGAGCCGGTGCTCCTTGCAACCGTGGGTACCATTAACCCCGTTCTTGCAAAGCGCTTTGGCATCAAACAACCCGTCTTTGCCGCAGAGATCAACTGGGAAGTATTCTTCACGCTTGTGAAAAGAGACAAGTTCTCCTTCAAGGAGCTGCCTAAGTTCCCTGAGGTACGCAGGGACCTTGCAATCCTTCTGGACGAGGGCGTTCCCTATGAGGGCGTAAGGAAATCGGCCATCCGTGCAGGCAAGAAACTTATCAAGAGCGTAACCCTGTTTGACGTCTACCGCGGGGAGAAGATTCCCGCCGGCAAGAAACAGTACGCCCTTAACTTTGTGCTTCAGGATCCTGAGCGCACGCTCACTGACATTGAGGTGGAAAAGACCATGGAAAGGGTCCTTGAGGCCCTCAAGGCCGATTTTGGCGCAGTCCTCAGATAAATGATCCGCTTCCGTCATATCGTCCCGGTCCTTCTGGTGCTGCTGGCTATATCGGCCTGCGGCCCCAAGAGGATATCCAAGGGCGATATGGAGGAGATCTTCTACCTCATGTTCCTGCAGGACCAGAAAATCAAGCAGGACCGGTCCCTGAGGCAGATGGCCGATACCTCACTTGTGTACGAGGGCATCCTTGAATCCAGGGGCTATGACACCGACGATTACCTCTACAGCCTCCATGAGTATCTGGCAGAACCTGAGAAGATGGAGAAGATCATGGGTAACGTGGCAGAGCGCATAGAGAAGGAACTCAAGGTTGTGCGGGCAGAGGTAGAGCTTGAAAAGTGGCGTGACAAGATGCTTGCAATCTACGGCAAGAAGATAGACACCACCAAGTTCCCTAAGCCCCGCATAAGGCCCGTAGATACCCTTAAAGTGCGTTTTGACGGGGATAGCGCCTATATGCACAAGGAGATTGACTCCCTGAAGCTCATCCCCCGTGATTCTCTCATTTTCCTAAGGGATACGCTGAATGTCAAGGCCGATACTCTGGCAGTTGCAGATTCCCTTGCAGTTCAAAAAGACTCCATATGAGATTCACGGCCCAAACAGTTTACACCCTTGCCGGTGAGCCCATTGAAGGCGGCTACGTGGATGTGGCCCCGGATGGCACCATACTGGAGGTTGGCCATACTGACGGTCCAGTTGAGGATGGGATGATCTGCCCCGGCTTTGTAAACGCACACTGCCACGTTGAGCTCTCATACATGAAGGGTCTGTTCCGTAAAGGAACGGGCATGGCGGGCTTCATAGACCAGATAAATGAGCTCCGGGATACTTCCTCCATGGAGGAGAAAATATCGGCCTTAAAGGACGCTATGGACTCAATGTGGGCCTCCGGTGTTCAGGCTATGGCCGATATTTCAAACTGTGCCGATTCCTTTGAGGTAAAGGCCTCCCACCCCATGTACACCCGCAGTTTCCTGGAAGTGTTCGGGGCTGTTCCGGAGGAGTGTGACTCAGTTATGGAGTATGTCACATCCCTTCAGGAAAAGGCCGCTTCATACGGCCTAGACGCTGCTCCTACGCCCCATTCCTGTTACACCATGAGCCCGGAACTTGTGACGGCTTCATCGGCCGCAGGGCTTAAGAGCGGCTTCCTTTCATTCCATAGTGAGGAGTCCAGTGAAGAGGAGGAGATGATGCGTTACGGCCGCGGCCCCATGTGGGACAACCGCGTTAGAAACGGCATCCCTACGCCTCCCGTCACGGGTACAAGTTCCCTGGAGTATTTCCTTGAGAGGGTTACGGCGGCAGTCCCTGCTCCCGTCCCCGGGAACGTCCTCCTTGTGCATGAGTGCTGCCTTACCCCGGAAGGCGCCGCCCGTGCACGTGAAGTGCTTCAGCACCCCTACCTTGCCGTGTGTCCGCTTTCAAACCTGTTCATCCACTGCGTCCTTCCTCCCATCCCCGTGATGAGGGAGAGCGGTATTCCCATATGTATCGGCACGGATTCCCTGTCTTCACATGACCAGTTGTCAATGATAGATGAGATCATGTGCCTGAGGCGTGCCTTTGACGTCCCCATGCAGGAGCTCCTCACCTGGGCCTGCCTTAACGGCGCCCGCTTCCTTGGTCTCCAGGACCGCATCGGCACCCTTGAGCCCGGCAAGAAGCCCGGAGTGGTAAGGATATTAAACAACAAGTCCACCCGCCTATGCTAAGGGAAGACACTGTATTCGGCCCCATCTTCAGCCGCAGGCTGGGAAGTTCCCTGGGTATCAATCTTCTGCCAAGGGAAGGAAAGGTATGTAACTTTGACTGTATCTACTGCGAGTGTGGCTGGAATAAGGACGGTCTTCAGGACCGTACCATTCCATCGGCCCGGGACGTTGAGGAGGCGCTTCAGGCAAAGCTTTCAGCCTGCCTTGAGGCCGGTACACCCATAGATTCCATAACTTTCTCCGGAGACGGTGAACCCACTCTGAATCCTGAGTTTGCCGCAATCATAGATATTACCATTAGGCTCCGTGACAGATACTATCCCGCTGCAAAGGTTTCCGTCCTCACAAACGCCACCCGCTGCGGAGAGCCCGGTATCTTTGAGGCCCTTAGGAAGGTGGATAACCCCATCCTCAAGCTGGATGCCCCTACGGACGCTGAGGTTGCCCTTGTGAACCGTCCGGTAGGGGAGTATCACGTTTCAAGGATTGTTGAATGGATGGCCCGCTTTGAGGGGAATTTCATCCTCCAGACAATGTTCCTCAAAGGCCCCGGCTGGGCCACCGGAGACTGGGTGAAGGGCTGGATGGAGATTGTACGGCAGATTAATCCCCGTGAGATCCAGGTGTACACCATAGACCGGGAAACGCCCATGAAAGGCCTTGGGAAGTACTCGGCCCGGGAAATGGAAGAGCTTGTGGCGCCGCTCATTGAAGAAGGATTCAAAATTCAAATTAAAGCATAACAACTATGTCACTATCTGCAAAATACGGCTATACGCCTGACAAAGAGGCCATTGACCGCCAGCTTGCCCTTATTGCCCAGAACCTTGAGAACATTGCCTCCGATGATCTTTACAAGGCATGCTTCGGCATAATGGACCAAACCACCCTTTCCTCAGACGACACCCCCGCTTCCGTAAAGAAGATGGTTGAAAAG
>JAFZOU010000009.1 GCA_017550525.1 Bacteroidales bacterium
AGCGAACTGCCGTTTGATGGGTATATAAACCCTATTGCAGCAGTTGTTGTATTATGCGTTGCGCCCTTGTATTCTGGGTGGTGTGGCCTGTAATACCATTCCATTGCCGGTGGAAGAACAAACTCTCCTGTATTATGGTAAGGGCAAGGATCTGTTTCAAGCCCGGCTTCAGGTACCGGGATATCTTCTGTTTCCGTGCAGTCAGGGCCAGCAAGCATTCCTGACTGTGTGCACACTTTTGTCCAGTAAGTGCAGTTTGGCATCTCAAACCAGGCGGATTCAGCCGGCAGAAGGTTTAGTATATCAAACATTACAGGGCCGGCTGTACGTGCACCTGTGAGCCCTGCAACTCCCTGACCCTGAGCATTTCCGGCCCATACACCTATAGTATAAGTTGAGGTCATTCCCACTGCCCATGCATCCCTGAATCCATAGCTGGTCCCGGTTTTCCAGGCTGCTTTTCTTACGGATCTTATCAGGCGCCAGTCAAGTTCGTCAGGGCGGTTTACTTCCTTGAGTGCATCAAGTGTATACCATGCCGAAAGGCTCTCAGAGGCCTCTAGGGCCATGTTTGAGTACATTTTTGTGACCTCATCGAGGCGACATTCTCCACCTCCAAGAATTAGTGAGAGGCCATAGTGTGATGCATCATTTTCTAAGGTAGAGATGTTACTTTTTCTCAACACCTCAAGGAACTTTGGTACGCCATATTCTTGAAGCAAAAATACTGCAGGAATATTTAGGGAGCGTGCCAGGGCGTCATCTGCGTGTACTGCTCCATAGTACTGGTGATCAAAGTTTTGGGGTGCAAATCCGCTCAGGTTAATAGGTATATCCGGTAACAGCGTCCGAGGGAGTATCGTCCCTTCTTCAAGTGATGCTTTATATAATACTGGTTTAAGTATGCTGCCAGTGGACCTTAGCGATGATGCAACATCAACATCTACTCCGTTGCGTTTCCTGTCTTTAGATGTATTGCCTACATATGCTATTATTTTTCCGGTCTTATTATCTATTACAACTGCTGCCATATCAGCTATACCTTCTTCTGCAAGGTCATCGCTGCGGCGGTTGCACACTTCCTCTACCGCCTTTTGTAGTGTGTATTGTATTCCTGTTCTTGTCCTTTCTCCTTTTTTACAGTGCTCAATATAATGCCTGGCATAGCTGGGGAGTTGAAGTGGTGCTTCAGGTAGAGGTTCTTCGAGTGATGCCTCAAGTGTCTCCTTGTTGATGTATCCTTTTTCACATAGTCTTTCCAGGAGTCTGTCTCTTTTTTCTTTAAGCTGTATCCTGTTCTTTCCCGGATGCATTGAGGCAGGTGAGTTTGGAAGTATTGCAAGTGTTGCTGATTCTGCCCATGAGAGTTCATCGGCTGGGCGTCCAAAATACCTCCACGCTGCAGCTTCAAGGCCAACTACGTTGCCGCCGAATGGAGCATGTGATGCGTAGAGGGCAAGTATCTTTTTCTTTGAGTATCTCAGTTCCAGCCGAGTTGCCTGAACAGCTTCAATGATTTTCTGCCAGATTGTGCGCTCCTTTCCGCGGGAAAGGCGTATCACCTGCATGGTGATTGTGGATCCACCGCTTACAGTATGGCCTTCCTTTATATTATCTTTGAATGCACGTCCAATGGCTAGGATATCTACCCCCGGGTGCCACCAGAACCTCTTGTCCTCAAACTGTACCAAGGCAGTGGCAAAACGCTCCGGAACGGCATCGGCCGGGGGAAACCGCCACTGCCCGTCGTCCGCAATCCTTGCGCCCAGGAGTTCTCCCTCGGCGCTTTCAACAACAGTGGAATAAACTGTCCCTTTGAAAAGCTGGCGTGGCAGGCAAAGCAGCCACGCCAGAAACAGCGTGGCTGCCGAACCAATAATCCACAGTCTTCTCTTAGTCATTTGCACTCACCACTGCCACGCCGTCAGGAGTGCTGGCGGTGATAGCGGGCTCATACATGGCCTGGCATACGGTTGCGGGCATTACAAAGCTGCCCTCGTACGCAGTGCGTAGGCCGATAGAGAACGTCTTGAACCTTCCGGCAGGCAGGCCGAAGAACCAATCGGCCCTGGTGTCACGGATGTCAAGGTGGTCATAGCCGTCTTCTTCCGTAACGGCACCGGTGAGGCGGTCGTTGATGATTTCCCAGCCGGAAGGAATGGAGAGGCTCAGTGCTAGGGACTCCAGTGCGCGGGCAGGGGAGATGTTGGTGACTTTGATCACAGCCTTGAAGCGTGTGCCCTGTGCTAAGTTCTGGGGATTAAGCACCTTGCCTTCTTCGGACACATACTTCACCTCAAGTTTGAGACCGTTGGAAAGGGCCTTGCTCCTTGGCTCACGTGAGACGGTGAGAAGTGTGCCGTAGAGCCTGCCTTCGGTTGTGTTTTCCACCTTCTTCTCGTTCTGCTTCACGGAGAGTGCGCTTCCTGGCACCTTGTCATAAAGAGTTCTATATGCTACGGCAGTAAAGGCGCTTTCCTGGGTTGATAGCTCGAAGCCGGGCAGCTCTTCAGAAGCAAGAGCCAGGGCATCGGCAATCCTTTCAGTGCGCACAAGAGCCTCAAGGGCTACCATCCTGTCGCGTGTGGATGTTCCAAAAGTGATATTGTATGGCTCGTATTCCGGGAACTCTTTTGCTATGCCTTCAAGGAGGGCATCGGCCTGGGCTTTCTTGCCGGAGATGGCATATGCGCTTGCCAGCATCCAACGGGCGCGTTCTCCAAGTTTTCCGGATTCCTTCAGGCGGTTCATGGAAGAGAGGTTTGGCTCACCGGCAAGAGCAAGGGTGTACAGTCTGTATGCCTCGTCCAACTGAGGGAACCAGTCTTCTCCAAGCAGCCTGTAGGCCTGGCTCATCTTCTTCTCAAAACTCTTCCAGGATTTGATGACTCCGGAATTCACGGTATAGCCTTCCTTCCCGGCAAGAGTAAGGAAGTGTCCGGCCATTGAAGATACCCAAGGATCGCTCTTTCCACTGCTCCAGTAGGCAAAGCCGCCATCCTGGTTCTGTCTTGCGTAGAGGGTCTGGATAAGTTCCGGGATAAGGGCTTTTGCATCGGCCTGATCCTGGGCTCCAAGCATAGGCAGGAGACTGAGGATGGTAATGCCCCTTGCCGATAACTGCTCTCCGCAACTGTAAGGATATTGTTTCATATCTAAATACAGTTTACTTGCATCAAGGGCGGGGAAGCCTGCAAGCTGAACAGTGGAGCCTTCAGGAATATCACGGGACTGCCCCTTCTCAAGGATAAAGCGTTCAACCTTTGTTACCTCAGGATAAGGGTTCTGGACGGTGAGGGCAATTGTCTCTGATGCTTTGTGCCCGGAGCCGGATGCATCAACGGTAATGTGAGTAACGCCTTCTCCGTTTGCCTTAAGGCCAAAGCTTACAAGCTTGTCTCCCTTTCCGGAAAAGCTTAGTTTCTGGGTAGAAGGGCCGATAATACTTGCGGGGCCATCGGCCTTGATGCTGACAGCTGCCTCCTTCACTCCGTCTTCCATTGCAAAGACGTTGACTGGAACCTTCACTTCCTCTCCATTTCCAAGGATGCGGGGAAGGGTGGTAACAACCATCAGAGGATTCTGTACGGTGACAGTCTTTTCTGCGTTACCATACGCGCCGTCATGGGCGGCAATGAGCATTACGCGGACGCTTCCTATATACATTGGAAGTTTCAATTTCAGAATATCGGTTCCCTTGGCCTTGAGGGTCCTGGGTTCCACGAACAGGACGGCGGGATTGAAGCGATTGTCTTTGCGGGCACTCTTAATGGCGTCCTCATCTCCGCCGATAGCGGCAAGCGGGGACAGTTTAGCGCCGTATGCCCCTATCACCTGATCATAGAGGTCCCAGGTCTTTACGCCAAGGGCTTCGGGCCTGAACATCCTGCTCCAGGGATCCGGAGTCTTGAATGCGGTAAGGTCAAGAAGGCCCTCGTCCACTATGGCAAGAGTGTATGTCATGGGCTTTCCATTCTTTTCGGAAACCTTTACCGTGAACTCTTCCTCCGGGTGAAGGATATCAGGAATTGTTACAGAAGGAGCAAGATGGGAGCCTGGATTCTCTACATTTACCCGCTGGACGCCATAGAGCCTTATGGGCAGATCGTTGGCGCTGTTTCCATATGGCTGGAGCAGAGTGATGTTAATATAGAAGTTAGGCGCCATTTCAGGCGTAATGCTTATTTCATAGGGAGTATCATTTTCATGGGTCTTTACCCAGCTTCTGGAAATGATTCCACTGGCATTTTCTAATGATACAAGGGCCCGGCCATTCCTTGCTCCAGGTATGTACACTGTGGCTTTTTCTCCTACTGTATAGGAAGGTTTATCCGTAGAGAAGGTAATCATTGTGAGGGTCTCAGGGTCCTTCCTGGATGCCCTTCCACGGTACTCTGGCCAGTCAAATGTTACAAAATTACCAGTAACATGACCACTGCCCGTGTCACGTGCCAGAATGAGGTACCTACCCCATTCTGGATATTCCTCATGCACAGTGAATGAAACATCGGTGTTACCACTAACAACATTTCCGTTAGCAATTTTCTTCACAGAGTTGCCTGAAACGTATGCCTCAAGGTCTCCACCAGGGTTGTCCCACCACCAGTTCCAGCCCACTTTGTACACTGCATATTCAATTCTGCGCCCTTTGATTCTGTTACCGTTGGCATCAACGGATGCTATTTTGAATACCTGGTCTGTGTCAGTCTCAAGATACTCTCCCTCTGGAACCTTAAGTCCAACATATGCACTGAAAGGAGAGTAAGGAAGAGTTTCCGTTGTGAAACTCTCATCGCCTCCGGGTTCCTCTACGGATGTCACTACTGTTGCCTGTAGCATGCCGGGAGCACTCTGGGCAAGCGGGAGCTGCACCTGCGTGGCGAAGTTACCCTGTGCGTCCATACGGCCTTTGTAAAGGTCATACTCCGCGCTGGTGAACTGGCTTGCCGGGTTATTGAAGGTATAATTTTCAAATCCCTTGAATGCGGTGCTCCTAACCTTTTTCAAAGTAATCTGAGCCCGTACATTATTTCCTCCGGCTACTCCTCCGGTCAACCAGCTGGCATTAGTCTTAACCGTTATCTTCTCCCCGGCCTGAAGGATGTCGGGATAGGAAGTGTTTATCTTGAGTCTGTTGGGTTTTATTGTTTCAATATGTAAAGTCTTGTGGAAACTGCTTCCTCCAACCTTGAGGTATGCATTCCAGTAACCGGTGGGATCTTCGGCCTTTGTAGGAATGGCAAAACTGTAGAAACCGTCGGTTCCCTTACGGACGTACTTTGCGTAGAACTGGCCTTCGGGGGTGTATACTTCAAGTGTGGCGGGGTGTCCTTCCGGGAGGGACTTGTTTTTATCGGCCACTAATGCCGTTACATGGAGGGTATCTCCAGGGCGCCATACGCCCCGCTCTCCGTAAATGAAACATTTGAGGCCCTTGCTGATGGTCTCTCCTCCAACGTCAAAACGGCTGAGGGAGCGCTCGTTACCATCGGTCACCTTGAGATATGCCGTGCTGCCGCCGGCCTTGGCAACAACTGCAAATGGCTTGCGGGCTACGGGAAGTTCTGCAAGGCCGTTACCGTCAGTGCTTGCTTTTGCAAGGCTCTGGAGCTGGAAGTCAAATACTTCAATCTTTGCTTTTGAAACAGGCTGCGCGGTAATGAGGTCTGTGGCGGCAATCCAGATGCGGTCTCCGCCCGCATACTCTGCCATAAGGCCAAGGTCGCTGGAAATGAGCTGTACGGCGGGGAAGCGGTCGCTGTCCATGTAGTAGGACGGCTTGGAAGGGTCATCGGACTCTTTCCAGTTATATTCCTCCCAGTTGTAGTCATTATCCCAGTAGTAGCTGTTGGGGGAGTCCCAGATTGCTTCATCGGCCTCAGAGGGCTTTCCTGAAGGAGCAGTAGGACTGCACATGTATTCCTGACCGCCCCAGAGGCTCTGATCCTGACGGAAGCTTATCCTGATGCGGTAGATAGCGCCGGGCTCCTGCTTGAAAAGACCGCTTAGGTCTATGGAGTGGGTGTTCCATTTGTGAAGGTCCTTGGAAGCGTCCAGGGGAACGTCTCCCTTGTAGATAAGCCTTCCGCTGCGCCTTAGGGAGCTTCGGCCGTTAAGGTCGTTGTCCTGGAGGAAGGCAAGGACGTTCTTCTCATAAATCTTTATTACGCGTACTTCCACGGCGCCAAGATTCACGGCGCGGAAGGGGAGGATGAGGGCCTCCTTGTCCGGGAGGATATTACCCCGCAGGGGAATCTCCACTGCCGGCTTATCCTGGTTCTGTCCGAACGTACGGGAGAAAACCTGCCCCAGGGTATTGCCCGCGGCGTCTTTCAGAGCCTCGTCAATTGTGAGGATCAGTTCTTCCTTTGCACCTTCAAAGTGCACGTTGATTATGTTGTCATTCACCTGAATGTAACTCCTTGCGGCGCCGGAGAGTTCCACAAGACCCTTCACCTTTGCATTCACGGGCTCTCCGCTAAGGACAACCTCAATGCGGCCGGGTAGCAGGGAAACTTTCTTCACACGGAATGCATTTCCGTTGTCCTCTTCTTCCGGTTCATCTACATGCTCAGGAGCGCCCTTCACGGTGATGGGGAAGACAAACTCCTCCGGAGCGTCTTTCAGTACCTTTCCAAGGGCAAAACTGATGCTGTAGCTTTTTCCTACAGTCAGTTTTTCCGGAGTGTAGGTTACGGAAGTTGAACTATCCCAAAGCACGGTTCCCTCAGTCTTAGGGTTGGTTGTGAAAAGGCCCTCAGTGGGCATCTCCGCTGCATCTTCCATGAGGTCTATGCGGATCACGGCATCCTCGGTGACAATGCCTCCGGTGTACGCCTTGATGTACGGCGCAAAGTCCTCTGCGCTGGGAGTCTGGGCCTTATTGCCGCCGTTTCCGCAGCCGCAGAGCCCAAAGGCCACCATTAACCCTGCCAAAAGCAGTGCACTGTTTGCCGCCCAACCCGCGGCGCGTGGAGATAAGTAACTCATAATCAAAATGTTATTCAAAAACGTCTCCTTGTTTTTGCTTAGACGTTTTTATATAAATGTATATAAATCAACTATTTAGCTCCACGGGCGGCAAACGAGGCCAGCCCGTCCCTGAGCCTTGACAGTCCTTCCAGCAGCGTACTTCGCGGGCAGGCTATGTTAAGGCGCATGAAGCCTTCCCCGGCTTCACCATATATTGTGCCAGTGCTCAGCACCAGCCCATGATTCAGCCTCAGGTGCTCCCCAAGGGCCTCGCTGCTTATATCATACGCCCTGCAGTCCAGCCACATGAGATATGTGCCTTCAAGCGGAGGGGCCGATACAAGTGGCAACTCATCTTCAAGGAAGCAGTACACAGTGCGGGCGTTGTGCCAAAGGTATTCACGCAGCTCATCAATCCAGGGACCGCCCTCCCCGTATGCTGCCTGCAGGGCAGTGGCGCCAAACACATTCACGTCACAGCACTCATTGTCATTGATGGCGCGGTCCATCTTGGCCAGTACCTCAGGTGAAGCGGCGTATATGTTTGCTATCTGTATTCCTGCAAGGTTGAACGGCTTTGTGGGAGAGAAGCAAGTTACGGAATTTAAAACATATTCCTCCGGGAGAGTAGCCCAGGGAGTGTAGTCATGCCCGGGATATGTAAGCTCGCAGTGAATCTCATCTGAGACTACAAATACATTGTTACGTAAGCAGATCTCCGCCATCCTCAGCAGTTCTTCCCTTGTCCATACACGGCCAACAGGATTGTGAGGGTTACAAAGAAGCAGCACCCTGGACTCTCCAGCAAGCTTCTCCAGCAGATCCCAGTCTATGGTATAAAGGCCATTCTCATAGTGCAGCGGACATGAAGCCTGGATGCACTTGTTATTGCGGATGGCGGGGAAGAAGGCGTTGTAGCATGGAGTCATCACAATCACCTTGTCTCCCGGTACCGTCATGGCCTTGATAGCGGCGGAATAAGCCGCAATGACTCCGGTTGTTGGAACTATGTTCTTGCGGGAAATACCCTTCCAGCCGTGCCGCTTGGAAAACCAGCGGTTCATAACAAGGAAGTAGTTGTCTGGCAGCAGTTCATACCCAAATACACCGTGGTCCAACCTCTTCTGAAGCGCGGCCCGGATTTCCGGTGCAACCTCAAAGTCCATATCGGCCACCCAAAGCGGCAGCGTTCCGGGATAGAGGTCCCACTTTACGCTCTCCGTACCCTTACGGGACGGGCAAGTATCAAAATTGTATTTCACAGTTTCCGGGTGCTTTGATGTTTTCATCCAGGATAACCTCCCCTATACTTCCAGCTTTGATAAAGCCTGAACGGGGATTCTTCACGGAGACAATGTGGCCTTGGACCGTAGCCTGCACTGAACTGTACTCAAACGCAAGGTCTGCGTCCGGCTCAAAAATGCAGTCTTCCAGGATAAGATTCTCACAGTAGCAAAGGGGCTGGGTTCCGCCAATACGGCAGCGTACAAGGTGCAGGTTTTTGGAGTACCAGGCCAGGAATTCTCCGTTAATTACGGAATCATAAACCGTGATGTTCTCGCTTTCCCAGAAGGCATCCTTTGTCTGGAGGTTGGCGTTACGTATAACCGCGTTCTTCACATATTGGAAGGAGTAGTTGCCGTAAAGCGTATACCCGTCAATGTCTATGTTCTCAGAATGCATGAAGATGTAATTGGCATCTGATGTTTCAAAATTGCGGATTTTGATGTCCCTGCAGTCCCAGAAAGTTTCCTGGGCCATGGGCATCTTCACATTTTCAAGGTACACGTCAGAGATGCGCCTGAACATCTTGGGAGCTTCCACCAGGGTGTCATACATGCGGCAGCCGCGGGTGTACCATAGCGCCGCGCGGGCGCCCTCCTGGAAGATGCAGTCCCGGATGGTAAAGCCGTCGCACTCCCAGAAAGGATACTTTCCTGCAAACTCGCAGTTAACCGCCTCAATGTTTGCGCATTCCTTGAGACTGGATTCTCCGGGGCCTATCTTGACTCCCTCCAGCCTTAGCCCGTCCTTTCTGCAATACAGCGGACGTTCTCCTTCAAAATATTGGTTTTTGATTGTCTCCATAACACTACAAATATACTAAACCTTTTCGGAAAAAGTAAGTATATTTGCACTAATGAAACGTGTGTTTTTCATATTGTGCGTGGTGCTGGCGGCAGCTTGCAATAAGCCGGATATCGTACCCGGCCCTGTGAATCAGGATGAACATGGCGGGGCCGATGACTCCCAGCCATCCGTCCCCGGCGGGCAGGACAATTACCTTCTTATCCCGGTCCTTCCTGAAAGCGGGGATGTTCCGGAGGTCCGTATTACCGTCACGGAAAAGGACTGGCAAACCCTGCTGGAAGCATATAATAAAGACAACAACACCCAGGATTACATTCCGGTAAATGTCCAGTACAAAGAAGGCTCAAAAACCCATGGAATTCAAAAGGCCGGCCTGCGCCTCAAAGGTAACACCTCCCGCCGTTACCCCGGAGAGGCCGGAGACCTCCACCACGTACACTTCGGCCTTCATTTCAGCGAATATGTAGAGGATCAGAAACTCCTTGGCACATCACGCCTGGACCTCAAGTGGTTCAAGGATGACCCTGCATACTGCCGTGAGGTGTTCTGCTACGACCTTTTCCACCGCGCCGGCGTTTGGACGGCCATCAGCTCCGGCTACACCCGCCTTTGGGTCAAAATTGGTAACAAGGAAACCTATATGGGCGTCTACGAACTTATGGAGCACGTGAAGGGGGATTACATAAAACGCCGTCAGAACGCTTTTGGTGGAAAGGGCGGTCATCTATGGAAAGCCCGCTGGGGCGCAGACATGAAGGATCCCAACGCCTATATGGGGGCCGATGACAACAAGACGGACTTCACCTATGAGCTTAAGTCTGACGCAACGGACTTTGCCGCCGCCAAGTCTCAGCTCCAGGCCTTCATCCGAAACCTTAACAATAAGTCGGGAGAGGATTTCTTTACCTGGGCAGAAACCGCAATGGATGTCCCGCTTCTTCTCAAGACATACGCCGTTAACGTTGCCGTCGGTATGTGGGACGACTATTGGAATAACTCCAACAACTACTATTTCTACTTTAACCCGGAGGGGAAGTTCTTCTTCATCCCCTATGATTATGACAACACCCTTGGCACCAGCCAGGACTGTGGCGTCATCCAGGATTCCGGTCGGAAAGATCCCACCAAGTGGGGACACCAGAGCTACCCTCTCCTCATGAAGCTTCTTGCAAAGCCAGATTGGAAAGCCCTCTATGTTTCATATTTGAAAGAGCTCTGCGCCGGAGATTTCAAGGCCGATGTCTCTATGGCCCGCATCAAGGAGTGGCACAAGGTTATCGGCCCTTATGTCCAAAACGATACAGGTGAGGATATGGAGATAGAAGACCGCCCGGCCCCCTGGGGCAATCACGGAGAGTATCGTATCCTGTCAGACGGCACCAACAATTTCTTCAAGGTAAAAGCCGCCAGCATCAATTAAGGAAGTGTAATCTTGTATTCTCTTTTTCCGTATCCGGCAAAGTATCCTATGGCTCCGTCAACATTCCCTGGGAGGTTTGTATCCAGTGTGAAAAACGCAGTCCGGTCAAGGTATATGAGGTTATCCAGTGTCTTCCACATCTGATAGATATCATCTTCCATTGTACACACTTTCACAAATACGGTTTCCCCACTCTTAAATGACGGACGGTTGTCAAGATGATTCAGAGTGCTCCCCGGTCTGATTGTAATCTCTGTTTCGGACTCGTCGGTCTCTGCCAGTGAAGTGATGGACGGAACATAGGACTCATCCCTGCCCTCAATTCTCGTAAAAAACTTAAAGTGACCATTTCCGGAAACGGTGGCTTTTATGAGAAACTGGTCTCCTTCATCTCCAAAAGGTACTGGCTCAAGCCTGATTAGATCCTGCGGAGGGGGGATTGTGGCATACGCAGTAGCACGCCGTCCCTTTGACTCCACAGTTAGACGGTACGTCTTCCCCGCTTCCCCGGTCATGCTTCCTGTAGTATAATAGTAAGGTGGGAAATAGCGGCTGGTAATATAGCCTGTAAGGAAAAGCTCTCTTTCTCCGTCCGAAACCGACACTTTGGCCCAGCGCTCCACATGATCTGAAAGTGAGGAAATGGTCTGTGGCTCCCTGGTTGGTGTCACAGATGTTGTTACCATTACTACAGGAGCGCCGTCAGATTCTATCCAGGCTTCAACCACAAGACGCGGCTCCACTTCATCAGCATTATCTGCAGAGCACCCAAAGGCCACCAGTGCGGCCGATAATATTAAGAAACGCTTTTGCATCAGAACCTGTGAAAATAAGAGATTGACGGAAGAAAACGGAGAGTGATGTCAACTGGAGCATAAGAAAAGGATTCCTTCAATCCGTTCTCTTTACCATAATAAAGCCTGTAGTAAAGCTCGTTTTTGCTGCCGGTGGCGTTGTAAACTGACAGGTTGAGTCCGTTTTCCAGGCGTGGCCCTTTGTGGAAATAGAAGCTGACACTCAGATCCACCCTGAAATATGGAGCCATACGTCTGCCGTTATGAGGTCCGTACTGGGCCACAAGCTGCTGTCCCATAAGGTACAGATGCTCAGGGGCGGTATAGGGATTTCCGGATGCGAATACCATAGTGCCGCTGAATGACCATCGGCCCGTCTCATAGGAAACTACGGCATCGGCCTCATGTATGCGCTCATGGGAAGATGGGTATTCTCCCGGATAATCAGGATTGTCAAAACTCCTGAGGGATCGGCCCCATGCATAGGAAATCCAGCCTGTCAAGGCGCCGAAGTTCTTATGGAGGGAAAAATTGAGGCCGAAAGCACGTCCTCTGCCCTTAAGAAGTGCTGTCTCAAGATCATATGAGCCGTTGATTATGTCCAGCAAGGTTCCCTTGTATTCTACCTGGTTCCATAATTGCCGATAATAAGCCTCGGCCTTGAGAGAGAACTCCCCTTCAAAAAAATCCAATTTATATGTAAAACTGCCCCCCAGCGATGTCTGTGGGGAGCTGAGGTTTCCGGCGAGGAACCAGAACTCCAGCGGGAATCCGAGGTCTGTCATACCGGTTTGGAAAAGATACTGGTGCTGGATTCCCACCCTTGTCTCCACCCGTCCTCCGGGGTGGATATCGGCCCTTATGCAAATATCAGGGTCTGCTCCGGCATATAATTTCCCCTCGGGGCTAAGGTAAAGGCTTCCCTTAAGGCCGATATCAGCATTTACCGGTCCCAGCGGAAGGTCGTAACGTGCCAGAAGGGTATTCTCCCAGCCGATCTGCCTTGGCTGTGGTTTGAATGTGATTGTATAACCTCCCTCAACTTCCGGGCTCTGCGGCCTTGCAAAATGAAGGGCGCTCTCAAGTCCTGCGGTCCATCGGCCTTTCTTCCATCCAGCCTTGTAAGCCCCGGTTATAAGCCTTGAGGGCATGATGGCATGAAGGTCTGACCACATGGCATCCAGCCTTGTCTGATACCCCGTCACGTACAGATGCTGGTCCAGGGTCCCGAAATCTTTCAATATGTGCTCCCAGTGGACGGCTGCCATGGCATTCCCCCAGTTCCAGGTTGCGTCAAGGTCATACATGGGGGACCCGCCATCCATGGAATCGTTTCCAAAATAGGCATCCAGCCATACTCTGTCGCGTTTTCCAGGCGTCAAGTAAGCGGTAATATTTGCATCTGTAAAGCCGTAATGTATAGGATTTCCTTCCACCTTGAGGAAAGGCCCGTAAAGCAGATTGATATATGATCTTCGGGCCGATATGAAGACTCCGCCCTTTTTCCCCAGAGGCACTCTCAGAGTCCCCTGGGCACTGAGAAGCCCTGCCGACAATTCCCCTCCGAAAGCTTCGGGAACAGTTTCGGGAAGATTCATGTCTATGTTGCCTCCCAACCTGTTCCTTCCTGGAACGCCGGTTGTAAAACGAAGGCGGGAGTAATGCGTGGGATTAAAAACGGAAAAGATGCCAAGCAGGTGAGTCACTCCGTATAGGGGCACTCCGTATGCAGATACCAGATTATGTCCCTGATCATTTCCCTGGATGTGGATTCCAGCGTCCAGCTCACTTCTTATGCTCATTGCCGGCAGGTACTGGATAAAACCAAGGGGGTCTGCACTTCCAAGCAGCATGGGCATGGACTTGAGTTTCCCCACATCCAGCACAACGGCATCACCGGACAACGCGCTTAGCCCTTCCTGTCGACGGGCGGAAACAGTAGTGGCATTTATTTGCTCATAGAGCGTATCAACTTGTGCTCCTGCTTCCGGGAAAGGAAACAGGAGCACAGTCAATAAAAAGATCACCGGTTTAGAGAACGTCACTGAAAAGATCAGAGATGTAATCCTGAATACCTTTCATCCAAGTGTTGGCGTAGGAGGTGGTGTTTCCGAATCTCTCCTCGGTAAAGTAATCTTCTATGCCGTAGCTAGAGCCGTCAGAGAATCGGATAACGGGATTGCAGTACCAGTAACTGCTTCCCTGGGACTGAAGCGCTTCAAGGCCAAGGGTGGCACGGGGAGTGGATGAGCCGTTGAAGTACATTGCGGCGGTGAACGTATTTTCAAGTTCGGCCACGATGGCTTTGTAAGCATTGCCGTCCTGGTTCTTCTCATTCATGGAACTTCCGGTATCATAGAACTTGGTGAAATCTGGGATATCGCCCTTTACCTGGATACGGCCCATGACATCTACGCTTGCATTTACGGCACCGCTCTTTACAGGGACAGGCTGATTTGATTTGGGATCAAGCTCATAGGTTCCATTTGCGTCTATGGTAATGAGGCTTGCCTGGCCACTCAGGAGTTTGATTTTGGCCGATGCTCCGGTAGGGGAATATGCAACCTTTTGTAGGGAGAGGGTGTAGACTCCAATCTTGAAAGTGGCATCAATGCTTGCGCTGTCAGTGTAGGGGTTAACCTGCTGAGGGTCCTTGACATCAGCGGTCATGCGTATATCGAGGGTTGCAAATTCGCTGGTTCCGCGGAGTATTTTGGCAGAGGCTCTCTCCGGTACATAGATATACGTATTCCTAGATTCTTCATACTGCTGCTGGGTCTCATAGTCGTAGTTGTTGTACATACGGGATGATATGCGGACCGGGACTTTGCTGTCAGAGCAGGCAAAAGTTGCCGATACCTTTTCTCCGTCTACGAGGAATGTGATCTGGAAATCATTGGCATCTGTCTGGGTGAAGGAGCCGTCCGGCTGTTCCTCAAAATGACCCTTTGCGTCGGAAAGGCGGACATAGCTATCGTAGATGGTGCTGTTACCCTCTTTGCGAGGATCAAGATTCCAGGAATCTTCCAGAGCTTCCGCCCACTTTTCAAGTTTGTCATCATCTATATGCTTGTCCTGGAGGGTTGCGATGACTTTGTGGATGAATTCGGCTTCGGAGCTCCATTTGTTGTAGTTGAGCTCATCCATGAGGGCTTTGGCAGTTTCCTCAATGTACTGCTCAGGAGAGACAGTTACATCATCCTTTCCGCTGGGGCGGTTAGGATCATTATTTTCGTTGTAGCCGGGGATTCCAGAGTCTGAGGGTGTTGCCGGCTTCTGGCAACTTGCAACAGCTATTATGGCAACGGCTGCAAGAAATAAACACAATTTTTTCATACAAATAAATATTAGTATCCTTTTGAAGCCACAAAGATAGGAATCTTTCTGTTTAATAGCAAATGCCTGCCATTTTGTCAGTGACCGGGACGTTGGCACGGGCGTTGATTATATCTTCGGTGTCATTTCCGGCCCCGGTGTCATTCCCGGCGTGACCGGGAATCTCAAAAGGCAAATTTTAAAACACAATAAACTATGCTTAGACCATTAGGAACAAGAGTGGTAATTGAGCCCAAAGAGGCTGAAACCATGACCGCCGGGGGCCTCTACATCCCGGACAACGCCAAGGAAAAACCCCAGCAGGGAGTGATTGTAGCCGTGGGCCCCGGAGCCAAGGATGAGCCCATGGAAGTAAAGGCAGGGGAAACCGTCCTTTACGGAAAATACGCCGGCACAGAGGTCACCGTAGATGGCAAGAAGTACCTCATCGTCAAGCAGTCTGATATTTTGGCAATTCTTTAATTATGGCAAAGGAAATCAAATTCAATACAGACGTCCGCGCCGCCATGAAGGAAGGCGCAGATGCACTTGCAAATGCAGTTAAGGTAACGCTTGGTCCCAAGGGCCGTAACGTTGTCATTGCAAAGAAGTTCGGTGCTCCCCAGATCACCAAGGACGGCGTAACCGTGGCAAAGGAAGTAGAACTTGAAGACCAGTTCCAGAACATGGGTGCCCAGATGGTGAAGGAGGTTGCCTCCAAGACCAACGACCAGGCTGGTGACGGCACCACAACCGCTACAGTCCTTGCCCAGGCCATCATCAATGTTGGCCTCAAGAACGTAGCCGCAGGCGCCAACCCCATGGACCTCAAGAAGGGCATTGACAAGGCCGTTGCCGCCGTTGTGGCAGACCTCAAGAAGCAGAGCCAGCCGGTAGGCGAGGACTACTCCAAGGTGGAGCAGGTGGGCACAGTATCGGCCAACAACGACGCCCAGATCGGTAAGCTCATTGCCGATGCAATGGCCAAGGTAAAGAAGGACGGCGTCATCACCGTTGAGGAAGCCAAAGGCACGGAGACTGAGGTGAAAGTGGTTGAGGGAATGCAGTTCGACCGCGGTTATATAAGCCCGTACTTCATGACCAACGGAGACAAGATGGAAGCAGTCCTCGACGATGCCTACATCCTCCTCACAGACAAGAAGATTTCCAATATGGAGGACCTTATGCCCGTTCTTGAGCCCGTTGCAAGGGAAGGCCGCAGCCTCCTTATCATTGCAGAGGATGTTGAGGGCCAGGCCCTTACAACCCTTGTTGTGAACCGCCTCCGCGGCACCCTCAAGGTAGCCGCCGTGAAGGCCCCCGGCTTCGGAGACCGCCGCAAGGAAATGCTCCAGGACATTGCCACCCTCACCGGTGCAGTTGTCATATCTGAAGAGCGTGGTTTCACCCTCCAGAACGCCAACGTCCAGATGCTTGGTAAGGCAGAGAAAGTGACCATCACCAAGGAGAACACCACAATCGTGGGCGGCGCCGGAGACCAGGCTGCCATCAAGGACAGGGCCGATCAAATCCGTGCCCAGATTGAGACCACTAAGTCCGATTATGACCGCGAGAAACTCCAGGAGCGTCTAGGAAAGCTTGCCGGCGGCGTAGCAGTCATCTATGTTGGCGCTACCACGGAAGTTGAGATGAAGGAGAAGAAAGACCGCGTGGACGACGCCCTTAACGCCACCCGCGCTGCAGTTGAGGAAGGTTACCTCCCTGGCGGCGGCGTAGCATACATCCGCGCAGCAGAGGCCCTGAAGGGTCTCAAGGGTGAGAACGATGACCAGACCACCGGTATCCACATCATAGAGCGCGCAATCGAGGAGCCCCTCCATCAGATTGCAGCCAACGCCGGTGTGGAGGCATCCGTGATCATCAACAAGATCCGTGAAGGAAAGGGTGACTTCGGTTACAACGCCCGTACGGATGAATACGTGAAGATGTATGAGGCAGGCGTCATCGATCCTACCAAGGTGGCCCGCGTGGCACTTGAGAACGCCGCTTCCGTAGCCGGCATGTTCCTCACCACAGAGTGCGGCATTGTTGACATACCGGAGCCCGCTCCTGCAGCCCCCGCAATGCCCGCCGGCGGCATGATGTAGCCATATAGGCTACGCATTGATATAAGAACAAAAAGTAACGGCTGTCTTTAAAGGCAGCCGTTACTTTTATTAGTGTACCTAATTGGTATGTTTTAAACTATTCCCAAGAGTAGTATTGGTAGGAAACGGTGAATCCGGTTACTCTAAGGCTACGGTTGTTTCTGGATAGTGCAAACACAGTTTCGTTGGCAGTGTCTTCACCTGTCCAGCTTGTCCCGGTAGTACTTGTAGTGGTGGCAGAAGTTCCCTGGACCGCTACACTTGTAGAAGTGTAATTGGTGCCTGAGAATGTCAGCGACAGGCCGGTAAGGGCCTTCCGGTTAGGGATAGAAGCCGTATTGATGGTGAGTGTAGTACCGTTAGTGAGCGTGGTGTAGTCTCGACTACTCCAAATGTTATCGGAAGCATATTCACTGATAGCACTGAATGTAGCCGTTACATTACCGCTGGTTGCGCTGGTACTGGACATGAACTGGCCGGTTGATCCGTTTCCGGTATCAAAGGTCACAGAACCATTATTCACCTTCGCCCTCCTGTGGGTAATTGCTACGGACTCATCGGCATAGCCGGCCCTGGAAGCCTTCACGGTGAATGTCACGTCGCTGGTTGTGTAGTTGACGGGCATAGTGAGCGTGATGGTAGTTCCAGATGCACTGGTTACGACTCCGCTGATTCCGAGAGGAGTGGAAATGGAAGGTGAACCGTCGCCTTCCACCGACAGGTCGCAAGGCAGTTCGGAGATCAGCGTGAGCGTGGTAGTGGTAGCATTACCGATCACCGATGCTGCGCTGGCGGTGAGCGAGAACGCAGGTGTTCCAGCCTGGCTTATGTTACCGGTAGCCACAACAACGCCATCCTCGTTGCAAAGGTCAACCCTGATGGTGCGGGTTGCTCCGGTATTGTTCACCGGCACGGTGAGCGCTTCGCCATGGACTCCGGCAGCCGCCACGTTCTTTGTGAAGACAGGATCGGTTGTTCCGGGAACATATACCTTCAGGACAGTTGCGAAGCTGGAGGATACGTTCACGTTTGCCGATGTAGCGCTCATCCAGATATTGCTGTCCACGACGCTCAGCGTAGCGGTACCGGCAGCCTGGGTGACGGTTACGGAACCCGTGTGAGAGCCGTTGTCACCCGTGACGGTATAGGTCTGAGGCTGCAGCCTGTTGTTCACGGGAACAGTGAGGGTAACCGCATTGGTTGCACCGGCGGAGCCGCTTGCAGGTGACACGCTGGCGCCGCTGAGAGTACCGTCCACAGTCAATGTCCATGCCGCCTCGGAATCCACATTGATCGTTGCCGATGTTGTGGTATTGCCAATATTGGCATTGGAGGTGGTGAGCTTGATATCAGGAACGCCAAGCTGGGTAAGCGTCTTGGTTGCGAGGACATCTCCGGTAGTAGTGTCACACAGGTTCACGATGATGTGACGGCTTGTACCTGAAGTATTTGCAGGTATGCCGGTGATCGTTTCATCGCGGCCGGTGGTTGCGGCGATATCAGCCGTGTAGATGGGCGTGTCATTACCCTGAACGTAAGCCTTAAGGACAGTAGCGAAACTACAGGCCACATTCACGGTAGCGGTAGTTGCCGTCATACGGACTTCATCGTTTGCGGAATTAACTCTTACCACGCCTGCTTCCTGGGTGATGATTAAGTCTTCCCAAACAGTACTGATAAGGTTGCGGGCACGCACCGTGAACTTGCGTTCGTGGTTTGTCATATTCTGCGGGATATTCACCTGACGATCCGTAGGACCGGATGTGGCAGAATATGTCTCAGAGGTAGAAAGCACAGTTCCGTTGGGATCAATAACCTCAAGGACGTAACTGGTACCGGACTCAACGGTTACGGTCACAGTGTTGGCTCCGTTGTCGACAGTAGTTATTGCCGATGTCAGCTTCATCATGATGCCTTCCTGGGTAATGTAGGCCGTACGGGTAAGGCTGGACGAGGTGTTCGTGAACGTGAGCTTATAGCGTATTGCATTCTCGGTTACGTTCTCGGGGAGGGTAACGGTAACATTCTGTCCGGTGGTTGAACTGCCGCTGGAAGGGCTGAGGGATGCACCGGCCGCCACACCACCATTGGCCATGGAGATGTTAAGCACCCAGTCTCCGGTGGATTTCACCTTCACGGTAGCAGCTGTTCCGGATACATTCTGGCGGTTAGGCGTAATGTTGTTATCCGGGTCTCCGTAGAGGGTTGTCTGGGCGGTGGTTACACCGGAAGCATCAGTGGCGAAATACTTGTTATATACATACACCGTAGAAGAGGAGAAAGCCTTTGTGGTCTCGAAATCGCAGGTGAGGATAATATCGTCACTGCCAGAAAGCTCAGCATTGTTCTTCAGGCGCTGGTATTCAGACCAGTTGAGGGTTCGGACAAAGCAGTAAGAAGACTGATTGTTTCCGGAAAGCGACTTGAAGGGCTCGTCCAGATTCTCTATACCGGTGGTTTTCACAGGCATATTTTCATTGGACGCAGGATTCAATGCCTTGGCGCTGTCCTCAATCAGGATTTCCATAGGGAACATGGAAGCCTGAAGGTCCCAGGGAAGTGGAATGCTAAGGGTTGTAAGCTGTCCCTCTTCGTCTGCAACCGTAGCGGGTGAAAGAGAGGGATGAATGTCCTTGGCGTTGAACACACGTATAGTTACCATACGGACAAGCCTGTAGGTATCTGAGCCGTCGGTGTAGGTTCCCACAAGCTGCAGGGTGGAAGATAGTGTGGACGTCCCATTGGGCTCATTCAGAGTATAGCTTACGGAACGTTGGTCGTTTGCGCCGTCGGAGGTGGCCACACTGAAAGAAGCCAGGGCATTTCCTCCGTCTTTTTCAGTTACCGTAACGTCCCCGTTAAGGTTGCCGCTGGAGGCACTGTTCAGCAGGAACTTGTACCAGAAACTCTTGGTGTCGGTGCTGTATACCCAGTCGAAGTTGGGCTGCTCTATATACAGACGGACAATACCGTTGGAAATATCGGGAAGAGTGCGGGTATCCAGTGATATTGAGAAGTTGCTGCCGCTATTGTGACCCGCTGCATCGGAAAGATTATCGAAGCCGTCCACCGATACATCGGAGATGTTGATACCATATGTAAAATTCCTGTAAATGGGGAAATAGCCGCTTTCAAGAGCAAGGTCCAGACGGTAGTAGTGGATGGGTGTTGATGAATCCGGAGTGCCGCTATCGACATAACGGGCCGCCATCAGGATGAAAGGAGGATTGTCGGTGGTGACTGCCCTCTCATATACATATATAGGTTCTCCCGGACCAACGGAGACACCAGGTGCGTTGAATGCATCCACAGTTGTGGGGACATTGGTGTCGATATCCGGATTCGCAGGGAAGCCCAGATAGTTTTTCCCATCATAACTGTAGATGTAATTGGACAGTGTGAGGCTCGGATCTGTATAGCCGGGTACCCAGTCGCCGTGGTTGGTGCTATACATGGCAACTGCCCCACTGCGGGGCATGTTGCAGATGGTATAAGAAACAATCTCGAAGTTGGCCGCATTTTCATTAACGGTAACGCTTGCGAAGTTGCGGATAAGTGTGAGGCCACTAAGGGCTGCAACAGTTTCGGGAGTGGGTATATATTCTCCGTCGGGGGTCTGTTCAGCGTTTCCGTCAGTTTCCACAACATTGATACCGGCGGGCATAATGATTCGCTGCCAATATGCACCGTTGCCGTCGGTAACCGTCATGTTCTGCATAATATCGTTCTCATATGCATTGAACGGCAGGGATGACGGACCGTTTGCAATGATATGGAGCACGCGTTCTTTGGAAGAAATGGGAAGACGGGCAAGGAAGTAGGCCGATGTCGCATTCTGCGATGCAAAGCCTCCGCTGAGGGGATTGCCCTGCGAATCGCAGGGGTACGCGCTTACATAGTCTTTCAAGTAACGGTCGGTACCGAAAACGGCAATATGGATGCTGCTAATTGCCGGCTGTACCCCCATTTCCATTCCAATCTCGGCCTTGGTATCGGCCTGAAGAACCAGAGGATTCTGGAAAGAGAGAACAACGGGAACGGTTGCGCCCTCATTTTCAAAATTGGCTGTGGATATCGGCTCCTCACGTGTACAGGACACGGAAGCAAGCACAAGAAAGACAGAAAATATAGCGTAAATCTTTTTCATATCTCATCAAAATGTGTCATTGAGGCCGGTCTTGTATCCAAGCCATCTGCTATTAGTATAGGTGGAATGAGTGTCTCCCCAATACCAGGTATCGTAGACGCAGCGGACATAACTGGTATACGTATTTGATCCAACGGTATAACCAACAGAACCGGTATTAGCTGTAACTCCTGAAAGGTCTACGAATAAGTCGTTACCAGAGCCATCCTTTACATAAAGAAGTGCCCCTGCTGCCCAATATCCGTTTGTGGTGCTTGGGTTGAAAAGCGAAGGGATTTTACTGTCGGTATTCAACTTCTGCAGGAAAAGAATCTCTGCTTCTGTGGGGATGCGCCAGCGGCCGGCCGGATAGCCATACTCCTGATAGGCGGCGCATCTCTTCTTTGCTCCCTCGTAAGTCACAGGAAGAGTTTTTCCGTAAGAGGAGGCAGAGATGAATTTGGGCGAAATTACGTTCTGAGTATTTTCTGCCGCAGGACGGTATTGGGTCAGTGGATCACCTGCATCACCCCCGTTCAAAACGGAACTGTATTCATCGGTGGCGGGGCCGCGGGGATCTCCAAGCACAGTGGGAAATTCCACGCCGTTTGCCAAAGGCGTGAATTTAAGAATAGTGGTGGTAACAGAATAGATGTTAGGGTTCTGATTATTGGCATTCAGATCTACAGGTGTACCTACAGCCGTATTATTAGGGCTTATAGAGCCTAAAAAATGAGGTTGATAAGTAGATGTAATGTTTCCGGTAGTAGATTGACCGGAATTGTCCCAAACATTTATTCTGCTAGTTGTGGTTGATCTTCCATTAATATACACGTTGGGCTTGCTGTCGTCGTCGTTTACCGTATTGATATTTGTAATATACAGCGGCGGATACTGCGTAACCTTCAAGGTTTTGTCATACTGTCCAATGTTATCATTTGAAAGTTGCAGGACTATGGTATATGTGTAAGGCGACACGTCATAGGTTGTTCCTGTGAAATCGTAGTCCAGCGTATGGCTGATATGGATATAATCGCCCTCGGCGGCTTTGGCAACGTCTGTGCCCGGATCCAAGGTCATGTGTGCGCCGGAACTGTAATCCTCATAATCCAGTTGTTTGCTGCGGATGGAAACGGCGCCGCTGGCAAAATACGGGATATCCAGGGTGTTGCCGTAGAACTTGATATCCATAGGATCAGGTACGTTCACATCCAGGTAGTAACCGGGAGACATGGAGGAGGTAATACCGCTTCCTGTTCTCCAGTCCAGGACCTGATATCCGCAGGGAACGTTCACGGCCTCATCATCCACATCGCCGCCCAACTGGGTAACGTCCAGAACGAGGTGATACCAGTTATTGCTCTCAAAGGCGTTGGTGGGAAGCATTACCTTATAATAAAACTCCTTCTGCGATTCCTGCACTATTCCGGAAGTGGTACGGGAAAGCTTCCAGGGCACAATTAGCTTGAGGTAAGGCTCGGCGGCCGAACCATATGTCCAGCTTTCCGGATAGGTATAGAACGATGCGCTGGAAAAAGCGGTGGAGAAATCGGTCTTTCCAGGTATGGTTGTGTTGTCGATGTTGGGGAAATAATCGAAGTACGAATGATTGGTGTCGATGCCTCCCACGAGGGCTTCCGTTGTGCCGTTGCAAAGATACACTCGGATATTGCTGCCTTCGGTGAGCGGAGTCCAGATTTCAGTGACGTGGCCTTTGTCATGATGGACCTCATCCTTAAGGTAAAAGTCCATTGTAACCTTGGCGGAGATGCGCTTAAGATCCACGGAAGCGTTACCTACCAGATTCTGGCCAGGAACAACGGCTACATGGATATTCTCTGCAATGCCTGTCATAACAAGGCAGAGGTCTTTGTCTGCGGCAGGCATGATGTTGCCGCCGGCTTCGGCAGTGAATGTACGGTGGGAAGACTCTTTCAGAGCAAGCAAATTGAGCTGACTCATAGTAGCCTCCACACCGCTGATAATGAAATCGCTTTCCGGGCCGGGATAGTTTGCAATAGAGAATACTTTATAGGTATCGTCCAAGATAACCGCTGCCTGGATAAAGCAGGTGAAGTTGGATTCAATCTCGGGTGAGAAACGCCAGTGATGCTTATATTCCGGATCGACGCCGTTGAACAGGAAAACATCCAGCGTTTTGATAAGGTTTTCGTTGCCCACGCCGGGCTTGTCCGCCTTGGTGCTGATATCTCCGCAGGTAAAAGTGAGGCGGATTCCGCTTTCACTTGAAACTGCCTGCCCGGGCTCCGGTACACGCTGGCACGCGGCGATTGAAAGAAGCGCTGCAAAAACTGCTGTTATGATGATTGACTTTTTCATATCACACTACATGCTGGGGATTATAATTGTATAGGCACCGTCTCTCTGGAGTTCGGAGTCCAGGGAGAATTCACGGCCGCCGGAAGCCTGTACAGAGAAACTGAGGTCTGCCGTTATGGAGGGCTGGCCAGCTGCCGGACGGTCTTCGTCACGGGCGGTAATGAAGAAGTCGATGGTGACGCCGGGATGGATATCGCCGGAGTTAGTTCCGATGGTGCCGGTACTTGTGTCAACAATGCCGCTTCCGAAATCGTGTGCAAATGAGTATTTAGTCACGTTCTGCGACAGGTTGATGTGGTATGTGCACCGGGTGGGCGAGAATATCTTAAACATTCCGTGGATGGGCATAAGCCTTCCCTGAGTATCTGTCTTAAAGGTGATATTGCGGCCACTGATAGTGCAGGTGGAGGAATCCCAACCTATCCAGCTTGCCATGGCTGACTGATCCTCAGCTCCTGCCGAAAGTTCCGTATAGTTCCAGGGAAGGACGGATTCTTCTACTTTGAAGATACCGCCCATATATGTAACGGTATAGGAATACGTGTGGCCGCCCTTCCAGTTTGTACCCTTGGGGAAAGAGAGGTGAGAATGACGGATAAGGGGATCACCGGTGATGGGATCCGTTTCTCCGGAAATCTGATAGACAACTTCAATGACATTGTGGAGTTCGGTTTCCGTCGCAGGCCAGAAATAGTAGAAATCCTTGGTGGTGGACTGCTGCTGTGAGAGGACATCCACGGGAGTTGCCCCCTTACCGTAACTCATACCGCCGAAATCTGTCCTTGCGGAAAAAGCACCGTCATGTACGGCATTGTTGAAGGCGACATCGGCCGTTCCGTCATCGTTGAAAGTGATTACGGTTTCCTTGCTGTTGAGGAAGCTGTCGTTCAGATACACTCCGTGAAGGAAGATTGGCTGTTCACCGTCCGGGGTCTGGTTGGATATCTGGAAGGACATTGCAACCTGGGCAAAGAGGTGGTTGAACACCAGGGGAACATCGGAGTAGTCGTTGCCGGAAGTGTTGCGGCTCACGGGGTTTGAGTACATAAAGTCGTACTGCTGGGTGGATGTGGTCAGAGCCTTTGCCGGAATGGTGAGCGTATTGCCGCTGGCATTAAGGCCGGTGCCGAAAAAGGCCGAAGTGCTGTAGTTTTCGTTGTGCTCCAGCCAGCTGAAGAACAGGTGGTTTCCGCCTGTCCATTCATAATTAGCCGTGGTACCATAGACCCACTGGGACTCGGTTGCATTCCACCTGAGGGTATTGTTGATGTGGTACTGGGAGTTGTTGTGCCAGTCGCGGACCTGGAAAACGCTGGTGGTGTTCACGGCGTCGGTAGCCTTTGTTTGAAGGGGAGCGGCAAAACGGATTCCCTCTTTCACTGCCGTTCTGGGAGCATTCTCAATGCGGCTGCAGGCGGGAACTGCCAGAAGGGCCATCAGGGCCGGAATAAGTATTGTATTGAGCTTATTTGTCATCTTTGTCTTCTCCTATCTGTTATTCTACGCCGATTTCAATGTCCGGATGTACAATCCACTGTTCCTTGCGGGGATAATCGAAATTGATATACCAGACGGCTCCGGGAACTGCAAGTCCTGAAATCTGAATCTTTGCAGCTGCGGGGAAAGTGATCCAGTTACCGTTCTGCTTGAGGCGAAGGGATTTGCTGGTGCCATCGCTCAGATTGAAGGTGATCTTTAGTCCTGTGATCTCCAAAGGCAGGGCGAACACCTTGAAATTCAAGGACGCTGTGGTGGAAATAATGGGATTGTAGGGAGCATCTTTGTCGTCGTGGAAGACAACTCCTATGGTATTGCTCAGGGTGCCGGTGCCGGTGTATGTTAAAGACATATTGCTGCTGGCATCGAAAGTGGCCGTTGAAACACCTGCTAGGGGCACATAATTGGCGGTTTCGGTCTCATAGGTGCTGGTTTCCATCTGGAAACTTGTGATGGTGGTGTTGTCGTTGGCGCCAACTGTGAACTCGAAGGCGGTAAATGCAGGATAGAAATCCAGGTTGATGCCATTCTCTTCCTGAGGACTCTGAAGGCCTGCTACCATGAAGGCATCCGACATGTCGGCCCTGAAAATGGAAACATTGTTGGCCCTGTTGCTGTATCTTACGATCTGGGAAGAAGGTATGGTTGCCGACATCCTGTGGTTGCCAACCGTAACCTTGGAGGCGGGATAAGCGGCCCAGAAGTCATGGGTTCCAGTGCCCCAGGTGAGACCGTTCTCCGTGCCATAGGGCTCCAGATCCGTCTTGCTGTTCACTCCTACCACGGAGATAGTGTTCACTGAATACTCCTGGGAGACCATGCTTACATCATTGTTCTTCATGGCAAGAACTATTCTGTCTCCATCCACCCAGTCTATGCGCTCGTAGACCTTGCTGGAAGCGTTGTAGGTTTCTCCGCTGTATGCTGTCTTGGTGACAGGGGCCTCAGGGCGCGTACTGGCACGGAAACGGATTCTCTTGCCAGATAAATCTTTAGTGCAACCGGCAAGCCCAAGAAGACATACTGCCGCAGCTGCGATGCTGATGATTACTCTGCTTTTTCTCATGACGCTTCCTGGCTATTATGGTCTGTCCCACTCCTGGTTGAAGGAGGTATCTGAAAAATCCATGGTAACAATTTCCTGTCCCGTAGTTTTTACTTCGGAACTCTTCTGCACCGTGGATGCGGCAAGAATTTCGGTTTCCAGTTCTACGGAAACCGTTCTGATTATGGCTGGAGCAATGTATCTTTTACAAGGTTCCATATACACTAACTTTAACTAAAATCATCTATTAATAATCCCGCGAAGATTCTTGAAGGGCCTTTTCTGCGGAGTTACATATATGTAACTTGCAAAAATAAAAAAACCTTGACAAAGAATCAAGGTTTAAAAAAGCCCGGGTTGCGTTTTTGCAAATTCTGAAACTATATTTGTGAATTCTGAAAGGAAAGGAGAGGAATAGTTACTCCTTTGCGTCAATCATCCACGCCGTGACAGTCTTTCCCATCTTCTGTTTGAAAGCTGCGCTGAAGGTGCTATAACTATGGAATCCACTTTCGGCGGAGAGCTGATTTGCCGTAAAGACGCGGTGGCCGGCAACAGCCTGGTTATACAGGTGGATGAAGTGTTCTACGCGCAGGCCGTTGATGTAGGCATTATAGGTGAGCCCCTGCCGGGAGAAGTATTGGCTCAGGTAGTAACGGTTTGTGCCGATGGCCTGGGCTAGCTGGGCAAGGGTTAGGTCATACTGCAGGAAGAGTAGCGTGTCTTCGCAGTACTTTTTCAGCTGCGTGCCTATTGTGTCGGGAACGGCGGAGTCTGACGAAGGAGTCTCCTTGTCATCTTTCGAAGGTTCCTCCGCTACTGTGTCGCTGCTGTCCAGACTCCGAAGCGTTTCCACGCGCCACATCATCAGTCCCACAACTAAGATGTTGACGGCCTGAATAGCATAAAGGAAAACTTTGTTGCTATCGGTATAGCCATAAAACAACAGAGTCAGCAGGAGAACGGCCAGCACCAGGATGCTTTGCCAGAACTCCTTATGCTCAAGGTCGGCAAAATTGTCCCTGAGCCAGCGCCCATAGTTACGGATGGCAAATACCATATTCACCGTAATCAGGACGACCAGAAGAATTACATAAATGCGTGCCGGGCGTAACAGGCCGATGTCTTCACGGACTATGCCAATGACCGACCATACGATAACCGGGACCAATAAAACCAGAACTGGCCATATATGCCGTTCCCGGTCTTGTAACATGGCCAGCATAATACCTACCACCGAAATGATTATAAACAGTACATCCAGAAGGCAGTCGGTTATATATGTAGCGGCAGAAGGGTGCAAAGCGAAATATATCCAATACAGATGGCCAAGGGCTAAAGTGGCCAGGAAGAAAGCAGTCCATCGGCGCAGCCGTACGGGAGGTTCTATGCCGCTGACAAATGCATTGCCTTTGCGCAGCAATACATATAGTGCTGCCACCAGTTCTAATGCCAGTACACCTCCATAGAGAAGGATGAAGAATATGTCCTGGGTTATAGACGATACTTCCATCATAAGGCCAATGGGTTACATACCGGATAGACAAATATAGTCATTTATTTTGAAAAAAAGGCGCTTAAACCGCATTTAATGCAGGTTTTCCTGAAAAAGTCCGGCTATAAACGGAAAGACTTCCCGTGGTGCATATCTCAGTGAAAAATGAAGATTTGAAAGGATTCGCCTCAAGGTGTCCATTTTTCTCCTGAATGTTCCGTGCTTTTGGATGGAGTCAAGCCGGCTGTCTCTGAAATGGCCAAAATTCCCTCCTCTTGCAACAATCCGGAAAAGATCCGCGGAATCTACCTTTTCCGGAACTACTGTCCCGGGGTCTATGTAATCTTTTACAAATGACAGCAAAAGTGCATTCCAGCGGGAAAGGCCGCATTGCCGGAATAACTCATGAAGCTGCTTTAAATCACCTTGATAGGCATTATACGCAAAGGCAAAATCAATAATCTGCCTAAGCCCCACCCCAACCCCGCAGGCGTGCTTGAGGATGTGGGAGGAGAGCATCAGAAGTTCGGCTTCCGGAGTCCCTACGGGAGGAAGTAGAGCCTTCCGCACGTGAAGGTCAAAGTACCTTCTGTGAAGTTCCACTTCGCAGCCACTCAGCATGAAAGCCACGCTGGTGTCCGGCTTTGGAGAACATTCTATTCCGGAGGCCCGGAGCACTTCCAGGGCCCTCTCAAAATCAGTTTCTCTGATGTACAGGTCTATATCCCCTCCGGTCCGGAGTTCGGGAGAGGGGTATCTGGCGGCGCAGGTGCTGCCTTTCATTACAATGGGGTCAAGCCCTCCGGAGCGGAGTATCTGAAGGACTTCCTTCTGAACCTTAGCCAGTTCCTGGTTCCGGCTTACCGTCTTCCTAACCTTTGCGAGCAGGGTGTACAGTACTCGGTCGGGAAGACGTGTGCCTTCCGGAAAGCCCTCAGCCGCCTTGTACAGCAGGCCGATCACCGTCTGGTGACCGGCTGTGCGGAGGAGTTCCATCCAGTCTTCCTCGTCAAGGTCCGGCGGGGGTAATTCGCCTCTCAGGATCTGGAGGAGGAGTCGAAGACTTTCTTCACTTGTCATCGGCCGAAAAGCTTACTGAGGAAAGAGCGTCTGTGGTGATGCTTATGGTGGGAATGGTGCCTGGTGCCGTTCACTATTCCGTAGATTTCACCCCAGTCAGGCAGGCCTCCAAGGTTCCTGTCGTCGATGTAGACATCGGCAACGAGTTTTGTGGAGGTTGTCTTGTCGGAAAAGGTGAGACTGCCCATGGGAGTGTCGCTGTTCACGGAGTAAAACGTTAGGCCTCGCTCCTTGCAGAAGCGAATGGCTTCTTCCAGAAGCTCTCCTTCGCGGGAGGTCCAGAGGATAATCTTATGTCCCTCGTAGGCAAGCCTGCGGAGCGTATCTATGGCAAAAGGCTTTTCCCTGCCAATCTTGGGGTACTTGTGTTCTACAATGGTCCCGTCAAAATCTACTGCTATAATCATTTGTCGTCTTTTTCTCCATATCCGTAACCATAGCCATATCCGTAGCCATAGCCATATCCGTAACCATAACCGTAGCCGTAACCGTATCCGTAGCCGTATGTAGCGCGGATATCACCGCCGTTGAGTATGATGCTGGGATGGTTCAGGCGGCCGCTCTGGTAAACCGTCTCAAGTTCTGAGAGGGCCCTACGGTCCACCTTTCCGCTTCTCAGGATGAAAAGGTTCATGTCCACAAGCCTCTGGACAACCATCATATCGGCAACGGCATTGACCGGAACGCCGTCCAGCAGGATAAAGTCGTATTCTTCCCTGAGTTCCTGAATTAGGCTGTCAAAACGGGCACGTCCAAGAAGCTCTGCAGGATTCGGCGGGATATGTCCTCCGGGGATGAAGTCCACACCGGGAAGGACGTCCTTGTGGAGAATCTCCGCCAGGCGCACGGAGTCGTCAAAGATGTAATTGGACAGTCCGGGAACGCCATGCTTCAGGGAGAAGAAATTGGACGCGGTCCTTTTCCTGAGGTCCATATCCACCAGCACCACTCTCTTCCTGGCATCGGCAAGACAGGCGGCCATGTTCGTGGTAAGGAAGGTCTTACCGGCAGCAACCGAGAATGATGTTGAGGCAATCACCGGGTGCTCGCATCCTTCTGGGCGCATATAATCCAGATTGGTACACAGCAGGCGCATGGCCTCGGTGAACACCTTGGACCTGGAGTTCTTGTAGGCCGTGGTGAGAGTGGTGTCGCCTTTTTCACGCTTCTTTTCCCTGGCGTAGGGGACATCGGCAAGGAAAGGCATTGTAGTACCTTCCTCGATATCCTTGCGGGAATGGACCCGGTTATCTATGATGATGCGGAGGATGAGAACCAGTGCAGGAGCCAGCAGGCCGATGAGAAAGGCCACCATAAGCATCTTGTTGCGGGAAGGATAGACTGGAGACCAGCTGGATGTGGCCGAATCTATCATGCGGGCATTGTTGTCGGCCATAGCCTGGGTGAGGGAGTTCTCCTCGCGCTTGTTCAGGAGGAACATGTACAGCGTTTCCTTGATTTTCTGCTGCCTTTCTATGGACAGGAAGCGGCGTGCCTTGGTTGGCATGGAAGTAAACTTCCGGAGGGAACTCTGCTCTTGCTCGGCAAGGGCCTGGCGCTCGGAGATGAGCAGGGAGATGCGGCTGTCTATGAAGCCGTTTACATCGGCCTTAAGGTCCTTGATGTCGTTTTCCTGGGCGCTTACTGCAAGGCTGTACTCACCGCCGCTCTTGAGGTAACGCTCCCTCTTTCGCACGGCGGCGTTGTACTTCTGGATGGCGTCTTCTATGTAACTGTCTTCGGTTACAAGGTTGGCCGGAATCACTTCATATCCCTGGAATGCAGACCTTACATAGTCCTTCAGATAGCGCATGGTACTAAGCTTGGTCTCAATGTCCACTATCTGCTTGTTCAGGGCGGTGTTCTGGCTCAGATAATCGGCAGCGGTGGCCTCAACGTTAAGTATGCGTTCACTGGTCTTGAGCCGGGATAGGTCCTCTTCCACAGTTCCCAGTTCATCCTGGATGATGGCAAGACGCTCGTTGATGAAAGCGGCCGTATTCACTGCGATGCGGTTCTTTTCCCTCACTGCGTCCTCATTATACTTCTGGACCAGCATATTCAGCACGTCATCGGCACGGAAGTGGGAATAATCCATCAGGGAGAGCTGGAGGATGGAGCCGTCGGTTTCAGCCTGTACAACCTTGAGGCGGGAGACAAACTGCGATGCCCTGTAGGGAACAAGTGTCTTTATTACCTTTACTTCCTTGCCGATATAGGAGCTGAAGGTGGAATTGGGGGAGAATATCACCCTGTGCCCGTCCACATGGAGAGTATCGCCAAGCTGGACCGTCTGTTTTTCCAGGCCGGAGCCTTCCACGGTAACCTGCATCTCTCCGGAGGGGACCACTTTCAGCTGACACTGGAAGTCTCCGTCGTCCCTGACTACAAACATCCTCACCGGGGCGGTCCGGTAAAGCTCCACGTTACGCAGCCTGTCCTTTTCCAGATAGTCTATATCGGCATCAAGGGTTGTGACAACCATCTGCATGAGCTCCCGGGACTGGAGCTGGAGTATCTCGTTGGACATACTCACATGGTTGATGAGGCTGCTGTAAGCCCCCATCTGTACGGTACTCTGTGTGTTGGAAGGGTCCTTGATAATGATGGTTGCGTCACTCCTGTATACGTGCTGCATCTTGGAGTAGCGGTAATACGCAAAGCCCACGCATACGGCTACGCAGATTACAAACAGGTACCAGTGGCTGAGCAGGTAGAAGAACAGATCCACCAGGTTGATGGTGCTGTTGTTGTTTTTCTCGTTCATAACTTATCTACTTGTCCAAAGAAGGGTATTTACTATAATGGAAATAAGCGAGAGGCCAGTATTCACGAAGGTCATCGTGGTCTGGCCGCTGGCGCTGAGGCTCACTCCCTTGGGTTTGATATATACTACATCGTTCTGCTTCAGGTAGAATACCGGAGAGTCGAAGAGGTCCTTGCTCTGAAGGTCTACGGAATAGGAGCGGCGCAAGCCATTCTCCGTCCTTATGACCATCACGTCACGGATGTCGGACCGGTTTGTTACGCTGTTATTGGATGCCAGCACCTGAAGGATGTTGATGCTGTTCCCCTTAACGGGAATCACTGAATTACCAGCGCTGCCTATAACCGTGATGCTGAAATTGTCCAGTGTCACGTTTACGATTGGATCCTTGATGAATCCGTTGGCCCTGATTCCGTCGGCTATGCCGTTGCGGATCTGGGAGAGGGTTGCGCCCCAGACATTAATGGAGCCAAGCACCGGGAATTCTATATTTCCGTTACGGTCCACGACGTATTCATGGGTGGTTCCGTCGCTGAAAAAGTTGAACGGGGCGGCCAGCTCGGGGGTGGGGCTTGTAACGGTTATCCCGAGCAGGTCGTCAGGCTGGATCACCAGTTCCGGTGCCGGCGTAACCGGGTAGTCCGTATTGTACGCCATATCCGTAAGGTAACTCATCTGCCTGGCCGTGGTACAAGATACCAGGGCAAGCATGGCTATCCACACCGGGAAGGAATTAAACAAGCGTTTCATATATTTTAACTATTGAATTAATCATTTTCTCCTCACAGAACATTTCGTTGAAACGGGAAAGCGCCCCGTCTGAGAAATTCCGGTAATTGTCCATCACGTCTTCTATGGCTTGGGCCATAAGTTTAGGATCCCCTGGAGTCACGTTCCTTCCGGAAACGCCGTCTTCATTAACCCAGGAAACGCCGGAGCCTGGAATAATGGTGGCTACAACGGGTTTTCCGCAGGACATGGCTTCTATCTGAACTATTCCAAAGGCCTCCGTCTTCATGATGCTGGGAAGGACGTAGATGTCGCAGGCCCCGTAGTTGGCCCTTAGTGCCTCATCGGAAAGATAGCCTTCCAGACACACTCTTCCCCGCAGGTTTTCGCTGTCAATGAGTTCCTCAAGCTGGCCTCTCAAGGGACCGGAACCGCCTAACACAAGCTGATACTTTTCCGGCAGATACTTCATGGCCCGGATGAGGACGGAAAAGCCCTTGTAAGGCACAAGACGTCCAACGGAAAACAGGATTGTCTTCCCATGAAAACGCTCCCTGACCGCCTCAGAGGCTATCTTGTCGGTAATTATTGGTTTTATGCCGATAGGAACATAGGTGCACTTTTGCTGCACGTCCTTCAGCCAGGGCGAAGACTTGATGTATACCGGGCTTGTTCCAACTATTATATCGGCCCGCCTGATGAGCCAGCCCTGCAGGGGCCGATAAAGAGAGAGCAGGAACTTCTGCGAGACTATATCACTGTGCCAGTGGAGCACCACTTTTCCCCGGAATCCGCTGAGGCGCAGCGCCAGGGCGGCCATGGGGTCCGGATGGTGGACGTGGATGATCTCATAATCGGCCTTATGGCGGCGAAGCCACGAAACCATTGCCGGCGATATCATGGTGGCGGCTTTTTTAGCGAGGGCCTTCACGCGGATAACGCGGCCGTGAGTATTGAAACGGAGGCTGCCGTCCGGCTGCTCCAATTCCCGGTCCTGCGGATCGGTCCCGTCGGAGGCAAGGGTGGCGCAAAGCATGTCGCAGTCCACTCCATGGGCCGATAAGCCCCTGGTGAGGTCCCACATCACCTTTTCCACGCCCCCGCGTATGGGGTAGAATTTACCTGACTGAAGGATTCTCATACCGACTTAAAAAGTTGGTCCCATTGATTCATTATGGCTTCAAAGTCAAAGCGAACGGCCATCCTGGCGGCTTCGGCCCCCATCTGCCTGCGCCGTTCAGGATCCCGCATGAGCTCCAGCAGGGCCCGGGCAAGCGCCTGGATGTCTCCTTCGGGAACCAGCAGCCCAGTCCGGCCGTCCACGATAACCTCCCGTGGACCGCATTTACAGTCAAAACTCACGGCGGGAAGGCCGTAAGCCTGAGCTTCGATAAGGGCCATCGGCAGGCCTTCATAATGTGACGACAGGGCCAGGATAGCGGCCTTGCGGTACTCTGAGGGCATATCTTTCACATTTCCGCAGAGGTGAACAGAACCGGTCAGTCCCAACCTTTCTATCTGCTCCTGTAGCTGGGGACGGAGCTCTCCGTCACCAAGGAGGCGTAGTTCCCATCCGTTATCGTCCCCAAGTTCATCGCACACTGTCTTCCAGGCATCAATGAGCCGATCCAGGCCTTTCTGGTACATATACCTTCCTACGGCGATAACGGTTTTGCCTTCATGCCCGCCGGGGACAACGTCCTTGAGGCAGATGCCGTTGGGGATGGAGCAGATGCCGGGGATGTCTCCCCACATGGACAGGTCTTCTTTGGTAAGGGTTACAAAGCGGTCAAAACGCTTTACCTGGCGCACTTCATTGGCGCTCCTGAGCCTGTCCACAAGCCCCCAGAGGCCCTTGCGCCCATACTGCAGGCGCTTAAGGCGGGAGAAATGAAGTTCCAGTACCTTACGGCTTCCATCCTTTATGGCGGGAAGGAAACTCTGCTCGTTGCAGAACATGGAGATGGTTATATGGGGACGGATTTCCTTGAGGGCTTTGGTGAGCCGCTTCCGGTGCCGATACTGCTTAAGTGGATAATGTATAAGTTTGTTCCAAAGGCTTGCGCCGTTATTGTCCTCATAGCCTATGTCAAGGTCACGCCTTTCAATCCGGCTGTCCAGCGGGAATGCATCCGGACGGCCTTTCTGCTCGGTGGTTATGATGGTAACGTCATATCCGTGCCCTGAGAGCCAGTTGGCTTTGTCCGTCAGTATCTTTTCCATCCCGGAAGGACGGTAAAGGCCGGCTATGTTATAGACTATGCGCATATCTTTGCGGAGATAAGGGTGCTAGCCTTATTGACGGCGAATGCCAGGACAACAGTAAGGGCATAAACGGCAAGGATGAAAAGGAGCGGGGACTCAATGGGGAACCTGTCCCTGAACAGCTCCATAGGAATTCCGTGGCAGAGGTAGATCTCATAGGAAATGCCGGCGATGAACATAGTCACCGGGCCGTGCAGCCTGCCTATCGGCAAACGTGCCACAATCAGCGCTACAATTGTTGGAATAAGGATGTAGCAAAGCGTCCAGACATATGGATTTCGCGGAAGATACAGGGCCACAAACAGTATGGACAAAACGCCCAGAAGGGCAAAATACCTGTAATGCCCGGCTTCACAGAAAGCATAAATGTCTTTTTCCTTATGTGCGAAAAAGGCGCCGCTGGGGAAAGACAGGGAACATATCCACCAGCACCAGTCGTATCCGGCAAGGATGGTTGCGGCCATCCACGCAAGAGTACCGGCAAGAAGGCCGGCGGCCTTCCATTTTCCCTTCAGGAACCTGAACGAACAATAATATATAATGTAGAAGAATACGATGGCCTGGGCAAACCAGGAAAAAGGAAGTATTGGCGTACCATACAGCACCAGGTTTTTCCAGTCGTCCAGATAATTCCGCCCGGGATCCCAAAGAAGGAGATAATAGCACGCCAGGGCAAGAAGAGCAGGCAATACAATCCGCATGAACTTGCGCCCGAGGAAGCGTTTAAGATAATCGGAGCCCTTGGACTGGTAGGAACGCACAAGTCCGAAACCCGATATGAAGAAGAAAACCGACACTATTGGGGCTCCAATTTCCCGGGCAGGCTTGAGCCAAGGCAGGTCCAGGAAGAAATTCAGGTGGTCTGCCACTATCATAAGCGCCATCAGCGCCTTCACCAGTATCAGTTTGTCCTTATCGAACGACATCGCTCAATTTGCTTTCGTAGAGCTTTATGTACTCTTTCAGTGCGGCGCTCTTGTCAAAATGAAGGAGAGCATACTCACGGCAGATGCGGCGCCAGGTTTCCCTATCCTGCTTCCGTATTTCCTGCAGGCAGCCGTATAGGCCCTTGACGTCACCCTGCTCAACTATATACCCGGTTTCGGGGACCACGGATTCCACGCTTCCGCCTGTCCTGTATGTGACCACCGGCGTTCCACAGGAGATTGACTCCAGGTTAACGGTGGGGTAGTTGTCCTGCCAGGTGGGGTTCACAAGGGCGGTTGCCCCGCTGTAGAGCCTTACCAGCGTTTCAACATCGGAAGTCCGTTCTATGGTGACCACTCCTTCAGGAATGGAGCGCTTTTGCCCTTCAGTCATCTTACCAACTATGATTAGCTGCTCATCGGGGGCAAGCATCCCGGAGAGCTCCACCAGGTCCGGCAGCCCTTTTTCCGGCAGCCAGATGGAGGCTACGGCAAGATAATACGCGGAGGCTTTTATATCTTCCACCGGAGCAAAGACCCCGGTGTCTATGCCGTTGTGTATGCACTGGCAGGGAACCGCCGAGAGGAAAGATTTGGAGAGTTCCTCCTTCATCCACTCCGATACCACGACAAGCGTAAAGTTTGGAATGGACGTGAAAAGACTCTTTTTAAGCCGATAATTGCGGCGGGACCTGTCAAGTCCGTAACTGGCCGGAAAACGTGTCTTGCAGGGACAGTGGTGGCATTCAGTCTGCCATCGGCTGCATCCTGCGGAAGAGTAATGATAGCAGTGACCCGTATAAAGCCAGCAGTCGTGGACAGTCCAGATAACGGGTTTCCCGGATTCTGCAAAGTAAGCGCAAAGTTCCGGATAGTTGAGGAAATAACCGTGGATGTTGTGTATGTGGATTACATCCGGATCTATTTCCTTTATGCGCTTTATAAGTTTCCGGGTGGCCTTTCTGGAAACCAGCCCGTGGACATCCAGAAGGCGGGTGGCCAGCCAGTGGAAGAACAGGTCCAGACGGTTCCCCACCGGAACAAGCGTGGATGAATGCGGCTTTATTCCGTCACGCGCCCCGCTGTATGCAATATAACTCTCCCATCCTGCAGAAATGGCCATTTGTCCAATCTCACGCATGATCTTTCCCGTAGAGGTGTTCTCCCGGATGGTGGGGTTAATCTGCAGGAGCTTTTTCATTCCGTCTGTTCTTTTACATTGATACAGGCAAGCACGAAAAACGGCGCGAATATCATGATGATGTCACTGGAAACCTTCACCCATCCCAACAGATTCACCAGCAGAATCAGGATGAACAGCAAACTGTGCTTTGAAAACTGCCTGCAGCAGGTTGACGTAATCCTTACGAATACTCCGGTCAGGAGAAGAAGGCCGACACCTCCGAAATAAAAGATAAAACGCAGGTAGCCGATATCCGTATCCATATAGAAACCTGTCTCCAGTTGTCCGAACCTGTCAGGCGTGCCCTGGGAATTGAAGAAGAGCCCGTCTCCTATGATCCAGGTCTTTAGGGATTCCGGCCAAACCACCATCCCTTTCAGGATGTTGGTGGAGTTTGTCTCCCAGTAGCCTTTCTCGGCCAGGGAGAAAAAGCCTTCGAATCCGAATCGAAGATTGTTCCTGAAATAGTAATTGGTCTGGTACAGCAGAATGATAAGACCCAGGCTCACAAGCAGGCAGATTGAAGCCGTTACCCAGAATCCGCTTAAATATCGCTGCCTCTTCTCAATAAAGAGCAGGAGTATCCAGTAGAACAAAGCAAGGCCTACACCGATAATTGTGGTGCGGGATATCATGTTGCCGATGATGCTGATAATGATGAAGGCAAAGATGTAAAACGCCTCCAGAACCCGGTTGGTGTCGGAATTGGTCTTATGGATGAGATGGGCCAGGATAACCAGTACGGCGGCAAAACGCAGGCCCGACGGATCCAGTGCGGCACCCAGTCCATAGATACGGTCCTTTGCCGGCCCCATGAATTCGGCGGCATCTCCCATCAGGCTGTCCACAAAGGATTTGAGGGAGGGGAACAGGGTCATCGCGTATGCCAGGATGCACTGGGCTACGCAAACAAAGACCATGTACTGACCTATCAGTTCTACGCTTGCTTTGCCGTGTACGGTACGGATAAGCCACACTACAGTATAGGCGCCTCCCATCCACACCCAGGCGGAAACGAGGTACTGGGCGTATGAGGTATCAACGGTATTGTTAATGGTAATGACAAGGAATGTCCATACGCTCACCAGGATACATATAATGCTGAACATCAGGAAATCCTTGGAGATGACGAATTCCCTGTTCTGCAGCATGTCCAGGAAAAACAGTGCAAGACCTACTGCGGCTATCACCATCTTGGTATTGATGTCTGCGGTGATCGGCAGGTTGAAAGGGAAGATGAACAGGCTTGTTATGATTCCCGTCAGTATGACCAGAATAAACTTTTTCATCCCCGCCTATCTGAATAATCTGTGAAAGCCATAGAACACCTTGTCCACGGCAAAGCAGTAGAGCCTTACCAGGAAAAAGAGATTATGTGCGGCGCACTCCTGAAGCATGCGGGTACGAAGCGGTAGATACCGATTCTCGCTTATAAACCTGTTTGCTTCCGGGAACCACTCCTTCCAAAGCCGGAACTGCTCGCTGCTCCCCGACATCAGGAAGGGGAGTTTGGTGTTCAGCTTGAAAAAGGCTATGTCCTTTTCCGTGAACGGATAATCCCGGATGCTCTCCAAAGTGCGGTTCACATTGAAAAGGATATCTTCCAGGTTCTTTTTGGAGAAAGCGTTTGAGTAGGCTCCGGGGTTAAGCTTGAAGTAGTGGTACAGCGCCTCCTGGACATACACTACCCTTGAAGCCCTTGCCGTGACGGGTATCATTGTCATATCTTCACCCATAGCGTGGCCTTCCGGGAAGGAGATGCCTTCAAAGAGCTTAGCCCTTACCAGTTTGTTCCAAACATTGTATTTTGCCGTTCCTCCAAAATAGCCTTCACGGACCATGGTCTCACCATCTGTGAAGGAAGGGTTCCCGAGGCGCCTTCTGGAGCCGCCAAAGTCCAGATAATAGTCGCAGTAAGCAATATCGGCATCGGCCTTTACCGCAGCATTGAAAAGATGCTCCACCATCGTGGGCTCAAGCCAGTCGTCGGAATCCACGTTGAGGATCCATTCTCCGCTGCTCTCCTCAAGGCCTGTGTTCCTGGCGGCGGGCAGTCCCTTGTTTTCAGGGTGGGCCAGGAAACGTACATCCCGCTTGTATTCGGAGCATACGCGCCGGATTATGTCCATGCTCCCGTCAGGAGAGCCGTCGTCCACAAAGATGAATTCTATATCGGAGAAGGTCTGCTCCATCAGGGACCTTGCGCAGCGCTCTGCATAGGCCTCTACCTTATAAACGGGTATGATGATGGAAACCGTCATTGTAGATTGTCTTTCAGGTATTTGGCACTGCCCTGGGCCAGATTGTCAAGCGCATCCCTGTTTCCCTTAAGGTTAAAGAGGGCCGATGTCTCCAGATCCGGCGTATCCCTGTAATCATAGATTGAATCCGCTGCCGATACCGATTCCAGAAGGGACTGGATCCTGCTGTCGGCGGCCGATCGGGAATCAACCACGCCGATGAGCGGCTTGTCGTTGATGAGGGCGAAGCAAGCTCCGTGGAAAGAAGTTGTGATGACGAATGCGGCGTGCTTGAAAAGGTAGGCGAAATCTGCCGGTCCGGCCGATTTTATAAGTTTTGAATCCTTGCGGAAAAAATCCTTTGCCCGCCCCTGAAGGAATACCACTTTCATCCCAAGTGTCTTCTGTACTGAATCTACTATCCCGTAAATCCCGGGAAAAGGATCGAACATATAGGAAAGAGCATATACAAGGATATACTTTTCGTTTATCCTGTACCGTGACTGGGCGGCAAGACTGTCCCAGGCATCCCGCTCAAGCAGAAGCGTGGGATCACAGCAAACCGTAGCTTCCTTACCCGTAAGTTCCCTGATAATGCCTACGCCGGAACTCTCCCTTACGGAAATGGCCAGGAAGCGGGACAGGTGCCTTGAGTAAATCTCCTTAAGCCTTCCTTCAATTGTGCCGGCAGCAATGCTTGAGGCGTATGATATCCTCCTGGCGTCAGGTGCGGCAAAAGCAAGCAGGAAGTTCACGTCATCCCCTATGAAGCGGGGGTTCCATATCTGGTCGCTCCCGGCAAGGTACAGATCGTACCGGGGAGGATTCTTCAGGATGCTTTCTTTGTCGTAAGCCTTTTTTGAAAGGACCAGATTACGCCAATAGAAAGCCTTGAATTTGCGCTTCATCCTGGCTGCCGGGAAACCGAACAGCGCTTCGCGTAAAAAGGATGTGACCCTTGCCTTCATGGAAGGGGTGGAAGCGCTTTTATCCAAGTACTTATAGTCGATAATTTCACTGTCATAACCCATTTCACGCAGCTTCCGCTGCAGGGCATAGGCCTGGAGGGCACTCCCGCAGTTGAGCACTTTGTGCATGGTTATGATTCCTATCCTCATTTTTGACGGCGGTCAAGGGGATATCTGAGAAGCAGTTTGATACGCTTCATCAATGACAGATTCTCCAGGGAGTCGCGCTGCCCTGCCCAGAAGTCCCTTGCAAAGGTTTCGTTAAAGAAAATGGACCTTCTGTAGCAGCTCCACCATATATCCATATTGGGGCAGGCCTCTTTCCATGGCTTGGCTCCGTTATAATGGACAATTCCGCAGCTGAGGGCGCGCTCAATCTCATCGGCCCCGTATATCTCCTCCATTTCCTTACGACGGTCCACAATAAGGTCGTACAGCTGGACGGTCATGCAGTAGGAGGGCCCAAGGGGAAGGATTCGGCCGTTGCAGGAGATATTGATTATGTCCATATCCTGATACAGGTAGCTGTTCTTCCCAAGGTGGCGAAACTCCTTGAGTTTGCCGTCGGCAAGGAGTTTTGCAGAATTTATAACCAGGTTGCCAGAATAAAAAAAGCCTTTCTGCCAGTCCAGGTTCACCTTTTCAGTTATATATTTCCTGAAGGAGGGCCGAAGGCGGGAGCAATTGTCCACTCCGGCAAAATAGTTCTCTCCAAGGTCCAGGTCATAGAACCTGCTCAGATCCTCGCGGATGATAACGTCAACATCGGAGTATAGCAGCTTGTCGTATTCAGGTATCAGTTCAGGGGAGAGAAGCCGATAATAGGCGGTCTCAGGGATGCCGCGGACCTGATAGCCTCCCACGAACTCGCCTTCAACCTTACGGAATGTAAGGCGGCAGTTTCCATAACGCTGCGGAAGCTCGTTTAGGCGGCTGCTTGAGAAATCGCAGGCGGGGGAGTGGAGGACAAAGATGTCATAGAAAGTGGTAGGGAGGGCACTTTCCAGCAGTGATGTCATGCACACACCGGCAGCCAGTTCCAACGCGGAGTCAAAGGTAAAAAGTATGGGAACCGTTTTCATCGTTATGAACGGATTTTTCTCAGAAGCCGGATCATCCAACCAAGTCCGGAATATCGCAGGTGACAGATTGCCTTCTGCTTAAGGGGCAGGGAGGAACGTTCCAGACGGCTCTTGTAACGGGAATAGATGAGCCGGAATTGGGCTTCCTCATCTTTTCCGGCATAGGTTGAATCATAAATCCTTTTGGCGGCGTAGAGGTCAAACGCTATTTGGTGCTCCTCGCTCTCCTGCATATAAGGCTCCATTGTCTCCAGTAGTAGCAGGCGCTCTTTAACGGGGCGGGAATGCCACTGATTGGTAATGGAGTTCCCATTTATGGATTTGTCGTAATGGTAATATGCCTTTCCCACATAGGAGATCTTCAAGGGATTGGAAAGCAGGCGGATCAGAAGAAGCTGGTCTTCGCAGCAGTTCACCCCGTCCATGAAGCGGATACCGTATTCCCCGTACAGCTCATGCCGGATGAGCTTGTTCCACATGGATGCCTGAAGTTCATTCAGCATCTTTCTCTGGATGGCCAGGTGACTCTCCGTTCCGGGATCCTGCCGCCTGTAATCCGTGTGGCTGCCGAACTCTTCCAGGATATCGCAGATAACCATATCGGCATCGGTCTCAACGGCCTTCCCGTGAAGCCCTTCAAGCATATCGGCCTCAATCCAGTCATCGGCGTCCACAAAAAGCGAATATCGGCCCCGGGCCATTTCCAGGCCCTTCTGACGCGTATATGCTACCCCATGATTCTGTTGGCAGACGCTTCTGACGCGCTCGTCCTTGTATAGGCCGATAATATCCTGGGTGGAGTCTGTGCTGCCGTCATTGAGAACCAGCAGCTCAAAATCCCGGAACGACTGGGCAAGTATGCTGTCCAGGCAGCGGGCAATGGAGCCCTCAGCGTTGAAAGCGATGACTATCACCGATATTTCCGGGGATGCGCAGCCCATTACGATATCTTTCTGGTTCCCACAAGGAGTTTGAAAAAAAAGAGGACAGCCCTGGTGAAGAAATTTCTCCGGTTCTTTAGAAGGACTATGGCAACGTCTCCAAGGAAAAACTCCTTCTGCAGCTGCCTTGCCCTGCCGGGATCTCTTTTCAGCAGTTCAAAATACCTGTCGGCATAAAGATATGCAAGGCGGGAGTAATGATATTTCTCCCCGATAAAGCTATTGTCACGCCCCTTTGAAATGGAATCTCCTATCCTGTACAGGACGGTAGTTTTGTCAAAATAGCTGAGTTTGATGCCTTCTTTTGTGAGATGCAGCCAATGGGGATCGTCTTCATTGTATGGGTACTGCTCCGGGAACGGGTGCGTCACGGCAACGCTTCTCTTCCAGAAGACAGAGTTGCTGGGAGTGAAGCATAAGGAAAGGATACGGTTGTACTGCTCCTCCGCTGCCATGGCGTAATACTTCTTGGCACTTTCCGCCGGCTGGTAATTGTCTGTAAGGACTCTTTTTCCCTCGGCATCAACATAGAATTCCCGCACATTGGAGAAGATAACGCCGTCATTCTCATTGCGGCTCACAAACTCCATATTGTCCGATATGCAGTTGGGAAGAAGAAGGTCGTCTCCGGCAATGGATTTGAGCCATTCGCCTTTGGTTGCCCGGATGACAAAGTTCAGATTTGCGGCTATCCCGCCGTTTTTTTCCATCTGGATAATGGACGTATCCTCAAAACGGTCTTTGTGGGTTTCAAGCCACTTGCGGCAAACTTCCACGGTGTCATCGGTGGAGCAGTCGTCGGAGATTATCAGCTCCAGCCTGGGATATGTCTGGGCATATATGCTGTCCAGGGTCTCAACCACAGTGCGGCTGGAATTGTACGTGATTACGCAGGCCGATACAAGTACAGGCTCTTTCCGACTATCAATCTTTGTCATGCTGAATCCTTGCTTTAATCATTCCTAAGATTCCGGTTTTTCTCTCAAGCATGTACAGGGCGTAAGCGCAGGAAATCACTGTTGCGAGGGCGCAAACCCAGTACTTCACGGGGGCGGGAAGAAGAAGTATTATGGACAACGCCCCTCCCACCAGAAGCAGCTGAAAAGAGAACGAGAGATTGAATTCCCTTGAGAAGACAAAGCCGTAGCGTTTTGCGGCTATTATATAAACCAGAATAGTATAGACAAAGTAATCCACGGTGAAGGCAATGCCAAGCCCTGTGAGTCCTCCAAGCCTGTATCCCAGTATGCTCAGAAGCAGATAGAATAGATTGGCTGCAAGCTCCGTGAAGATGAAAAGCCTGGATTCGGCCTTTGCCACAAACTGGAAGGCTATGAGCCAGGAGGCCAGTTTGAACATCATTCCAGGGCAGCACCACAGAACAAACGGGCTCGCCTCAAGGAACTGGTTGGAATACAGGATTTTAATTATCATCGGCATAAGGAGGACGCAGCCGCAAAGGAGCGGCGCCAGGATATGGGTTGCTATCTCTCCCTGCTGGCTCACTATCTTCCGGCACTCGCCGTTGTCTTTGTTAACGGCGGCAAGGCGGGGATAATAATCCGTTCCCATGGCGCTGAATACCATGCCCACATATGTGTTAATTATCACGAAACCTGCCTGGAAAAGCCCTACAGCTGTGGTTCCGCCGTTATGCATTATGTAGCTCCTCAGCACATATGCAGCGCCTGTGGCCAGAATTCCGCTTACGCTCATCGCAACGCCCATCCTTATCATCAGTTTCCCATCCTGCCAGGTTTCGCGGGCCGACATATCGGCCTTGGGGACGGACACTTTTCTGGAGAACAGCCATGTTATGGCAAGGGTTATTGCGGAATTGAGGATGAGTGTGGGGACTATTCCCTTTATGCCAAAGGCGTAATAGATGGGGACTGTCACGATAAGGCCCACAGTGGCTCCTATTGCCGATGCCCTGGCCAGGTCCTTCAGTCTCCTGAGCCCCTGAAGGACTACGCGCTGGCCGGATGAGAGCTGATCCAGCAGAAGGATGCTGGATAGGATGATGAAAGGAACCGTGTAATCGTAATTGCCAAATGTGAGCTTGCTAAGGACCGGAGACAGAGCCATTACGGCTATCATGCCCAAAAGGCCGGTAATCCATACAAGACGCCTGAGGGTGGTGACCGTCCTGCTTATCTTCTCCGTATTGCCGGTGCCGTTTGCTTCCGACACGTCCCTCACCGCACTTCCGGAAAGTCCCAGGGACGATATGCTCTGGATAAACTGAAGCGTTGACTGGTAAAGCCCCTGGATACCCATGCCGGCCGTCCCAAGTAGCACGGCCAGGAATTTACTCCGGATCACATTGATAAGGATCTGGTACACCTGAACACCTCCAAAAAGCGTTGTTGCCTTGAAGATGCTCTTGTAGGAGCTGCGGGTTTCCTCCGGGGAAGACACTGTTATCTGAAACTGTTTATCAAAGAAACAACCTGCGCCGCCTCTTCCTCTTTGAGGCACGGGCCGATGGGGATGCTCAGCTCTTCCTCTGCAATCTTTTCCGTAATGGGGAGGCTATAGTTGGCATATTCCTTATAGCACTCCTGCTTATGAGGGGGAATGGGGTAATGGATGAGCGTACCGACGCCGTTTTCCTTCAGATAAGCCTGAAGAGTGTCCCTTTTGGTGCTGAACACCGGGAAAAGATGGTACACGTTCTGCTGGTCAGGGAGCCTTTCCGGCAGATATACCAAAGGATTGTGGATGTTTTCGTAGTAGTAGGCGGCGATTGCCTTTCGGTGGGCGTTATCGGCCTCAAGGTACTTCAGTTTTACGTCCAGCACCGCGGCCTGAATCTCGTCCAGACGGCTGTTCCGGCCGGTATATTTGAAGACGTATTTTTTCTGGCTGCCGTAGTTCGCAAGCGTTCTTACAGCATCGGCAAGAGCAGGGTCATCTGTTGTGACGGCGCCGCCGTCGCCAAGGGCACCCAGGTTCTTTCCGGGATAGAAACTGTGCCCGGCGGCATCGCCCACGCTGCCGGTTCGCCTGCCGTCAGGCACGCGGCATCCGTGCGCCTGGGCATTGTCCTCGATGAGCTTCAGGCCGTACTTGCGGCATAGTTCACCAATCTTTTCCGTGTATGCGTTGCGGCCATAAAGGTGGACTATGGCAATTGCCCTGGTCCTGTCCGTAATGGCCTCTTCTATGCGGCTGTCGTCAATCTCCAGCGTGTCCATACGGGGCTCTGCAAGAACCGGCTTGAGCCCGTTTTCAGTAATGGCGAGGATGGTGGCAATATAAGTATTTGCAGGCACTATAACCTCGTCTCCGGGCGCCATCACGCCAAGTTCAATATAGGCGCGGAATATCCAGATTAGAGCATCCAGGCCATTGGCACAGCCGACGCAGTACCTTGTGCCGATAAAATCGGCATAATGCCGCTCAAAAAGGGCATTCTGCTCTCCCTGGAGATACCAGCCGCCGGCAACCACCTTGGCCACGGCCTCCTGGATTTCTTCTCCGTGGAGAGCCGTAACGTCTTTCAAGGATAAAAACGGGAGTGTCATCTCTTCTAAAGATTGTTCTGGAAATCATCCAGCTTTTTCAGGAGATTCTTGTCCAGGATATCCCCTTCCAGGTACTTTTTCTTGCACACGGTATCAAAAGTGGACATTTTGAGGGTGTCCACGCAGTAGAACCATATATCCTCCTGGAACTCTATGAATTCTAGTTTTGTGAGAAGTTTCTCGTCAATCTTGTCTTTGGGAATCATGACCACGCCGCTGTCGTCACAAACCATAATGGAACCCTCATATTTCTCTTTGAGGCTCTCATATTCTTCCCGGGACAGGTCTTCTCCGTTGGGGTAGTTCACACAGCCGACAGGACTTACATCCTCAAGCCAGATCTGATACTTTTCCTTGATAAGGGTGTGGGCATCGCGAAGCTTCCCGTTCACAACTATTGCCTTGGCGCCTTTGTAAAGCAGGAGATATTTTGCCACAAGACTTCCGAAAATGGCTCTGGAGCAGTTCACGTTGTACACGAATACGATCTTTCCCTTGAGGTCGGCATCGGCAATCTGGCGATGCACTTCATAATTGCTGTCGTTCACGGCATAAATGAATGCTACCTCGCCTGCCACAAACTGGCCGGGATTTAGGGCACGGACCCTTTCAATGTGTCCTTTCTTTCCAAGGACGTCGCTCACTTCAGTAGACGATATCTTGTTTGCTTGTATGAGCTCTATGGCTTTTTCTGTTAAACTCATGGCTATAGGGAGTTTATAAGATTCAGATAATTGGTGACAAGAAAAGATTCAGCATCGGCCCGTGCCGCATATTTTTCCAGCGCCGTCTCCTGGCTGAAATCCGGCACATCGGAGCCAAAAAGCACTTTCCCGGCCAGTCTGGGAGTGTTCAGGCAGTAGTCAATGGCATCGCAGACATATCCAAGCCTGGGACGGGAGCCGCACCATCCAAAGTAATCCTGGGTGAAAGAGAAATCGCAGAAGACATTCCTGTTGAAATCCAGGATCTTCAGGAAATCAGCAATGTCATATCCTCCCATGTGTGGAAGGATGAACTTTATGCCGGGAAAGGCGGAAACAACTTTCCAGTAATCCAGGCTGCCCCAATGCGGCTGGTTCAGAGTGTCAATGATGCACAGTTTGCAGCTTCGGCGCTTAAGATCAGATATAACTTCATCGGCCGAATACTTCTCCCGGCGGGGGTGATACTTAAGCACAGTTTCGTCCGGAACCGGGTCCCAGTCCTTTCCCACATAATAGCATGGAATGAAACCTGGGGCCGATTCCGCGGCTGTTTTTACGCCTTGGTTGTCCAGGAAACCGGGAAGGACCGGAGTCCCCTCCAATCCTATCAGAATTCCGCCGGCCTGCCCTTTGATGCAGTGGGCGTGAGAATCGTAGAAAATCATTTGATATTATGCTCGATAAAAGCCTTTTCCGCCTTTTCAATGGCATCGATGGACATCACATCCCTGTGGCCGTATAGGATTTCATATCCCACGCGCTCGTTGTCATTTGATATGTCGTCAAAGCGATGCCCGGGCTCCAGAACTTTGGCGCGGTTGAAATAGGCCGATTTTATTCCTTCCGGCAGGAAAGCGTCCAGGGAACACGGGTGGACCACCTGAGAGCCCCGGGGCATGTCGTAGAAGAAAAACATGGACGATTCACTGCCGTTGATGTGGTCTTCCCCGCTGATCTTCTCTCCGCCCAGCACTCTAAGGTAATCGCCAAAATAATCTGTCCCTCCGGCTAGTGACACCAGAGGATTTGCGATGAATCCGCTTGATCGGGCGCCTATCTCCACCGGTGACAAAGTGCCGTCTTCCTTCATCAGTATTTCCAGATGCCCAAGTGAAGACTTGAAGCCAAGCGCCTTGTAACACAGTTTCCCGGTTTGGGCAATCTTCCTGTAGACCTCGTCAGGATATAAATTGCTGTTATAGTGAAGCTTTATGGCTATCTTGTTGTTATGGGTATTCTGGGTATGGTACTTCACGGAAATACCATACACGGACACATTCCCGTAGGCGTCGCCAAGCATGTCGCAGGTGAATTCACGCCCCTGGACGAACTCCTCAACGATGACCTTCCCGTCGTGCGATTCCCTGCCTGCTTTCTCAAAGGCAGCTATCACGGTCTCTTTAGATGCACCCTTTTCCAGTATGGTTATCCCGCGGGAACTGGAAGAGATATTGGGCTTGAGAATGACCTGCATCACATTCACCCTTTCAAAGATTTCCGGGGCGGGGGAATCGAAAACTTTGGAATATCTGTTGAGGATACCGGCTTCCTGCCATAGCTTTGTCATCTCCGCCTTTGGGAGGGCATGCTCTATGGCTTCACGGTCCATTGATTTCAGGCCGAAATGCCTGTTTATGGCATTCAGGGAAGGGACAGCAAGGTCTATGGAGGTATATGTTCCCAGTATGGACTTGACGCCATTTTCCTCCAGAGCCTTCAGTATGGAATCAGAGTCCTTTACATCTATGCACAGGAAAAGGTCCCCTTTTAGAAATGCATTTGGCGACCAGTCCACTACCACCACTGAAATGCCGTGCTGCCTGCAATAATAGACTATCCCGCTGTTCAGCACATTGCCGCCCAGGAGAATCACCGTTTTTTTGCCCAGTGACTGCATGTGAGAGATTTACAGCTTTTTTCTGAACTCCAGGAAGTCTGTGTATTCCCTGATATAGTCTTTCTCGCTGTAAGGGGCCGATGTCAGCACCATGCCTATGGCTCCTGATGAGAAATCGTCCAGATAGCTCCACAGGCCAGGGTATACCAGAAGGCCCTTGTTGGGGCGGTTCAGGAAGAAGGTTCTTTTGACAATACCATCGTCCAGGGTTACCTGGAAGGCGCCGCTGGCGGCGATGATGAACTGGTACTGCTCAATATGGGCGTGGGCGCCTCTATAGGATCCGCCCGGAACGTCGTAGAGGTAGAAAACCCTTCTCACGTCGAAGGGGAGCGTGCAGCCGTTCTCCACCACGGTGATGCTGCCACTGCGCTCACCCTGGGTCTTGCCAAGGTCTATTATCGGGCAGTCGTTTACGCTATACTTTACCATCGGCCTTGAGTGCTTTCAACTCATCTATGTCACGTACATACTGTGCGGCATCGTAATGCTCCGACGACAGTACCATGGCAAGTGAATTGGTGGAGAAATTCCGGAACTCGCGCCATACTCCACGGGGTATGTACAGGCCCTCGTATGAGCGGTTCAGATGGACGGTCTTTTCAGCGATTCCGTCGGTCAGAAGGACGTCGAAACTGCCCGACATGGCTACCACAAAATCATCCGTTGAGAGGAGGGCGTAGCCGGCCCGGCGTTCGCCTCCCGGAACATCGTATAACCAGTATGTCCGCTTAAGCCGGAAAGGGATGTGGTTGCACTCTTCTATGAATGACAGGTTTCCCCTCTCATCCGGAATAATGGGCAGCTGGATTATTTTACACTCCTGAAGATTCATTCTCTCTTACCACTGCCTCACCTCAACGCGGCGGTTGCGCTGACGGCCTTCCTCGGTGTCGTTTGAAGCAACCGGACGGGAATAACCATACCCGTCAATGCTGATGCGCGAAGCGCGGGCCCCGTGGCTGACAAGGAAGTTTTTCACGCTCTGGGCACGGCGCAGTGAAAGATTCATGTTGAATTCCCTGCCACCGATGCTGTCGGTGTGGCCTTCCACTATGATACCGCTTTCCGGATGATCCTTCATCCAGTCCACAACGTCCATAAGCGTATCCTTTGCATCGGCACGGATAATGTCGCTGTTGCTGTCGAAGAGCGCTTCTGCGCTGATGGTGGTTATTACCGGATGGTCTGTGTCGTGATCGCCGGTCAGGGTCTTGGATGAAGAGGAATTGTCTGAATAAGGATTACGGTTGATCTTATCCACAACCACGGTGTCGCGGACAATTGTGGGACGTACTTCCGGGACCACTACAGTTATGGGCTGCGGCTGTACAGTTATGGTAGTTGGCTTTTTATGCGGCTTGCCAAGGTTGACGCTGATACCAAGGGTTGCGCTTAAGGTGACGGCGGGGAAACTCTTGGAGTTGTCATAGATGCGGCTGCTGTAAGTTGTGGCCTTGATATCAGGGACAATGGCTACCCTCTTGGATACATAGAGGGGGAAGGCTATGCCGGCTCCTCCACCCAGGGCGCTGTTGTCAATCCTTGCCCAGCCAATGTGGAGGTAGGGGATTATGTTGCGATGTGCACGGATGAGCATATCGCCATGGAGGTACTCGTATCTCTTATAGCCGAAGTCCGTAAATTTGTCGGAAATGGAAAGGCCCTGGAGACCGGCGCGGAAACCTCCCCAGTTACTGAACCAGTAGCCGAAGTAGATGTCGTCGGCAATGCCGGCGCCGTTGTGAGACGTTTCGCGGTCTGTATTGCGCTGGCCGTCGAAGCCGAAATTCATTCCAAGTCCGGCACCAACGAACCAACTGCTGTTGTCTTTAGGTTCTTCCTGGGCACGTGCCGCTATGCATAGCGAGAAAAGGGCGGCAGCGATAAGTGCAATCTTTTTCATCTATTTAAAACCTGTATAATACTCCAAATGAAATCAGTCCGCGAAGATCCAGCGGGAAACCGCCGTAACCTTCAAAATTTTCCGCCAATTCTTCCTTGCCGGGCATCAGGCCGTTGTATTTATCCGTGTATGCTTCTCCGCAGAGATCTCCGAATATCCCAAAATGGTGGTTGAAATTATACTCCACAATTCCTCCGAAGCGGAAGCCGAATACCGTATTGGGGTCCGTCACATCCTGCCAGGGGTGATGGGGATCAGACATGCCGAAAGAATGTCCAAGGCCCATGCCGCCGTACAGTTTTATCCGTAGGGGTGTGAGTAGGTCGGACAGACCGTGAAGGTCCAGAATTGCGTCGATGAAGACATTCACGCTGCTGAATGTGTAGGGATAGAATCCGTGGGCCGATGTGTTCCTGGTATTGCAGGCGCTGGCATTCTTGGCATAAGAGGCGCTCAGCCTTAGGCCAAAGATGTCGTTAACGTCGTACCCGCCAACCAGACCGGCCTGGTAGGTGATAAGGCCCAATGCCTTCCCGTTTTCCTTGTAGGAGAAATGGTTCTCATTGATGCTCAGCATGGGCCCGGCCTGTAGTCCTACATAGAATCGGCCTTCATGGCTGAACTTTACGGGCTGGGCATAAGCAAAGGCACAGGACAATAAGATGGCTAGTGCTACACCGAATAGTTTTTTCATTATGTTGTCTTCTTTTGTAATTCAAATACGGCTCCGCCGCTGGGAGTGTATTCAAGCATCCCAGAACCGGCGCTTATGGAAATATTTTCCATATGAGCCACAAAAATACAGCATCTTCGGAAAAAATGCAAGTAATAATCCTTAAAAAACGCCAAATAAAACGTGTCGGATGGCTATTTTTGATTATTTGGCCAGATAAATCGCCCCCCAAATGCTAAAAAATGTTATATTTGCATAATATTTATGAAGCGACGCCTTTTAATATCATTTTCACTTTCTCAGGACATTTTCCTGTCACTGATTGCCTCCCTGGTTTCCATCCTTGTAATCAGATGGATATCAGAGCCAATTCCCGGTTTTACCGTGCTGGTTTTAAAGTGGCTGGCAGCAGCCGCAGTGGGCACCGTTCCAGGAGTCCTCATTTCCCAATGCAGCCGGGATGTGAAAAAATATGCAACAGTCAGGTCCATTGCCAGGGTTATGGTTGCCATACTCATCAAGGAAGCCGTCCTTGTGGTAGCGCTCCTAGTTGGTCTTGTGAGCCTTCCGCAGATGCTTCAGTACGTGCTTATCATGCTTCTGGACTTTATCCTTACAGGTGGCGCCCTCTCTTATCTGAGGGTGGCATCAAGGCTCCTTTCCGGTCATGGCCCCAATCCCTCACAGATGGCTTCGCGCAAAACGGCGCTTGTAGCCGGAACGGATGAGGCGGCGCTGGATCTTGCCTCTGAACTGGAAAAGGAGGGTTACGACGTAATCGGCCTGCTTACAAGACGGCCTGAGATGGGTGGCCGCGTTATAAGGGATTATGTGGTGTATGCCTGCAAGACGGATGAGGACCTTGAGAATCTGCAGTGGCGGTTCGGCGGCGTTGACGGAGTTTTCTTCCCCCGTACCGTAATGGAGAGAAACGACTCTCCCAAGGAGGATTTTACCGATAAGAATGAGGGACATGACAGCGTTCAGCAGCGGGACAGGATGTCGCTCCTGGGGCATATGGTCAAGCGAGGCTTCGATATCGGCCTGTCCAGTCTTTTGCTGCTTGTTTTCTCTCCAGTGATAGCATTGTGCGCCTTGTTCATCAAACGGGAAGACGGCGGCCCCGTGCTTTTTGTACAGGAACGTATCGGCCGTGGCGGCAAGCCGTTCAATATCTATAAGTTCCGTTCCATGCGCACGGACGCTGAGGCTTCGGGCACTCCAGCCCTTTATTCCGGAGAGGAGGATCCCCGTCTCACCAGGGTGGGGCGTTTCCTTCGGGCACATCATCTTGACGAGCTTCCCCAGCTTTGGAATGTTCTGAAGGGGGATATGTCGTTCATAGGATATAGGCCGGAGAGGCAGTTTTATATCAACCAGATAAAGCACTATAATCCAAGGTACGACTACCTTTTCCAGATCCGCCCCGGAGTTACTAGTTATGCCACTTTGTACAACGGATACACAGATACAATTGACAAGATGCTCACAAGGCTGGACCTGGACCTGTACTACCTTAGGAACCATACAGTCTGGTTTGACATTAAGGTACTTGGGTTCACTTTCCTGAGCATAGTAACCGGTAAGAAGTTTTAGCGGGAGCGCCGATGGCGGAACAGAAAGCATATTGGTTTGTGGCAAAGACGCGTCACGGAGCGGAGCTGGGAGTAAGGAACCGGCTCACTCAGCTTGGTGTGGAGAACTTTGTCCCAACCAAAGTGCGGCGTTCCAGCCGCGGAAGCGGAATGGTTGAGGAGCCTCTTCTCACTAGTTTCGTGTTTTTACGTGCCACAAAGCCAGAGGCCCTGAATCTTGTCCACTCATACGGCATTAAAGCAAATCTTGTGAACGACTGCGCAACTCACCAGCTTATGTTCGTGGCCGATAAATGCATGGAGGATTTCCGCCGAGTGCTTGAAGCGTCAATTGAAGAAGGCGGTCTCATGAACAAACCCCTTTCCGTTGGTGAAAAGGTGCGCGTAATCCAGGGCGTCCTAAAAGGCGTGGAAGGATACGTTCTTGAGCTGCAGGGAAAAATCTATGTTGTGGTGGGGCTTTTGAACTGCCTGTTTGCACGGGCAAGGGTGCCAAGAGCCTGGCTGGAGAAAATATAGCAGCGTATCAAAATCAAAATAATCCCTACACCCCAGTATGCGCAAGGTGGCGCTCAATTCTACTCCTCATCTCTTGGCCTAGACCACTTAGAAGGTCTATTCCTTTTTGAGTAAGAAGATATTTTTGACGAGGGTGCCTGGGGGATTTAGGATACAATAGTGAAACTAGTCCGCCATCCACTGCCGGGGCAAGATATAGCTTCAGGAAATTATCGCGTCCTTTGAGATGAAGGCGAGCCATAATGTCTCTTACAGACAAAAAATCCTCCCCAATAGCAACGATTAAGAAGAGTGTGTTGGGATTGTCAAGGATCTTATCATCTGAGCTTGCCTGAATTCCCTCACTTTTTTCATGAGCAGGGCCAATCTCAACAATTTCTGGCAGAAAATCGACGGATATGTCGGTTTCAGGGTACTTTGTTTTAATTATAAACTCTTTACCACTTGCAGTGTTGATACCCTCTTCTTTTACTTTTCTTGTATCTTTCTTTAATTGTACTTGTCCTGTACTTGTATCGTTGTTCGCCTTCGGTTGATTACTCCACTCGGCTGCAGGACGAACGTGAACATATCTGTTCCTTAAATCCCATTGTTCAGATAGCAGTAAATTCCTGAAAAAGCGCTCAAGATATATAGGCTCATAGTCAATATTCTTATCAATATTCCTATAATTAGCCCGCACAAGCGCGTTGTGGAAGTACCATGAATCATTTTTAAAAGTATCGATTTCGTAACTTAATCCAATATGCCTCAGGTATAGTATTGTTAAAACCGCTATGAATCTTGTATTTCCTATTTCAAACGGGCAAATATGCCACAATTTAGCTATAAAGGCTGAAAGATGTGAGATTATAGTATCTGACGTTAAATTGTAATATTTATATTGCCTTTCCTGGGCTATGCACTCTTCAAGTGAGCCTGGAAGCGCTTCAGGACTTAAGAAAGTAGATATGTCCCCGCCAAGTACCCATTCTTTTTTTGATACTTCAGTATCTCTTGTCAAACCAGCTTCTTCATAGACCCCGTTAAAGATTCGCCTATGTAGCGATGCTAGCCCAGCTACGCTTAAATCAAATTGTTGCTTTAGTAGAATTTTTACAATGTTCAATGCTACTTTATCGGCCTCTTCTCTTTCAGGATCTCCTGAATCGTGAGCATTTCTTTCAAAGTAGTATCCCTGAATTGCCTCATCCGCTTCATCTATGCTTATCTTTCCATTTATGTTTTTCTGCGATATCTGCCATAGATAATCAGATGTTCTCAGTCCATCTGCGGCCTGAATTCCAATAGCGCATAGCCAGGCTGCTTCTTTTTCTGTGCTGCCAGGCTCTTTTTCTATTTTGTCCGTGATTTTTCTCATATTCATTAGCAAAAATACTAATATTCGTCCGAAAAGCCAAAACTAACTTTAAGCGTTTCTCCGCTGGGCTCCTTTTGTTTATGCCAAAAAAGTGCTACCTTTGAGAAAACTAATAACCAATGAGAAAAGCACTTGTTCTTGCCGTTATGGCACTTGCCCTGGCATCCTGCGGCAGCAAAAAAGCCGTGAAATCCATAGATCCCCGCGTGGATGAACTCCTGAAAAAGATGACCCTTGAGGAAAAGGTTGGCCAGACCGTCCTCTTTACCAGTGACTGGACCGTCACGGGTCCCAGCATGAGAAGCGGTTATCTTGAGGATATCAAAGCGGGCCGTTGCGGAGCCCTTCTCAACGCCTACACCGCAGATTTCACAAGGGAAGTACAGCGCGTGGCCGTTGAGGAAACCCGCCTTGGCATCCCCATTCTCTTTGGTTATGACGTAATCCACGGATTCCGCACCATTTTCCCCATAAACCTTGGTATGTCCTGCTCCTGGGACATTGAAGCCATTGAGGAAAGTGCCCGCATAGCCGCGGAAGAAGCCGCAGCCGCCGGTCTCCAGTGGACCTACAGTCCTATGTGCGACATCTCGGTGGAACCCCGCTGGGGCCGCATCTCAGAGGGCTCCGGAGAGGACCCCTACCTTGGCAGTCTCATATCGGCCGCAATGACAAGGGGCTATCAGGGAGATGACCTTTCAAAGGACAATACCATCCTCGCTTGCGTAAAACACTTTGCCGCATACGGCGCACCCCAGGCCGGAAGGGACTATAACACCGTTGATATGAGCGAGCGCTGGTTCAGGGAATTCTACCTCCCTCCGTACAAGGCCGCAATAGATGCCGGCGCCCTTAGCGTAATGGCTTCCTTCAATGAACTTGACGGTGTCCCCGCCCATGCCTCAAACCATCTCATGAACGAAATCCTCAAGGATGAATGGGGCTTTGAAGGCTTTGTGGTAAGCGACTACACCGGCATCAACGAGATGATAATGCACGGCTATGCGGCCGATGAATCCCACGCCGCAGAGCTCTCCATGAACGCCGGCCTGGATATGGACATGATGAGCGCCGCCTACATGAACCATCTCACTGACCTCGTGAAAAGCGGTAAGGTAAGTGAAAAGACCCTTGATAATGCCGTCAGGCGCATCCTCAACATAAAGGCGGCCCTTGGCCTTCTGGACGATCCTTATAAGTACTGTGACACTGAGCGTGAGAAGGAGCGCACCCTCACGGAGGATAACAAGGCCTTCGCCCGGAGACTTGCTGCAGAGAGCATGGTCCTTCTCAAGAATAACGGCATCCTTCCCCTTAAGAAGGGAGAGAAAATTGCTGTTTTAGGGCCGATGGCAGCAACAAAGGATGACTTCCTTGGCTCCTGGCGCGGCGCTGGGCAGGTGGAATCCGTTCCCGCCAGCATAGAGGACGCCATAAAGGAAGTGAGCCCAGTGGCAGCCTCTGCAGGCAAGGTGGTCCTTGTCCTTGGAGAGCCTTGGAGCTGGACCGGAGAAGCCGCTTCCCGCACATCCATCAACCTTCCCAAGGAACAGACAGAGCTCCTCAAATCCCTAAAGAAGCAGGGCAAAACCGTTGCCCTGGTGCTCCTCAACGGCCGTCCTCTGGACCTTAGTGAAGAAAGCGAGTATGCCGATGCTATCCTTGAAGCCTGGTATCCCGGCACAATGGGCGGCTATGCTGTGGCCGATGTCCTCTTTGGAGACTACAACCCCTCCGGAAAACTCTCCGTCACATTCCCGCGCAACCTTGGCCAGGTGCCCATCTACCACTACGCCAAGAATACCGGCCGCCCCTACATCCACCCGGATGCAAAATATGAATCCAGGTATCTTGACTGCCCCAACGAGCCCCTCTACGCCTTTGGCCACGGTCTCAGCTACACCACTTTTGAGTATTCAGACATAGCCCTTGACGCTTCTTCATTCAAGGCCGGCGGCAAACTTGTTGCAAAAGTTAAAGTAACCAACACCGGAAAAGTTGCCGGCACTGAAACCGTCCAGCTCTACATCCGTGACCTCGTGGGCAGTGTAACCCGCCCCGTGAAGCAGCTCAAAGGCTTTGAACGCATCACCCTCCAGCCGGGAGAGTGCAGGGAAGTGAGTTTCACAATTGATAAGGAAATGCTTTCCTTCTACCGTCAGGATATGACCTGGGGCCCGGAAACCGGAGAATTCAAGGTGTTTATCGGCGGAGCATCTGACAACGTAAAAGAAGCATCTTTTGAGTATGAGATCTAAACTGCTCCTTGTTATATCGGCCATCATTCTACTGGCCTCCTGCAAGCCCTATCTCAGCGACGACGCCCTTCTTGACCGGATAGAGCGCCTTACCATTGGTTATTTCACGGACTTTGCAGATCCAACAACCGGAATGGCCCGGGAGCGCAGCAATGACAGTAACCCCATAGTGACCACCGGCGGCACCGGCTTTGGCATTATGGCCATAATCGCCGGGGCGGAACGCGGCTACTTTCCACGTGAAGAGGGCGTTGCCAGGATAGAGAAGATTGTGACCTCCCTTGAGAACCTTGAGCGCTTCCACGGCGCCTGGGCCCACTGGTACAACGGAGAAACCGGTGAAGCCTTCCACTTCTCGGAGTTCGATGACGGAGGAGACCTTGTGGAAACCGCCTTCCTGGTTCAGGGCCTTCTGGCGGCACGCCACTGGCTGGAGGCCGATAATTTTGACCTTGCAGAGCGTATCCACGATCTTTGGCTTGGAGTTGAATGGAGCTGGTACACACAGGGGCAGCCGGACGCCCTTTACTGGCACTGGTCCAAGAACTACGGCTTCAAGATGAATCACCGCATAACCGGTTATGACGAAACTCTCATAACCTATATCCTGGCCGCTTCATCTCCTTCATATCCCATTTCCAGGGAACTTTATGAAGCTTCCTACAAGAACTCCTCATATTATTATAACGGCAAGGAGTACTACGGCATCACCCTTCCTCTTGGAATGGAACTTGGCGGCCCGCTTTTCTTCTGCCATTACTCCTTCCTGGGTCTTGACCCACGCGGCCTCACGGACGGAAAAACCAATTATTTTGAGCGTAATAAGGCACACACTCTAATACAGCGCGCCTACGCAATAGACAATCCCAAGAACCACAAGGGCTACTCCGAGTACCTCTGGGGCTTCACTTCTTCCGACGATCCTGACGTCGGTTACAGTTCCCATCACCCCGGAACCCCCGATGAAAACGGCACCGTGAGCCCTACGGCGGCAGTAAGTTCAATAGTCTACACCCCGGAGGAATCAATGAAGGTTATCCGCCGCCTCTGGGATACTCCCGGAATGGTGGGCCCCTACGGCTTCTACGATGCCTATAATCCTTCCCGCGAGCCTTCCGTTGTGGAGCACTACCTTGCAATAGACCAGGGCCCGGAGGCAGTGATGATAGAAAACTACCGTAGCGGTCTTCTCTGGAAACTCTTCATGCAGGCCCCTGAAATCCAGAAAGGCCTTGAGAAACTTGGATTCTACTACATAGAAAACTAAATAACCAATTATGAAAAGACTATCAATAGCACTGATACTTATGCTGGCAAGCGTAACGGCGTTTGCCCAGTATAAGGTAAAAGGCGTGGTTGAGGATGCCCTGGGGCCGGTTATCGGCGCCACCGTAATGGAACTTGGCACCACCAACGGCGTCTCCACGGGCATTGACGGAGACTTTGTTCTCACAGTCTCAAATGCCGATGCAAAGGTTGAGGTAAGCTGCATAGGCTATGCCTCCCAGGTTTTCCCTGCATCTGCGGTCCCCGCAAAGATCCTCCTCGGAGAGGACACCACCTTCCTGGATGAGGTTGTGGTTGTAGGTTACGGCACCCAGAAGGCCAAGGACCTCACCGCCCCCATCACCAACGTGAAAGGTGAGGAGCTCGCAAAGCAGGTTGCCGCCAACCCCATGAGCGCCCTTCAGGGTATGGTGAGCGGTGTCCAGATTACCCAGAGCGGCGCCCCCGGTGCCGGCCCGTCCGTCAAGATCCGCGGCGTTGGATCAATCGGAGACTATGCCAACCCCCTGTACATAGTGGACGGCGCATTTATGGACAACATTGACTTCCTCAGCGCCTCCGATATTGAGTCCCTTACCGTGCTCAAGGACGCATCGGCCGCCGCAATCTACGGCGTACGCGCTGCTAACGGCGTCATCCTTGTCACCACCAAGAAGGGAGCTACCGGTAAGGTAAGGGTAGCCTATGACGGCTACGGCGGAGTCCAGATGCCTACCAATATAATGCCCATGGCAAACGCCCAGCAGTACATTCAGATGTACAACATGGCAAACCCCGACGACCCCTTCAATACCGTTTACCCTCTTGCCGCAAATACTGGTGTAAGCACGGACTGGTATCAGACCATGGTCAAGCCCGCCCTTACCCACAGCCACTCCCTGGACCTTAGCGGCGGCACGGAAAAGACCAACTATTCCGTGGGTCTGAGCTACTTCTACCAGGACGGTATAATGAACTTCTGCAAGAACAACTACGGCCGTCTTAACTTCCGCGCCCGCCTGGACCAGACCCTCACAAACTGGCTAAAGGTAGGCTTCAACACCGTGGTTTCACGTTATGACCAGAATAATCCAGATTCAGGTGTCTATTACCAGGCCTTTGTGAATCCGCCCGTATACGGCGTCTACAATGATGACAACGAGGCTGCCTATCCCGTCAAGTTCGATTCCCCTCAGCTTTACGGTTTTGCGGCAGCGTTCGGAAACCCGGCTGCATCGGCCTATTATACAAACAGCACCAACACCGGCATCAAGACTGTATTCAGCGCATACGCAGAGGCAACAATCATCCCTGAGAAACTGAAGTTCAAGACCGCCTACAACCTTGATTTCAGCTTTGCCGATGAGCAGAACTACACCCCTGAACATAAGGTTGGAGGCTCCCAGGGAACGTCCGTATCATCTCTCTCAAAGACCTACGCATACGGCCTGTATCACATCCTGGACAACACCCTCACTTATTCAGACCATATAGGTGCCCATTCCTTCACGGCAATGCTGGGCCAGTCTACGCGTATGCAGTACAATGCCTGGCTGAACGGCCGCAGGAACAGTGTCCCTGACTTTGACGCCGCATCCCGCTACCTTGTGAACGGCTCCTATAAGAATCAGGAATCAGGTGACGGTGCCGGAAGGTACAACGGCCTCTCGTTCTTCGCCAGGGGCACCTATAATTACAAGGAAAAATACCTTGCCACCGTTACTGTACGTGCCGATGGCAGTTCCAAATATCAGGACAAGTGGGGTGTCTTCCCCTCCGTGGGCCTTGGCTGGAACATATCCGACGAGCCCTTCATGAAGGGAGCATCCTCCTGGCTCAGTTTCCTGAAACTCCGCGCCAGCTGGGGTATGCTGGGTAACGACAACGTTCCCGCCAACGACATAAACATCGCGGGCCGCAGCGGCGTGGATTCATCGGCCCTCTTTGGAGAAACCCTCGTGGACGGCATGGGCGCCCAGACGGTATACCAGAACTACCTCAAATGGGAGGTTGTTACGGAAACCAACGTGGGCGCAGACTTCGCCATGCTTGACAGCCGCCTAAGCGGTGAGATTGACTGGTACCGGAGGGTCACTGACCGCGTAGTTTTCCACGCGCCCATAGCAATCGGCGGCGGCGTGGCAACCCTCCTTGCCAACAACGGCCGCGTTCTCAACACCGGCGTTGAGCTTTCCGTCAAGTGGGAGGATAAGATAGGGGCCGATTTCTCCTACAATGTAGGGATGAACGCCACCTTCAACCACAATGAGGTCCTTGCCCTTGAAGGCCGTGACAACATCCCCGGAGGCTATGTGAACGGGGTTGCATCCACCCTTACCCAGGTTGGCTATCCTATTGGCGCATTCTGGGGCTACAAGGTAGACGGCATCTTCCAAAGCAAGAAGGAAGCCCTGGCCGATGGCGTCCCTGTCCAGAAAGATACAGGCGCCGGATACTTTGCCTACCACGACTTCGCCGGTGCCGATGACGGCGGCCCAGACGGCAAGATCACTGATGCAGACCGCGTGTACCTTGGTTCTCCGCTGCCATGGCTTATGCTGGGCCTGAACCTTGGCTTCCAATGGAAGGGACTGGACTTCTCCATGGTGATGAACGCAAATATCGGCAACAAGATTTTCAACGCCAAGCGTCTCAACAAGCAGGTTTTCCCTGCAGGCAACTACGACTACGACTTCTACCTTAACGCCTGGAGCAAGGATCTTCCTTCCACCACCTATCCTTCTCCCAAGGCCCTCACTTCAGGCCTTATGGCCCAGTCCAACAGTTTCTGGATTGAGGACGGCTCCATGTTCCGCATCCAGAACGTGCAGGTTGGATATACTTTCCGCAACGTTTTTGGGAACGGGCGCATCAGAATATATGTGAGCGCCCAGCGCCCGCTTACGCTCTTTGGATATAACGGCTTTACAACGGAAATCGGCGGATCGCCCATCGCAACCGGCATAGACTCATCTTCTGTCTATCCTATGCAGGCAATCTATACAGCCGGTGTAAACATTAATTTCTAAGGAGGACTGCATTATGAAAACTAAATATATACTTGTAGTACTTGCCCTTCTTGCGGCTGTTTCCTGTCAGGATTTCCTCAATATCCGCACTGAGGCCACAATGCCCTCTACAGGCACCGATTATACAAAGGCAGAGAATATCTTCCTTCCCGTGAGCGCCGCCTACGCAAGTATGCGCCTCGGGGAAGGCGAAGCCCTTAACTACATTGCCGTCCTGGGAGTTCCCTCCGACGATGACGACAAAGGCAGTTCCACAGATGACGCACCTGCCGTTAGGGAGTTCGACGAATTCACCTACGGCCCTGAGAACGAGCATATCCAGTACATCTGGAGCATCTTCTTCAACATAGTATCGGCCTCAAATTATGCCGTGGAGTCAATGGCCGAATTCCAGAAGGCCGTAACCTCCGACGAAGCCAGGCAGCAGGTGAAGGAGTGCAGGGCCGAAGCCCGCCTCATCCGCGCCTACGCCTATTTCAACCTTGTGCGCCTGTTTGGCCGCGTGCCGCTCATAGACAGGACAATGGACTCCAAGGAACTCGCCGCCATGGAGGTAAGTTCCGTGGAGGACCTCTACAAGTTCATCTATGCCGATATTGACGCAGGTATCCAGGACCTCCCCGAATCATACGTCAGTATGCCCGGCCGCTATACAAAGTACACCGCAATGGCGCTCAAGGCCAAGGTTGCCCTTTACAACAAGGACTGGAATGAGGCCGCCAAGGAGGCCGATGCTATAATTGCCTCAGGAAAGTTTTCCCTCATGTCCAAGTTCCGTGACGCGTTCAGCGTGGAGCACGAGAACGGCCCGGAGTCCCTGATGGAGATCCAGAGTTCCGATATGGGCCAGGTGTCCGGTGCAATGCCCCTTTGCTATTACGGCTACATCCAGGGTCCCAGAAACGGTGACGAGCCTCTACAGGGATGGGGATTCAAGGTTCCCAGTCAGGCCCTCATAGACTTCTTTGACGGCCGTGGAGACAATATCCGCAAGGCGGTGACCCTGCTTGAACGCGGCGCAACAACTCCTGAAGGTGACACAATTTCCAACAAATGCTCCAACCCTTACTATAACGGAAAGGTTTATGTTCCCGCCCGTTACAGCACCCGCTCCTTCAATGCATACGGCCTGGACCACAATATGAGGATCATCCGTTACGCGGAGATACTCCTCATCTATGCGGAGGCTATGGCGAACGGCGCTTCTATTACCTCCACTTCCGGATATACGGCCGATATGGCCCTCAATGAGGTCCGATCCCGTGCAGGGCTCCCGGCATCAACCGCTACGCTGGACAACATCTACGATGAACGCCGCGCGGAACTTGCCCTTGAGGAGAACCGTTTCTTTGACCTTGTGCGCTGGGGGAAGGCCGCTGAAGTCCTTGGTCCCAAGGGCTTCAAGGCAGGGAAGAACGAACTTTTCCCCATCCCGGCAAATCAGCGTCAGTTAAATACTGCCCTGCCGCAGAATCCCGGATACGATTTATAACCATTAACCAAATACACTTATGAAAAAAGTACTTTATTTAGCAGCAATGCTTTCGCTGATCCTCTTTGGATTCAGCTGCACGAAGCCCGGTGGAAACAGGGCCGATTCCCAGACTCCTGGCAATAATTCAGGTAACGAAGGCAATGAAAACGGAAACGGCGGTACTCCTGAATATACCCGGCCCGAAATCAAGACAGGCGCAGAGAATCTGGTCCTGTGGCTCTCTTTTAATGACGACAAGATTGTGGATAAGGGAGAAGGCGTCACCCTTGGTGAAAACAAGGGCCAGGCAGGTCTTGGCAAGGGCTTCATCGGCCAGGCCTGGACCAACAAGGGCGGAGATAATACCATCGAGGCTTATACCAAACTTAATCTTGCCTCCGGTAACGCCCTCACAAAGATGGACAGTTTCACTTTTGCGGTATGGGCAAAACTCCCTAAGGGCAAGGAGGCAAAGTGCGGTATCATTTCCTTTAATGGTACCGGCGTTGAGGCCACTTGGCCTTCATTTGTCTTTCTTTTTGACAACATTTCAGATGTTACTCCGGACGAGGGAGAACCTTTCAAGGCCCAGCAGTTCAACGGCCGTATAGACTTCCTTTCTGTGGAAGGTAAGCCCGCGATGTGGCCCAACTGCGCATCAGACGTCTATATGAAGAAGGACGAGTGGTTCCATATTGCTCGCACCTATGACGCAACCACCGGCCACTGGGCAAATTATGCCAACGGCCAGATTGTCAACGAGGGAGATTTCCTTCCCGGTGAAAAGGTGGTCGGCTCCGTGAGCGCCGCTTTTGCCGATGACTGCAACGCCCTTTACGTGGGCGGCTGGGCTTCCAGAATTGAAGGCAAGGCCAGTGACACTTGGCAAACTTACTGCCCAGGTTCACTGGATGAACTCCGTTTCTACAACAAGGCATTCACCGCCGACGAAGTACTTGCACTCTACGGCGAGGAAATTGCCATCAACCTTGAAGAGGAAGAATAATTGAAAAAGTATCTGCTTCTTGCCGCCTGCATTCTGGCGGCCCTTGCGGCCTGTTCTCCAGCACCGGTGCAGCAGGACGTTCCCATCGACGAGGGCGGGGACAAGCCGGACAATACCGTTCCGGCTGGTCCTCTCCCTAAAGCCCTTGTAATATCGGCCTCAGTAGACGGCAAGAAGATTCCTTCCGGTGGTTCTATCGGAGGCGTGTCCCTCTCTCCGGAAATCTCCCTCACTTTCACAAGGGAGATTTCCGTGGATGAGGCGTCGCTTGATGCAGTGACTTTTTCCGGAGGGTCGTTTACCGTAGAGAGAGACCCTTCCGTCAGTTCCGTCCTTGTTGTCAGGCTCACGCAGTCCCTTGAACATCTGAAGAAGTACAAGTTTGAAATAGCGGCGGGGGAGTGCTTCGGCGTGAATCTGCAGCAGGCATATTCCTTTTCATTTACTACGGCCTTTGACGACGGTGGTAACAAATTCCCGCAAATCCCTGACGAAGACCTCCTGACGCTGGTCCAGAAGCAGACGTTCAAATACTTCTGGGACTATGCCCACCCCGTTTCCGGCCTTGCGCGTGAGCGTTATAACAGCGGAGACACCGTCACATCAGGCGGTTCCGGATTTGGCATCATGTCCATTCCCGTGGGCATAGAGCGCGGTTTCATCACCCGTGATGAGGGTGCTGAGCGTATGCGCAAGATTATCGGCTTCCTAGAGAAAGCGGACCGCTTCCACGGCGCGTACTCCCACTGGCTCAACGGCAGCACCGGGAAGGTGATTCCGTTCTCGGATAAAGATAACGGCGGAGACCTTGTGGAAACGGCGTTCCTTATGGAGGGACTCCTCACGGCCCAGGCCTATTTTGACAGGGAAGGGGAGGCCGATATCCGCTCCGGCATTGATGCCATCTGGCGCGCTGTGGAGTGGGACTGGTACACCCAGGGCGGGGAGAAGGTGCTCTACTGGCACTGGTCCCCGGACAAGGGCTGGGCCATGAATATGCAGATCCGCGGGTGGAACGAGGCCCTAATTGTGTATGTGCTGGCTGCTTCTTCGCCCACGCACTCAGTATCGGCCGATGTATTCCGTCAGGGCTGGGGAACCTTCTCTTTCCCCGTGGCAAAGAATCAGCCGCTTTTCTTTGCCCACTATTCCTTCCTTGGCCTTGATCCCCGCTATCTGTCCGACACAAACGGCAGTTACTGGGATCAGAATGTGGCCCAGGCGCGGTACAACTATGATTATTGCGTCCGTAATCCTGGCGCTCACGTGGGGTATTCGGCCAACTCCTGGGGCCTTACCGCCAGCGATTACCCTGGCGGCTACACTGCTTCTTCCCCGGCAAACGATCACGGCACCATAGCTCCCACAGCAGCCCTGGCGTCAATGCCCTATACTCCAGAGGAGAGTATGGCGGCCCTCCGCTACTTCTATTATAAGCTTGGAGACCGCCTATGGGGCACTTACGGCTTCAAGGATGCCTTCTGCCTGGATAGCGGCTGGTTTGCCTCTTCATACCTTGCTATTGACCAGGGCCCGATTATTGCAATGATAGAAAACCACCGCACGGCGCTTCTATGGAAGCTGTTTATGAAAAATACGGATGTCCGTGCAGGATTGGAAAAACTTGGATTTACTTATGAATAAGTTCTTACTGTCAGTTGCAGCCTTCTTTACGTGCGTATGCGTGTATGCGCGCGATTATTCTATAAAAGTAGACACCACCTCCGTGCCGTCCGCGGCAAAGGAAGTCCTGGTGCAGCGTTTTACCCAGATGCTGGAGGCTGGAGGGCATTCCGTTTCGGCCGATGGAGAGGAAATCCTTATCTCCGGAGAGGTTAAGGACCGTATGGAAACGCCTGGCGAAATGAGCCAGATTGCCCTCAGCGTAGTAGTAAAGGCCTCCTGTGGCGCCGCCAAGGTTGAATTCCCCCTCAAGGGGGTAGGGGCCGATGATTCAGACGCCTGGCTCCGCGCCGTAAAGCGCCTCCTGCCGCGTACAAAAGAAGCCCAACAATTTGTTGAGGAGCTAAAGTAGTGAGTTTTAGGACTTTATAAAAAATTTTAAAAATTTCTTATAAATTTTCCTCAAAAAAGTTTGCATATATAAAAAAAGGTTGTACCTTTGCAGTCCCGTTCGGAAACGAGCGGGTTTTTAACGCCCAAAACCGAAAGGCAAGGGCACTGAAAAGATCTTTGAAAAGACTGAAAGGAAAGTACAAGCAAGCAATAAACGAGCGTCAGTTTCTTTATAGGAAACTAAAGCGTCAGGGACAAGCTTAGAATTATATTAAAATATACAATGAAGAGTTTGATCCTGGCTCAGGATGA
>JAFZOU010000010.1 GCA_017550525.1 Bacteroidales bacterium
CCTGACCTATGGGAAAGGGGCTGACTTTAAGAAGAAAGTCAAGCAGCTGGGCGGCACCGTCCTGACGGCTGCTGAAGCAAAGGCAGAAATTGAAAAGACACTATAATTATGAGCAACGTTAGTGGGCTGACAACCATCAAATATGTCAAGCAGGGAGACACCCTCAGCTGTGCATTGAGAAGCACGTTCCCTCTCAAGCAGTTCATCACCAACGGCACCAATGCCGTCACGCCGTCCTTTGCGACGTACCAACCTTGTATCTATCCGGTCATCAGGAGCAGCCTGACGGCAACGCGCCTTTCCCCGCTTGTGAGCAGCGTGGTATGGATGTATAATGGCAGCGTCATAAGCTTTGACGCCAACGGCCTGTCCACGGCCATGGGCGCCATCGCGGCCGGCACCTTCAAATCCGAAGTCAAGACCATTGACGGGTTCAGTGTGCCGACGCTCACCATCCTCAAGAACATTGCTTCGGCAAGCAATATTGATTCGGATACCATCCTTTTCCAGGCGACCGTGAACACCGGCTTCTCGACCACCGTTTCCGCCTCCATTGAGGTTGGGGTGGAACAGACTGACGGGGAGGCCTTCATTGCCTACATAACCGTCAACAATGGCGGTGTCATAGATGATAATGTCTCTACCCTCACCCTGAGGGCGCACCTTATGATAGGCGGCTCTGAACAGTCATCCAACGTGACCTATGCCTGGTATAAGATGGTAGTAACGAATGGGGCTGACGGATGGGTTGCACTTAACAAGACCACCCAGTCCATCACCATAGCGGCCTCTGACATCAACAGCTCCGAACTGTATAAGTGCGTGGTTTCTTTCAGCGGGAAGAGCGCGGATGCTGTCCTGGAGGTGGCCGATGAGACTGACACCCTGATTATTTTCCCGAACCCCACAGACGGCGCCGGGAACACCGTTCCGGAGGAACTGAACCCCACCGGCCAGACGGCAATCATTTACGCCCCTGAGGTCAGGAAGCGGGAGAGCCAGGCAGTGCAGTCCGGCTTCACGTTCTATTACCTTCTGACCAACTCTTCCGGGGATGAAATCAATTCCCAGGATGGGGGTGGCACTTTCACTGTGACCCTTGCCAATGCCCAGGCCGCCCAGGGCGATCTGACGCTTATCATCACAGCAACAAAATAGTAACGCAATGACCAAGGTCAAGCAAATAACCAGGATTGCCTATAAGGTCCCGCCGACGGGTTTTTCAACCTTCGACGTGGAGTATTATCTTTCCACTTCGACCACAACCCTTGCCGGAGGGTCTTGGCAGACAACGCCCCCGGAATGGATTGAGGGGCGCTATATGTGGACCCGCACTAAAGTGGTGAAGACCGATGGCACGACCACTTATTCCGACCCGGTCTGCATTGGGGGCACAGGACGCGGCATCCGGTCGATCCAGGAACAGTATTACCTTTCCACCTCCAACACCGACCAAACCGGCGGCAGCTGGGCGAATAGCCCCCAGACATGGGTGGATGGGAAATACATGTGGACCCGGTCTGTCATCACTTATACTGACGGCACGACTGTGACCACTGACCCGGTATGTGTCACCGGTGGGAAAGGCGCCACGGGCCAATCCGTTTTCAAAAGTATAGTTTTCCGCAGGGTCAATGCCAGTAGCGTAACCGCCCCCACAGGCGGCTCCTACGCTTCGCCGGTCCCCACCACCACCGGATGGTCTGACGGGATCCCCTCCGGGACCGCGCAGCTGTGGATGTCCACCCGCATCTTCACAAGTGACGGGCAGTCCCCGCAGCAATCGGCATGGACTACGCCTCAGCCGGCGACCGACACGGCCGGGATTGACTTTGAATACTCTGCCGTGGAATCCGATCCTGGGACCCCCACCACGTCCCCGAACAATTGGCACGACACGCCCACTTCATCCGACATCTGGATGGCAATGCGTACGAGCAGCAACGGCGTCTGGGGCTCGTGGGAAGTGTTCAAGATAAAAGGTGAGAAGGGGGACACTGGGCAGTCAGCCTTTAAGAGTATAGTTTTCCGCAGGGTCAACGCCAGTAGCGTAACCGCCCCCACAGGCGGCTCTTACGCCTCGCCGGTCCCCACCACCACAGGATGGTCTGACGGGATCCCCTCCGGAACCGCGCAGCTGTGGATGTCCACCCGCATCTTCACAAGTGACGGGAAGGCCCCGCAGCAATCGGCATGGACTACGCCTCAGCCGGCGACCGACACAGCCGGGATTGACTTTGAATACTCTGCCGTGGAATCCAGCCCCGGTACTCCCACCACGGCGCCGAACAACTGGCACGACACGCCCACCTCATCTGACATCTGGATGGCTGTTCGCACGAGCAGCAACGGTGTCTGGGGGTCGTGGGAAGTGTTCAAGGTGAAAGGCGAGAAGGGAGATCCTGGTACCCCCGGCGGGACAGGCCCTGAGGGGAAGTCCTTTGTCCCCGTATATCGGAATCTGGATGTAACCCCTGCCAAGCCGACAGGCGTTTCTTTGCCGCCCCTTGGCTGGCGGGAAGATGTGGCGAATTCCGTCACGATAAACTCAATTGAAAGATCCGAGCTAAGTTCATGGAGCTTTAACCTTGGGACGCAGGAGGTGGAGTATGGCTTGCAATACTATGCTCTCCCGGGCGCAGGTAATGACAGTGTTGATTCGGTGGCCGTCATCAACTTCACAACGAATAAGGCCAACCAGCAACTATGTATTGAAATTATCGCGTCTTCTGAGGCTAATTATGACTGCATAATGGTTGGCCAGCCTGATGCGGCGACCCTTCCGGTGAGGACAAACGCTTCAACCTACTTGGCCAAGGCCTCCGGCAACAATGTGAAGGCTGTGGCAAATGTCATAATCACCACAGCTGGGACCCACACCATCTTTGTGGCTTATCGCAAGGATTCGAGCACAACCCAATTCAGTGATTTCGGCTATTTCCGTATCGCGGAACTCCCGGAGACCCTATGGATGAGTATAGCCACTATGCAGGGAAGTACCGTCCTGTCATGGAGCGACCCGATAAAGATGACCGCAGGGAAAGGTGAGCGAGGCGCAATTCCCAGAATGAGGGATTTTGCGGAAGGCCTGTTGTTCATGGAGGGTAAGGCCGGGGAAGCTTACCTTGATTTTGCCTTCTACAATAACCGGTATTACCGCTGTACAAAGACGCATATTGCACAGGTGGGGGAAACCCCCTATGCCGCAGTGCAAGGCAGCACCGGCTTATGGGCCCTCGAAAACGACTATCAGTTTATGGCATCCAAGGTGGTATGGGTAGGGAGCGGGTCTGAGGGCTGGCTAATTGATGCGGGAAGGATATACCATTCTTCCGGCCTTATAGAACTGAATGCAAACGGCACTATCCAAACCAGTAACGGGAAATTCAGTCTTGATAAGAACGGGAATATCAACGCGCAGTCCGGGACATTCGCCGGGTTCTTGAAGATGCCGTTCAAAAGCTTTGCTGAGGGGGCAACATATTTGGGGAATGGAGTATATCGTGTCAGTAGCAATTTCAATCTATACTCGGAAGGCAATATGAACGGGTATGATATTGGGCTACAACTGCCAAATGACCCTTCATTCTCCGGGACCTTATTGACGATTTATGACTTCCCGGTCAAAACACGGTCATCCCCCTTGCTCACTATCACTTGCCAATCTGGGGCACAGATTTACCACCCGTCCAGTAAAGGGTCGTATGGGCTTACGCCTGTATCATCTATAGTGTGCAACCGTGGCGGCTTAATTCAGTTGCTTTGCGTTGATACATGGGGAACCGGAAGCAATTGCTCCTGGATGGTCATAACGGACATCATGCCTGACGCAACAATCAGTTAGAAAATCCAAATTGAAAGAATATGGGAAAGAAAAGACTTAGTTTATTGGACACCTTCCCCTCGATGGGGGACGGTGATACCATCTTCGGGAAATCTGCATCTGCCGGCAAGTACGGCCATTTCCCGGTGGATCTGCTTTTGGGCAGTGGCGGTTATGCTTGCCGCCGCTGGAACCTGAACCTCTCAACCCCCGTGGGCGAAGCCGTGGGGAGCATTGACTATCTGAGGAAC
>JAFZOU010000011.1 GCA_017550525.1 Bacteroidales bacterium
TCATCCTGAGCCAGGATCAAACTCTTCATTGTATATTCTTTATAAATCTAAGCTTGAACCCTGACATCTCTTGCTGCCCTTTTTCCTTATAACTTCCTTGTGCTCCGTTTCCGGTCCTCACAACCATACGGTTGCTCCGGTCCTCAACGTTCACACAAGTTGTTCTAAGAAAAAATGACTAGCAAGTACGTTTCATTAAAGAAACTGACGCTCGTTATTGTAGAAAAGTGTTACACTTTTCCGGTACTTGCTTGTACTTTTAGTCTTTCAGTATTGTCAATGAACTGTCCCCGTTTCAAACGGGACTGCAAAGGTAGTAATTAATTTTGAACTGACAAATTTTTTTAAATAAATTTTTTACTAACTTTGTAAAGATATGGAAAAGAGAGTCTCACTGTGGCAGATCTTCGCCGTCTTTGCTAAGATTGGCGCCTTCACAATAGGGGGCGGATATGCCATGATTCCGCTTATCCAGGCGGAACTCTCAAAGCGGGGATGGATTTCTGACGACGAACTCCCTGACATAGTGGCCCTGTCCCAGAGCGCCCCGGGGGTAATGGCCGTGAACATTTCCATTTTTGCCGGGAATAAGCTCCGCGGCTTCAAGGGAAGCCTTGCGGCCACCCTTGGCAGCATACTCCCCTCCTTCCTCATCATCCTTGCCATAGCAATGTTCTTTACCGCCTTCAAGGACAACCCCTGGGTGGAAAGGGCTTTCAAAGGAATCCGGCCGGTAGTGATTTCCCTCATCGCCGTCCCCATGATCAATATGGCAAAGAAATCCTGCAAAACCTGGTGGGCCTGGCTCCTTGCAATATCGGCCCTGATCCTGGTGGCTTTTCTTAACGTCTCACCCATATATATTATTATATGCGTGATGGTAATCGGCCTTAGCGTAACTTTATGGAGACGATAGGATTACTGCTGCAACTAGCCTGGACGTTTTTCCTGATTGGGGCCTTCACCTTTGGCGGAGGGTATGCCATGCTGTCCCTCATCCAGAACCAGGTGGTGGTGGAGCACGCGTGGATATCTGAGAGCGCCTTCACTGACATAGTGGCGGTGAGCCAGATGACGCCGGGGCCGATCGGCATAAACAGCGCCACATACGTTGGCTATGAGGTGCTGCAGGGCGCAACGGGAAGCCATCTCCTTGGCATCTGCGGGTCCCTTACAGCAACGCTTTCCATTATGTTGCCGTCGTTCATCCTGATGCTCCTGATTGTGCGCTTCTATGAGAAGTTCCGCACCAGCACGCTATACGCCGGCACAATGGCCTTTGTAAAACCCGCCGTGGTGGGGCTCATCGGGGCCGCCGCGGTCATCCTTATACTAAAGACCACCTGGACGGGCTTTACGCCCAATATCCAGATTGTGGCCGATAACTTCCCGGACTGGAAGAGCTGGGTGCTCCTTGGAGGGGCCTTTGCGGCCGGGTTCTGGGGAAAGGTTAACCCAATATACCTTATTATAGCCGGAGCAATACTTGGAATTATCCTTTATTAACCACAATATGAAACGTTTACTCCTAATCCTCACAGGCTTGGCAATGCTTGCCTCCTGTTGCAAAAAAGCGGAAACCTTCTCCGTAATCCCCATGCCCAACGACGTAACCTTCCTGAAAGGCACCGTCTGCGTCAAGGGCGCGGCCGTAGAGATCGACCCTTCCATTGACAAGGCCTCCCGCGAGGCTATCGGCAGGTTCATCCAGGCCCTTGAAACCGCTACCGGCGTAAAGACCAAGGCCGATGGCGACGGCTTCGACTTCAAGTACAACCCCAACCTTGGCCCTGAGCAGTACTACATTGAAATTGAAGATGACGATGTAGAGGTGGAGGCATCGGCCCTTAACGGCTTCATCTATGCCTGCGAAACCCTCAAGCAGATGCTCCCCGCCGCCATTTACGGTGGCAAGAAGGCTAAGGCCAACTGGGTCCTTCCCTGCGTAAAGATCTTTGACGAGCCCCGCTTTGGATACCGCGGAATGCATCTTGACTGCAGCCGTCACTTCTGGACCATTGAAGAGACCAAGCGCTACATTGACGTGATGGTAGGATATAAGCTCAACCGCCTGCACTGGCACCTCACCGACGACCAGGGCTGGAGGATTGAGATCAAGTCCTACCCACGCCTCACGGAGGTTGGCGCATGGAGGGACGGAACCTGCATAGGCAAGGACTTTGACTCCAACGACGGAATCCGCTACGGCGGCTACTACACCCAGGAGCAGCTTCGCGAGATTGTGGATTATGCGGCAGCCCGCGGCATTGAGGTTATCCCTGAGGTAGACCTTCCCGGCCATATGGTGGCAGCTCTTGCCGCATATCCGGAACTTGGCTGCACCGGCGGCCCCTACAAGGTATGGGAGCGCTGGGGAATCGCCCCGGATATTCTCTGCGCAGGTAACGACAAGGTGTTCGATTTCCTTGAGAGCGTTCTCTCGGAGGTCATTGACATCTTCCCCTCTGAGTACATCCACATTGGCGGTGACGAATGCTTTGACCCCTATGCAAAGAACACCGTTTATCCCTGGGACGTCTGCCCCAAGTGCGCCGCCCGTATGCGTAAGCTTGGCATCAAGAAGGGCCCCGAGGCAAAGCACCTCCTCCAGAGCTACGTAACCGCACGCGTACAGAAGTTTGTGAACAGCAAGGGACGCCGTATCATCGGCTGGGACGAAATCCTTGAAGGAGAACTGGCAGAAGGCGCAACCGTGATGTCATGGCGCGGAGTGGATGGAGGAATCAAGGCCGCATCCCTGGGCTTTGACGCCATTATGACTCCCCACACATACGCCTACTTTGACTACTACCAGAGCAAGGAGCGCGACAAGGAGCCCCTGTGCATAGGCGGATATCTCCCTCTTGAGAACGTATACGCATATGAGCCCTTCGACGGCCTTGCACCCGGTGCTGAAGACCACATCCTGGGCGTTCAGGCAAACCTCTGGACAGAGTACATCACCACTCCTGAGCACCTTGAGTACATGCTCCTCCCCCGTATGTGCGCACTTTCAGAGATTCAGTGGTGTGATGCCGATAAAAAGGATTACGCCCGCTTCTGCAAGTCCCTGGACCACACCTTTGAGATCCTTGACGCCATGGGCGTGAACTACTGCCTGGACTATAAGGGCCTCATCGGCTTTGACCGCAAGCCCGCCCGCGACTCCGTGGCGCTTGCGGAATACCTTGAGGCAGCCAAGTCCACCTGGGGCTGGTAGGAAATTGCCGTGTCGACTCGCAGATTGCCCCTATTGGCGTTTTGGTGTCAACACGGCAGTATTTTTGACGTTTTTGGCCGATTTCCTTGCCGTGTTGGCAGTGAAATCGGCCTTATATGCGTTTTAGCCGTCAACACGGCCGGGAGCCTATGCCGCTGACCGGCGACGGTAGCATTCAAAAAATGACGGACCTTGCATCACTGCAGGGTCCGTCCTCTCTAACCTAAAAACTTAACCTATTAAAAAAACTATTCGGTTAAGTTTACTGCCAAATCCGTGCCAGCAGCCTCCTTTTCCCGCTCCATTTTGTTAAGTTCGTCGTCTGGTGTAATTTTTATGATTCTGACATCATTAAGGGGCCTGTCATAGCGGTCTCTTTTGACAGATGCAATCTTGTCAATGACGTTGAGTCCGGCAACGGTTTCTCCAAAGACGGTGTATTCTCCGTCCAGGTGGACGCAGTTGTCCGGGTCCTGGACAATGTAGAACTGGGAGCCGGAAGACTCCTTGAAGGGATTTGCAACGTCTCCGCGGCGGGCGGCTGCAAGGGCGCCTTTCTTGTGCCGATGCAGGGGATTACCGCCTGCATCCCTCATCTCTGCGGGAATGGTATACCCGGGGCCGCCCATACCGTACTGTGCCACTTTGGCGGTGTCACGGGTGTACGGGTCTCCGGCCTGGATCATGAAACCGTTTATCACGCGATGGAAAAGGAGGCTGTCATAGTACCCGGCAATTGCCAGTTTTGAAAAATTGGCCTTGTGGCGGGGTGTGTCCTTGTAAAGGCGCACCTTTATGGTTCCCATGTTGGTGACAATGTCAAAGACGGGCTCTTCCGGGAGAGCCTTGGCGGCAGCTGCAGCTGCAAGGGTGTCCGGGAAATCATCGGCCTCCGTTGCCTCTGGTGCAGCTCCGCGCTGCTTGCATCCGGCAATGGCTATGGCCACGAGGGCAGCAATAAGGGCTAACTTCTTCATAAGTGTCATTTAACTTTTATGCAAAAATAGTTAAATTTGTGCTCAATATGGCAAATCCTTTGAAACAATTGGCGGGCGAAACCGCAATTTACGGCCTCAGTTCCATTCTGGCCAGGATACTTAACTTCCTTTTTGTCCCTCTGTACACCCGTATGCTCACCCAGGCGCAGTACGGCGTGGTGACGGAGTTCATGGCGTATATCGGCATACTTCAGGTGATTCTGGTGCTGGGTCTGGAGACTGGCTGCTTCCGTTTTGCCAACAAGGAGGGAAAAGATCCCAGAAGGGTTTATTCGGGGGCGCTTCTGGCCGTGACGGGCCTCAACCTTGCGTTCCTGGCGTGTATGGTGGCATTCAGCGAGCCTATATCGGCCGCTCTGGGGTATGAAGGATACCGCGTCCTTATCATCTATGTTGCCGGCATCCTTTTCTGCGACAACATTACCGCCATCCTCTTTGCAAAGTTAAGGCAGGAGCACAAGGCTGTGAAGTTTGCGGTGCTAAAGACCGTGAAAATCCTTACGGAAACGGCAGCAAACCTGGTCCTTTTCTTCTGGTACCCGGCCCACGCCTTCCTTGGGGGCCTGCTGTCCCCGGCGCCAGATTTCACATATCCCATATTTGCCATACTTGTAAGCTGCGTGCTGTGCCTGGTGCTGTTCATTCCGGACATACTGCGGCTTAAACTGGTCTGGGATGCCCCAGTTGTGAAGCGGATGCTGCTGTACTCCCTGCCGCTTATGATTGCGGCGCTTCCGGGCGTAGCCAACGACCTTGTGGACAGGGTCCTCTTCCGCTATTTTGACACATCCTCCGAGGCCTGGCGCGCTTCCCTTGGCATCTACCAAGCGGCTGTGAAACTAGCCGTCATAATGAACCTCTTCATCCAGATGTTCCGTTATGCGGCGGAGCCTTTCTTCTTCCAGAGGGCTCGTGACAAGGGCTCAAAGGAGCTCTACGCCGTGGTCATGGAGTATTTCACGGCATTCTGCGGGTTGGTTTTTGTGGGCGTGATTGCATACATAGACATCATCTCACTGCTTCTTGGCCGGGATTTCCGCGTTGGAATCGGGATAGTCCCCATAATGCTTCTTAGCTACATGCTTCTGGGGATGCTCTTCAACGTGTCAATGTGGTACAAGCTATCCGGCCGCACCAATATGGCGGTCTGGATTACCCTCACCGGCCTCATTGTCACCACCATCGTGAACATTGTCTTCATGCCGCGGTTCTCTTACTGGGCATCGGCCTTTGCGCATCTGTCCAGTTACCTTGTGATGTTCATCCTCAGCGCCTTCCTGGGACAGAAGTACTACCCCATCCCTTACAAATGGGGAAGGCTCCTGGCATTCTTCGGCCTTATGGGAGTTGCTTACGCCGGAATGTTCTTCGTGGCCGATATCTCCTCCATGTGGGCCCGCCTTGCCATAAACACCGTCATCACAGCGGCCTACGCCGGCGCCGCGTGGATGCTGCTTCGCAGGCGGCCGGTGGCTGCGGCCTAAACTCCGGCCGTGTTGACGGCTAAAACGCATATAAGGCCGATTTCACTGCCAACACGGCAAGGAAATCGGCCCAAAACGTAAAAAACACTGCCGTGTTGACATCAAAACCCCAATAAGGGCGATATGTGTGTCGACACGGCAACCGAAAGGGGCGGCCACGGCGAAAGAGACGGCCACGGTAACAATATCGGCACAAAATAACTATCTTTGTACTATGGAACTGAAATTGGAAACTCAGCAAGTGCCGGTGCTTCTTCTCACCGGATACCTTGGAAGCGGCAAGACAACCCTCCTCAACCGCATACTGTCAAACAAAAAGGGCATTAAGTTCGCCGTCATTGTGAATGATATCGGCGAGGTAAACATAGACGCCGGCCTCATTGAAAAGGGCGGTGTAGTGGGTTCTACGGATGATTCCCTGGTAGCCCTCCAGAACGGCTGCATCTGCTGCACCCTCAAGATGGACCTTGTGGCCCAGCTTGGAGACCTCATAGCAACCCGCAAATTTGACTACATAGTGATAGAGGCCAGCGGCATCTGCGAGCCCGCCCCCATCGCCCAGACCATCTCCACTGCACCCGCCCTGGGGCCCCAGTTCATCAAGAACGGTATCCCCTACGTGGACTGCATAGCAACGGTGGTGGACGCCCTCCGTATGAGGGATGAATTTGATAGCGGAGAAGCTCTTCAGAAGGAGGACATCGGGGAAGACGACCTAGAGCGCCTGGTAATTGAACAGATAGAGTTTTGCAATATTGTGCTTCTCAACAAGGCCAGTGAGATATCGGCCAGTGAAATGGGTAAGCTCAAGGGCATAGTGAAGAGCATCAACCCCGGCGCCAAGGTGCTGGAGTGCAACTACGGGGACGTGGACCTGGACGAGCTAATCTACACCGGGATGTTCAACTTTGACCAGGTTGCAACATCGGCCGCATGGATTGCCGCCATCGAGGGCGAGGAAGACGAGGAAGGTGAGGCCGAGGGAGAGGCCCTGGAATATGGCATCGACACCTACGTCTATACCCGCCGCCCGGCGCTGGACCTGAATAAGTTCGACCACATGGTAGCAACCAAATGGCCAAAGAACATCATCCGCGCAAAAGGCCTTTGCTACTTCTCAAGGGACATTGACAAATGCTACCTCTTTGAGCAGGCCGGGAAGCAGAAAACCGTCCGTGACTGCGGCCTGTGGTTTGCCACAATGCCGGAGGACGAGCTTCAGGAGATGATGGCCCGTGACCGTAAACTCCGGGCCGATTGGGACCCGCAGTATGGTGACCGTATGCAGAAGATCGTGTTTATCGGCCAGAATCTGGATAAGCCAGGAATTGAGGCCCTTATGGATAGTTGCCTTGCCGATTAAAACCGGTAACCTAGCCCTACAGCAACGCTATTTCCTATGATTTCCGACAGCGTGAGGTAACTCACGTCCAGCCGGAAGCCTTTGAACTGTGCCCCAAGGCCAAGGCTGAGGTGGGACGGATAGACTGTACCCTCAGACGCGATGCGGTATCCCACGCGTGCAAATGCGATGCGGTCATAGGAGTACTCCATACCAAAAGACACGGCGTTTGTGCGGCTATGGATGTAGAAGTTCTCATCCAGCATAAACTCAATGCTGTGCTTGGAGCCGGCGCCCAGAATAAGAAAATATGCCGCGGCGGCCGCAATGGAAGTAGGCTGAGGATAACTGCCGCCAGCATTTGACTTCACTCTGCTGCCGATATTAGCCACCCCGGCGGTCAATGTGAGCCCCCAAAGGGGAGCAAAAAACGCCATTGCATCCAGGCCGAAGCCATTCTGGGAATACCCCTGGAAGAGGTTTTCCTGAACATAACGGGCATTTACGCCAAGGCCCAGCCAGGGAAGGACACGGATGCCGAAGCCGGCACCAACCTGGATCTCCGCAGGGCGGAATCCGTCAAAATCCTTCTGCTCCATCTGGTATACGCCGCCAAGGGACAGGCCGATATTGCCGATTCTGTACGCTCCGGCCAGATTGATTGCGTGCGCCGCACCAAGGGAGGGGGCCCAGTACTGATACCCGGCCGCGAAATCGGCAGTAGAGTTACTGAACGGAATGATGGCCGAGTTTACGAACGAAGCATACGCCGTACTGCTCACAGAGGCCGCTCCGGCACCCGCAAGACCTGCCGCCCTTGGATTCCTTTCTATACGTGTAAAGGAGAGAACTTCCTGCTGCTGAGCCCTTAAGGACAGGGAAATCAGCGCGAACGCTACAATCAGAATTATTTTCCCTACGTTTTTCATATCCGCAAATATAGCACTTTTTTTTGCGTTCTTTCAAAAAATAACTATCTTTGCAGTCCCGTTTTCGGGGACTTAAGTCTGGAGAGATGCTCGAGTGGCTTAAGAGGCACGCCTGGAAAGCGTGTATACGCCAAAAGCGTATCCCGAGTTCGAATCTCGGTCTCTCCGCAAATCAAGGAATGGCATCGCAGCGTAGCTGCGGTGCTTTTTTGATGTCTGGAGCATTGAGAGCTTGCTCTCATAAGCTCCGGACAGCGAAAAGGCACAGAGGGAACGCAGTGACCGTATGCCATTCCATATTTAAGCGGCCCCGCGGGAGCGCATCGAGATAGCGCAAGCGCAGCGCAGCGGAATCTCGGTCTCTCCACGTTACCCCCTCCCTAAATCCCTCCCCTCGGGGGGAGGGACTTTTATCGGCCCCGCGGAAGCTCGGTTAACGCCGGATACCGGGGGGGGTTAAGTGACTGAAGCGCAAACGTTTACGGGATTATTTGGGAAAAGAATTAATCCCAAATGATCCCGTAAATTATTGGAAGTGAAGCGGTTAAGCCCCACCGCATCGGCATTACAATATGGGGGGCGCTACTGGATGTACTTGGTGATGAGGCGGGTGATGAGGCCCTGGAGGGACTCCACCTGATAATCTCCCACGGAGGCCTCTATGTGTTCTCCACCCACTCCGCTGTCGTTGGTGAGGAAGACGTAGGTGCCACCGGTAAGGATGGCAAACTGACGGCACATGAATTCGCAGTCCTTTTCATGGGAGCTGCAGAAAACGGGAATAATCTTGATGCCTTTGGCGGCATACTGCCTTACGGAATTCTGCAGGCTCTCTATTACGCCCTGGTGATCCTTGTGGGCAGGGGCGTCAAGGATGATGAAAGCCAGTTTTGAATAGGCCGATGAATGCCACTGGAGCTGCGTGAGACCAACTTCCAGGGCTGTATGGACGGCCTCTGGGATATCTCCGCCGCCATCGGCATACTGCTGTCCGATAAAATCTACCGTAGAAGCGATATCCGTTGTGAAGGGAGAGTACCTGGTGAGGTATTCGTCGCCATCGGCATCCCTGTAAAAGACCGTGCCGGTGAAGACGGTACGCTCCGTCTCCATAAGGGCCACCTTGTCAAGGATGAGCCGAAGGTCGCTCTTCAGGAAGGCTATTTCATCGGCCATGGAGCCGGTGGCGTCCACTATGAACGCAATGTCAACGTTGTTACTAATGGACTGAGCTGGCGCTACGGTATACTCGTTCACAACAGGCTCCTGCGCATCCCAGGCCCAGATGGAGGGAGCGTTTTGCTGCTCCACGCCGTTGATTACCACGCGGCAATCGGCCACGGAAACTGTGCTCTGGACATCTGTGACGGCTAACCATAGATTGGCTTCACCGCTGTTGTCAGTGACGGCTTCCCAGCAGCACTCCTCCCCTTTCATCAGCTTTACAGGAAGGCATTTGGCAGGGTTGCCCTGTCCATCCACCGCTTTTACGGCAATGCGCTTTGCAGTGTTGAATCCCCAGTAGCCGTTATAACTGGCGAAGTTTCCGGTCATGAGACCACCCCAGAAATCCCAGTGAAGGAGGTCGTTCCATTCAGCCGCGGTAATTACGCCGGGTTCTGCTTCAAAACCGCCACCCTGGCCATTGCCTGAACCGCCGCCAAAATCCCCGCCCGGAGCGGAATCGGCCATATCATAACTTCCGTCTTTGTAATCATATCTACCGGCCTCAGAAGCAGGTTTTGAGCAGGCCAGGGCCACCAGCCCCAGCGCAGCCATAGTAATTCTGACGATTGCTTTCATATACTTATAGATGCAACTGAAGGCCGATACGTGGCAGGGAAAAGGCCGATTTTAATAGATGTCGTCCAGGGAAATGTTACCCCAGGTGGGGAGGGATGGATCGTCGATGGTGGCGTCTATGAAGCGGCGCGTACCCTTCTCTACATCGTTCTGGAGGAAGGAGAGCACCTGGGGCCAGGCCACAAGCATGTAGGCAGCAATGTCGTGGGTGCGGTCCTCATACCTGTAGATGGTGTGAGGGTACTCTTTGAGGGAAAGTTTACGGGCAATGTAGTCGCTGCCCCAGATACCACGCCCGAAGGCCCCGAAGGATTTGTAATTCACCGCTTGGTCGGCCGTGCCGTGAAGCATCAGGATGGGGCACGGCTGATTCTTGAACTGGGGTGCGCCCTTAATGCTGATAATGGCGCCGGCAAAGCTCATCACCCCCTTGAAATTGAAGTCAGGGATGTCACATTTGCCGCTTATGACGGCATACTCCGACGCCAGTGAGATGATGGCTCCGGCCGAATTTCCTGCCACTACAAGGTTATCCGTGTCTATCCCAAGTTCCGGGTGCTCCCTCAGGTAAGCAACCGCCGAGAACACATCCTCAACGCCCACTTCCTGAGCGTTATAAAACGCCTTCGCAGCCTTGAAAGCACCTGAGAGGCCTTTCCCAACCTTCACGCCCTTCATCCCAAGCCTGTAATCCACGGCCACCACGGGATAGCCGTTCTCCGTGAGTTTGTTGTAGAATTCCACCAGGTATTTGTCGTTACGGGCGCCGGTGATAAAGCCGCCGCCAAAGACAAACATCACAGCCGGCTTAGCCTCCGCCGCCTCTGCGGGCCGATAAATATCCAGCTTCAGCTCACAGGTGTCCCTCTGGGCAAAAGTGTAGGTTTCCTGGGCGCAGGCGGCAAGGCCTGCAAGAAGGGCCAGGATTACAAGAAGTAAACGTTTCATAATGAAGATTCTAACGGTGTTCTAAACTCAGTATTTGCCCTGTAATGGGAGGCGTAAAGGGACTCTATCACAGTAACAGGGGCCTGGAATGAGCCGGCGCGGGTCACAAAGAACTCCTCTGAGAGTTCGGTCTTTTCCTCCGGGTAGGAGTCAAAGTAGTATTCCGTGGCCGATGCCTTCACATTGCGGTACCCCTGAGGCGTGAATCCCCACACGAAGCCGCTGCGGAGCGGACGGATGAATCCGTAGCCGATATGCCCGGAAAGCTGCTGGATAGGGTTCAGGGAGGCTTCGCGTCCGGCTGTTACCTTAACAAACGAGCGGTTCTCCCCGTTCCAGATCTTGTACACAATGCGGATCTTGTCTCCAACCTTTACGGGATCTCCGGGGAATATCTCTGTTTCCGGGAGATCCCTCGACTGCGCTCGGGATGACAGATAGAAGCGGCGCTCAATGGTGAAGCCGTTTCCTGCAGCCTTGATGTCCTTGAAGGGGGCGTTATATGTGGCCGATAAAGCCAGCACCTTGGTATCCAGAACGGCCTTGGAGCCATCCAGGATGGCAGTTATGGCGTCTATGTAAGCGGGCTCCGTATCCCATTTCTGGGTTTCCTTCTGGAGCATCAGCCACAGGCGGATACCATCTGCGATACCGGCATCATAAGGATTCAGGAGGTCGCAGAGGAGGGCATGGGCATAGGCCTCGCTTTCCAGAAGTCCCCTCCACGGCATAACGGCATTGGGATAGTACCAGCCGCCGTCACGGTGCTCTACGGCGTATTCGAGGAGGGACGCTACATCGGCCTTGAGGGATTTCTCAATCTTGGATTTAGCAAGGGTGAGGCCCCAGGCCTTGGCAAGCTCCAAGCCGCCGTCCCTCTCCAAGAGGTTCTTAAGTGTGAGGAGCCTCCTTGCCTTGGAAAGGATCTGGCCCTTCAGGCCCCGGCTTTCCTTGGCCGATGGCGTGAGGTAACTCTTTGTGTCCTTCTTGAAGGCATCCCAGCGCTTTTTCTCACTCTGGGAAACGGCCTTCTCAGTGAAGGGAACGGATGCATACATTGCACGGACGTGCATATACTGGGCATCGGAAAGCCAGCCGCACCAGTAGGGGCGGACGTCCCCAAACTGATTGGCATCCAGGTATTTGACAGATGATGTGACGTCCGGAACGCTGAATCCCCTGTCGCGGAGCTTTGCAAAGCGCTCCAACATCACGGCGGTGATCACCGGCGAAGACTTCATTCCCTCAAACCATCCAAAACCGCCGTCGGAGTTACGGCAGGCAAGGATCTTGGGTAGAAGAGATTCTTCGCTTTGCTCAGAATGACAGACATTCAGCCGTGAAGCCATAAGCTGCACGTAACAGGCCTCGGAGAGGGAGATGACGTCGTTGCCCTGAGGCTCAACATGGGACGGGATGGCGTCCTTCACCATATCAAGGACGGTGATTTCCTTGAGGACTGCTGCAGAACCGGGAACGTTCACAAAGCGGGAACGGAGCTCTTTGAGGAGCGCCTCACGGTCTTCCCCGGCGTGAAGCACTGCGGAGTGGGCCTCCGTAAGTTCCTGAGCTGCAGGGTATACGGGGACGGTTACGCGGACTGCGTCCGAGAATTCTGAGGCGATGAACGCGGCCGTGAAGGTGAGATCCCCGGTCTGATCGGGAATCCTTACATTAATGACCTTTATCATGGTTTCCCCGGCGGGAACGGTGACGGGCACCTGGGCGCTGCCGCCATCCCACTGGAGGGCTATTACGCCGGAGACGGGGACATCGGCCACGGAAGAAACCGTGATTGCGGCATCCCAGACGTCTCCCGCATAGAGGAAACGGGGCTCCTGCATAGCTACCTTCACGGGGAGAGACACAACCATCTCTCCTTCCGCAATGGCATTTCTCATGGAAGGGTCGTGCGCATATACGCGTACATAATAGGTGGAGAGTTTGTCGGAGGTGCGGAAGCTGAAGGTGAGCGTGCCGTCCCCGGCCGATACAAGATGAGGCTGGAAGGTAAGCGCCTGGAGGAATTCGCTGCGGATGGGGATATCCTCGGGGATATCGGCACCCTCCATGGCGTCATCGGCAGCCATTTCCATCTCTACGGACTCTTCCATAGAGGCCATGGCGGGCGCGGCGTCAAGCATTACGGCGCCATTTGTGCGGGCCATCTTGAGGCTCTTTGTGCCGTAAGCAATAAAACGGGGATCGTCGTCGTCATAATACTGATTGCCGATGCTGCCGCAAGCGGACTGGATGTACACCATCGGCACTGAATAATCGGCCTGGTTCACCTGAGACCAGTAATTGCGCGCAATGGCGTCCATACTCTTGTCCCAAGCGGCGGCAAGGGCCTCTACGCCGGGTTCTGTCTTGAGGGTGAAGGTGTATTCCCTGCCGGGATATGCCTTGTCACGGAAACTTGAAAAGCTGAGCGGAAGGGCAAGTTTGGTGCTGGTCCTGCGGTACTGTCGCTCATAGCTGACGGCCTTTCCGTGAAGGAAGTAGAACACCTGAAGGCGCACGGCATCCGGCCAGGACTCCTTATAATCAAGGCCGATATCCATAAGCCTTCCGTCCTTGGCGGTGAAGCAGCTGGTCTGAAGGACCTCGCTGTCCTTGCCATATACGGTTGCGATTGCCCAGGCGTCTCCATCGGCCGATCCAATTACGGCCTCAATGCGGCCATCGACGGTTGAAGGACCGCCGATGAAAAGACGGGAACCATCCACCATCAGTTCCTTCTCTCCGGGAAGGAGTACAAGGACCTTTTCTTCCTGGCTCTCGGATACCTCCTTGCCGTCCTGGAGTGTTGTTTTTACCGTAGCTTTCAGGGTATAGAGGCCGCTCTTCTGGATTGGGATCTTTACTTCCTCTCCGGAAGGGGCCGTACCCTTATGCCCGGCCAGCTCATAAGCCACCTCCAGCGGCACGGAATTGCCCTGGGCGTCCAGGGCCTGGAATTTTGCGCGGATTTCGTTTCCGCGGACAACGTGACGGGGCTCCCTTCTCCAGCGCCAGCTTTGGCCGGAGTCTCCGGGAAGGATGAATTCTGCATCCTCGGTGCCAAGGACGCTTATGTCAACGTCAAGTTCATCACCCACATAGAAACTGTCCGTAAAGGAAAGGGTCTCTCCTGTGGCGTCTATGACCGTGACCTCCGCGTGGTAGAAGCCTTCCTTGTTTGCGGGGACCTCGAAGCGGAAGAGACCATCGGCCTCAAGGGGAATCTCCTCCTCAAGGATGGTATTTTCCGACCAGTAATCCACTTTGATGCGTGCACGGGCGCCGCTGAGGCCGTGGCCAGAGTAGGAGGTGACTTTTCCGCTCACAGGAACCTTGGAGCCAACCATATATAGTTCCGTGCGGCGATCAAAACTGAGGTCGAAGGTGGGGAGCACGAATTCGTCTACCCTGAAACTGTCCCAGGCAAGGTGGTCCTTTGTGGAAACATCCACAATCTCAAGGCGGAAATATCCGTTCCTGAGGCCCGTGGGGAGGGTAAATCCGCCGCTTGCAGAACCAAAGTCCCCGGTGACAAGCCGCTTTGTTTCAAGGCGGTTATTCTCACTGTCATAGAGGGTAACGTCCAGTTTACGGCCCTTGCAAACGTTCATCTTGAGCATAGGGTCTCCCTGGAACACAACGGCCTTGAACTGCAGTGAGTCTCCTGGGTTGTAGGCGCCGCGGTCCCTGTAGACGTTGCATCTTATGCCGGTGCGGGGGATATACGTGGAGGCATCCCTGATGACGCTCACGCTGCGCGAACGGCGGTCTCCGCTCACGGCAACATAGGTGTAATACGTCCTGGGATGGGCGTTAATGGTCTTTTCAAGGGCCTGGGGGATGAGCGTGAAGCCGTCCAGCTTAAGGGTGGCGCGCGCGGCCTCCGTGTCTCCCTTCATAAGGAGGAGTGTCACCTTGGAGAGGGGTTTTCCGGAGTCAAAATCGGCCACATAAACCTTGCGTCCCTCCGCGTCCGTGCGGGTGGCAATGGAGAGGGTGTACTGGTCAAATGTATCTGAGGCCGATATTTTCCCGTTCACAGCCTCTGCGTGATAGCTACCGTCCGGAAGGCCGGGAAGGGCCAGGCGCACGGTGTCTCTGACAAAGAAGCTGCCGGTGGGATTCTTGGCATTCCACGACGAAACAACGGTTTTACCCTTGTAGAGTTTTACCGTTGCCGATGTAAGGTTGCGGAAAAGGACCGTGATGGCGTCCTTGTCAATACTAAGCCCCAGATCCTGGGAAGTCAGGCGGGTGCAGATATTGGTGACGGCGTAGTATCTTGACGCAATTATCAGTTCCTTGCCTCGGAATGCGGTGCGGCGGCTCTCAAAGTCCTTGCACCTGTCGTAGAGGGCCTTATACTGGGCCGATGTAGAGGCCTTGTTCTCATCTAGTTCCGCTACGTCCATCCCAAGAAGGTCTCCTTCAGGGAAAAGAGCCAGGGCTGTGCCCTTGTAGGCCTCCTGGAGCTCCTTGAGGGCTGCACGCTTTTGGGTCTTTTCACCGGTATTGTTATATTTTCTTCCAAGAAGATAGTACTTCAGGGCCCCCTCCTGAGGGTATTTCCCTTCTATCATCTTCTCCAGGGCCTTCACAACGGGTTCAGAGTACCTGCCGTTAAGGAGGCGCCAGTGAGCCCACTCTTCATCGGATTCTACAAACTGAGTGAGGGCAGCGTTCAGAAAGCCGGTCATCCCGCGGTGAAGGGCGGGGTTATTGCCCTCCAGAGGGTTCTTATGAAGGTATTCCCAGAGCTCATCAAAGCCGACTCCCTTCCATTCATCCATCCAGAGGAAGGTGACAATGGGTTCATCGAACTCCGCCACTTCCTTTGCGAGGGCCTCACGGAGAGCATCCCTCTGCTTCCAGTCGCGGCGCTGGACTACGCTCACATACTGAGTTGCAGCATCCCAGAAGTCTACGGGGAGGCGTTTTTCCATGGCCTCCTTCTTGATCTGTTCCAGGATGGAGGCTTCTTTCTTTGGTAAATCGGCCCTGGAGGCCTCATCGTACTGCTTCCAGAGAGCAGTCAAGGTGTGACCGTCTTCAGACATAGTTGCCGCATTTATGGCTCCGGCCCCGGTAAGGGCAAGAAGCAGGGATAAAAGTATTCGTTTCATATCTTGAGTCCATTTCAAGAATTGTGCTACTTAAACAGCGGAAGGGCTTCACTTACCACAAAAGTGCTGCCACCTATATATATTATGGTATCTCTGTCTGCAATCTCCAGCGCCTTTTTCACGGCGTCCTGAACATTGTCAATTACTATGGAAGACCCGCCAAAACGATCTGCTATATCCCGGGCCGGAAGGGCGCGGGGAGTTGCCGGTGATGTGAAAATGTACGTTGCCTTGCGCGACATAAGGGGGATGATGGCGTCAAGGTCTTTATCGGCCATAACGCCGTAGACTACGATGAGAGGCCGATTCATTGCCTCCAACTGGGCAAAATTGTGTCTGAGTGCATGGGCATTATGGCCGATATCCGCTATAATCAGCGGCTCATTTTGCAAACGCTCCCACCTGCCGTGGAATTCCATATTATGGGCGGTGTGGATAATGCCGTCAAGGGCTCTTTCATCTTGGATGCCAAGAATATCAAGTGCAGAAAGGACAGTTCTGAGGTTCTGACACTGGACTTCGGCGCCAAGATCCATCTGAGAAAGAATCTCCTCATTCCTGCCCCAGAATGTCGGATTCATCTCCTGAGCAAAAAACAGAGGACAAAAGCCGTTAGCCTTGTCTTGAAACACCGGCCTTGTTTCCGGAAGGGCATCACCTATGAGAGCGGGGACTCCTTCCTTAAAAATTCCTGCTTTTTCTGCAGCTATTTTTTCAAGAGTATCTCCAAGAAGGGCCATATGGTCAAAGCCAATTGTGGTAACAATGGTAAGCTCTGGCTTTTCGAGGATATTTGTGGAGTCAAGGCGGCCGCCAAGGCCAGTTTCTATCACGGCGTAATCCACACCGGAGTCTGCAAAGTATTTAAACGCCAATCCGGTGGTGATTTCAAAGAAAGAAAGGTTGTTCTCCTCTATCCAGGGCATCCAAGAGGTAAGTTGTTTAAAGACATACTCCATTGGAATTATACCATTCACCCTTATTCTCTCCCTAAAATCCAAAATGTGAGGGGAAGTGAAGAGACCTGTCCTTAACCCGCAACTTTGTAGTGCGCTGGCCACTAAATTGGCCACGCTTCCCTTACCGTTGGTCCCTGCAATGTGGATGGATTTGAACTGCCTGGAAGGATAGCCAAGATAGCGGTCAAAAGCCTCCATCCTCTCCAGCCCGGGCTTGTATGCGCCGGCCGTGAACCCGTCTTTCTGCACGGACGGGAACCGCCTGAAGATATCCTCTATAAGAGAATTGTACGCATCCAAAGTGAATTCCATAGTACAAAGATAAGATTTTTTTACTACCTTTGAGTGCTATGACAGAACTCCTGAACGCTTCCTACATCCTGGACGGGGTGCCAATGCCGCTCTCTCCTGCCAAAATGCTCCGTGAGTGCACCGTGGAGCCTCCCCTGGAGCCGGACGGTGATCCCGCAACGCTGGCAGACGAGCACCTTGACCAGGTTCCCGGGAATTTTGCCTTTGAGGAATCGGAGATAGATTCCTATGCCCTGGCCGTGGAGCACGCCAGAGGCACCGTCCCGCTGGAGTTTGCCGGCTCATACACCGCCGGAAAGGTTGCCCAGGGGCTTCTGGACGCCATCTGGCTCAGCGGCCATTTCAGGATGGAAGACCTTATGCTCAAGGCCGACTGGAAGTGGAAAGACTCCCCTATCGGCCTTCCTGCCGCGTTTTACGATTCCGTAGAAGCCGCCTGTTCATTCATAGACGCCCTTGGCGTAAAGATTTCCAAGTACAGTCTCACATCCGGCACACCTTCCGTTTCTTTCAAGGCTTCTGTCACGGACGACGACGAACTGGAGGCTCAGGAAGAGGAAGAGTCCCTCCTTCTGGAGCTTCGCACCTCCAATCCCAAGATGTCACGGCGGCGTAAATGCCCCTCAAAGTTCCTACCGGAGGGATCGGACTGGATTATCTACATCCCGTTCGACACCTGCGATTTCCGTATGGGAGGCTCCCGCCTGGCGCAGGCCGTGGGCGCCACTCCTTCATCGGCCCCGGAAATTGGAGACGCAGATTACTTTATGGATTGCTACGAGGTTGTGCGTGAGCTGGTGGAGGACGGCATTGTTAAGGCCGGCGCAACGGTGAGCGGCGGCGGGCTCATGACAGCCCTCAGGGCTATGTGCAGTGCCGTTTCCGGTGCAAATATATGCATAGATGATATCTCACGCGCATATTCCAACGAGCTCCCCATCCGCGTTCTCTTCGCAGAGGTTCCCGGCGTCATTATCCAGATTGCCGATATTGACTACGATTACGTAGACGCAGAACTCCTTCTTCAGGACGTTGTGTTCTTCCCCCTGGGCCACCCGGATATCACCACCTCCGGCGTAGTCCTTACAGACAGGACAGACCTCCCCCATATCCTTGAGTCTCTCATGAGCTCTATGGAAGGGGAAGACTAAAGCAGTTTTGCTGCAGTATCTGAGAGTTCTGAGCGTTCTCCCTTACGAAGGAATACATGCTCGAACAGAGCCTGGCCCCTCATCTTCTCTCCAAGGTGCGTGAGGCCGTTTGACCACTGGTCCAGGAAGGGCTGGTCTATCTGATAGATATCACCTGTAAATACCATCTTGGTGCCTTCTCCGGCACGTGTGATAATGGTTTTTACCTCCTGGGGGGTAAGGTTCTGGGCTTCATCCACAATGAAGTATACCTTTCCAAGGGACCGGCCGCGGATGTAGGCAAGGGGTGAAATGATGAGCCTCTCTTCCCTTATCAGGCCTTCTATCTTCTGGAACTGCTTACTGCCGGGCTTGAAGCAGCGTTTAATCACATCCAGGTTGTCCATAAGCGGCTGGATGTAGGGGCTCATCTTGGATTTCTGGTCTCCGGGAAGGAAGCCGATATCCTGTCCTCCTAGAACCACGGTGGGTCTTGTGAGGATTATCTGGTCATAACTGTTGCACTGTTCAAGTGCAGCGGCAAGCGCTATGAGGGTTTTACCTGTACCTGCACCTCCCGTGAGGGAAACCAGGGGAAGATTGGGGTTGAGGCAGGCGTCAAGGGCGAATTTCTGTTCATCGTTGCGGGGCCTGATGCCGCAGGCCTCCTTGGTCTTTACAAGGACAACCTCCTTGCGGTGGGCATCGTAGCGGGCGCATACGGTGTCTCCACCAAAGTTGAACTTGTAGAGTTGGTTGGGGCGGGGCTCTTTATCGGCCACATCCTGCCACGGGAGGGCGTTGTCCTGACCGTAGGCAAGGCGCTGGAGGGCGTCTGTGTTGGCATCGGCCACTATAACCTCTTTCTCTATGCCCATCATGGCTTCGTCATCCACACGGTCACGGAGGTAATCCTGGGCGGCCATTCCAACGGCCTTTGCCTTGAGGCGGAGGTTGATGTCCTTGGTTACAAGTGCCACAAACTTTGACGGATGAGTGTCCCTCACCCACATTGCCGTGGAAAGGATGCGGTGATCCTGGATGTCGTCACGGAAAAGATCCTGGTACTCCGGGGCAAAGGGATGGTTGGGTTCTATCTTGATGTAACCCAGTTTCTTTCCAAGGGGAACGCCACGTGGGCCGAAATCGTGCTTGTCAGTGAGTTTATTGATCTCACGCATGAAGGCGCGCGCGTTAAAACTAAGGTTGTCCTCACCCTTCTTGAACTTGTCCAGTTCTTCGATGACAGCGATTGGAATCACAATGTCATTGTCCTGGAACTGCTTCACGGCATTGAAGTCGTGGAGGATGATGTTTGTGTCTAAGACAAATATCTTGGCCATGGCGTTAGTGTTATTCTCCTTCAAATATAATAATTATTTATGAGATTTCCGGGCTTCGCTCGAAATGACAGGCCGGGCCGTGGAGGTAAGCGACTGGTTATCAGCGCTTTACACAAATTAGGGTACTCGAAACCGAGCACCCTAATTAACATAAGTAGCTGAATTTCAGCGTTTTAACTCCACGCGGCGGGAATTACTTTGCCTGACGGATCTGAGCCTGAGCGGCGGCCAGACGTGCGATAGGCACGCGGAACGGGCTGCAGGACACGTAGTCAATGCCGATGGTGTTGAAGAACTCGATGGATGCGGGATCACCACCGTGCTCACCGCAAATACCGCACTGAAGTTCTGAACGCTTGCTGCGGCCGCGCTCTACACCAATCTTCACAAGCTGACCAACTGCCTTGGTGTCGATGGTCTGGAAAGGATCGGAATCCAGGATCTTGTTACCAAGATAGTCACCCATGAATGTGCCGATATCGTCACGGCTGAAGCCGAAGGTCATCTGGGTGAGGTCATTGGTACCGAAGCTGAAGAACTCTGCGGTACGGGCCATGCGGTCTGCGGTAAGGGCAGCGCGAGGGATCTCTATCATGGTACCGAACTGGTAGTCTATCTGCTGGGCGGTCTTGGTCTCTACCTCTGCCTTGATTCGGTCGCAGATAACCTTCTGGAAGCTGAGCTCACGGGCGGAAATGGTGACGGGGATCATGATTTCCGGATGAGGATGCAGGCCTTCCTTCTGGAGTTCTGCGGTGGCGGTGAAGATAGCGCGATACTGGGTTTCTGCAATCAGAGGGAAGGAGACGTGCAGACGGACACCACGGTGACCCATCATAGGGTTGACCTCGTGGAGGCTTTCTCCACGCTTTTCCACTTCCTTCACGGAAATGCCAAGGTCCTTTGCAAGTTCTTTCTTCTTGTCCTCGCCCTGAGGTACGAACTCATGGAGCGGCGGGTCAAGGAGACGGAACACGACGGGCTTGCCGTCCATGACACGGAGGGTCTCCTTTACGGCGGCCTTCATGTAAGGCTCAAGCTCTGCGAGGGCGGCCTTGCGCTCATCGTCAGTATTGCAGAGGATCATCTTGCGGAGCTTGGAGAGCGGCTGCTCACTATTGCGACCATAGAACATATGCTCAATACGGAACAGGCCGATACCCTGGGCACCGAACTTGAGTGCGCGTGCTGCATCTTCCGGAGTATCTGCGTTGGTGCGGATACCGAGCTTGCGGAATTTGTCGCACATTGCCATGAACTTTGCAAACAGAGGATTCTCACTGGCATCCATAGTCTCGATTGCACCTGCGTACACAAGACCCTTGGCGCCGTTGAGGGAGAGCCACTCGCCTTCCTTGAAGGTTTTGTTTACACCTGCGAAGGTGACGGTCTTGTCCTTGAAGTTGATCTTCAGGGCGTCGCAACCTACGATGCAGCACTTACCCCAACCGCGGGCCACGAGGGCTGCGTGGGAAGTCATACCGCCGCGCTCTGTGAGGATACCCACGGAAGCGTGCATACCATCGATGTCCTCAGGGGAGGTTTCCTCACGGACAAGGATGCACTTCTTGCCGGCCTTTGCGTAGGCGATAGCGTCCTCTGAAGTGAAGACGATCTGACCCACGGCGCCGCCCGGAGATGCGGGAAGACCCTGTGCAAGGCACTCTGCCTTCTTCTCTGAAGCGGGGTCAAGGATGGGGTGAAGGACCTCGTCAAGCTGTGCGGGAGCAACCCTCATGACAGCGGTCTTTTCATCGATGAGGCCTTCCTCAACCATATCAACGGCCATCTGGAGGGCAGCAAGACCGGTGCGCTTGCCGATACGGCACTGCAGCATCCAGAGCTTGCCTTCCTGGATGGTGAACTCAATGTCCTGCATATCCTGGAAGTGGTCTTCAAGGCGCTTGCGGATTTCATCCAGCTCCTTGTAAACCTCGGGCATAGCCTTTTCAAGGGAAGCCAGGTTCTTGTTCTTCTCGCTCTTTGTGGCCTCGTTCAGGGGGTTAGGGGTGCGGATACCTGCAACCACGTCTTCACCCTGGGCGTTGATGAGCCACTCACCATAGAACTTGTTGTCACCGTTGGCGGGGTTACGGGAGAAAGCGACACCGGTAGCGGAGGTTTCACCCATGTTACCAAATACCATGGACTGTACGTTCACGGCTGTTCCCCAGTCGTCCGGAATGTGCTCAATCTGACGGTAGCGGATAGCCCTCTTTCCGTTCCAGCTCTTGAACACGCCGCCGATTGAACCCCAGAGCTGAGCCTGGGCGTCGTCCGGGAATTCAACACCAAGGACTTCCTTGATGCGTACCTTGAAGGCCTCTGCGAGATCCTTCAGCTGGTCTGCGGTAAGTTCTGTGTCGGACTTGTAACCGTTGGCCTTCTTGACCTCTTCCATCATGCGGTCAAGCTGCTGGCGGATACCCATTCCGTCGGCGGGCTCAATGCCTTCTGCCTTCTCCATCACAACGTCTGAGTACATCATGATGAGACGACGGTATGCATCGTACACAAAACGGGGGTTGCCGGTCTTCTTGATCATTCCGGGAATGGTCTTGGAGCAAAGGCCGATATTGAGGATGGTGTCCATCATGCCGGGCATGGAGCTGCGGGCGCCGGAGCGGCAGCTGACAAGGAGGGGATCTTCTGCGTCACCGAATTTCTTGCCCATGATCTTCTCAGTTGCCTCAAGGGCAGCTGCTACATCGGCCTTGAGCTCAGGGGTGTAACCGCCACCGAGGCGATAGTACTCCGTGCAGCATTCAGTGGTGATGGTGAAACCGGCGGGAACCGGCATACCAAGGAGGTTCATCTCGGCCAGGTTTGCGCCCTTGCCGCCCAGAAGTTCTCTCATCTTGCCATCGCCTTCAGCGTGCTTTCCGCCGAAACGATAGACTCTTTTCTTAATTTCTGCCATAAAAAAGTTGGTTTATAATATATTTTACGAATTTGTCTTCCAAATCATGCAAATATACAACAAATCCGGCAAAAAATGAAAAGAATATTAAGCTATATGAGACCGGCAATGTCTTCTTTTGAGAATTCATAAGTGAGAGGGCGCCCGTAGCACTGCTCATAGCAGCGCACCTTGGCATCATAATCGGCCTGGCACATCAGGAAACTGTTTTCACGGGCCGATCTTTCAGGGTCCGGAAAGATGGGCGGCAGCACGTGCAGGACAAGCTTTACGTCGTGAAAGCCGGGGGCAACGACTTCCGGGAGATCCACCATTTCCACAAACGTGGGGACCACCGGGACCCCGTACTCTGCGGCAAAAAGGAAGGCTCCCCTCTTTCCTGGGCGTGGTTTCCGGTAGTTGAACCACATTTCCTGCTCAGGGTAAATGAGAATGAAGCGGTTCCGGTCAAGGTTCCTCTGCATCAGTTTACGGAAGGCGCCATTCATGTATGAAGGTTCCTGGATCAGAGGTATCACGTCTATATTCCTAAGGATAAAGCCGTTGAGTCCGGGCATCACAAAGTTGGTACCCTGGCTTATGGCTACCAGACGGTCCCTCCCGGTGAGACGTGAAAGGGTGCGGTGGACCCCGTTGTCAAAAGGGTTGAAGTGGTTGCTGGTAAGGAAGGCTGGGCCCTGAACTTTGAGAAGGTTCCTCATGCCGGTTATTTCATTCACCGGCTCACTCCACTTCCTCACCCAGGAGTGAACCACGGCCCTTGCTACTGCAGTTTTCAGTTTCTGAACCGGAGAGTTCAGACGGGAGACATAGCCAAGGATATCGGCCTTGAGGGCATCGGGAGAGATTTCCGGATCAAATGGCTCTGTCTTGTCGTTGAACCTGCCCTCCTGGGCTGCTCTCCTGATGTTTTCAATGGCCTGCTCCCTTCCGGGGGTGACTAAGAGCATAGGCGGAACGATACGGGAGAATGGGTGAGTTCTGTCGCCATGCGGATAAGCGCATCTATGCCCTCGTGATATGCTTTCACGGCATTTGCGTTTGTAAGGAAAGCCGTTCTCCGGGCCATGATTTCATTGTAGTATCCGCTTTCAAGGGCGTATTTCCAGAATACCTCGTCATAAGGCACGGTTTCATTGAGCCATGGCTTTGCGGCAAGGTTGAAATGGATTATCTGAGGATTGTCGAACTGCGTCACGGAACCGCCCGGCATGCAGTTCCAGCACGGGTCAAGATAATGGATATGGTGCTCGCAAAGGGCATTTAGATAATCCTGGTCAGGGGCAACCGTACCAAGGGAATAATCCGAGAGCCAGCGCATGAATTTACCGGTGATATCGTTCTCCCTGAGAGCTTTGAGGTTCATAAGAAGAACGCCCGAATTCACATATCTCCTGTGATCGACGCCCACATATTCATCAATGTACTTCATAAAAGGGCCGATATGCTGGATGCTGTAATCGGCCACTGCCCCAATATACTTATCCCCAAGAGGCTCCTCCCATAACCAGGAAATGTCTCCCGGTACTACAATATCGGCGTCAAGATATATCCCCTTGTCATATTGAGGGAAAAGTACGGGAATAAAGAGGCGGAAATAAATGCTGAGGGAACTGAAGGCCTTGAACCTGTGAGAGCGCAGGCCGTCGAGACACCTGAGCTTTTTGGACAGAGAGTGGAATTCAACCTTTAAATTTTCACTCTGAAAAGCAGCTAAACCAGCCTTACCGGCATTGGAGATATTATCGTTAAGTATATGAATATGAAACACATAGCGAGTAGAAGCGTTGTCTTTGATAGATTTTATGGCCACTGCAAGGTAGGGCACGTAATGCTCGTCAACGGAGAAGAAAATAGGGATAGTCTGCATAGTTTTTACTGTTTTTTCTCGGTTTTTCTGGGCAAAATTAGCGTCTAAAGGCTGGGTGGGAAAATTTGTGTGACTAAAAACAGGTTTTCTGGGACGAAAACACGTATATAGGGACGAAAGTAATAAAATTGGGACGAATGAAATATTTTTTGTATATTCGTCCCAGCAATTTTGTGACGAATGACAGCAATTTCACGTAATTTTTACAGGATGAGCGCCAATATCCTCTATTTTATGGTAATTCCGCTCTTCTATTTCCTCTTCACTTTGGCCTATCAGCCCTTCGAAATCAATGACTTTTTGGGCGTGGGAAAAGGCTATTTCGCTGAAAATCTGATATTTACAACGCTCATTCTTCTAGGCGTCATGGTTCTTAGCAGAATGCTGCTCTTTATACTCAGGCACGTTATAGACCTAAACTGGCCGCTTTATATCACATGGTGCGTAGGAGAAATAGTAGCCGCAGGACTCTTCTGGTCCATCCTCCTTGGGTTAGAATGGAGTCCCGCCATTCCCTATTTCACGGTAATGTCCACAGGCATCCTGTACCTCGCCGGAATTGTAGCATTCCCTTATGTAATCCTTACCCAGGCCATACAGCTGCACATTCTGGGTGGCTCAAAACAGCCCGTTCCCGCAGACGACAAGTCACTTGTCCGCTTCCACGATGACCAGAAACGCCTCAAATTCATAATTTCCTCCCCTGCCATATTATATATAGAAGCAGAGGACAATTACGTGCATATCGTTCACCTTGACAACGGCAGGATCAAGGATTTCACCCTTCGTTCATCTATGCGCGCATTGGAGGAAACTCTCACCAAACACGGCCTTGTACGGTGCCACAGGTCTTATTTTGTTAACGCAGACCACGTGGAGCTTGTTAGGAAGGACCTCAACGGCTACGCCCTTGCAAAACTGGACAGGGACGGTCTTGATCCAGTGCCTGTCTCAAGAAAGTACTACGATTCCCTGTCGGCCTTATTGTAAATGAATGGGAAAATTCTTAAATTTGAAAGCTAAACGAAACTATTTTTAACATCTAATACTATAACAATGACTAAAACCAAAGAAAACAGCAACATCATTGCTGTTATCACAATGATCTTCCTCTTTGGAATGATCTCCTTTGTGACCAACCTTGCCGCTCCTATCGGCAACATCTGGAAAATGCAGCCCGGCATCGAGGGTTCCAATACCCTTGGCATGATGGGTAACATGATGAACTTCCTGGCATATGCCATCATGGGCATCCCCGCCGGTAACCTCCTCAAGAAGAAGGGTTACAAGTTCACCATCCTCGCAGCCCTGCTGGTTGGCCTTCTGGGCGTTTTCGTTCAGTTCCTTTCAGGTATCGTTGGTGTAGGCAGCACCATCGGCAGCATTCCCACCAACTTCTTCGTATACCTGTTTGGCGCATTCATCTGCGGATTCTCCGTATGTATGCTCAACACCGTCGTGAACCCCATGCTGAAGATCCTCGGCGGCAAGCGCTCCAACCAGTACATCCAGATCGGCGGCAGCTTCAACTCCCTGATGGGTACCCTTACCCCTATGCTGGTGGGTTCAATGATCGGCACCCTCACTCACGACTCCCTTATCTCTGACGTGAACACTCTCCTGTTCATGGCAATGGGCGTATTCGCAGTGGCATTCGTAATCCTTCTGTTCGTCCCCATCCAGAACCCTGAGGTCAAGGCAACTGAAGGCCAGGTGGAAAATCCCCTCAAATTCAAGCACTTCATCCTTGGCGCCATCGCCATCTTCGTATATGTAGGCGTAGAGGTCGGTATCCCCGGCACCCTCAACTTCTACCTGTCAGATCCTGTCAAGGGCGCAGGTATGGATCCCGCTTCAGCAGTAGCCATCGCCGGCTTCGTTGCAGGTACATACTGGTTCCTCATGCTCGTCGGCCGTCTTATCTCTTCCGCAATTTCCGGTAAGGTAAGTTCCCGCGCCCAGCTCACCTGCGTATCGGCAGTAGCCCTGCTCCTCCTGGTCCTTGCCATCTTCCTTGGCAATGCCGCATGGGTCAAGATGCCCGTATTCACCGGCAGCGGCTTCGGCATGGTACAGGTTCCCATCGCAGCACTCCTGCTTGTTCTGTGCGGTCTCTGCACCTCTGTCATGTGGGGTACAATCTTCGATCTTTCCGTAGAAGGCCTGGGTGCGGCAACTGAGCGTGCTTCCGGTATCTTCATGGCAATGGTCGTGGGCGGCGGTATCGTTCCGCTTTTCCAGAACTTCATCGCAGACAAGGTGAACTATATGGCCAGCTACTGGGTACTCGCAATCTGCGTTGCATTCATCCTCTATTTTGCAGCCATCGGCTCAAAGATTAAGAAAGCATAATTATGGCAAAAGACTTAGTAATCGGCATTGACATTGGAGGACAGACCTCCAAATGCGGCATCGTGGATGCCCGTGGTACCGTTCTGGCACAGACCGTTATACGTTCAGATAACCACACCACTGTAGAGCCCTTCATCGCAGAACTTGCAGAGGCCCTCAACCATATCATTGCAGAGGCCGGCGCTGAAGGCCGCATCCGCGGTATCGGTGTTGGCGCCCCCAACGGCAACTACTACACCGGCACCATCGAGTGCGCACCAAACCTTGCCTGGGCACATGACAAGGTAGAATTCGCAAAACTGCTCAGTGAGCAGATGAACGGAATCCCCGTGTCCCTTACCAATGATGCAAACGCCGCTGCCGTGGGTGAAATGACTTACGGCGCAGCCCGTGGTATGAAGAATTTCATCATGATTACCCTCGGAACCGGCGTAGGCTCAGGTATCGTTATTGACGGAAACGTTGTTTACGGCCATGACGGCTTTGCCGGAGAGCTTGGCCACACAACCGCTGTTCGCCACAACGGCCGCCAGTGCAACTGCGGCAAATCCGGCTGCCTGGAGGCTTACTGCAGCGCAATCGGCGTAGCCCGTACCGCACGTGAATGGCTTGAGATGTCAGACGAGCCCTCAGAGCTCCGTTCCCTGGACAAGATCACGTCCAAGGACGTCTATGAGGCCGCCAAGGACGGTGATAAGCTTGCCCTTAAGGTATTTGACTTCACCGGCCGTATCCTTGGTGAGAAGTTCGCAGATTTCATTGCATTCTCCGCTCCTGAAGCAATTGTGCTCTTCGGCGGCCTTGCCCGCGCAAAGGAATTCCTGCGTGAGCCCATCCAGAAAGCAATGGATGAAAACGTACTCTCCCTGTGGAAGGGAAAGGTACAGATTGTATTCTCACAGCTTAAGGAATCCGATGCCGCCATCCTTGGAGCATCGGCACTGGCCTGGGAGCTCTAATCTCAACCTTCACACACAAAAAAACAGCGCCCTGCAAAAGCGGGGCGCTGAATTTTTACATTGTTTGAGTACTACTCAACGGTAGCTGTACCAGCGTTGAAGTCAAGAATAATCTTCTTGCCGGCCTCAATCTGACGACGAGCCTGGTCTCCGCCAGCGCCACGATAAGCAATCTTACCGTCTTCGAAGAAAATGAACTCAGACTTCCACCAGTCAATCCAACCGTTAGAAGTGGTAACACCCTCAATAGGTGCGGAAGGGTGAACCTTGGAAGCAAGGCGGAGTTCGCCTGCATTATCAGTAGTGATTTCCATCTTCTGACCATTGACAGTAAACTTCTTGGCGGAATCGAAATCCCATCCACCAGGTGAGAAGACGGCATCACCCAAACCGAAGACCTCTGCAGGAGCAATCTCAACAGTTTTTTCGTTGCCATCTACAAAAACTGTGTAGAAACCGTCAGCGGCAACGAAGCAGTTACCTTCAGAGACGGTGTAGCCAACAGTACCAGCACCGGTGAAGTCACCGCTCCACTCTTTCTTGGCGCAGAACTTGAAGCCCTTGTTGTGATCGAACCAGCGGGTGCACCAGAACAGACCAGGAGCAGAAGGAATACCCTGAAGCTCTACTATACCGTCAGAATTCCAATCCCAGGTGTCTCCACCCCACTGGCCACCATTCATATACATGGTTTCAGGAGCAGTAATTTCAATTTTTTCAGTCTGCTTGATATCATAGTCGAAACTCTTGTTGAAGTCACCCTGGGCGAGCTTGAAGGTAAGAGTAATGTCATATTTACCAGCCTCAGCAATTATGATATCATTATCTGCTGCAAGACCAAGACCGCTACCAGTCTCACCAAGAGAAGTTTCGGCCTTAACCTTACCAGCATCGTCAAGGGTAACTTTCCAATAGTTACCGGTAGCGAACTTAAACTTGGCGTTATTATTGTTAAAGACCTGATCTTTCAGTGTAAAGGTGGTTCCTGCATTTGAGAAAGAAGAAACTTCGCCTTTGGTAAAGCCCCAACTATTCATTTCACCACGAACACCAAAATCGCTGGCGTCAAGAAGAAGAATCTGGGCTTCCTTGAGGTCGCCGGCCTTGTTGATATCAAGTACAATGTGATAGAGGCCGGTCTTTGCAACCGTCATTGCAATAGGAGAGTCTCCAATCACAAGCTTACCCTTAAGAACCTTCTCAGGATTCTCATTGTAGGCTTCTTCCTCAGGTGTGACAAACTCCTTAAGCTCTGCGCTGTAGTAGGTAAGTTTTCCACCGTCACTGTATGCAAGATAGAATTCCTTTCCACCTTCAAGGACGATGTACTTTTCAAACATACCGTCACGCTTGGGTTTACCTTCTGCGGCCTCGTTGACACCTGCGGTCATAACGCACTCAGGCTTGATTTCCTGAGAACCGGTTGCTTCACCAGCCACATAGAAACCATCAACGGTCACCTTTGACCAGTCAATGTCGTTGCCGCCGCCATTGCTAGGCTTATTGCAGGAAACTGCAACAACTGCCACGGCAGCGATGAAAAATGCTAACAGTTTTTTCATGATTAATTGTTTGATTAATAAATAAATGGATTAATAGTATTACGGTTTAAGGTTTTACATTTGAGGATATCCGGGATTCTGAGTCCAGACAGCGTTTCCGTTTTCATCCCTCACAGATTTTTCAAGGATCTTATAAGGAATAGGGAACCAGTTACGCCAGGTATCGGTTGCGGTAACAAAGTCTACATAATTCTGGTCGCTGAACTTCCCAAAGCGGATAAGGTCACGACGGCGCATGTTCTCCCATGCGAATTCACGGCCGCGCTCATCCAGGATACCGTCCAGGGTAAGAGCCTGGGGATAGGCGGCCGTATAAGCGGCTGAAGGGTCTGCGTCATAGGCAAATGCGCGTTTCCTGAGGGTGACGAAGTCCGGAGTATTGAAGCCGGACGTTCCGGAACCACCCCTGAGGATAGCCTCTTCCTTCATCCAAAGGACATCGGCATAACGGAAGAGCACAAAGTCGTTCTCGGAATACTTGTACTTGCCGGTCTTGTCAATCTCATACTTGATGCAACGGGCGCCTTCAAGGTCTGAGGCCTCCGTGAGGGATGACACTTCCTTCACGATGATGGCATCTGATTTGTCCTCATCCTTGTCCTGGCATAGTTTGCCGCTTGCGTCGTAGATAGGGCCAAGGAACCAGCCCCACTGCTTTGTGTCATTTGTACCCAGACCTTCATTGCCGGGGCCGCGGACATCTGTTGCCGCATACCTGTCAATGAAGCCGGGACGTGCGCAGAAACCGTTCCAAGGAGTCTCAAGAAGGCCATAAGTCTTCTGGTGGTTGTAGTTGAGCGTAAGGAGGGAAATACGAAGCTTGTTAAGCATCATGCCGTCCGCCCCGGCTCGCTCGTCGATGTTTGCCACACCGTTCTCAACGATCACAAAGATGTTTTCCTTGGACGTTGCGTTGTCAATCTTAAAGTTGTTGAAGTAATCTGGTTCTATGCTGTATGAACCGGCATCGATGATAGCATCGCAGCAGCGGACACAGTTTGTATAGAAATCCTGCTCTGATGAGATTGCGGTGGTAAAGGTGTTTGTAAGCTTGATGTTTGCCGGGGTGCAGCCAAAAGAAGTGGCATTCAGGTAGAGGCGGGCAAGAAGGGCGTAAGCAAAGCCCTGAGTTGCGCGTCCGTAGTTGATTGCACGGGATGTCTCATCCTTAACCACGGGGAGATTGGGAGCATTCTTCTCAAGGCAGTCCACAAGGTGTGACCACACATCCTGAGGCTCCATAAGGGGGTCGCTGGCACGGTCTACGAATTCCTCAAGATAAGGAATACGGCCGAAACAGTCGAACAGCATATAATAGTAGTAGGAGCGCATAGTCTCAAGCTCACCCACATACTGTGCATATGTCTCATCTGACATGGATGACTTGTTATTCTCCAGTGTCTTGAGGAGCTTGTTGCAAAGTACTGCACCGGAAATGGTGGTGTTCCAGATATTGCGGAAGGCACCGCCCATCTCGTTCCAATTATGAGTATTGAGGTTACGCCAGTATCCACCATCGGCCCAGTCCTTATCCGGCATACGGGTAGGGCACAGACCTTCATCGGCAGTAAGGGTAACTACTCCCCAATAACCCCAGTGGTCATGCAGCCACTTTACATCGGCATAACACTGACCTACAAGAAGGGCCACGTTTTCCTCCTTGGTCATCAGGTCCTTGGTGGTAGGGTTGCCATAGTTAACCTCTTCCAACATCTTGTTGCAGGAGGAGAATACAGAAAGTGCGGCGGCAACGCTTGCGATTAATATGATTATCTTTTTCATGACTTCCCGGAATTACTTGAGTGTGAGGTTAAGACCAACGAGGAAAGTTGCCACGGGAGGATAGAATGAGCAGTAGTCTATACCGCCGTTCCATACGGAAGTGGTGTTGACTTCCGGATCCTGGCCGCTGTAAGAAGTGATGGTGAGAAGGTTCTGACCTGTTGCATAAATGCGCAGGGACTGCATGTACTTATTCTCCTTGATAGGGATATTGTAACCAATTGTTAGGTTGTCCAATTTGAGGTAAGTACCGCTCTCCAGATAGTAGTCAGAGAACTGGGCCTTCTGGGTGAGGGTGGTATTTGCACCATTAACATCCTTCATGAAGACGTTCTTGTTGTTGGCGCTCATGGGGCCGTATGCCCAGCGGGTTACGTTGAGGATCTTATTGCCGACAACACCACGGAGGAACATTGTGAAATCCCAGTTCTTCCAACGCACGGTGTTGTTCCATCCAAATGTGAACATAGGCTGTGCGCTGCCAAGGGCCTGACGGTCGTTTTCAACAGCGGTAGCTTCGTCGCAGTAACGGACAACTCCGTCTCCCTGATCCGGCTTCAAGTATGTCCAGATGCCGGTATTAGGATTGATTCCAAAGAACTTGTAACCGTAGAAAGTACCTACAGCCTGTCCTTCCACAAGGATCTGGGTATCCGTGTTCATGATACCGTTTTCACCTACGCCGCCAGAAGTGGTCTCCGTGTAGTTGAAGCCCATTGAAGGGTCACTGAGGGAAGTAATCTTATTGCGGTTGAAGGAGAGGGTGGGGGTGGTTACCCATGTGAGGTCCTTGGTCTGGACGGGGATGTAGCTGATATTCAGTTCTACACCGTAGCTGTCCATTTTACCAGCATTTGCAAGTAGTGTGGTATACTGATAAGGGGGAGTAGGAACCTCATAGTCCCAAAGGAGGTCCTTGGTGTGACGGTAGTACACATCCAGGCTACCGTAGAGCCTGTCCTTGAACAGTGAGTAGTCAATACCAAGGTTGTACTCGTATTTCTTTTCCCAGCGGATATCAGGATTAACGTTCTGGCTTACGGTATATGTATATACGTAAGCGCCATTATACCAGAATGTACCGCCGTTGGAAAGGAGTTCTACGGAGCGGAGGTCACTGCCAAGGTCATTACCAGTGACACCGAAACCGGCACGTACCTTTAGGTCGTCCACCCATGCGGCTTTCTTCATAAAGTCTTCACCGCTGACGCGCCAGCCAAGGCTTACAGCAGGGAAAAGGCCCCATTTGTGGTTTACACCAAAACGTGAGGACCCCTCACGACGCAGGGAGGCCGATGCAAGGTATTTCTCCTTATAATTATAATTAACACGCGCGAACTGTGCGATCAGAGTGTGGGAATTGCGGTTGGAGCCCATGTTCATGAACTGCTTGGTAGCATCACCGTCACCCATCTTGTAATACTTCATCACGTCTGCGGCGGCAAAACCCTTATTTTCCAAGGATGACTCGTCGTAGAAGAAGTTCTGATAGGAAACGCCTGCAACTGCCGCAATGCTGTGACCGTTGAAAGAGCGGTTCCAGTCTGCGGTAATCTCAAACAGTTTGTTGAAACTGTTGTTATTGGAACGGCCAGCCTTCTCTGAGCCTGTTGCATCAGTGTTGATTATGCTGTTGTACCAGAAGGAGGCGTTGTCTCCCTCTTCCAAAGCAGCGAAACCGCTCACTTTGAGTCCCTGGACAGGCTTGATATTGACCGTAGCCTTCACGCTGCCGCGGAAATAATTGCCACTACCATAGGATTCCTTCTGATTCATATTCTCGACGGGATTGGTGAATCCGGTTTCGTCGGAACGCCAGAAATAACCGTTGGGAGATGTTTCATCATATACCGGATATGTAGGGTTGAGCAGAGCCGCGTTTTTGAAATCTCCACAGAAGTAGTCGTTGCGATAATGCATGTAGGAGAGGTCATACTGGAGGTCAAGCCAGCCGTCAAGGGCCTTCTGACCGGCGGCAATCTTTGCCATGATCTCATTACGGTTGGTAGTCCTTGCAATACCTTCGGCATTCTTGTAACTGAGGGATGCACGGTAGTTGAACTTGCCTGAAGACCCTACGATTGCCACATTGTGATTGTGGGCAATTGCGGCGGGACGACACACCTGGGCCAGCCAATCTGTATTGTACTCCTCACCGTTGGGACCGGCATAAACGTTACCGTTTGCAAGGCCGCCGGAAAGTTCCTTAAGGTTGCGGAACTGCTCTGCGGTTGCCATGCCGGTGCTGCGGTTACGAACTGAAAGGGAGGCATAACCGGAATACTCCACGTGGAGGGAAGGGGTGTCAGAGAAGGCATCTCCCCTCTTGGTAGTGATGATAATTACGCCGTTAGTACCGCGGGTACCGTAGATTGCAGCAGCTGAGCCATCCTTCAGAACGTCCATGGAGGCAATTTCATCCGTTGAGATATTATCAATGTTGGACACGGGAACGCCATCAACTATGAACAGAGGGCTGGTACCAGTACCCTTATCCAGGGTTGAGAAACCACGGATTTGGATGTTGTATCCGGTAGAGGTGGGATCTGACGTGGTTTTGATGATATTAAGACCGGCAACCTTACCCTGGAGAAGTCCCATGGGATTGGTCTTAACGCCGGCGTTGAAATCTTCTGCCTTCATAGAGGCAACGGCGCCGGTAACTTCCTTCTTTTTCTGGGAGCCGTAACCGATTACAACTACGTCGTCCAGGAAGACGGCGTCCTCTGCCAGATTGATGAGGGCAGGGACTTCTGATGCCTTGAATGTCTGGGTTGCATAGCCGATGCAACTGAATTCAACCATGGCATCTGCACTTGATACGGTGAGGACAAAGTCTCCGTCAAGTCCTGTTGAGACACCGTTGGTGGTGCCTACTTCCAGGACCGTGGCTCCGATTACCGGACCCATGGCGTCTTCCACCACACCTTTAACCTGGTACTTGCCCTGGGCAAATACAGTTGCGCAGGCTGCAGTGAGCACTGCGAGGGCGGTTAAAATCCTTTTCATTAGTGTGATATTGGTTAATTATTTGGTTTTTATAAATTGCACTGACAGCGCTCCCAGTACCAGGAACACACCGGCGGTGAGGAGCATAGCGGGCTGGGATCCTACCAGGGAGATAACTGCGCCGCCGGTTGCTGCCGCCACTATCTGGGGCAGGCAGATGGTGCAGTTGAAAAGCCCAAGGTAGCTGCCCATGTAGGGGCTTCCCTCCAGGGCATTTGTAAGGAGGGTGAAGGGCAGAGCAAGCATTGCGGCCCAGGCAAAGCCGATGAGGAAGTAACTTCCGAAGAGCACCCACTGGTTGTGGACGAACATGATTGAAGCAAATCCTACGGCGCCAAGCAGAAGACTCACAACGTATGAGAGCTTGATGCTCTTGAAACGGGGAAGGATAGCGGCCCAAACAAGTGAGCCCACGGCCTGGACGGCGAACACAACGCCCACCCAGTTACCGGCGGCCTGGAATCCGGTTGATGAAGCGGCCGATGGATCTGTCATATCCACGCCGAAGCAGTTTGCGGCGATTGCACCGTTACTGTAAGTCCACATATATAGGAAAGCCGCCCAGCAGAAAAACTGCACCAGACCCACTGTCCAGAAAGTCTTGGGAGCCTTGATAAGGAGAGCGAAGAGCCCCTCTGAAGGGGTATCGGCCTTCTTCTCAAGGTCTATTCCATGAAATTCAGCGTATTCCTTTGGAGGCATTTCCTTAACGCGGGCAAACGTATACACCACGCAGAGTATGAGAATGGCGGCACCAATATAGAAGCTCCACACGACAGACGGAGGGATGACGCCTTCAGGGGCCGTATTTGCAAGGCCGATCCATGTAAAGAATATGGGGAAAAGGTATCCCACAAGTGATCCGGCGTTGCAGAGGAAGCTTTGGAGGGAGTAGGCTTTAGTCTTCTGCTCTTCGTTCACCATATCTCCCACCATCATCTTGAAGGGCTGCATGGCGATGTTGATGCTGGTGTCAAGGAAAATGAGGGAGAAAAGGCCGAACCACATAGCCATATTGAGGCCGAGGAACAGGCGTGCAGGGAAGTTGAACGAACCGGCATTGGGCAGGAGCAGCATTACTGCCACTGCTATGAGGGCACCCACGATAAGGTAAGGTTTACGACGGCCCATACGGTTCCATGTGCGGTCACTGTATTTACCCACAAGGGGCTGGACCAACATTCCCATAAGTGGGGGAAGTATCCAGAAGAAACTGAGCTGATGAGGGTCTGCGCCAAGAGTGGCGAAGATACGACTGATATTGGCGCTCTGGAGTGCATATGCTATCTGCACCCCGAAAAATCCAAAACTGAGATCCACCAACTGGCGGAAAGTCAAACTACGTTTCTGAGACATCTCTGCTACTAGTTTTAGCCTTCATTTTGCATCTGCAAATGTAGTATTTATAATTTATTATAAAACATTTTCAGACATACTCGTTTTCCGAGTGGATATTATTTTGCGACGAACGGATTTTTCACTACCTTAGCGGTATGAAAAAGGTCTCTACAACCTGGATTATTCACGGTTTTGCCGTGCTTCATGCTGCGGCAACAATTTGCTGCACGCTCCTGGGTATCAAAGACAGCCTGTTTCTCACCATCCTTACCATGACAATGACCATTCTCATCTGTTATGGAGAAAAACTGACAGTAGAGATTACCATCGCATCCATAGTCCTGGTTAACATCCTGGGCTTCCTCCTTGGTAACCTTGGAGCCCTGTTTGTCTTTGACCAGTTTCCTCCGGTCTGGCAGCATTCCCTTTCCACCTTCATAGTCACGGAGCTTCTGGGTTGGGGACTGTTCGGCTTTGCAAACCTCTTCCAGAAAGAAGGATCGGCCGAATATGAAAGGGCGCAGTCCTGGGAAAAGCATAAGATCTTTCTCATAATCGTAATCGCCCTTATAATCGGCCTGCGTTTCTACCTGGCCGATACTTATACCGGCAACATTTTCAAGGATTCCACGGTCGTCAGCCTGCTTGTGGTTGCAACGGTATTCGCTTTTACTTATATGGTAACCGTGGCCATCCGAATGCAGAGGGAGGCCACCCGCCAGAGAACCCGCCGCCACCAGGCGGAATTCCGGTATATGACCCTCAAGCACCAGGTGAATCCGCACTTCCTGTTCAACAGCCTCAACGTGCTTGACTCAATTGTCCAGGACGGAAGCCGTGAGGAAGCAAGCGCATACATCCACAAGATGGCTACTATTTACCGCTATCTGGTAAAGCAGGAGGGAGAAAGACTTGTCTCCGTTGCTGAAGAGGTGGAATTCACCCGCAATTACAGGGAACTCATGCAAATCCGCTTCCCGGAAGGCCTCACATTCATCAACCACGGCATTCCTGACAATCCCCCGCAAGGGTACATAGTCCCCTGCACGCTGCAGCTGCTGCTGGAAAATGCCATCAAACATAATGCTTTCTCCGCGTCCGATCCCCTCATCATAGAGGTATCCACTGACGGGAAGAGCATCTCCATGGAGAATAGCCTGAAGCCCAAGGCTTACACAAAGCCTTCTACCGGTATCGGCCTTCAGTATATCAGGAACCAGTACCGGGATATTGCCGGCGCAGAGATAAAGGTGGAAAAGACAGACACCCATTTCAAGGTAACCCTGCCAATTTTGCCCAATCCCAATTAATTAGTAACTTTGCATCAACAAAACAACGCCTATGAGAGCGCTTATAATTGAAGACGAGGCCCGTGCCCGCGAACATATGAAAAACCTTCTGTCTCAGCACTTTCCGGCTGCGCAGGTTGTGGGGGCTGTGGGCTCGGTCCAGGACGCCGTCAACTGGCTCATTGCAAATCCCGATCCGGATGTAATCTTTATGGATGTAGAACTGACCGACGGAATCAGTTTTGATATTTTCAATAAGGTAGAGGTCAATTCCCCCGTCATTGTCACAACAGCATATGACCAGTACGCCATCCAGGCCTTTGAAGTTAATGCCGTAGACTATCTCCTCAAACCCATTGAGATAAAAGACCTCCAGCGTGCAATGGCCCGCATAGTTTCCGGAGAGGCAAAGGCGCCATCGGCCGATACTGTCCGCAATCTCATGGACCAGGCCAGGAAGGAGAAATTCCTCATCCGCCTCAACGACCGAATAGTTCCGGTTCGCGTTTCGGACATAGCCTACTTCTATTCAGAGGACAAAAACACCTATATGGTAACCGCCAGCGGCACATCCTATGTGCTGGACGACAGCCTGGACGCCCTCGTGGAAACCCTGGACCCTGAATCCTTCTTCCGCATCTCCCGCAGCTGCATCATGGCCGAAAAAACCATTGACAGCGTATCAAAGCTTATGGGAGGCCGGCTGCGCATCAGCATCCAGCCAGGCATAGCAGCCCTCACGGATTTCACCGTTTCCCGCGCCCGCGTGGACGGCTTCATGAAGTGGCTGGAGCAATAGTCTCCTCCCTCCGCGCGTAATGCCGACGCGGTGGAGGCCAACCCGTTAATTATCAGTTATTTACAGAATCATTTGGGATTATTTCTTTCCCCAAACAATTCTGTAAATTATTGTATATCAGTCATTTAACCTCCACCGGGGTTTTTGCGCTGTATTATCTTTGCGTAAAACTTTTAGAAGTTATGGAAGAACTATTTTACGCAATTATCACGGAGGACGGGAGTGTCCAGGTGATGACAGATTATGAGTCCCCGGAAGCGGCATCGGGTAAAAGAGCCGTAATTGACCGGAACAGTTTCCTTTTCCAAAGCCTTGTGAGCGCCCTCAGGGAAGCCCGCCCGGAGTGCCTGTACGTAATTCAGCTTCTGGAAGCGGCACGTCGTGAAGCAAGGTATGACTGCGCCCACCTGCACCCTGAGCTGGAGGCGGCCCTCTCCCGCTGGAGAAGAATCAAGGCCGATTCCCTTGGCTACTCTCCCTTCGTGGTCCTCCATCAAGGAGTGCTCCTGAAGATTGCAGATGCAGCCCCCCAGACCACGGAAGAACTGCTGGCTGTACCGGGGTTCAGCCAGGGAAAAATGGAAAAGTACGGAGAAGAAATCCTTGCCGTTACAAGGACGGTCAGTCCAGCTTGAGAACTGCCATGAAGGCGCTCTGGGGCACCTGTACGGTACCTATCTGGCGCATACGCTTCTTGCCCTCCTTCTGCTTTTCAAGGAGTTTGCGCTTACGGGTAACGTCACCGCCATAGCATTTAGCCGTAACGTCCTTGCGCACCTGGCGCACGGTTTCACGGGCAATGATCTTGGCCCCTATCGCAGCCTGTACAGCAATGTCAAACTGCTGACGGGGAATGAGGTCCTTGAGTTTGAGGCATATCTTACGGCCGAAGTCGTAGGCATGGTCCTCATGGATAAGGGTGGAGAGGGCATCGGCAGGATCTCCGTTAAGGAGGATGTCCAGCTTCACCAGCCTTGCCGGACGGAAATCCGTGACGTGGTAGTCAAAGGAGGCGTACCCCTTGGAGATGGACTTTAGTTTATCGTAGAAGTCAAAGACCACCTCTGAAAGCGGAAGGTCGTAGTTCAGCTCCACGCGGTCAGTGGTGATGTAATGCTGGCCGATAAGAGTGCCGCGTTTATCCATGCACAGCTTCATGATGGGGCCGTAGAAATCGGCCTTTGTGATAATCTGGGCACGGATATAGGGCTCCTCAATGTGGTCTATGACGGACGGCGCAGGAAGGCCGGAGGGGTTGTGCACGTCCACAACCTCTCCCTTAGTGGTGTACACCTTATAGGAGACGTTGGGGACGGTGGTGATTACGTCCATGTTGAACTCCCTGAACAGGCGTTCCTGCACAATCTCAAGGTGCAGAAGGCCCAGGAAGCCGCAGCGGAAACCAAAGCCAAGGGCAAGGGAACTTTCCGGTTCATAGGTGAAGGAGGCGTCGTTGAGCTGGAACTTCTCCAGCGTGGCGCGGAGTTCCTCAAATTTTGAGGCATCTACTGGGTAGAGGCCGGCAAAGACCATGGGCTTGACTTCCTCAAAACCCGCTATAGCCTCTTTACAGGGCTCTTCAACGTGGGTGATGGTGTCTCCCACCTTTACCTCAACAGCTGCCTTGATGCCGGTGATGATGTATCCAACATCTCCTGCACGTACTTCCCCGGTGGGGTTGAGCTTGAGCTTGAGGTTACCAACTTCCTCGGCCTCATACTCATTGCCGGTAGAGAAGAATTTCACCTTGTCGCTGGTTTTGAGCGAACCATTTACCACCTTGAAGTACGCAATAATGCCACGGAACTGATTGAAGACGGAGTCAAAGATAAGGGCCTGGAGAGGGGCCTCAGGGTCTCCCTTTGGTGCAGGAATCTTGTCCACAATAGCATCCAGCACTGCCTGGACGCCTTCTCCCGTGCGGGCCGATACCCTCAGTACATCCTCCGGATCACAACCAAGGAGGTCGCAGATCTGGTCTGTCACAACCTCCGGCTGGGCGCTGTCCATGTCAATCTTGTTGAGCACCGGGATAATCTCCAGTGAATGGTCTATGGCCTGATAGAGGTTGGAGATGGTCTGGGCCTGGATACCCTGTGAGGCGTCCACAACAAGGAGCGCTCCCTCGCAGGAGGCAATGGAACGGGAAACCTCATAGGAAAAGTCCACGTGACCGGGAGTGTCAATGAGGTTGAGACGGTAGGTTTCTCCGCCTCTTACGTAATCCATCTGGATTGCGTGGCTTTTGATGGTGATACCCTTCTCACGTTCAAGGTCCATGTCGTCCAGGACCTGATTCTCCATCTCACGGGCGCTCAGGGTCTGGGTAAGTTCCAGAAGGCGGTCGGCCAGGGTGGACTTACCGTGGTCTATATGGGCAATTATGCAGAAGTTGCGGATATTTCTCATAGGGCGCAGCTTTCGTCCCGGCAAAGTTCCTGCCCGGGTTTTTTGAGGGTTACGGAACCTCCAAGGGCCTTTTCAATCTTATCTATCATCACCGTTCCAAGAAGCACCTTCCCGTCCTTGTCCAGAAGATACAGGGACGGAATCCACTTTACGCCAAAAGCATCGGCAACCTTGGATTCCTTCTTTCCGGCTGGATCAAAGAGCTGAACGCCAGGGAGGTAATTCTCATTCACATATGTCTGTAGCGCCTCCAGGGTACGGTCAAAGGAAACGGACACAAAGGCCACCTTCTCAGGATTAGCCTTCGCCTGCAGCGCCTTCAGCTGAGGGACCTCCGCCCTGCAGTCCGGACACCAGGAGGCCCAGAACACAAGGACCACCTGCCTTCCCCTGAAATTACTAAGTTTCACGGGGTTACCATTAATGTCATTGAGGGTGAAGTCCGGAGCTTTCACGCCGGGTTTCAGAAGATCCACGGCGTATTCAGCGTCCAAATCCTGCGCCGCCGCTCCAATGAAAGGCAGCATTGCGGCTATTATGGCGATAAGTCTTTTCATACCTCCGATTTGAGACGTCAAAAATACGCATTTTGGTGCACTTTTGCAAAAAACCCTCCCCTCCCCGCACCGTCCCCTTCTCCGATGGGGACAAATTCGTGCTCATCTCCAGCCAAACCGTGCCAATAAGCACACTTTCGGCATTAATTCGTGCTCATCGCCGGAAAAACCGCGCAGATAAGCACACTTTGGGCATTAAAGTGTGCTCAACACCTTAAATCCGTATTCACAAAAAACGTAAATGAAACGATTAATAATTTTTGTTGTATCACGTCACTTGTCCCGGTATAGCGATTTTCACCACATTTTTACGTTTCACGTGATGAGATCTGCAAAAGGTCCGTACATTGTGGAAAAAACGATATGGTATCCTACAATGAGTCGCCCGCAGAGAGAGCCTTCAGGGAAGGCGGTCCGTATTATCATCTCTACACAAAGGCGTTGGAAACAGAGGTTTTCTTTGAAACCAATGAAGACAGAAAGATTGCCGTGAACTATCTGGCAATAGCCATCAGCGTCAGTAATTGCAAACTACTGGCATATGCCATTATGACCAATCACTTCCATTTTATTCTGGAGGGCCGGCAGGAAGATGTTATGGACTTTTATGCCAGGTTCAGCGCTATGATGGACAATTACTTCTGCCATCACGGCAAGGGCACTATTATGAGACAGGCAACGCCTGGCCTTACAGCCATCAACAACCTCGCACAACTAAGGACGGAAATTGCTTATGTTTTACGCAATCCCTTCGTGGTAATGCCTGACGTGAATGTGTTTGCCTACCCCTGGACCAGCGGTTTTCTGTATTTCAACCCTCTTCTGGAATGTAAAGGAGTATCGGCATCGGCCCTGTCTTTAAGGTCAATCCGTACCATTACCAAATCAAGAGTGATCAAGGAGATGGCCCCAACCATTTTTATTGCCGATGGCGTTGCCCAGGCGTGGAGTTTTGTGGACTTCAAACGGGTTGAGCAGTTCTATGACAATGCCAGGCAATACATCTTCAACGTTGTGAGAAATGTCGAAAGCCAGGTGGAAACCGCCATCCATTGCGGAGAAACGCCAATCTTCTGCGACGAAGAACTCATCCCTAAGATTTATCAAATCTGCCGGGACAGGTTCAAGGCCGGTTCCCTGTCTTCCCTTGACCTGAGCAGCAAGAAACAGTTGGCGGTGATAGTCAAAAACACATACCACTCATCCAACAAGCAGATAGCCCGGCTGGTCAAACTCCCCATTGCCGACATTAACTCATTATTCCCATTGGCCGCCCCTTCCAAATAACCGTCAAGCACAAAATCGGCATTGAATCGTGCTCAAGGTGTGGCAAAAAGTGCTATATTTGTGGAAACAATAGTCAACTATGAAGAAATATCTGACTCTGGCCATAGCGGCGGCAGTACTGGCAGTCGCTTGCGCTCAAAAAGAAGAAATCGGCCTTTATACCATCTCCAACGGCAACGGAATGGAGGTTTCAATCACCAATTACGGTGGCAGAATAGTTTCCCTGATGGTCCCGGACCGCGAGGGAAACCTCAAGGACGTGGTGCTTGGATTCGAAGACCTTAATGATTACAGGCCGGAGAATAACCAGACGGATTTTGGCGCTTCCATAGGCCGATACGCCAACCGCATAAACAAGGGCCTCATCACAATTGACGGTGTAACCTACCAGCTGCCGCAGAATAACTACGGACACTGCCTCCACGGCGGCCCGGACGGCTGGCAGTACAGGCCTTACAAGGTGGTTGAAGCTACCGGGAACAGCCTTAAACTCCAGATTGTATCCCCGGACGGAGACGCCTCTTTCCCGGGAACAGTCACTGCAACGGTCACCTTTACCCTCACGGAAGATAACGCCCTTGATATTGATTATGAGGCGGTTACAGATAAGGCTACGGTTATCAATATGACTAATCACGCCTACTTCAACCTTTCCGGAGACCCTGCAGGCCATAGCATTACGGAAGATATCCTCCAGATAAACGCCTCATGCTACACTCCGGTGGACAGCACCTTTATGACCACGGGAGAGATTGCCCCGGTTGAAGGTACGCCCTTCGATTTCCGTGAGCCCAAGCTCATCGGCCTTGAAATAGATGCCGATAATGAGCAAATCCGCAACGGCCACGGCTATGACCACAACTGGGTCCTGGACGGCACTCAGCCTGCCGCAACGCTCTACTGCCCGGAGACAGGAATCTGCCTGGAGGTGTCTACTGATGAACCCGGCATCCAGGTCTACTGTGGCAATTTCCTTGACGGCACCGTGATTGGAAAGGGAGGCATCGCCTATCCTCACCGCAGCGCCATCTGCCTTGAGACCCAGCACTATCCGGATTCTCCCAATAAGCCTGAGTGGCCTTCTGTGATTCTGAGGCCCGGAGAAACCTATCACAGCCACTGCACGTACAGTTTCTCGGTTAGATGAAAGCGTCGGCAGCAATAAAATCAATGCGCCTGAGGACCCTTCCGCTCTCTATGGCGGGGGTGCTCCTGGGCATTCTTCTGGCGGTGGCCGACTGGAAGGTAGACATCTACGTGGCCATCCTCATAGTGCTCACCACTGTGAGCCTGCAGATCCTCTCCAATCTCTCCAATGAACTTGGAGACGTGCTCCGGGGAACTGACACTGCAGACCGTAAGGGTCCGGAATACGGCCTTAACGGCGGCGGAATGACCATTGGGGAGATAAAGGTGCTGATAGGGGTGTTCGTGGGCCTTTGCATTGTCTTTGGAACGGCTATGACATGGCGTGCTTTTGGTACGGTTCTGGACCTCACGCCAATTATGGTGCTGGTGCTGGGCGCCGCGGCAATTGCAGGGGCAATGAAGTACACCCTGGGGCACAATCCTTATGGCTACAGGGCAAAGGGAGATATCTATGTTTTCCTGTTTTTTGGCCTTGTAGCGGTGCTGGGGGCATATTTTGTGTGCACCAAGGGGCTTGGCCTCCACTGGAAACTGCTCCTTCCCGCCGCCGGCATAGGTTGTTTCAGCGTCGGCGTTCTCAATGTCAATAACATCCGTGACATGGAGACGGACCGCGCCACCCGCACCACTGTTGCCATAAAACTTGGTGAGCGCAAGGCAAAGATCTACCAGAGCGTTCTTATCGGCCTTGGATGGGCGTGTATGACTACATACTGCCTCCTGTGCTGGCCCTCCTGGTGGCACTGGATGTGGGCCCTCACGCTTCCTCTCTACATCCTTCATCTTAGGGGCGTCTGGACCCACTCCGGCAAGGCCCTTGACCCTATGCTTCCGCTGCTGGTGATGTCCACCTTCGCCCTGAGTCTTCTTATGGGCATTGGGTTCTGTGTATACCTCCTATAAAAGCGGTCTCGCGCACGTTTTAGGGCCTTTTTTGTGCTTCAACTCGTCATTTTGCCCAGTTGGCGCACGTTTTAGGGGGTAAAACGTGCTTGAAGGGATTTTTTTCCGTATCTTTGGGAAAATCTTGCGCTTATGGACTTACTTGACGCCCTGAAAAAAAAGAGCAGCGGCCCGGAAAAAGCCAGCCCGGGAAAAGCGGAGCAATTGTTTGAACAGTACCTTCAGGCCCGTGAGGAGGGATACCCGGATTTCCTTGAATATGTCAAAGATAGTATGGAGCTTGGGTATGTCCCCGCAATAGGAGAGTACGGCAATATCCTTATGCTGGGAGTGGTGGACGATGACGGCAACGCCATCCTGGAAGAGGACCATGAAACCGGATTTGAATATGAGCTCAAGGCCGCAGATGAGGGCTACCTGCCGTCCATGGTACGCGTAGGACTCCATTATTTCCAGGGCTGCGGAACAGAGGCCGATATTGACGAGGCCACCCGCTACTGGGAGATGGCGGCCGAACAGGGCGCCCCGGAAGCCAAGCTCAAGCTGGCCGAGCTGTACATCATGGGAATAGGCGAAGACCAGGATTACGACGAAGGCCTCCGCCTTCTGGACGAGGCTATAAAGGAACTTCCGGAAACGCCAGACGAGGAACATTATCTCAACGACCCGGAATGGAACCTTGGAGAAGCCAGGTTCTGGAAGGGAATGCTATATTACTATGGCCTGGGGCAGGCGCTGAACCGCTACAGTGCAATGGTGCTTTTCAAGCAGGCCCAGAAGGGATTTCCCGTGGCCGATAATGTTGTTAATGACGGAGAAGACCCCCATGAAGCCCTGGAAGGCTACGACTACCCCTACGACCAGCAGTCTTGGTGGGACATTTACGGCGCCCCGGATGAGGAGGAAGAGGAATTCCCCTATGCCGAGGAAGAGGAAAAGTATGAGGAATGGAGTGAAGAAGAGATAGAACTTGCCCACGCTGCCCTGATGGGAGACATCCCCTCACTTGTAGAGATTGGCAATAAGATTCTGGAGTGGGACGGATACATGCCCCTTCTGGACATCGCCATCATTGATGACCCGGAATATGACCGGCTCTACGAGGAAGGCTATGAGCACTGGCGCAATGAGGAATATATGGAAGCTGCCGATTCATTCTTTACGCCCGCATGCAACGGCAACACGGACGCCATGAACATGATAGGCAGGTGTTGGTACGAGCAATGGAACAGCGAAAACGGAGAAATTGATGAATGCTTGCCAAAAGCCTTTGAATGGTTCCTCAAGGGTGCCTGCAACCTGGATGAAAACGCAATGTATCATCTGGGAGAGGCCTATTACCTGGGCCAGGTTCCCAATGAGGACGGAGAACTTGACTTCGAGTCAAACTATGAAGCCGCCGCATACTGGTTCAGGCAGGCCGCATACCAATGGGAACACGTTAATCGCAAAAGATGCCACGCCGACGCCGCCAATTATCTTGGCACCATGTATGCCGATGGCCTGATAGACGGCCGCAAAGATCCCGAAAAGGCCGTAGAGTGCTACAAACGCGCCACGGAGCTGAGTGACAGGACGCTGGCTTGGTACAATCTTGGAATGGCATATGCGTTTGGAAACGGCGTTCCAAAGAACCGGGACAAGGCCATCGAGTGCCTCAGGCATGCGGCCAAGTTTGACGACAAAGCAAAGGAAGTGTTAAAACAATTAGGTATCAGGTACTGATGATTATCACAGCTCAAAACATAGCCAAATCGTTCGGGCAGCTGCAGGTCCTCAAAGGCGTGGACTTCCAGGCCGACGAGGCCGAGGTAGTGGCCATAATGGGAGCCTCAGGAGCAGGCAAATCAACCCTACTGCAGATACTGGGAACGCTGTCTACCCCGGACGGCGGCAGCATCACTATAGACGGCACGGATGTACTCAAGCTGAATTCCAAAGCTTTGGCCGATTTCCGCAACCGCCGCATAGGCTTTGTATTCCAGGCCCATCACCTGCTGCCGGAATTCACGGCCCTGGAGAACGTGATGATACCCGCCCTGATTGGCGGAAAAAGCAGCCGAGAAGCCCGTGAAAGGGCCACAGAGCTGCTTAAAACCGTAGGTCTTGAAGGCCGATTGGACCACAAGCCGTCTGAACTATCTGGCGGAGAACTCTCCCGCGTAGCCATTGCCCGCGCCCTGGAAAACTCCCCCGCCATCCTTTTTGCCGACGAGCCCACAGGAAACCTTGATTCCCGCACAAAGGAGGAAATTCACTCCCTATTCTTTGACCTCCGCAAACAATTAGGCCAAACCATTGTCATAGTTACCCACGACCCTGGCCTGGCCTCACTGTGTGACCGTACCTGCTATATGCAGGACGGTTTGATTATTTCCGCTTAAGCACCTTCTTGGCAGCTTCTGCAATATGTGCGGCGTCAATGCCGTACGCTTCCATCAGCGCAGCCGGAGTTCCGGACTGACCGAACTTGTCGGCACCGTTCACAAACTCCATAGGAGTGGGCCTGTTCAAAGCAAGCACGCCGGAGATGGCCTCACCAAGGCCGCCGGCCATGTTGTGCTCCTCTGCCACTACCACTGCGCCGGTCTTTGCGGCGGAGGCAATCACTGCCTTCTCGTCCAGAGGCTTGATGGTGGCTATGTCAATGACATCGGCCTTAATTCCCTCTGCCTCAAGCGCTTCCGCGGCCAGCAGGGCCTCCCATACGGTATGGCCTGTGGCAAAGATGGAAACGTCTGAACCTTCGTTCAGGACGATTGCCTTGCCGATTACAAAAGGCTCATCCTCCGGCGTGAAGTTGGGCACGGAAGGACGGCCAAAGCGGAGGTAAACCGGGCCGTCGTACTTGGCTGCAGCGATGGTTGCCTGCACCGTCTGGTTGAAGTCGCAAGGGTTGAGGACCACCATTCCGGGAAGGGCCCTCATGAGGGCGATGTCCTCCATTGTCTGGTGGGTGGCGCCGTCTTCTCCAAGGGTGATGCCCGCGTGTGAAGAGGCAATCTTTACGTTTGTGCAGCCGTAGGCCACTTCCTGACGGATCTGGTCATATACTCGGCCTGTAACAAACTCTGCGAATGAGCCGATGAAAGGAACTTTTCCGGTGATTGCAAGGCCGGCGGCTACGCCAACCATATTGGCCTCGGCAATGCCGCACTGGATGAACCTCTCCGGGAATTCCGCCGCAAAGGCGTCCATCTTGAGGGAGCCCTTGAGGTCTGCGGTGAGAGCCACAACGTTTGAATCGGCCTGACCGGCCTTCAGAAGACCCACGCCAAAACCGCTGCGGGTGTCTTTCTTTCCTGTGTCTGTGTATTTTTTCATACTAAAAGTCTCCAAGAGGGGTTTCACCTAACTGTTTGAGGGCATCTTCCAGCTGTTCCGGCTTGGGAACTGAGCCATGCCACTTGTGGGTGCCGGCCATAAAGTCTACGCCGTGGCCCATCTCGCTCTTCCACAGGATCATTGTGGGAACGCCGCTGCCCTTGCCGGCCTTTGCAAGTTCATAGGCCTGCAGGATTGCGTCAAAGTCATGTCCATCGGCCACAATCACTCTCCATCCCCAGGACTCCCACTTTGAGGCAAGGTCTCCGATGCCGGATACCTCTTCCGTGGGTCCGTCAATCTGCTTTCCGTTCCAGTCGGTCATGGCAATGAGGTTGTCCAGCTTGTGGAAAACCGCAAACATGCCAGCTTCCCAGATCTGGCCCTCCTCTGATTCGCCGTCTCCGCAGAGGCAGAAGACAAAATTGTCATCCTTGTCCAGTTTTTTGCCAAGTGCAAGGCCGGCTGCAGCGCTGAGGCCCTGGCCCAGGGAACCGGATGCCTGGAACACGCCGGGAAGGTTCTTGCGCACTGAGGGGTGGCCCTGAAGGCGGGTTCCCATCTGGCGGAAAGTGGCAAGTTCACTCACCGGGAAATAGCCCGAGCGTGACAGGACGGAATAGTAAACCGGAGTCATGTGACCGGCGCTGAGGATGAACATGTCCTGGCCTTTTCCGTCACGGGTCCACTTTGCCGGATCATGCTTCATCTCATTGAAATACAGGGCCGTAAGGATGTCTGTGGATGACATCGATCCGCCCGGATGACCGGATTTTGCAAGGCACACCATACGCAGGATATCCCTGCGCACCTGCGTTGCAATGGTTTTAAGATCTTCTTTAGTTTTAGCCATATATCTATGATTATTTGTGTTCTCTCCAGAATTTGGTCATTTCCTCAAGGGTCTTGCCCTTTGTTTCAGGGACAAGGCGCCATACAAAGACGGCCGCTATGAGACAGATTACACCGTAAAGCGCATAGGCAAAGAAGGGGCTGCGGGTGTACATGGGCACAAAAGTACTGGACACGATAAAGTTGAACACCCACTGGAAGGCCACTGCGGCTGCGGTTGCACGGCTGCGGATGGTGTTGGGGAAGAGTTCTGCTATGTAAACCCAGCAGATGGGGCCCCAGCTGAACATGAAGCAGGCGCTGTAGAGCATGATGCTCACAACTGGCACAAGGGCCGGCATTGTGTAAACATTGCTGAGAGCCACTCCAAAAGCGCCCACTGCCATACCCAGGGAACCCGTGATAAGGAGGGGCTTACGGCCCAGTTTCTCAACGGTAAACACCGCCACAAGGGTGAAGGTGATGTTGATTACACCCATAAGGACCGTCTGGAACATAGGGTCACCCATTCCCATGGACTCAAAGATACGCGGCGCAAAATACAGCACTGCATTTATGCCGATAATCTGCTGGAACACGGACAGCATACATCCGATGAACACAACCAGGAAACCAAAAGCAAAGAGTTTGTCGTGTTTGCGCTTGGCCTCTGCGTTCACGGTGGACTTGATATTTGCAAGGATTTCCCTGGCGCGGGCTTCACCGTTAATGTTGGAAAGCACGGTTAGAGCCTTCTCCTCATGGCCGTGGATAGCAAGGTAACGCGGCGTTTCCGGAACCAGCAGGATAAGGAGTGCAAACAGCCCGGCGGGAACGGCCTCTGATACAAACATCACCCTCCAGCCAATGGCATTGGTCCAGGCAACAACGTTAGGGTCAGACGCGTGGGAACGCACAATGAGGAAGTTCACAAAGTACACAACCAGCTGACCAAAAATGATGGCAAACTGGTTCCATGACACAAGCCTTCCCCTCTTTGAAGCCGGCGCAACCTCTGCGATATACATAGGGCACAGGGCCGATGCCAGTCCCACGCCTATTCCTCCCAGTATGCGGTAGCCGTTGAATGCCGCCAGAAGGCCCTTGCAGGCAACTCCCTTCTCAAAGAAGAGGAATTCCGGATTGTAGGAGCCCAGGGCGCTCAGGAGGAAAAGGATACCCGCCACAAAGAGGGTCTTCTTCCTGCCAAGGTAAAGGGCTAATCGGCCCGAAATAATTGCACCGATAATACAGCCGATGAGGGCGCTGGATGTTGTGAATCCGTGGAGGGCGTCCGTGTAGTCAAAATCCGCCGCACCGCGGAAAAACGCCTGCAGACCCTTCTCTGCGCCTGAAATGACTGCGGTGTCATATCCAAAGAGGAGACCGCCGATGACGGCCACCAGCACGATGGCAATGAGGTAGGCGTAACTCCCCTTTTGCCTGTAACTATTTTGCATAGAGTGAGAGGAGGGTTTCGTAAAGTTCCTGTTTTCCGGAAGCAGCAACGGGCTCACCGGCTTTCTTTGCATAGTCATAAAGCTCCTCAAGGGAAGCCTTCCCTTCCTCGAACTTCTTTCCAAGGCCGCTGTCAAAGCTTGCGTAGCGCTCCTTCACCATTGCAGGGATGGGGCTCTTTTCAAGCACTGCGGCAGCATTGAGGAGGGCGTGGGCGATGGTGTCCATGGCGCTCACGTGGGCGATGAAGATATCCTCGGGGTCAGTTGAGCTTCTGCGGAGCTTGGCGTCAAAATTGAAACCGCCGTTATGCAGGCCGCCGTTACGGATAATCTGCATCATGGCCTGGGTGAGTTCAAGGTCGTCGATGGGGAACTGGTCAGTGTCCCAGCCGTTCTGGGCGTCTCCGCGGTTGGCGTCAACGCTGCCAAGGAAGCCGTTGTCCACGGCTACGGTGAGTTCATGCTCGAAGGTGTGGCCGGCAAGGGTTGCGTGGTTCACCTCTATATTCACCTTGAAGTCCTTTTCAAGGCCGTTGGCGCGAAGGAAGCCGATAACGGTCTCCGTATCTACGTCGTACTGGTGCTTGGTGGGCTCCATGGGCTTGGGTTCAATGAGGAAAGTGCCCTTGAAGCCGTTCTTACGGGCATAGTCGCGGGCCGCGGTGAGCATCTTTGCAAGGTGGTCCTTCTCCCTCTGCATCTGGGTGTTGAGAAGGGTGTAATAACCCTCACGGCCACCCCAGAACACGTAGTTGGAGCCTCCAAGTTTGATTGTGGCGTCAAGGGCGTTCTTAATCTGGACGGCCGCGCGGGCAACAATATCAAACTGAGGGTTGGTGGCGGCGCCGTTCATATAGCGCTTGTGACCAAAGACATTTGCGGTGCCCCAGAGATTCTTGATGCCGGTTTCCTTCATCTTCTCAAGGAGATAGTCCGTGATGTCCTTCATGCGGGCCTCATACTCCGCTATATCGTCGCAGTCCTCCACAAGGTCAATGTCATGGAAGCAGAAATACTCTATTCCAAGCTTCTGCATAAGCTCAAAGCCGGCATCGGCCTTTGCCTTGGCGCGGCAGTAGGGGCATTCTCCCTTGTCCCATTCATAAGAGCGGGTCTGGCCGCCAAAAGGGTCTCCGGATGCCTGGCCCAGGGTGTGCCACCAGGCCATTGCAAATTTGAGCCACTCTTTCATGGGTTTACCCATCACCATGCGCTCAGGCTCATAATAATGGAAAGCAAGGGGATTGACGCTCTCCGGTCCTTCAAACTGGATTTTTCCTATTCCGGGAAAAAATTCTTTTGCCATTTTGTTATAGTGTTAAATGTGATTTCCAACGCTGATATGCCACCCTGTAGAGGTCTTCATTACTGGGAGTTATCACTTCCAACCTCTCAAGGGTGGAGAATGCCTCACGGCTATCCTTATATATGCCGGCGCCTATTCCTGCGCCCTTTGCGGCTCCAACGGATCCGTCCGTATTGTAAAGTTCAATGGTTGCTCCGGAAACGCCCGCAAGGGTGTCCCTGAAGATGGCGCTCTGGAACATATTGGCAAGACCGGCGTGAATCTTGTCCACCTTGAGGCCCATCTCCTGCATTATCTCAATTCCGTATTGGAAGGAGAACACAATTCCTTCCTGGGCGGCCCTCAGGAGATGCTCCCTGCCGTGACGGTTGAAATTCACTCCGTGCACGCTGCAGCCGGTTTCCTTATTGCAGAGCATCCTTTCCGCTCCGTTCCCGAAAGGAAGGATGGATACGCCTTCACTGCCGATAGGCGCCTTGGATGCCAGTTCATTCATCTGGACATATGAAAGGCCCTCCGGGGCAACGTTACGGCGCATCCAGGAGTTAAGGATGCCGGTACCATTGATGCAGAGAAGGACGCCAAGGCGGGGATCCTCAAAGCTATGGTTAACGTGCGCAAAGGTATTCACGCGTGACTGAGGGTCATAGTTAACCTCCCCTATTACACCGTAAACAACTCCTGAAGTGCCTGCCGTGGAGGCAATCTCCCCGGGATTGAAGACATTGAGGCTTAGGGCGTTGTTTGGCTGGTCTCCGGCACGGTAAGTGACGGGGATGCCTTCTTTGAGCCCAAGAGCCTTCGCTGCCTCTGCGGTAAGGTATCCCTGAATGCCGAACGTAGGTCTTCTCTGGGGAAGAATGGTCTCATCAAAGCCAAAATATTCCAGAAGTTCCTTTGAGGGAGCGTTTTCCCTGAAATCCCAGAAGATTCCTTCAGAAAGGCCGCTCACAGTGGTGCACACGCTTCCTGTAAGACGCATTGCGATGTAGTCTCCGGGAAGCATAATCTTCCATATCCGTTCATACAGGGAGGGCTCGTTCTCCTTCACCCAGGCCAGCTTTGCAGCCGTGAAATTACCGGGAGAATTAAGAAGGTGCTCCAGGCAGAAATCCTGTCCCAGGGCCTCTGCGGCCGCATTTCCGTATGGAACAGCGCGGGAGTCGCACCATATTATGGATGGCCTCAGGACATTCATATCCTTGTCCACACACACAAGCCCGTGCATCTGATAGGATATGCCGATGGCCTTGACGTCACGGGCGCTTTCCCCTGCCTCTTGAAGCTGATGGAGGACATCGGCCGTAGCAAGGCGCAGGTTTCCCACCCACATTGCGGGATCCTGCTCTGCCCATCCGGGCTGTTTTGAAATAATGGGGGCTTCCTTTTCAGGATAGAATGCTGTGGCTATGCACTTACCGGTAAGGGCGTCTACCACCGACGCCTTAACGGAAGAGCTGCCGATATCATAACCAAGCAGAAACATATGTCGGGGTGATGTGACTCGAACACACGACCCTCTGGTCCCAAACCAGATGCGCTAGCCAACTGCGCCACACCCCGATTAAGTATACAAAGATACTCTTTTTTACCCGTTTCTCCAAATGGAGCCACTACCTTCCGCCACCGCCGAAGCCGCCGCCGGAGAAGCCGCCACCGCCGCCAAAGGAGGCGTGACCGCCGGTGCCGTTGATGTTGCCGGCCTTGGCTATGGCATTACCGAATGAGCGGGTGCTCATATTGTTGGTCCAGAGAACCATGTAGGTGAAGCGGTCGGAATCCATGCCGGTGCTGCGGGCAACTTCCTCATAGATTGACGGATACAGTTTCTTGAACTGCTTGGCAACTTTCTCCGCAATTCCAAAGAGCTGGGCAAACACCAGATAATCCTTCCAGAGGCCAACCTCGTTGGAGGCTCTTTCGCCGCTTAATGTGAAGTCCTTCAGGAAGTTACGGAACTCTATGAGATGACATGTCTGCTGCTGGCCTTCCGTGGTGCAGGTGCCTTCAGAGAGGAAGTAGCCCTTGTCACGGAACCAGGTTTTGCCGCGTGCGATGGCGCGTTCCGGCCAGGCCGTCATCTTCTTGTAGTTCTTGGTGGACCACTTCTCGAACTCGTTCTTCTCCAGGATCCTGTTGTCTCCGGCGGCGCTGAGGGCCCACTGGTAGAGGTCTTCCTCTACGTCGTCCATACTGGCGGTATCGGCCTCAAAGAGAAGATTCACGCGTTTATCCGACTTTGGATCCGGCTGCACCTTCAGTTTTCCGTCCATGATCCAGCGGAGGAAAAACGCTCCTATGATATTCTGAGCCGGGGTATTATTACCAAAGCGGGCGCCTTTTGCAAGGGTATATTCTGCCGCAAAGAGGTTCCCGTCCAGGGGTATATCCCTGTACCAGCCGTCAATCTTGGTGCGTCCGAAGATGGACTTTTTCCACTTGTATCCAAGGGCCGATGCAATGGCAACGTATAATATAAGGAATATTCCGCCGATGAAGATAAGGGCAAAACCTATGAGGAACCACTTCTCTGCGGGATCGTCCTCTCCGTAAGAGCTGTCTTCCAGGGCCTTGTCGATGAGATCCTGTACGGGACCGCCTTTGATTACCTCAGGCTCAAAGATACCCTTTTCAAACTTCACGGCGGTTATGAGCTTTGAATTGTAGTCCATTGACTCCGAGGTTTCCGCCACAACCTTTCCGCCCTTGACGTTGATGTCTCCGTAGAAGCCGAAAGCCCATACGCGGGTGTTGTCGTAGGTCCACTGAGGGCAGTCAAAGGAAGGGCTGATAGTAACTTTCACGTGCTCCGGGGCATCAGGCATGCCGGGATTCACGAACATGAAGTTGAAGGCATCGGCATCATCGTAAGCCTGTACAAGGCCGGTTAGGACAAAGGTGACCTCCCAGACATGAGGGCCGGTTTCTCCAAGGCCCCAGCAAAGTTCCACGCCGTTACGCTTACGCACGATGCCGCACTTCCCGGTTTTCCAACTGCGGGAACGGTCCACGTCCCATTTGTCGCCAAGGCTTTGCATAGGAACGCCGTTGTCCTTGACGCTGAGGGAGCCGATGGTCATGGGGCCAAGGTTTTCCACAGGGATATACCACTCCGTGTTGTCTGAGGATACGCGCATGTCCCAGCGCTGGGTAACTACCGCGCTGCCGTCCTTGTTCACGGCAACGTTTATGTCAAGGTCACGGACCTCATGGGCAAACGCCGCAGCGCAGAGCGCCGCGGCTGCAACAAGAGCAAAAAGCCGTTTCATCTAGATTTCCGGGTAATCTTTCTTGGAAACGTCGTCGGCAAGGTAATCACGCTTTGCAAAGCCAAGGATTCCGGCCACCAGGGAGGTGGGGAATACGCGCACCTGCTGGTTGAAGCGGGTTACGGTGTCGTTGAAGGTCATGCGGGACAGGCGGACGTTTTCCTCATAGTCCTTGATGTCCTTCATTGTCTGCTGGTAGTTGGCGCTGGCCTTGAGATCCGGGTAAGCCTCTGCCACGGCGATGAGTTTGGCGCCGATTGCGGCAAGGGCTTCTTCGTTGGCGTTAATATCGGCCGCAGTGGGATTGGGAGAAGAGACAATCTTACGCTCCTTCACAATTTTCTCAAGGGTATCGGCCTCATAGGAAGCATATTCCCTGGTGAGTTTGATGAGGGCCTTCAGGGCATCGAAACGACTGATCTGCTGGACGTTGATCTGCTTCAAGGCATTGTTGCAGAGTTCGTCGCTTTTCACAAGGCGGTTCTGAACGCCGATGATCCAGATTACAAGGACTGCCAGGACGGCAAGGATAATAGCTAAAGTCATAGTACAGTTTATTTTATTATGCGAATATACAAAATTTGCATAAATTTGCGAATAGAATAAACGTTTATTACACATATGAAAACAAACCAGGAATTCAAGAATGCCGCCCTTGACGCACTTCGCGGCAATTGGGGAAAAGCCGTTGTGGCTACACTCGTCTATGTGCTTATCCTTTCTTTCATAACCGGCCCTACGGTTTATAGCACCACCCGGGTCCAGAAGCAACTGACCGATCTTGCCGCCACTTCTCCCACCGGATATCAGGCAGCAGCACTTATAACCTCCCCTGAATTCATCGCCCTCCAGAAAACGGCCACCCGCACCAGCGGTATCTCCACCCTGTTGCAGTTCCTGCTGGTCCTGCCCCTCTCCCTTGGCTTCCTGAATGCATTCCGGAAACTTCTTGTAGCCAGAGACAGCCAGATTCTATCCAACACTTTCCGTATCGGCTTCAGTAATTACTGGCACAAGGTATGGGGTATGCTCCTTATGACAATCATGGTATTCCTGTGGTCCCTCCTTCTCATTATTCCCGGAATCATCAAGTGGTTCTCATATGCCATGACCCCCTTCATTCTGGAGGAGAACCCTGAACTTGGAGCCTCGGATGCCATTCACCGCAGCCGCATGATGATGCGCGGCCACAAGTTTGACCTCTTCTATCTGTACCTGAGCTTCATCGGCTGGTTCATCCTGTGCATCTTCACCGCCGGTATCGGTTTCCTGTGGCTTGGCCCTTACGTGGACACCGCCATCGCCGCCTTCTATGAGGAGGTCAAGGCCGATTACGCCCTCAACGGCGGCCTGGACTAATCCCTTTGCCGTGTTGACGGCTAAAACGCGTATAAGGCCGATTCCGGAGCCAACACGGCAAGGAAATCGGCCTTTTTCCGTGAAATTGCTGCCGTGTTGACGCAAAATCGCCGCTACAGGCAATCTGAGTGTCAACACGGCAAAACCTACAGTACCAGGCATCGGCTTATCTGAGCATCGGACACGTGGAAATCGTATTTCAACTGGCGGGCGATGCGCATTTTCTGGGAATCAGTGAGCTGATACACGGAAGTGGCTCCGAACGGACGGCACAGTTCCCTGTCAATGAGCATACAGACATCCAGATCCTGGAGGCGTGTCCTGTCGAAGTTCCTGCCGTACTCATTCTTAAGCATCTGGGCCACGGTGTTTTCATCGGCCTGTTCTATGTCGGAAATAGTCAGCGGTGCTCCGGTATTGTCTTTCAGTTGTTCCTTCAGCCAGGAGTCGTCGGACAGGCGGTTCATCTGATAGAGGTAGTTCCTTGGGGTGCTGAAAAACTGTTCCGCCCGCCTGAGTTCCATAAAACTGCGGCGGACAAACACACCGCGCTCGTTCATCTGAAATGAATCCGGGAATTCGGCGTGCCGTGGGAGATTGCTGGAAATATCACTTCTTGACATAGGCACGGCCTCATCCCCGCATAGTCCTATATCCTGCGCGAACATATCCCTTACACTGCAGAAAAGATAGCCGAATGCTGTAGGGGCGGCTCCGTGGTGAAGACCGTTCCTAAGTATATAGGACAGCATTGTCAGTATATGGTACAGTCCCAGTACTATAGCCACAAAGGTATACTTCTGCCCAAATCTCCCCCTGCGGCCGTACTTGGTGTTGAAGTACTTGGTGTAGGACATCCTTTCCCGTCGGGCAAACTCTGACGGATTATCCGTGAACACTCCCTGATGCACGTGAGTGGACATCTCGGCATCGGCAAGTATTTCCGTTCCGGTGGAGAATGACTGAAGTGCCATCAGGTTTACAAATACATCGTGGTCTTCCCGGTCCCTGAACATAACCTCGTCGTGGGAAGTAAAACAGATATGGTAGGTCTCCTTCATGGCGGCAAGTTACTGCACCGAAGGCGTTCTATCAAGGGGGTGCTCATAACTTGTGTTGTTTCACGTGAAATATTTTACGTTTTTTGTGATTTTGGTGGGAAAGACCATGTTTTTTGCTAAATTTGAAGTGTTTATAAGACGTGTCCATATGAAAAAACTGCTTCTCATATCGCTTGCGGCCTGCGCATTAATGGCCTGCAACCAGCCGGCACAGAAGAATCCCGGCGCTTCTTTTGACGAAGTACTCACCACCCGCCGCAGCGTCCGCGCCTATGACGCATCAAAGACTATCTCGGAATCGGAGGTCCGCGAACTCCTTCTTGCCACTCAGGAGGCCCCGTCCTGGGCCAACCAGGAACCCAGCAAGTATTATGTAGCTGTTGGCGGAGAAAAGCACGCCGCCCTCCTTGAGATGATAGGCGGCAACAAGGACAGGGTTGCCAATGCCCCCGTACTCATTGTCTCCACATATGAAAAGGGCAAGTCCGGCTTCTTCCGCGGAACGGCCACCAATGAGATAGAGGACGGCTGGGGCGCCTATGACAACGGACTCAGCAACGCCTACCTTATTCTCAAGGCCAGGGCTATGGGCTTTGACACGCTCATAATGGGGATGCGTGACAGCGACGCCATCCGCGCCTGCCTGGATATCCCGGAGAATGAAGCCATTATGGCCGTGATAGCCCTTGGGTACCGCGCGCAGGAGCCATCCAGGCCGCAGAGAAGACCTCTTGATGACGTAGTGCGATTCTTCTGACGGCGTTCGCCGTGCCGTGTTGACGGCTAAAACGCGTAAAAGGCCGATTCCGGAGCCAACACGGCAAGGAAATCGGCCTTTTTCCGGAAAATCGCTGCCGTGTTGACACAAAAACGCCTCTACAAGCAATCTGAGTGTCGACACGGCAAACTGTCCGGAAAAATACCTATCTTTACACCATGTTCAAAGTTGGAATAATCGGTGCCGGGCACATCGCAGAGAAGGCGGCCCGCACGCTTCAGGCAATGGAAGATATGACCTGCATTGCCATCGGTTCACGTTCTGAGGAGAAGGCTCTGGCCTTTGCCGGGCGCTTTGACATTCCCCGGGCATACGGGTCATACGCTGCACTGCTGGAGGACCCTGATATAGACCTTGTGTATATAGCCGTACCGCACTCATGCCACTTTGGAGTGACACGTGACGCCATCCTTGCCGGGAAGCCCTGCCTTGTGGAGAAGTCCTTTATGCTCAATGCCACAGAAGCGGCAGAAATCATTGCCCTGGCCCGTGAGAAAGGCGTTTTTGTGGGAGAAGCCATATGGCCGCGGTATATGCCGGTAAGGGAGATCGGCCGTAAACTTTTGGAGTCCGGCATCATTGGAGAACCCCGTATGGTCCAGGCCACCCTGGCTTACAATGTGTCCGACAAAGAGCGCATCATTAGTCCGGAACTTGGCGGAGGCGCCCTTCTGGATCTTGGAGTTTATCTTCTGAACTTTGTGAGAATGTACTTTGATGCACCGGTCTCACAGATTAACACCACCTGCGTCAAGGCCCCTAGCGGGGTAGATGCATCCGAGCAGGTTACAATGGTTCTTTCCGATGGCACCCTGGCTTCTCTGGACTGCTCTGCCTGGTGCCAGGGAGGCAACGAGGCCGTCATAGCCGGCACCACCGGCTACCTTGTCTTTGACGATCTTATCAATCCCAAGACCGTTAACGTTTGCCGTAAACGCCATATAGTGGAGAAGACCGTAGCCGTGCCTGATCAGATTACCGGCTTCGAGTATCAGTTCCGTGCCTGCCGGGATGCAATTGCAGCCGGATCCCTGGAGCCATCGGCTATGCCCCACGCAGAAATCCTATACATTATGCATCTTATGGACCGCCTCCGCGCGGAATGGGGTACGGCATAGTGCCTTCGTGGACCTGGCCCAGCCGCTTTGTGGACTTGGTATGGCCCATGTGTGGACCTGGTCCAACCCCTGCGTGGACCTGGTCCAGGGCATGCGGCAGTGTGCAACGACGTGCGACAGCGGCCACCGGCCGTGTTGACGGCTATAACGCGTATAAGGCCGATTCCAGTGCCAACACGGCAAGGAAATGGGCCTTTTTCCGCCAAAACGCTGCCGTGTTGACGCAAAAACGCCGCCACAGGCAATCTGAGTGTCAACACGGCAAGCACGGAGGCTTATCGGCCGGTGCCCTTCGGACGGCATAGCCGCCCGTGGCTTCGTGAACGGGAGGGGCCCAGAGGCCGTGCTATGCACGGACGCATGGGAGGGATAGGGCCGAAGGTCCGTACCGGTCCGAAGTGCACTGGCCGAAACCTACAGAACGTCCTTGAGGTACGGGCCGGTGACGGAGGCGGGGTCTGAGGCAAGCTGTTCCGGGGTGCCCTGGGCAACTATCCAGCCACCGCGACGGCCGCCTTCCGGTCCCATGTCAAAGAGGTAGTCGACACTCTTGAGCACATCCAGATTGTGCTCTATTATGATGATGGTATTTCCTGCTTCCACAAGCCTCTGGAGTACTCCAAGAAGCACTTTTATATCCTCAAAGTGAAGGCCGGTAGTGGGCTCGTCAAGAATATACAGGGTATTCCCCGTGGAAGGGCGTGAGAGCTCTGCGGCCAGTTTCATGCGCTGGCTCTCACCGCCGGAAAGGGTGATGGCGCTCTGGCCAAGGCGCACATACCCAAGGCCCACATCCATCATGGCCTTCAGTTTTGCGGCAATCTTGGGAACGGGCTTGAAGAACTCGTAGGCCTCGGAAATGGACATTTCCAGGACGTCGTTGATGTTCTTTCCCTTATACCTCACGGCCAGGGTATCCTCATTGTAGCGCCTTCCGCCGCAGGTTTCGCAAGGAACGTGCACGGACGGCAGGAAGTTCATCTCAATGACCTTGATGCCGGCGCCCTTGCATTCCTCGCATCGGCCTCCGGGGACGTTGAAGGAGAATCGGCCGGCCTTATATCCGCGAACTTTGGCGTCCGGCGTTTCCTCAAAGAGGGTACGTATGTCATTGAACACGCCCGTGAAAGTTGCCGGATTTGAGCGGGGCGTACGGCCGATAGGGCTCTGGTCTATCTCTATGAGCTTGTCTATATTCTCTATGCCTTCGATGGACGCGTACGGAAGAGGACGCTCCTTGGAGCGGTAGAACTTCTGCTTCAGGATGGGCATGAGGGTCTCGTTCACAAGGGAACTCTTACCGGAACCGGAAAGGCCTGCAACACCAATGAGGCAACCAAGCGGGAAACTCACATCCACGCTCTTGAGGTTATTGCCCGTTGCGCCGCGGAGAGTAAGATATTTGCCGTTTCCAGGCCTCCTGGCCGCCGGAACATCAATTCTGCGCTTCCCCCGCAGATAATCAAGCGTAAGGGACTTGCCCTTTTTCAGAAGTTCCTTCAACGGCCCGTTCAGGCATATCCTGCCGCCGTTTTCTCCGGCACCAGGGCCCACATCCACAAGCCAGTCGGCGCTCATCATGGTCTCTGCGTCGTGTTCCACAACCATCACGGAATTGCCCTCGTCCCGCAGTGCCTTCAGTGACGCTATGAGCTTACGGTTATCCTTCTGATGAAGGCCGATAGAAGGCTCGTCAAGTATATACAGCACATTCACCAGCTTGGAGCCTATCTGGGTTGCCAGGCGGATGCGCTGGCTCTCACCTCCGGAAAGGGACCCTGTGGGGCGGTCCAGCGACAGATAGTCAAGGCCCACGTCCAGCATGAACCGAACGCGCTCACGGAGCTCCTTGAGGATGTCCCTGGACACATTCAGTTCCTTCTGGTTAAAGCCTTCCGGAATCTTTTCCAGCCATGCGGAAAGTTCAGAAATCTCCATTGCAGAGACCTCTGAAATGGTTTTTCCGTCCACCCTGAAGCACATTGCCTCCTTGTTGAGACGGGTGCCGCCGCACACGGGGCACACCACGGTGTCCTCAATATTCTCAATGACTCCGCCCCAGGTTTCCATCTCCGTGAGATTCCCCTCTCCTACGCGGAAAAGGTCCTCGGAGCCATACACAAGAAGGCTCACTACCTCGTCAGGCAGGGTGCCGATGGGATCGTACAGGCTGAACCCGTATTTACGGGCAATGGCGCGTATTATATCGAACTTTCGGTTTTCACGGACCTTTCCCAGGGGCACTATGCCGCCATCGGCCACGCTCCTGGAGCGGTCCGGAATGATTGTGTCTATGTTCACGTCCACAATGGTCCCCAGGCCCTTGCAGTGAGGGCAGTACCCCTGCGGGGAGTTGAAGGAGAAACTATGGGGCTGCGGCTCCTGGAGGGAAAGCCCGCTCTGAGGGTCTACAAGGTGCTTGGAATAGTGGGAAATCTCTCCGCTTTCAACGTCAAGGATTGCTACGGAGCCCTTTCCAAGGCCGATAGCCTTCCCCACCGAGTCCCTCACCCGGCGGTCGTCCCCCGCCTCAGGTATAAGGCGGTCCACTACCAGTTCAATGAAGTGCGGCTTATAGCGGTCAAGGGCCATCTCCGGCACGACGTCCTGGATTTCACCGTCTATACGGACCTCCATATAACCGCGCTTTCGGAGCTGTTCAAACAGTTCACGGTAATGTCCTTTTCGGCCCCTGACAAGCGGTGCCAGAAGATAGCATTTCCGGCCCGCGAACTTGTTCATTATGAGGTCTACAATCTGGGAATCGTTGTAGCGGACCATCTCAAGGCCGGTTTCCGGGGAAATGGCCCTGGAGCCTTTGGCATATAGTAGCCTAAGGAAGTCATAAATCTCAGTGATTGTGCCAACCGTGGAGCGGGGATTGTTCCCGGTGGTTTTCTGTTCTATGGCAATGATGGGACTGAGGCCTGTAATTTCCTCAACCTCCGGCTTTTCCAGTATGCCCATAAAATGTTTGGCATACGTGGAGAGGGTGTCCATATAGCGGCGCTGGCCCTCTGCGTAAAGAGTATCGAAGGCCAGAGAGCTCTTGCCGCTGCCACTGAGCCCGGTAACCACCACAAACTGCCCGCGGGGGATGTCTACATCTATCCCCTGCAGGTTGTTTGCCCTTGCTCCGCGAATCTCAATGAAGTCTTTTGCCATAGACAGCAAAGATACTCAAAAAAACTGGTATCTCCGCTATCTTGCCCTTGTGCCCTTGAACCGCGTGGGGTATTCCCCAAAATTGAGGCTGAAGGAGAGGCTGCTTCCCTTCAAAGTGCCGCTAAGTGACGTGACATTGTACTTTGGATACTCTCCTCCAAGGGCCAGTGGGACGACATTGTTGCAGGAAAAGGATACTCCTTCACTCTCTTTTTCCACCGCCACGGCAGGAATAGTCACATCTATACGCACCGGCATCTTGGGAACGAACTTAATCTTATAGATTATGATATCGGCCCGCCTCCCGTCTTCTGAAGGCAGGAAGGCAACCTTGATGTCGGGATTATCCACAACCCCTCCCTCATAATCCACGGAAACGGTCCCTATGTAGAGATCCTGGGGAGGGATTTCATGCGGCTGGGGCGTCTTGTGACAGGAAACAAGGGCCAGGACGGCTATGAAAAGTACTGAGAGTCTGTTTTTCATAATATTGATACTTGTACGCCAAGGGTGAAGACCGCAGGCTTTGAAACCTGGAAGAATTCATTTCCCATCGATTTGAAATAGAATGTGCGGAAGCGGGTGCCGGTAAGGTTCTCGCCGCGAAGATATACTTGGAAACGCCCAAAACGGACCCTTGCATCTGCGCCCAGGGTAACGTAGAACGGCTCTTCAAGGGTATTTGCCTCATTCCAGGCAATGGGGCCGATGCCTCTGACGTGCGCCTCCACCTCAAACCTGTTTCCGGAATATCCGGCCGATACGAAGAGAGTATGAGAGGGGCTGTAGGGGATACTGTTTCCGGAGTAATCGGCCTGGCCGTCGTTGAACTCGGTGAATCTGGCGTCATTCCAGCCCCACGATGCCCTCCCCATGAAACCTGCATTCTCATAGGACGCCTGCAGCTCCACGCCGTAACTACGGCTTCGGCCTGCATTCGTCATCATCCTGCCGGTGGTCATTCCGGGAGGGAAGACGGTGATCTGCTGGTTTACGGCATTAGCGTAAAACGCAGTTGCATCGGCCCTGAAATTCTCTCCGTGATAGCCAAACCCGGCCTCGAAATTCCACAGTTCCTCCGGCTGGTACTCCGTGTTGTCCGCAACGGCAGACACCGTGGGGCGGTCAAAGTACACGCCAAGATCGGCCATAAGCCCGTTCATCATTCGGTTCTGGAGGATGTCGGAGAAAATCTGGGTGTTGAAGCCTCCCGCGCGGTAGCCTTTTGCCACGGAGGCCGATAAAAGCCACTTCCCCGAAGGCGCAAACTGAACCGCCAGTTTGGGAAGGATCTGGAGCCCGCCGTGGAAGAGATCTCCGGTATAAGTGTCCTCGAATGGCTTTGGAGAGGCCATAAAGGGCACCATACGGTAGTGGAGCGCCGCAAAGCAGTCATACCCCATCCAGGCACCCTCATAGTCTATTCTGAGGCCGGCCGTGAATGTCCATCGGCCTACCGGAAACACGGATTCGTGATAGAGGGCGGCGTTCCAGGAAAGGATGGAAAAGCGGCTGTCAACGGGGAAAGATGCATCCGGAATCTCCAGATAGCCGATATCATCCGGTATGCCGCCGTTTGCATTGTCAAGGATGAGTTTCTCTATGCCGTCACGCTTGAAAAGCACCGGAGCGTCCATTCCGCATGCCTTGAAAAAGCCAAAGAACCCCGTCACGGGCTTCCAGTGGCTGAATCTTCGCGCCGGGCGGAGGAGGGCCTCAAAAGTCTGTGCGCCGCTAAGCTGCCTCTGCTGAAGGGTGAACACAGATTGAGGGGAATAGTCCTGGTCCATCCGCATATCATCGGCAAGGATTTGGGCCGATGTCATCAGGTCAAGCACGATATTCTCTTTCCTCAGCCTTGCCTTGAAGCCTTCCAGGACGGTGATTCGCCTGTATGAGCCTTCGTCGTTGTAGTTCACGGGCTGCACCTCACCGTCCTTCCATGCACCATAGGCAAAGCCTCCCTCGGAGGAAACGCCGGCCTGGAGGAGGTTCCCAAGGGTAAGGTCATCAAAAGCCTTTTCCCAGCGCCACCTGAGCTGGCCCCCGTCATAGGGATCGCACATCTTTCCGGTGTGAGTGTTGGGAAAAAAGCCGCTGGAATGCCTGTAGGCGGCGCTGAAGGAATGATTTCCATAACCGCCGGAGACCTGCGCCAGGGCGTGATGACGGCTGCCATATTCAAGCGCCGCACGGAGTCCCTTATGGGCCGCTGTCCTTATTGAAAGGACCCCAGCAAGGGAGTTTCTCCCGTATGCCGTTCCCTGCGGCCCATGGAGGAAGCGGATGCTTTCCACATCAAGGTAGTCAAGGTCATAGCTGTTTTTGTCAAGGACCGGGAAGTCGTCTATATAAAGGCCGATAACAGGGTTTTCCATCCTGGAACCAAGCCCTCTTACATATATGGAGGATGTGAGGGACGCCCCATAGTCCGGAAGGTGGAGTCCGGGAACGATAGCCGCAACGCCCTTAGGATTATTTATGCCATACTGGCGGAGCTCATCGGCCTTGATGCCGCTCACCATCCCCGTCACCCGCATCTCGGTCTTACCTGCCACGGCAATGGCGGGAGCAAGCGTATCTGCAGGCGATCCTGCAAGGAGCATCATAGCTATGAGGGCTGTCAGCATAGTGGGCACAAAGATAGCGGCTATCCGCTTTAGATTTCAGCAGATAGCCACCGTCTGTTAGGACAATTTATGCCATTAGTCCCACCTGCGGGCCTCAGAGAGTCTGTCCTCCGATGAATTCCCTCATGATTGAAGTGGGAGGAATGGCATCTATCTCCTGTGGCTGGAGTGCCACTATGAAGTCCAGGAACTTCAAAAGGCGGCGAGCCTCGGAGAAAGCCGGAGAAGACGGCAGGATGCGTCTCAGGAGGGGTTCCGCATAGTAGCGGAGCATCGGGAGCTCATACAGGAGGGCGGTGTTGAACTGGGCATCGGCATTCTCCTGGAAAGGGAAGATGTTCCGGCCCTCGCCACGGCGGACTGACGGCCAGCGGAGGATGGTGTCTTCCGGGGTGATTCCGCGTACGCGATTGTCACGCACCATGCGCCTCAGAAGCCTGTTATCCGTTGTGGAGATGCAGCAGTTCTCGTCCAGTTTCAGGGACGTCAGGGCCGATGCATATATGCGGAAAATGCGGCTCTGGTCCACTGAGGGCACCATTGCGGGATCAAGTGCATGGATGCCTTCCATCACAAGTATGTCGTTCTCCTCAAGGTGCATCATATTGCCCTCGAAGAAGGGACGTCCCTGCTTGAAATCATAGCGGGGAATCTCAACTTCCTTGCCAGCAAGGAGGTCATTGAGGTGCCGCCCAAGGAGTTCCAGGTCCATGGCTTCAAGGGCCTCGAAGTCAAAGTTTCCGTCAGAGTCCACGGGCGTACGTTCACGCTCCACAAAGTAATTGTCCAGTTCTATCACCTTGGGATTGAGGCCCAGTACTTTGCACTGCTGGGCAACCCTCAGCGATGAAGAAGTCTTTCCGCTGGAAGAAGGGCCTGCGATGAACACTATCTTCACATGGTCCCTCTGGGCATAAATACGGTCTGCCAACGCTCCGTAAGCCCTTTCCTGACGGGCTTCACACAGGTTTATCAGCTCCACCGCTCCGCCGCTCTGGAGGCGCCTGTTGAGGGCTCCTACGCTCACAACTCCCGTGGTCTTGCACCAATGGCCGTAATCCTTAAGGGTGGTGGTGAGTTTCATCTGCTTCTGGCGGGCGATAGTCTTTGTAATATCCTCATCGGAAGGATACATCAGGCAGAATCCATGATGGAACGGCATTAGGTCGAACACTTCCAGGTAGCTGGTGGAAGGCACCAGGGCGCCATAGAAGTTATCGGCCACCCCGTCAAGATAGTTTACCTTGCAGTAGAACTGACCCACCGTGCGTATTAGATCGGCCTTAAGTTCCTGATTCTGGGACTCGAAGAGTTCAATGGCCTCGTTTGCCGGCAGCACCTTCATAGAGAACGGAAGGTCCTGGGCCACAAGGCGGCGCATCTCTTCGCGGAGGGCCATTATCTGCTCATCCGTTATACGCTCACCGCGAAGCTTACAGTAAAGGCCGCTGGGCAGGGAGTGGTTTATCTTGAACTTCCTGTCCGGGAAAAGGTTTCGCACAGCCCTCTGGGCCAGGAAACTCAGGGAACGTATATACGTGCGGCGGCCGTCCGGGTGATTGAAGCCAACAAACTCTATGGAATGGGGGCTGAACACCTCATAGTCAAGGGATTTGAGCTTATGGTCACAGAGGGCGGCCAGCACCGGGTATTCCTTTCCGGTCTTGGGGTCCTTTACAGTTTTGGGGGCTATGGAGGCAAGGGGGCTCCCCACCTCCACGTTTATCTTCTCCCCGCTTGAGGCAAGCGTAATTGTAATCTGCTTCATCATTTTTCTCTTAGGCTCAGGCCGAATCCGCCGCTTCTTGCCATCCACACCTTGAGGGTGCTGTCGGCCGACAGGAGATGGTGGCTTATTTCATATGCCTGGGGATTGGTCTCATAATCTGCGTCCGGAGCATCGGCATAAAGGGTAGCTTCATACACCACGCCTTTCTTCAGGAAGTCCAGCGGTATCTCTACCTCCTTGGCATCCTCTCCGGTGACGCCGCCAACAAACCACACATCCTTCTCCACTCCGCCGGGATGAGCGAAGTCATATGCTCCGGAAGTGCCTTTGAGCCTGCCGGAATTTAGCGTCTTATAATTGGGATGGCGGGCCGTCACAATGTACTCTCCGGGCTCTGCCATGAGGTAGATGCTCCTATCCCAGTCCACAGCCACGTCCTTAATGAACTGGAAGGCGTCCATGAAGCGGGAGTAGTTCTGGGGAAGGTCTGCGGCCATCTGGAGAGGGCTGTAGAAGGTTACGTAAAGGCCCAGCTGATTGCCGATGGTATGGCGCATCTTGCCGGTTTCCCCGGGAGCGGTGACGGACATATCCTGCTCGAAGATGCCGGGAGTGTAGTCCATGGGGCCGCCCTGCAGGCGTGTGAACGGGAGTATGGAGGTATGGCCGGGGTTGATGCCAGCACGGAATTCCGTTCCCATGGCGCTCTCGTTGCCAATCATATTGGGCCAGGTGCGGCAAAGGCCCGTAGGACGCACAGCCTCATGGGCATTCACCATGATGTGGTGCTTTGCTGCCTCTACAATGGCATAGTGGTAGTGATTGATGAGAGGCTGGCTGTAGTGGTGCTCTCCGTAAGGGATGATATTACCCACGTAGCCGCTCTTCACGGCATCGTAGCCGTACTGGTTCATAAGGTTGTAGGCGGCTTCCATATGGCGCTCATAGTTCACTGTGGAAGATGAACTTTCATGGTGCATTATGAGGCGGATGCCTTTGCTGTGGGCATATTCATTCAGAGCCGGAAGGTCAAAATCCGGGTAAGGGGTGACAAAGTCAAAGACATAGTCCTTCTGGCAACCGAACCAGTCTTCCCATCCCTCGTTCCAGCCTTCAATAAGAAGACCGTCAAAGCCATTCTCCGCCGCAAAGTCAATGTACATGCGCACATTCTCATTGTTGGCACCATGCCGGCCGTGTGGCTTTGCATGGGCATAATCAGTGACACCAAGCTGAACAGAGGGGAAATCGTTGGTATAAGACCAGTGCGTGCGGCCGGAAATCATCTCCCACCATACGCCCATATACTTTGTTGGATGTATCCAGGAGACGTCCTCTATGGCACACGGCTCATTGAGGTTGAGAATAAGACGGGAAGCCAGGACGTCCGTAGCCTTTTCACACACCTGTACGGTGCGCCAGGGGCTATTGCATGGAGCCTGGAGGCGGCCCTTCACGCCCTCCGCATCCGGGGTGAGAAGGGTGGAGAAAGTGAAGGTCTTGTCGTCCAGTTCAAGGTTAGTGGTGGGATAATCCAGGACCTCGGCCTCGTGGATGTTGATGTACAGTCCGTCATCCGTTTTCATTTGAAGGGCCGTCTGGACAGACATGGCCGATGCAACCGTCTGGGAGGCGTTGTACGGACGCTCCTGGGCATTGTACCTCCTGATCTCTGACAGTTTTGAGCGGGTGTAGTTGTACTCCTGCGTGTCATAGTCTCCGGCAATCCACCAGGCGGTGTGGTTTCCGGTGAGGGCAAACTGAGTGATTTCATCGGCCACCTTGAAATAGGTGAGACTGTTCTCCATGGGGAACTCATAGCGGAAGCCTAGGCCGTCGTTGTAGAGGCGGAAGCGCACGTTCATGGCAACGCCGTCCTCCCTCTTCAACTTTACCAGCATCTCATTGCAATTGTTACGGATCTCCCTCTCCTCTCCCCAAACGGGCTCCCAGGTCTCATCAATGGTGCCGTGTCCGGAGCCGTCAAAGGTAAAGCCCTTGGTAAGGTCCATTCCACCTATGAGTTTGTAGCCAAGTTTTGAAGGCTTGATCACATCCTTTCCGTCAAAGGAAAGGGTATAGGCGGGGCTCCCGTCAGGATAAATGAGGAACTGAGCCTCAAGCCTTCCGTCAGGACTCTGGATGACATCGGCCTTATTGGGGGCGGGCGCCGTACATGATGCCATGATAACGGCACCGGCCAGCAGGATTATGGCATTTAATTTTCTCATTACTGCCTATTTGGTGAGAACGATATACTCTCCCGGGGCAAGGGTTATGTCGTACGGGGTCTTGATAACGTTACCGGTGAACACGTCCTTGTATTCTCCCTTCAGATTGAGAGTCATAGTGATAGGAGCGGCCTCGAGGTTCTTGAAAGGCTCCGCCACAACATCTCCCTGAGGACGGTTGTCGTTGGCATCGGCCTTGGCCTCGGGAGCCTCTGCGGGCACGGGAACGCCGAAGTTGGCAATCACAATCACCATATTACCCTTCACTTCCCTGTGGAAGGCCACCCAGCCTTCAGGGGCATCCCACCATACGATGTCTCCGCCTTTCTCACCGGCCTTCAGGGCAGGATTGTTATGCTTTAGGTCGCAGAGAGTCTTCCAGAAGGTGGTGTACTCGTTGGCGCTCCAGTCCGTGATGGGATCTTTCTCAAAGAATTCCAGACGGCGGGAAAGGCCGATCTCCTGGCCGGTATAGATGAGCGGCTGGCTACCCGGAAGGGTGAAGCAGAGCACGGCGCAGGCATTAGCAGCAGCGCCCTCGCGCTCGAACTCGGTGCCGCTCCAGGAGTTTTCATCGTGGTTGGAGGTGAAGGTGAGGCGGAAGGCCTCCTTGGGGAAGCGGGCTGCGTCACGGGCAACATACTCCTTGAGGTCATCCACGGTCTTGGCACCCTTTGCAAGGGAGTTCAGCAGGTGGTGGAGTTCCCAGGCATAGTTTGCATCAAAGGTTACAAGGGGATCGGCCAGATTGTCCCTCTCCGCCTCGGCAAGGAGGTAGATGTCGGGGTAATCCTTATTCATCTTGGGGAGGATTCCGTACCAGAATTCTGCGGGAACCTCGCCGGCGGCATCGCAGCGGAAGCCGTCCACGCCCTTTTCAAGCCAGAAACGCATTGCGTCGTCCTGGGCCCACCAGACTTCCTCGTTCTCATAATTGAGGCTGCGGGTATCGGTCCAGTCATACTCCCAGATGGCGTTGCCTTCGGCGTCCCTCTCATAGAAATCGGCAGGCTTCTCCGTCATCCAGATGTGATCCGGGGCGGTTTGGTTGGCAACCCAGTCGAGGATTACCTTCAGGCCAAGTTCATGGGCGTTTGCAAGGAAGGCTTCAAAGTCCTCCATGGTGCCGAATTCCGGATTCACCTTCTTGTAGTCTGAGATAGCATAGTATGAGCCAAGGGTGCCCTTGCGGCCCTCCGTGCCAATTTCAAACATGGGCATGAGCCATACTACATCTACGCCAAGTTCCTTTAGACGGGGAAGCTGGGCGGCGGCCGCCGCAAAGGTTCCCTCCGGAGAGTACTGGCGGATGTTCATTTCATAGACAACGGAATCATAGGTCCATTCGGGGTGATACTGAACCTTGGGGGCGCAGGCTGCAAGTGCAAGCGCTGCAAAAGCGATGATAAACTTTTTCATATGTGGTTGTTACTGTTGAAATACTACTGATGAATTAGCACCTAATGTAAGATCTGAGCCCGATACGCTCACGCTGCCAAGGGAAACGACTATATCCGTAAGTGAGTCTTCCGGAAGGCTAATGGTTACGCCTGAGTTGGAGAGGTTATGAACCACCAGGGCTTTCTCGCCTGAGGAAGCAGTCATATACCAAGCCGCGATTGAATTAAACTGGGAATTGTCTTCATTGTAGACGGCGTGCTTACTCATCTTGCCCGTAGCAATTGCTCCACATTTATTACGGGCGCAAGTCCAGTCATAGTAGGTACGTATTAGGGAGCCCTCCTTTGCAGTCTGAGTTTTCACCGAGTACTCATCGGAAATGAGTGCCGAGTCATATCTGCCATTTAGGGGCTTCACTGCTGCATCAAAGATATTATCCCATATCATTGGAGCACGGACAAACTCATCCTTACCGCCGTCGTCATCGTCCTTTCCCCAGTAACCGAGTTCCTCTCCCTGATAGATATAGGGCTGGCCCTCTGCGCTCATGAGGATGGCTGCAGCCTGTTTGAGCTGATCCTCATTCCCTTTCAGGATTGTTGCAGCACGGGTTTCGTCGTGATTGGTAAGTTTTGTAGCAGCTATGGCGCCACTGCTCACCTTTGCATATTCATTCCTGTACTCAATGAGGTCCTTGGCAAGATATCGGCCCGTCCTGTTAGGAAGAGCCCATTTGAGACGCTCCCAGAAGTCGAATTCAAAGCAGGCGGGAAGAGCCGCATAATATGGTGCCACGCTCTTGTAATCCATCCAAACCTCTGCCACCATATAGATGTCATCATTATGGCCGGCCTGATGGAAATAATCGTTACAGGTGTCATACCAATCCTTTAGGAATGCCGGATTCTCAGGGCCTGTAGGATTTGAATAAATATGCTTGACGGCATCCAGTCTTAATCCATCTATGCCCATGTCTATCCATTTTTTCGCACTTCTGGCCATGGCTTTGAAGGGCGCAGACTGAGAAGCCGTACGCACATCCCCATAATTCAGGTCTGGCATCCAGCTTCCAAAATCTCCATAGAACTTCATCTGCAGGGGATTTCCGAAGAGAATATCCTGAGCGTCAGTGGAACTCAGGGCAAGCGGCTCACCCCAGACAACCACATTCTTGCCTTTTGGTGCGCCCCATTTTGTCCCGATGTCCCACGACGTGTCCGAAGTGCGTATCAAAATGCCCCACGGGGTAGAGATATCTGTGGTCAGTTCATATATTCCCTCTGTCTTTTCGTACATCCTGATTGCGACTCCGGGCTCTCCGGTCCATAGGAACATTTTTACCGATGTGTCCGTATTTGACGGCTGGGCCTTTTCCGTAGAAGGTTCCACCGTGAGGGTTTTCTCCTCTCCGCTGAAATCCACGGTGAAATGAAGACGGCCCTCATAGCCGATCTCTCCCACAGTCAGATCGTGCCAGACTTTACTGTCATAGCTTTTTAGCATAGGGAATTTACCGGCAGCTATATCGGCCTGGGGGTTTGCAGAGATATGATACCAGGAGAAGGTCTCGGCTTCAGTTGATTTTTTGGCCTCCGTGAACCACTTGTTGCCCTTACCTGTATGGTTAAGGACATAGTCCATATACACCTTTATGCCTTTTGAATGGGCAGCATCTATCAAGTTCTTGAAATCCTGTTCAGTACCAAAGGCCGGATCCAGAGACTCATAATCCTGGACATCATAACCGTGATATGAATCTGCGGGATGTGCCGGGGAAATCCAGATAGCGCTTACGCCAAGGCCGTCCAGATAATTCAATTTGGATTTAATTCCGTTAAAATCTCCAACGCCGTCACCATTGCTGTCGGCAAATGTATAGATAAGCAATTGGTAAGTTATATTTCCCTTTTTCTCTCCCTGGGAATATTGTGGAACCGTAAACTGATCCGGCTGTACCACGTCCGGGGCCGGACCTTTGGTGCAGGCAACCGTAATGAGCGCAGCCAGTGCGAAAAGAATGTGCAAGCGTTTCATATCTTGTGCTTTTAATTACAGGTTTAGCATACAATTATAATAAAAAAGCGTTGGAAATCCAACGCCTTCATTCTGTCCTGCCGAGTTTTTTGGATGGGCGGTCAAATCTGCCTCTGCCGCACTGCTTCAAAGAGAAGAATTGCGGCGCTCACAGATACGTTCAGGCTGTCAAGTCGTCCAAGCATGGGAATGCGGATATGGGCCGATGCAGCCTTCCGCCACTGGTCCGTAAGCCCCGTGGATTCCGTGCCCATGACAAGGGCGGTTCCACGGCGCATATCCACGTCATAGTACAGGGATGAGTCCTGAAGCTGGGCCGTAAGTATCTGGATGCCACGGCCTTGAAGGAATGCAATTGCTTCCTCTGAGCTGCAGGCCACGGTAGGTACGGTAAACACCGCCCCTATGGAAGCCCTGATGAGGTTGGGGTTGTATAGGTCAGTGATGGGGTCGCATATGAGAACGGCATCGGCCCCGGCGGCATCTGCGCTGCGGAGCACCGCACCAAGGTTTCCAGGCTTTTCCACGGACTCCAGCACCATGATGAGCGGATTCTCCGGAAGGTTGAGATCACTGAGCGTAAGTTCCCTGTACTCTACTTCTGCAATGATGCCCTCAGTGGATTCACGGTACGCCACCTTGCGGTAAAGGGATTCCGGGATTTCGATGATAAGAGATTCTTCGCTACGCTCAGAATGACAGAGGGAAAGCTCAGAATGACAGGGGGGAAAGTCTTTGCCGGCAATCTCAGGACACACGAAAAGCGTCCTCACAGAATACCCTGCTTCCAGGCAGTGCTCAAGTTCACGCCGGCCCTCTACCACAAAAAGGCCCAGCTCCCGCCGCGCCTTGGATTTCTCCTGCAGCAGAAGGAGATTCCTGATCTTTGGATTGGATGCCGATGTTACGGTTTCCCGTCTCATTACTCCTGAGGCGCTACTGCCCAGATGATAAGGTATGCCCAGAGTCCGAACCCGCCCCAGATAAGGGCGATGAGGAAAATTACGCGGACAACGGTCACATCTACATCAAGGTATTTGGCAATACCGGAGCAAACTCCGGCAATCTTACGGTTCTGCCTGTCAAGGACTAACTTTTTCATATCCTAGAATTTTTCTGGTCTCATCATGGGGAAGAACAGGACATCCTGGATGCTGTCCTTTCCGGTCATGAACATTGTAAGGCGGTCTATGCCGATGCCGATACCGGAGGTTGGAGGCATACCGTACTCAAGGGCGCGGACAAAGTCATAGTCAATGTACATGGCTTCGTCGTCGCCTTTGGACTTGAGGGCTGCCTGCTCCTCAAAGCGGTCAAGCTGGTCAATTGGGTCATTGAGCTCAGAGTAGGCGTTGGCAAGTTCCTTGCCGTTCACAAAGAGTTCAAAACGCTCCGTGAGCGTGTTGTCATGCCTGCAGCGCTTGGTAAGGGGGCTCATCTCCACTGGATAGTCAATGACAAAGGTGGGCTGGATGAGTTTTTCCTCGCAGTACTGGCCGAAGATAGCGTCAATGAGCTTTCCTACGCCCATCTCCGGGCTCACCTCAACATTCAGCTTCTTGCAGGTTTCACGTAGCTGGGCTTCGTCCATACCCTTCACATCAACGCCGGCGAATTCCTTGATGGCGTCAAGGATGGGCAGCCTGCGGAAAGGACCCTCGAAAGAGACCTCGTTGCCGCCGATGACCTTTTTAACGCCGCCGGTAGCCTCGGCCACCCTCTGGAGCATCTTCTCCGTGAATTCCATCATCCAGAGATAATCCTTGTAGGCGATGTACATCTCAACGCAGGTAAATTCCGGGTTATGGGTCTTGTCCATGCCTTCGTTGCGGAAGTTCTTTGCAAACTCATACACGCCGGCAAAGCCACCCACGATGAGACGTTTGAGGTACAACTCATTTGCAATACGCATGTACATGTCCACGTCAAGGGCGTTGTGGTGGGTGATGAAAGGACGGGCAGTTGCGCCGCCGGGAATGGCCTGGAGGATGGGGGTTTCAACCTCAAGGCAGCCCGCCTCGTTGAAGCACTCCCTCATTGTGTTGATAATGAGCGTGCGCTTCACGAAAGTCTCCTTCACCTGGGGATTAACCACAAGGTCCACGTACCTCTGGCGGTAGCGGAGCTCAGGGTCCTCGAAGCTGTCATGGACGGTTCCATCGGCATCAGTCTTCACGATGGGAAGCACGCGGAGGGATTTTGACAGCACTGTCAGTTCCTTTGCGTGAACGGAAAGCTGGCCGGTCTGGGTAAAGAAGGCAAAGCCCTTTATGCCGATAATGTCACCAATGTCAAGAAGTTTCTTGAACACGGTGTTGTACATGGTCTTATCCTCGCCGGGGCAGATCTCGTCACGCTTTACGTACACCTGGATACGGCCTGCGCTGTCCTGCAGCTCCATGAATGAAGCCGCGCCCATGATGCGGCGGCTCATGATGCGGCCGGCAATGCAGACATCCTGGAAATTGCCTTCCTCGGGCTTGAAGCCCTCTGCAATCTCCACCGTTGTGGTGTTTATAGGGTACAAGGGAGCCGGATAGGGATTTATCCCAAGTTCACGAAGCTTTGCAAGCGATTCTCTTCTTCCGAGCTCCTGCTCATTGAGTTCATAGTATGCCATATGTCATAAATTAGTTTGCAAAGATAGCAAAAAAGCGCGTAAAATCAGCGGCACGGTTGAACAGGTTCCGTTTTAGAGAGGAGCCATTCGGCAACTTCTGCCGGGAGGCGGGGGCTCAGCACTTCATACACGTGGCGGTTGTAGGCGTTGAGCCAGGCAATTTCATCGGCCGATAACAGGGAAACATCCAGGCAGGACGTATCAAAGTGGCACAGCGTAAGCGGTTCAAAACCCAGCCAGGAGCCAAACTCATTGTCTCCCATGCGGCGTACAAGGATCAGGTTCTCATGGCGGACGCCGTGCATACCCTCACGGTAGATTCCGGGCTCGTCGGAAAGAATCATCCCCGGCAACAGAGCCTGGGAGTTGAAATTCTGGCGGATGTCCTGAGGGCCCTCGTGGACGCCAAGGAAAAAGCCCACACCGTGCCCTGTTCCGTGGCCGAAGTTACGACGCGCCCGCCAGAGCGGTTCACGCGCCAGGGCGTCTATCTGGCAGCCGGCGGTACCGGCAGGGAAAACAGCCATTGCAAGGCCGATATGCCCCTTCAGCACAAGCGTATAATCTTCAATCTCAAGCGGCGTGCATGGCCCCAGGGGCACTGTACGCGTGATATCCGTGGTCCCAAAGAGGTACTGTCCGCCGGAATCCACAAGGTACAGGCCGCGGGCTTCAAGAAGGGAAGAACCCTCTACCGGGGTGATGTAATGCGGCAGTGCCGCGCCCTCGCCATAGGCCGATATCGTCTCAAAACTGTCCCCGCGGTAGCCGGGAATCTGAGCCCTCAACCGTCCAAGTTCACATGCCGCCTCCCACTCTGTCACATGGCCTGCGTTGCCTGAAATCCAGTAGAGGAACTGCTCCATGGCAAGGCCGTCCTCAATGTGCGCCTCCCTCATCCCCTCTATCTCCGTGGCATTCTTCACGGCCTTCCAAAGCGGGATGGGAGAGATTGTTTCAACCACCTCGGGGAGGAGGTCTCCGTCATCAATGGCATCCCTTAAGGCATAGTTTATTCCGGAAGGATCCACACATATCTTATCAACGCCGTCAAGCCGCAGCGATGCAAGGGTAAAATCAACGTCAGAATAGTCCCTAATGGATATTCCATCGGCCTCCAACTCTTCAAAACTAGCCTGGGTCTCAGGATCAGGATCCTCAAAGGCGTCCTTCCTAACAAACCACTGGACCTCCTCCAGGGACACAAGCACATACGATATCACAAAAGGGTTGTAGTCAATGTCCTGCCCGCGCACATTGAGGAGCCAGGCGATCTCATCAAGGGCGGTGAGAAGGATTGCATCGGCCCCCTGAAGGACCAGCCACTTGCGGAGACGGCCGATCTTTGCCTCCCGGCTCTCCCCCACAAGGTCCTCCCCAAGGGTGATGATGGGCGTTGACGGAATGGCCGGCCTGTCCTGCCACAGCGGGCCGATAACATCCGGCACAGGCACAATTATGGCCGATGGAACAGCCTCCTCCAGCTCCCGAACCGCCCCAACGCTCTGGCACAGGGCATCCACCGCTATTGCGGGCTCATCCAGACCAAGGGACGCAATCCACTGAGGGATTGGGACCTGCTCCGGAACGCGCATCTTGTGGAGTTCAATGCCGGTTCCTTGAAGCTGCCGGTTTGCCTGAATAAAGTAGCGGGTATCCGTCCACAGGCCGGCGTGGTCCATTGTTATCACAATGTCCCCGGCTTCCCCGGTAAAACCGGAAAGCCATGCCACCTGCTGCCAGCGCGGCGCAATGTATTCGCTCCCGTGAGGGTCCGTTCCCGTAAGGATAAGGATATCCCAGCCGTTTGAGCGCATCAGCGCCCTTGCAGCCTCCACCCTTTCCCTGTAAATATTCCCGTCCATATTTGAACCGATTTTTCACAAATATAACGTTTTTATGTTAATGCACAGGCAAGATATAGCTTTTGGCAAGCTAATACCAATTGGAGAGCACTAATAGTTTTGGGGAATAGGAATTAATCATTATCTTTGCATTGTCATTTAATAGTCTTGCCGCTTCGGCGGAGTTGAAGCTATCCTCATAAGGCATTTCAGCCCTCACTGAAATGCCTTTATTCTAAGATAATTCTTATAGGGGCCAAGGAGTACTGCTACACCTTCCTGTAATTCTTTTACAAGCTTCAACTACAAATTATGACAAAGAATATTCACATCAAGGTGAGTCTGGACTTAGAGTTTGAGGCTCCCAAACTTGTCAGAGTGAAAGCACACCGTCGTTTTCAAAATGGCAAGGTTGTGAAGGTTCGTTCGCACTACCGCCGCGTTGAGGGACGCAGGGTAGTTGCCGAGCGGGTCTTCTGATAAGAACTTCCTATTCGACCAAAGGCCCCGGGGGAGAGTTTTGACTCTCCCTTTTTTACGGCACAGGACACAGTGAAAGCTAAACGGCTGTATATCAATCGATTACACGATTCTTTGGTATTACCGGCAATACCAAATACTTTTATAACTAACTATCAGTCAGCATATTAAGCCCCACTGCATCGGCATTACAAAAGAGGGGGAGGGCATAAAATATGGGGTGGGGACGAAGGAAGATGGTCTGATATTTGTTTTTGGACGGCTTTCATAGAAATTTCCGTTTTTTTATGTAAGTTTGTACAAATTAACATTGAACTATTATGGCAAACGAAGATCCCCTTGAGAGAATCGAACGCGAAGAGCGTGAACGTAAAGAGAAGAAAGGTCCCCGCACGGTCATGACCATCCTGGCCTGCGTTGCGGCAGCCCTGGCCCTTGTTCTGGGCTATATGCTCTATCAGAGGAGCACACTTGTGAAAGCCCTGGAAGGTGAAAAGACAGAGCTTGCACAGCAGATGAAGGACCTCCAGTCAGACTTCTCACAGTTAAGTTCAGACTATGACTCCATCAACAGCCAGCTGGACACCTCCCGTGAGCAGGTTGCAATGCTCATTGAGAAGCTCAACAAGACGGAAGCCACCAACCGCGCAAAGATCCGTCAGTATGAGAAGGAGCTTGGTACCCTCCGTACCATCATGAAGGGCTACATCGTCCAGATTGACTCCCTCAACACCCTCAACAAGAAACTCACGGCAGATGCAGCAGCAGCACGCCGTGAAGCAGCAGAGGCCCGCTCCGCCAATGAGGAACTCACCGCACAGGTGGAAGACCTCTCCAGCAAGGTGAGCGCCGGAAAGGTGCTCAAGGCACGTGCAATCTCCCTCACCGGATACTACAGCAACAACAAGCCCGGAGACCGCCACAGCCGTGTAGACTATTTGGTTGCAGGCCTCACCCTTGTAGAGAATTCCCTGGCCGACCGCGGCCCGCTCCGCGTCTATGTACGCGTCAAGGATCCGGAGGGCATCCTCCTTATGAACAATGAGTCCACAGAGTTCTCCGTGAAGGGTGAAGTCCTTCAGGCCACCGCTTCCCGTGAGGTGGACTATGAGGGCGCAGAGGTAGACCTCTCCATCTACGTCAATGACATAGAAGAATTTGTAAAGGGCGTCTACACCCTGGAAGTGTACACGGAAAAGAGCCTTCTTGGCAAGGCCGAATGCATGCTCCGCTAGTATGATCTACATCCACGTCCCTTTCTGCAAGAGCTTTTGCACTTACTGCGATTTCTTCCGTGAAATTCCGCAGGAAGGAGCCTTTGACACATACACAAAGCTGGTGTGTGAGGAAATAAAAAGCCGCAGCAAGGAGATGGATAATACCCTTCACACTTTGTATTTTGGCGGCGGAACGCCATCCGTGCTTCCGCTGTCAAATCTTACAAAGATCCTCCTTGCCCTTGAGGAATGCGGGCACGGCGGCCCCTACACGGAGTTCACCATGGAAGTGAACCCTGAGGACATTGTGGAGAAGGGTCTCCCCTACCTCCAGAGCCTCAGGATGCTCGGGTGCAACCGCATAAGTATCGGCCTGCAGTCCCTGGACAATGACCTTCTCAGGTGGATGAACCGCCGGCACAATGCAGAACACGCAGTGAAGGCCGTCCGGATGGCAAAGGAAGCGGGGTTTGAGAACATCAGCGTAGACCTTATCTTCGGGCTTTCAAACCTCACGGATGAATGTTGGGAGCGAACCATAGACGACACCCTTGAACTCAGGCCGGAGCACATCTCCTGCTACCAGCTCACCGTAGAAGGGGACAGCGTCCTGGCTCACAGGCTGGAGGCCGGGGAGTATGAGGAGGCATCGGACGACCAATGCGCCAGGCAGTACAATCTCCTCTGCCACAAACTTCACGCGGCGGGGTACAACCACTATGAGATTTCCAACTTCGCAAAACCCGGGTTTGAAGCCAAGCACAACGGTGGCTACTGGCAGCGGAGACCGTATGTGGGGCTTGGTCCGTCGGCCCACTCCTTCAGCGGAAGGGGCCGTAGCTGGAACAGCAATGACATTTCCGGCTATACCCGCACGGAGGAATCCCTCAGCGTTGAGGATGAGATAGTGGAAACCCTAATGCTGAGCCTCCGCACCACCCACGGCGCAGATGCAGAGTTTCTGGAGGCCAACTGCAAGGCGGCCGATATCCAGCGCCTCATAGGGGAAGGGGCCCTCACTAAGGTTGGCCGGCGCTACCGCATCCCTGAAAGCAGATTTTTTGTAAGTGACCAGATAATCAGGGAACTGATATGACGTATTTAAGAAGAGCTGTAAAATATTTTATCCAGATAACCATCATCTTTGTTCTCATCATCGGGATCCTCATGCTCTCCGGCATGGTTTCCAAGGACGTTGCCGTGGCTTTCCGCAGTGGCTGGAAATCCATCTGGATGATCCTTGGGCTGTTTGCCGCAATGAGTCTGGCATATCCCTTCTTTGGTTATGGGAAGCGTAAGGTCCATGCAAACGGAGACCCGGCCCCCATGTGGGAAAAGATTGATGAAGCCATGGAAGCAAGGGGGTATGTCTTTTCCGGAAACACGGAAAACGGTGGCCGGAAGTATCATCTGGCCAGTCCCGTGAACAGGGTCTCGCGCCTGTGGGAGGACACCCTCACCGTAGAATCAGTACTTGGCGGCTTTGAGATAGAGGGCCTGGTAAGGGACCTTTCAAGGGTTGTAATGACAATTGACCGTAAAATAAATGACTATGGAGACCGATAAACAAAGCTTCAAGACAGTGGCCACCTTCACGGACAAGGTCATGGCCGATATGTGCGTCGCAATGCTTGGGGACAACGGCATCCCTGCCGGAGTCTTCGGAGCAGACTCCTCATACCCGTCCCTCGGCTATTCCAGGCCGATAGAAGTAAAAGTAAACGAGTGTGACTACGAGGCCGCTATGAGCATTTTGGCAGCCTCGGACAAGGCGGAGTAGAACTCCTCCCCAAAGGCATCTGTAAGCGGCCCGCGAAGGAACTGGTATACCCTGATTCCTTCGCGGCGCCCTTTTTCATAGGCGTCCTTGCAGATATGCCATCGGTGAAGGTTCAGGCCCACCCTTCCACCGCCAAGGTCCACCACACGGATGGGATAGAGTGAACAGGAGATGGGCTTACGGAAGGTCCCAAGGCCCTTGCAGAACTGGCGTTCGATGGCGCAGAAGCAGTTTCCATCGGCATCAAAATGACAATAGGCACATTCCTCGGAACCAGGTACAACAGGCGTTACAAGATCTCCGTCACGGTCTATTTCAAAGAAGCCCTTGGCATCTACCGCCGCCCGGCCTTTTTCCGTCATGAGCGGGGAGTAGATCTCATAGTTGGCCTCCAGCGGCTCCAGCTCCTCTTCCTTAAGGGGCGCCCCGCTGTCTCCAATGATGCAGCAGCAACCCTTGCACACAGGATAATCGCAGGCAAAAAACTCCAGAATGACATCCTCTGAAACAAGGACATCCCCTATCTCTATTATGGTACCAAAGGCGCTGCTCATTCAACAATGTATTCTACTGCTCCGCCGGACGCAATGGAAGCAAGGAAGCCTCGCACCTTATCCGGGGTAATTGCCTGTATGCTTTCTGCATACCTGGAGTTCATATCCTTATTGAGGGCATAACGCACCTGCTGGGCCATAGTGAAACCTTCAGGAGTGGAAAGACGAGCCTTGACGCTCTCTGACAGGCCGTTTTTCCAGGCCTGGACATCGGCCTGGGAAGGAAGCCGTTTGCCTGCCTTCGAGATGGCCGCCCTCACCGCCGTTATGGCCTTGTCAACATCGGGCTCGGCGACATCCGCGGGAAGTCCTTGGGCCGGTACCGGGAAGCAGGAAATCTCCATGTAGAAGCGCTCCTGAGGCTGGGTCATGGGGCCTACGGAAACATCGGCCGTAAATCCATATGGTGCAAGTTCCCATATCAGGGACTGCTTCATGGCTTCTGCCGCAACGGTTGAAAGATAGAAGTTGTCCGATGTCACCGCCATGGGGGCCTCCATCACAACATGGATGCCGCGGGGGCCTTTGTCCCCGCTTACGGTGACGGTACCATTACGTTGCTTGAATTCCACCGGACGGCGCGGGGTGGTGCCTTTCAGGATGCCGAAACCTCCAAGATACCTCCCAAGAATGCGTTTTACCACACCGGTCTCAAGGTCTCCGGATATGATGAGTACACCGTCGTTGAAACGGGCAAAGCGGTCTGCGAAATAGGCATCGGCCTTGATCTGGGTCTGGGTTGTGAGTGCCCCGGGACGTTCAGAATAACGGAAACCGGGATGCAGCTGTGCATAGATCATATCCACCGGTGATGGCTCCCTAAGCTCCTGAGCGGCACTGTAGCGGAGGAACTCCTCCCTGTTCATCTCACGCTCATTGCATATTGCAAGGAGGGCTTTCATGAGGAAAGCCAGCTTTCCGGACGGTGCGCTACCGCTGACAATAAGGCTGTTAAGATGGACATCGGCCTTCATTGAAAGACCGTTTACTTCAAGCATATCCCTGAAAACAGGCGCAGGTATACCTCCTACGTCGTAAAGCTCCAGCATAGGGCCGATATGCCCGCCTTCACCTTCCTGAAGATCCGGGATCTGGGAAAGACCGCCGCCAAGCACCAGGGAATAATTGAACATCCTGGAGCCCTTTATCTCTTTGTAGATGACTTTGATGCCGTTTGAGAAAGTCCATACGGTGCCGCCTGAAACGGGCTCCGGTTTCTCTTTCTGGATGCGCACCCTGGAAGGGGTGAAATCTATGCCGGCAGAATCCGCGCCATGCCAGGTATAATCCTCCTCATAAGGCACAGCAAGGCCGTTTTTGTAGTGGGCTTTATATACCATCAGGGCTTCGGCGGGGTCAAGAGTATCCCTTGCTGAAAGCTCCAGGGTAAGGTTGTCCTCCCCCGCCAGAAGGGCCGATGCAAACTTATTGAAAAGTCTTGTCTCAGTCTCTTCAGGAACATTTTTGCGAGCAAAGAGGCGTACGCGCTCACTTGCCGGGGCAAGGTTGGCCCCAAATAGGAAATTGGCTATGCAGGAGGCTATCTTGTCTTCCACTGCAGCCGCCTCCTTCAGGAGCACGGGCCTCAGAACCTCCTTGGCATCCGTGAATTCCTTTACGCTCACGCCTGTGGAATCCATTGATGCAATAGTGCGCGCCATAACCCTCAGGGCACTGAATTCCTGGCCGTGGGCTATACTTGCTGTCACAGTGTATCTCTCATCCCCTCTGTAATCACAACTTCTAAGGGAATCAAATGTTATGGAACTGCAGGTAACTCCTTCGCGGGCAAAATCCTTCTCCAGACGATTCTTCAGAAGTACCATGAATTCCAGGCCGAAGATATCTGTGACAAGGGCCTGGGCAGTATTCATGAAAATGTCAGGAATGCGGTTTCCGGCATATGTGACGGCTATGGATCCGGGGCCGATCTTAAAATCAAGCGCCACCGGTTGGTTTGGATTCCAATTATAAGCCGGCTCCGGCTGCGGGGCATTTAATTTCTGGACAAGAAGGGAGAAAAGGTCCATCTTCTTCTTCAGCTCCGCGGCCGGCTCCACGTCTCCGGAAACGATGATGGCCTGCGGGGCGCTGCTCTCCGCCATCTTGTAGAAGGTATAAAGCAGCATTGAGTCAAGGATTTCCTTTTTATAGAACGGGACATCCCTGAAAGTATATACGGTGGAGCCCTCCTTTTCTGTCAGAAAACCTTCTCTGGACGGCCCTACACCCATCCTGGCAAGAAATGCCGATGACAGCCCGGAGCGTTTTTCCGCCGTGAGGGAATCACCTTTCTGGACCAGGGCTATCGAGGCGTATCCCTTCTTGACTGGGGCCTTTACTATATAATATGAGGCATCACAGCCAAGTTTTCCCATCTCTATGGACGGATCTACCTGGAGCGGCGGGAGCTGCTGGGCTGGCACAGTTATTGCGAAACAAAGCCCGGCAAGTACCGTAAATATGCTTTTGCGTATATTCACGCTGCAAAGTTAAGATTAAAATTGCTATATTTGCAACTTGCACGCCAAGAGAAAACAAATTAAACAGTAATGATATGAAAAAGTTTTTAGTAGTGTTCGCAGCTTTGAGCCTCGCTTTCAGCGCCATGGCTCAGGACTTTAATGAAGCGGTTGAGACTTTTAACCAGGCCGCTCAGGCAGAGACCAAGGCAGAGGCCCTCAAACTTTTCAAGCAGGCTTACACCCAGTTCGTAGCTTGCGGTGAAGAGGCTGAAGCTCAGGAAAAGGTAGATGAACTGAAGGACATCATCCCCGCTTATTCCGTAGCGGTTGCCAAGGAGAGCATTGCCTCCAAGGATTATGAGGCTGCCATCGTGGCCCTTGAGGCCGCCGCAGCAGACTGCGCAGAGTTCGGTGCAGAGGAGAAGGCCGCAGAAGTAAATGATCTCTTCGGTCTCACCTATAAGGCATCGGCCAAGAAGGCCCTTGCCGCAAAGGATGCAGCCACCGCTTTTGCCAACCTCAAAAAGAGCGTAGAGTTTACCCCTCAGGATGGAGAGGCTCAGTTCCTCCTTGGCCGTATCCTCCTCAGCTCCGGCAAAATCGATGAGGCAAAGGCCGCATTCGAGATTGCTTCCGCCAACGGTAAAGAGGCCGATGTAAAGAAGCAGCTTTTCAACTACTACTATAACAATGGTCAGAAGGCCCAGCAGGCCAAGAAGTATGCCGAGGCAGTAGAGGACTACAAGGCAGCCCTTGAAATCAATCCGGAACCTGAGAAGGCAGCCATCTTCTTCAAGATGGGTATCAGCTACGGTGCACTTGGCAAGAAGGCAGAACAGAACGAGGCCCTCAAGAAGTACTGCGCCCTTGACGCAGCTGCCGCCGCCAACGACGACATCCTCCTCACCATCGCCCAGAACGCCGTGGCCCTGAAGGACGCCGAAACCGCCAAGGAATTCTATGGCAAGCTTGCTTCCAGCAAGAACGAAGCCTACGCCAAAGAGGCCAAGAACTACCTGAAATAGGTAGTCTTATGCTCCGCCCTGCAAATCCAAAAGACCTCCCCGCCGTTAACCGGCTTCTAGGGGAGGTCCTTTGTGTACATAACGGTATCCGTCCGGACCTTTTCCGGCCGGAGGGCAAAAAGTATACGGATGCTGAACTTCTTAAACTTTTCTCCGACCCGGACACCCCCGTATACGTATATGAGAAGGACGGAGAGGTTCTGGGATATGTCTTCTTGGAGATCCAGCATCATGACAGCGGAAGCCTGCAGGCACTTTCCTCCTTGTACATAGACGACCTTTGTGTGGACAGCGCCCACCGTGGTGAAGGAATCGGCAGGATCTTATATGAAAGAGCCCTGGAAATTGCCAGGGAAAGAGGCTGCCACAACGTGACCCTCCACGTCTGGGAAGGAAATGATGAGGCCCGGGCTTTCTATGAACATCTTGGGATGAAGCCTCAGTTCACATCAATGGAAACAATATTATGAAAAAGACCGTTCTTGCACTCATCGGCCTTACAGCCGCAATGACCATTCATGCACAAGAATACAGGCTCCTTGTGGGAACCTACACGGAAAAATCTTCCGCCGAAGGTGTGTACCTCTATTCGTTTGATTCAAAACATGCCGACGCCACCCTTCTTGACATGGCCCCAAGCGGCAATCCGTCGTTTGTCATCACTAACCCGGAACAGACCAGGGTGTACTGCGTGAACGAGTTCAACGACGGACGTCAGGGGGTGAGTTCCTTTATCCTTGAGGGAAATACCCTGAAAGGCCTTGACAGCGCCGTTATTCCAAAGGACCAGGTAGACGGAGAAGACCCCTGCAACCTCCTGTATACCGGAGAAACAATTATAAGTTCCAACTACACCGGCGGATCCGTTACGGCCTTCGCCCTCAATGAAGACGGCGGCTTCATAGGAATGTCTCAGTACTTCTCCTGCAACGCCGAGTATACGCAGGTCATAACCGGACTCTCTTTAGGGGAAACCCCGGCCCATATGCATTGCGCGGTAACTTCTCCGGACGGCAAGTATATTTTTGTGACAAACCTTGGGATGGACTGCATACACCGTTTTGTCCGCACGGAAGGCATACATCCCCTTGGGAATTCAACCGTTGCGTGGAAAAATGGAGGCCCACTGGTCAAGTTCGGCCCCAGGCATATGGTTTTCAGCCAGGACGGCAAGTACGCCTACCTTCTCTGCGAACTGGGAGACAAACTGGTGGTTTTTGAGTATGACAACGGAGAACTTGCTCCCATCCAGACTCTCACCGCCTACAAGGGCAAGGGACACGGAAGTGCCGATATCCACATCTCCCCGGACGGCCGTTTCCTCTATACCAGCCACAGGCTGAAGGAAGACGGTATTGCCATCTTCTCAATCAACCAGGCCACTGGGAAAGTGAAAAAAGCAGGTTATCAGCCCACCGGGCGCCACCCAAGGAATTTTGCCATCACCCCTGACGGGAACTGGCTCCTGTGTGCCTGCAGGGACGATAACCGAATAGAAATCTATTCAATAGATAAAAAAACCGGAACACTCACTTCTTCTGGCAAGGCCATTGAAGTGGGTGCTCCGGTGTGCGTACAGATTCTTTAGTCCCTGCCGGAGTAGGAGGTGGACTTGAAGTCCTTGACCCACACCTGACGCTCAATGGGCTCATCCAGGGAAATCATGGTATCCGTGGACTGGATGTAGGGGATCTTCTGAATGGTGTTCAGAAGGACCTCCATAAGGTGATCATTGTCCAGGCAGTAGAGCTTTGCAAGGATGGCAAAACGGCCGGTAATGAAATGGCACTCCACAATTTCCGGAATTTTCTTAAGATTTGAAATCACCTCCGGATATTTGGTGGATTCACTGAGGGATATGCTTACAAATGCGCAGATATTGAGACCCAGGGCCTGGGGCTTGACCAGAAGGCGTGAGCCGGTAATTACACCATTTGCTTCCAACCTCTTGACTCTCTGGTGAATAGCCGCACCGGAGACGCCGCATTCACGGGCAATCTCAAGGAAAGGCATACGGGCATTCTTTACCAGGAAGGAAAGTATTTTCTGGTCTATCTCATCAATGTGATACTTGGCCATAACTTACACTTTTTAACTAACTGAGGGCAAATATACAAATTATTTTGCTTTTTTACCTCCCCTCACAAACTTTTTTGTTGGAGGGGCACTGGCTATAATTGCCTGACAGTCAGCAAGCGTAAGAGAAGCGGCATCTTTTCCGCGGGGAATCTTATAATTTGAATCTCCCTGTTTTATGTACGGGCCGTAACGTCCGTTGATGACTTTGACGTCACCAAAATCGGCCAGAATCTCCTGGGCGGGTTTCTCTGCGGGAGTTTCATTGATGAGGGCCTCGCACTCCTCCAAGGTTATTGTGAGGGGGTCTTTGCCGCGGGGCAGCTTAACATTTCTCACTCCGTACTTGAGATAGGGGCCGAACTTGCCGCGTGTGGCAATGACATCAAGGCCGGAGATCTTTCCTACGGTGCGGGGAAGTTCCAGAAGTCTCAGGGCATCGGAGAGAGTAATGGTCTCTATGAGCTGGTCTTTCCCAAGGGACGCACTCTGACGATTCTCTCCGTCTCCCTTCTGGACATAAGCGCCGAATTTTCCAAAGGTTGCAGTGACAACCTGGCCGTCTGGCGCAATGCCAAGCTCGCGCGTTACGCGGCTGTAGCCTTTCTCCTGCAGAACCTTCTCCACATTATTGTGGAAAGGACGATAGAATGCGCCAATTGTGGAGCTCCAGTCCTTCTTTCCATCGGCAATCTTATCGAAGTCTTCCTCCACGTTGGCGGTGAAGTCATAGTCCAGGACATCGGCAAAATTATCCACAAGGAAATCCGTCACAATAAGGCCGATTTCCTGAGGCAGGAGTTTACCTTTTTCTGCGCCCACAACCTCTTTCTTGGTTGTTTCCTTGATGGTAGTACCCCTGAGCGTAAGGTTCTTCACCTCATATGCGGTTCCGGGCTTGTCTCCCTTGACGGCATATCCGCGGCCACGTGTAAGGGTATCAACGGTTGCGGCATAAGTTGACGGGCGGCCGATTCCAAGTTCCTCCAGCTTCTTCACCAGCGTTACCTCCGAGTAGCGCGGCGGCGGAGCGGTGAACTTTGAGAGGGCATAGATGCCATGCTCCGTCAGGGCATCACCCTCGCTCAGGGACGGGAGCATGACCTCTACATCTACGGGGACTTCGTCGTCCCTGCCTTCCATATATACCTTCATGAATCCGTCAAAGAGAAGCTCCGCGCTCTGAAGGCCATATAGCTCAGGCCTGCGGTCCTGCTCTATGGTGATGGAAGTGTTCAGGACTTTGCTTGCCGCCATCTGGGAGGCGATAGTGCGCTTCCAGATAAGTTCATAAAGCGCTTTCTCCTGAGGAGTTCCATCTATCCAGGCCGATCCGATATAGGTGGGACGGATAGCCTCATGGGCTTCCTGGGCTCCCTTTGACTTGGTTTGGTACTGGCGGGTATTGAGATACTCCGGGCCATAGCAGTCAAGGATATATTTCTTTGCGGCGCCAAGGGCCAGGGATGAGAGGTTGGTGGAATCAGTTCTCATATAGGTAATGAGACCTCTCTCATACAGGGCCTGAGCTATGCGCATTGTGGTAGCCACGGGGAAACGGAGTTTCCGGCCGGCCTCCTGCTGAAGGGTGGAGGTGGTGAAAGGCGGAGCGGGATAGCGTTCACCTTCCTTCTTATCTATGGAAGCAATCCTGTAATTTGCGCCGATACTCTGCTCCAGGAAAGCCCTGGCCTCAGACTCGGACGCAAATTTGGTGTCAAGTGTAGCCTTGAGGCCGATCTTTGAACCCACGGGGCGGAATTCCGCCTCTATCCTGTAGAAGGGTTCCGGCTTGAAGGCCATAATCTCCTTCTCACGGTCTACAATAAGGCGGAGGGCAACGCTCTGCACACGGCCGGCCGACAGCTTTGGCTGAATCTTCTTCCAGAGAATGGGAGAGAGTTCAAATCCCACCAGGCGGTCCAGGACACGGCGTGCCTGCTGGGCATCTACAAGGTGCATGTCTATGTCACGCGGGTGCTCAATGGCCTCAAGGATGGCCGGCTTTGTGATCTCATGGAAAACGATGCGGCGGGTCTTGGCCTTGGGGAGTTCCAGAGTCTGGGTAAGGTGCCAGGAAATAGCCTCTCCCTCGCGGTCTTCATCGGAAGCAAGCCAGATAGTGGAAGCGGCATCGGCAAGCTTGCGAAGATCTGCGACAACCTTCTTTTTATCGGCCGGGATGACATACTCCGGCTTGAAGCCGTTCTGAACGTCTACGCCAAGCTTATGTTCTTCCAGGTCCCTGACATGGCCGATTGACGCCTTTACCAGGAAATCCGTTCCCAGATACTTCTGGATGGTCTTCACCTTTCCGGGAGACTCTACGATGACTAGATTTTTGCCGCTCATATCCTTCAAATTTTTATGCAAAGTAAAGCACAATCTGGGCAATTTTCCAAATTTTCTGATTAATTTTGTAAATCCTTATTTAGGCAAGACCTAAGGTCTTGTGCGGGAGAAATTTTTTTGCTTGAATATGACAGATCAGAATAAGAAGAAGTTCACCAGATGGTTCTGGATCATTATCACCGCTCCGGTGGTGGCAATCATCGGCCTGCTTTGCATAGTTTGGGCTTTTGCCGACATCCCTTCCCTGGAAGAGCTTGAGAACCCTGATTCCAAGCTTGCAACCCAGGTCATAGCGGAAGAAGGAGAGATCCTTACCACTTATCATATAGAGAACCGCACGTTCGTGAGCTACGACGAACTTGCCCCCTCGCTGGTCCAGGCTGCCGTCGCCACTGAAGACAAACGTTTCTATAAGCACTCCGGAGTGGACCTCCAGTCCCTCGGCCGCGTTCTGTTCAAGACCCTCCTTTCCAGGGACTCCTCCCAGGGAGGCGGATCCACAATAACCCAGCAGCTTGCAAAGACCCTCTATCCTCGCGGAGAGCGCGTGGGCAAGGTAAAGATGATATGGATTAAATTAAAGGAGTGGATCACCGCTATCAAGCTGGAGCGCAACTACACCAAGGAAGAGATAGTTGACATGTACCTCAACGCAATCTTCTTCGGGTCCAACTCTTACGGAATATCATCGGCCGCAAACCAGTTCTTCGGGAAAAAGCCCTCAGAACTCCTCACCCAGGAAAGCGCCGTGCTGGTGGGAATGGTGAACAAACCAACCCGCTACAACCCCGCCATCAACCCGGATAACGCCCTCAAGCGTCGTAACCTTGTGCTGGACCGCATGAGGGAGATGAAATACCTCACCAAGGCGGAATGCGACTCCCTCCAGGCCCTCCCCATAGAGCTTCACGCCCGTCAGGGAGACCGTACCACCGGAGTGGGCCCCTATTTCAGGGATATGCTGAGGCGTACCTTATCGGCCAAAGAGCCCAAACGCTCCTCCTATTATATGATAGAGGATTACAGGGCCGATTCCCTCCTCTGGGCCGATGACCCCCTTTACGGCTGGCTTAACAAGAACTCCAAGAGCGACGGAACGCCCTATGACTTGGACAGTGACGGCCTGAGGATATACACAACCATCAATTACAAGATGCAGAAATACGCGGAAGAAGCAATCGCAGAGCATCTTGGAAAGGACCTCCAGAAAGCCTTTGACAGGGAACTGAAGTACCGCAGGAATCCTCCTTTCATGGCCGATACTGAAAAATCCGTCATCGAGACCACCATGAAGCAGGCCCGCCGCTGGAGCGACCGAACCCGCATGATGAAGGCTTCGGGCGCCACGGACGCAGAGATTGAGGCTTCCTTCAATGAGCCCGTAAAGATGAGGGTGTTCACCTGGGACAAAACCGGCTACAGGGACACCGTAATGACGCCTAATGATTCCATCCGTTACTATAAGTCATTCTTCCGCGCGGCATTTATGGCCATAGAGCCGGGAACTGGCTATATCAAGGCTTATGTGGGCGGCCCGGATTACCGCTATTTCAAGTACGACAACGTCCGTCAGGGCAAACGTCAGGTTGGTTCAACCGTGAAGCCCTTCATCTATACCCAGGCCATGGAGTCCGGCATGACTCCCTGTGACCAGGTCCTCAACTCCCCGGTCGTGATTGTCATAAACAAGGACGGAGACACATGGTCTCCACAGGACCCTCACGCAGACGGTACCATGGTGGATCTCACCTGGGGCCTTGCGCACAGCTCCAACTCAGTATCGGCCTATCTCATGAAGCAGCTGGGCGCAGAGTCCATGGTGTCCATGATGAGAAAGATGGGCATTTCCGGATTCATTGACCCCGTGGTGTCACTTTGCGTAGGCGCCGCAGACCTTTCAGTGTATGATATGGTCACCGCGTACAACACCTTCCCTTCTGGAGGCGTATACACCAATCCCATGTTTGTGACGCGCATTGAGGACAGCGAAGGAAACATCCTGGGGCAGTTCTCTACCCGTAAGCATGAGGCCCTTTCGCAGCGCGCCACAGGAGAGATGCTCACCATGATGAGGGCTGTGGTGGACCACGGCACCGGTGTAAGGCTGCGTCTCAAGTACGGCCTCAAGGGAGAGATAGCAGGTAAGACCGGTACCACCAACGACAACTCCGACGGCTGGTTCATAGGCTACACTCCCCGTATCACTGCCGGAATATGGGTTGGCTGCGAAGACCGCTACGTGCGCTTTGCAAACAACAGTCTGGGACAGGGTGCCAACATGGCCCTTCCCATTTGGGGGCTTTGGATGAAAAAAGTACTGAAGGACGGCACCCTGGGCATATCTGAGGAAGATGTTTTCCCGGATGAACTGAAGGGCTACTGGTGCACGCCCGCCACTGAAGAGCAGACCCCGGAAAAAGAAGATCTTGAAAATTATTACTTCGAATAATGGCAAATTATAAGTCAATTGCAGTTATTTACGGTTCAGACTCCTCAGAGTGGGAGGTCTCCTGCCGCAGCGGAGAGTTCATCGCCTCCCGTATAGACGAGTTCAAGTATGACGTCTATGAAATCCTGGCACGCTTTGGAAAGTGGAAGCTGGTTGCCATGCGCAAGGCCAATTCCATGCGCATACCCTTCCCTGAAGGAGCACAGCCAGAGATTGACAAGACGGATTTTTCCGTAATGGTACTTGGAGAGAAGGTCCAGCTGGACTTTGCATATATCATGCAGCACGGCGCTCCCGGTGAGACCGGCCTCCTGCAGGGCTACCTTGAGATGCTGGGAATTCCCCACTCCACCTGCAGCGCCTTTGTAACAAGCGTGGCCTTTGACAAATATTCCTGCAAAAGGTATATCCAGGATGCAGATTACGTGAAGTTCGCTCCTGACTGTGTGATCCGCCGTGGAGAGGATGTCCATAATTTCTGCAAGATGGTTTCGGAAAGGCTCCGTTTCCCCGTGTTTGTAAAGCCTACGGACAACGGCTCCAGCTTTGGCATTTCCAAAGTGACCAAACCGGAGGACCTTCCGTCGGCCATAGGTTTTGCCTTCTCAGAGGGCCGCACCGTAATGGTAGAACAGGGCATCCCCTGTCAGCATGAACTCACATGCGCCGTTTACGCAGACGGTTCTGAGGTCAAGGCCCTTCCCGTCATTGAGATCATCTCCCAAACCGGATGGTTTGACTATGATGCAAAGTATAACGGCCTCAGCAGCGAGGTCTGCCCCGCAGAGATTCCGGAAGAGCTTTCCGTCCAAGTCCAGGAGATATCCAAACGCATCTATCAGCACCTTGGATGCAAGGGACTTGTGAGGATAGACTATATATCGGCCCCAGACGGAATCTATTTCCTTGAGGTGAACATAATTCCCGGCATGACCAACGCCTCCCTTGTGCCCAAGATGGTGCGCGCCGCCGGAATGGACATGACCTACTTCCTGTCTAAGATCATAGACAACGCCTGATGCTCCTTGCCGATTTCATCAAGAAGGGCGTAGCTGCCCTTGAGCCCCTGTATCCCACCGCCGAAGCCCACAGCATTGTGATGATGCTCTGTGAGAGCCTGCTTGGGACAAAGAGTTATACGCATATAGTGGAGCCCAAGTACGATATAGACCGTAAGGCGGAGCAGCCTCTGGCCGAGGCTATGCTGCGTCTCCAGGCTGGTGAGCCCATCCAGTATGTGATAGGCCGATCCGATTTCTGCGGCCGCTCTTTCAAGGTGAACAGGAACGTTCTCATCCCACGCCCGGAAACCGAGCTGCTGGTGAGGGAGGCCATAAAGATTGCCGGCCGCATCCAGCGTATGAGAATCCCTTACGGCAAAAGCGCAGAACCCGTGCGCGTGCTGGATCTGTGCACCGGTTCCGGCAACATCGCCTGGTCAGTGGCACTGGGAGTTCCCGGCGCACGCGTAGTGGGCGTGGACATCTCTGAACCCGCCCTGGACGCAGCCAGAAGCCAGAATTTCTCTGCCGACCTTAAGGCCACCGGCGCCCTCGCCCCCACTTTTGTGGCGGCCGATATCCTGGATACGGAACAGGAGTTCAACTATGGTTCCTTTGACCTTGTCCTGTCAAATCCTCCCTACATCATGGAGAAGGAGCGCGCGCTCCTCAGGAAGAACGTGGTGGACTATGAACCGGCATCGGCCCTCTTTGTCCCTGACGACGATCCCCTCCTTTTCTACCGCGCCGTTGCGCGGTGGTCGGAACGCTTCCTGTCGCCGGAAGGAAAGGGCCTTACTGAGATAAACGAGGTCCTTCCCAAAGAGACCGTGGCGGTTTTCCGGGATTCCGGATTTGGGGAAATTGACGTAGTTAAGGACTTTTTTGACAAAAATCGTTTCGTTTTCTATATGAAATAGGCATCTGAGATATCCCAGATGCCTTTTTTCCGTTTCATCCGTTTCACTATTTTTGAAACGGATAACTCTTCTCACCTTTGTATCCGGAGCCGGGCTTTAATCCGGATATGAAGTGCTATGAAAAAATATTTGCTTATTGTGACCATGGCTACTGCCGTCATCTGCAGTTGCCATAAAACCGATTTTACACCTGACACCGCCCGCGAGGAAGCTCCGCGGTACGTTGCGCTTGAAGACGTGGCGAAGATCTTTGCCGGATTGCCTATCGGCGTGGAGCAGATGACCGAGGTGCACGACGCCGCATCGGGGAGCGCCGTCAACGGCTACGACGAGGAATACCTTATGAAATACCTTTTTGAGGCACCTGGAACAGGCGTTGGGGATGTGCCTTCCAAGGCAAGGGAGTATTCAAGGCCACTGAGGGACCTTCTTGTGGAAGCCCTTTCTACAAAGGCCGATACAGATGGCGTCCAGTGGCTGGACTCCCTGATGGTATCCGACGTCCAGATATACTGGCCGTTCAGCGATTTCTGGAATGGGACGTCCCTGCCGGTTATCACATTTGACCCCGGGGATCTTGCCACCAGTAACGTCGGCTATGCCCTTAAAGCCGACGGCTCCTACGACAAGGTGCTTGTGGATGAGCAGATGGCCCGCGAAAGGCCCGTGTGGGTGATGAACCGGAACTCGGATGCGGAGTACAAGTCCCTTGAGATGAGGCGTAGGGAAGACCCCTCCTGGGGAAACGGCGGCGGAGACATCATTGTAAGGCCTTCCACCAAGGCCCAGGCCGATATAAAAACCCTGATTCTGCGCTCTTTCACCGTAAGCCGCCAGTACGACAGCTGGTTCGCCGGCGCGGCTGAATTCTTTGTAAAAGTAGGAAGCATAGAGAATTTCAAGGCATCCACAGAGGCTGAATTAAGACTGTATACTCCCTCCATCACGGATTTTATGGTTGTAGTGAGACGAAAGCAGGTGGGGCAGGAGATTCCCTTCAACGCCGTACTTATCTCCGAGTGGACAAAGGCCCTTAGCAACTGCGCCTTTATGATAATAGAGGATGACGGCGGATACCGTACAACCTGGAAGGCAAATGCCATGGTAAAGGTGAGTTCAAAGAGCTACGGCATTGAACTGGAACTGCCCCTGAACTCCCGCGATGACATTGTGTGGCGCGGTTCCCTCACCCGCAGCTACATAGAAAAGTACAGCGGAGAACTGGGCCATTTTGGCGACATAGACCTTGTCCTGGAACTGATTTGATGTCTTTTATTTGGAAAACAATAGAATTTTAGTTACTTTTGCATGAGTAAAAAGGTTAAAGAGGTTATCCTTCTGCTGGAAATAAACGGATGGCACCATTCAAGAACTCGCGGAAGCCATAAAATCTTCACTAAACCAGGGGCTCCAAGATCTATCCCGATAGCAGGTAAAGAAAGTGATGATATGGCAGAAGGAACATACAGAAGAATTCTCAGAGAAGCAGGTCTGGATTAAAAACTGATAATATGATGAGAACATTACACGCAGTTATTGAACGGGCAGAGCACAATTACTCTGCATATGTTGAAGAAGTTGATGGAGTTGGTGGAGTTGGAAGTACTCTGGATGAGGTAAAAAAAAGCCTTGAAGAGGGACTAATAGTCCTAAAAGATGATTGTTTGGAGTTTGGGTATGAAGTCCCTGAGGCCCTTGTAGATGACTACAAACTGGTTTTCAGGATGGATACCAAGTCCTTTCTTCAGATGTACTGTAAAATTTTTACCAAATCTGCACTGGAGCGTCTCACCGGCATAAACCAAAAGCAGTTATGGCACTATGCCAACGGCTTGTCCAAACCACGCCCTGCACAGGTAAAAAAGATAGAACGGGCCCTGCATCAGTTAGGAGAAGAACTGATTTCCCTGGAACTATGAGTAGCGTAGCCCTGCCTCTTACCGTTATTACAAATTTGGATATTCGTAATAACTTTTCTATCTTTGCCATAGCAAATGAATACGCTATGACAACCAAACTCATCAATATCGGAAACAGCAGAGGGATTGTCATTCCTGCAAAGCTTCTCAAGAAGTATAAGGTGGATGACAACGCATCAGTATCACTTGAAGAAGAAAACGGCAGGATTTATCTTAAGTTCTCATCGGCCGAGGAAGAACCCTACACCGGGCCTTACACCGGCCCGTTCAAGGCCCTTGCGCCCTTCAAGGATATGGAAGACCCCTGGGGAGGGGAAGACGCCGTTGAGTATGTCAGAAAACTCAGGGATGACAGCAATGCAGAGCCAAGAATAATAGATTGGGGAGACTTATAGTATGTATTTACTTGATACAGATATACTGATTTTCACAAAAAGAGGGAGGCATGGAATTCAAAAGCGCATCAATGATGCCGGGATTTCCAATTGTGTCATTTCTGAAATCAGTTTGGCAGAATTATATGTCGGCGCATTTAAAAATGCCAATTTAAGAACACTTGAGATGGTCAAAGTCCTGGAGGACACTTTTACAGTTGTTCCTATCACTCCCGCGCTGAAAGATTTTGGAAAAATCAAGGCACATCTGGAGTTGACCGGTCAAGTCCTGGACAAAATGGATATTTTCATAGCTGCTACCGCTATGGCTGGCGACTATACCCTTGTCACCCACAACACAAAAAATTTCTCCCGCATACTGGGGCTGAAACTTGAAGACTGGACAGAGGAATGACAGCGCTTGAACTACTTGCACCGGCACGTACGGCCGATATTGGGAAAGCCGCCATTGACTGCGGCGCAGATGCCGTGTACATTGCCGGGCCGGCATTCGGGGCCCGCGCGGCAGCGGGAAACAGCGTTGAGGATATCCGTGACCTCTGCACCTATGCCCACCGCTATGGAGCAAGGATATTTGTTACGGTAAACACCATTATCTATGAAGAGGAATTGGAGGAGGCCCGTAAACTTGTCCAGGACCTTGCAGAGGCAGGCGCAGATGCCCTCATTGTGCAGGACCCGGCTGTCATAGAGATGGCCCGCGGCACCGGAATGGCCCTTCACGCCTCCACCCAGTGCGCCATCAGGACGCCGGAAAAAGCCAAATTTGTGGAAAGCCTGGGATACGGGAGGATTGTGCTTGAACGCCAGCTTTCGCTGGGCCAGGTCCGCACCATACGGGAGGCGGTATCGTCCGAAATTGAATTCTTTGTGCACGGAGCCCTCTGCGTTTGCTACAGCGGGCAGTGCTACCTTTCAGAATATCTTACCGGAAGAAGCGCAAACCGTGGGGAATGCGCCCAGGCCTGCCGAAGCCGCTATGACCTCCTTGACGGAAGCGGCAAGGTCCTCATGAGGGACAAGGCCCTCCTTTCGCTGAAGGACTACAACCTTCTTCACCGTCTTGAGGATCTGGCCAGTGCAGGAGTATGCTCCTTCAAGATTGAAGGCCGCCTCAAGAGCGAATCCTACGTGAGAAACGTTGTGACTACATACAATCAGGCCTTGAATGATCTTATCGCAAAATATCCCGGGAAGTACTCCAGGGCATCTTTCGGACACGTAAGCGGCGGCGTAGTCCCTGACCTTGAGAAGACTTTCAACCGAGGATACACGGAACTCTTCATTGACGGCACCCGCGGCAAATGGTCATCGATGGATGTCCCCACCCACCTTGGAGAGTACGTTGGAGAAGTTTCCCGCATCACAAGGGACGGGATAGTCTTAAGTTCATCGGCCCTTGACCTTTCCAACGGAGACGGCTTTGCCTTTGTCAGCGGCAACGATATTGTTGGTTTCCGGGCCGATGTAGCGGAAGGTCTTACCATCCGCTGCCGCGTCCCGGAAGAACTCCGCGAGGGGACAAAACTGTACCGCAACATAAGCGCCAAATTCCAGAAACGCCTGGAGGCCGCCGCCCCGGTTAGGGAAATAGGCGTAGCGCTGAAAGTCAGCGTCCAGGCCGGTTCACTGACCGCTTCAGCAGTGTCTGAGGACGGCCGTGAGGTAAGCCGCCGCTTTGATCTGGAGGGGGCTGAACCCGCCAGGGACAAGGCCAGGATGCTGGATATCATCCGCGGTCAGCTTTCCAAACGGAGCGCCCACTACTCCTTTGAGGTAAAGGATATTGATGCCGATACCACCGTCCCCTTCCTGGCCGCATCCTTCCTCAACGGTATAAGGCGTGAAATGGCCAAGGAACTGGATGGAATGCCAGTTAAGGCCAATCCCCTTATGATGGGAGCAGTCACTTTAGAATCGGCCCCAAAAGAACTGTCCTACAAAGCCAATGTGGCAAACTCCATTGACAGGGCCATCTATGCCCAAAGGGGCACTGAGAAGATGGAGGACGCCTATGAGATCTCTCACAGGCCCGGCGCAGAACTTATGAGAAGCAAATACTGCGTGCGTTATGAACTGGGGCTGTGCCCCAAACAGGGTAAAAATAAACCGGAGCCCCTGTACCTTCTCAATGCCGGCAAGAGACTCCGTCTCACTTTTCACTGCTCAGAGTGCGAGATGACCGTTACAGCAGAGCGTTAGCCAGCGTAAGGTCCTCAGGGGTGGTTATCTTGATATTGTAGCGTTCCCCTTCAGTGAAAGTAAGGCGTATTCCGTAGCGCTCCGCCACGGAGGCGTCATCCGTGAAAAGGGTGTCGTACCCCTGGGTATAGGCTTTCTTAAGGCGCTCGCTCCAGAAAATCTGGGGCGTCTGGGCCCCGAAGAAGCGGCTCCGGTCCACCTCCTCACCGGAAGAGACCAGTTTTCCGGAAGAGTCCTTGTCCAGGACCTTCAGGGTGTCCGTTACGGGCATAACGGGAATGAGGGCCTCTACTGTATCGGCCTCATCAAACAGCCTTTTTATTGTAGTGGCCGATATAAGCGGCCTCACGCCGTCATGCACCGCCACAATGGCACCGTCAGGCACATACGCCAGGGCGTTTTTCACGGAATGGAAACGGGTGAATCCGCCCTTCACAAGACGTTGCGGGCAGGTGAAATTTTCCTTTATGCAGTACTGGCGCCAGGTGGTGACATTGGCCTCCGGAAGCACGGTAATTATATGGAGGTCAGGGACTGCCGCCATAAACTTTTCAATGGTTATGCGGAGGATGGGTTTACCCCCCAGTTCAAGGAACTGCTTGGGAACGGCGGTACCCATTCTGGTGCCCACGCCGCCTGCCGTAACTATGAGGTATTTTTTTCTCTCCATAGCGCAAATACTTTACGCAAATCTAAACAATTTTTAGTAACTTTGAAAGTTAATCGCAAATAGACCTTTACATAGCATATGGCTTTCAGTTTTTTAAATCAGGAACTGGCAATAGACCTTGGAACCGCCAACACCGTCATCTTCCAGAATGACCAGATTGTGCTGGACGAACCCTCCATCGTCGCTATTGACAACCAAACCGGAAAATGCATCGCGCTTGGCCAGAAAGCCAAACTGATGCACGAGAAAACAAACCCCGGAATCAAAACCGTACGCCCTCTCCGTGACGGCGTCATCGCAGACTTCAATGCGGCGGAAATGATGATCCGCGGCTTCATAAAGCAGGTGAATTCCCGTCACCGCAGCCTCTTTGCCCCCAACATCAAACTGGTTGTGGGCATCCCTTCAGGCTCCACTGAGGTTGAGATCAGGGCCGTCCGTGACTCCTCAGAGCACGCCGGTGGCCGTGACGTATACCTCATCTATGAGCCCATGGCCGCGGCGCTTGGTATCGGCCTTGACGTAGAAGCACCTAAGGGAAACATGGTTGTAGATATCGGAGGCGGCACCACGGAGATTGCCGTCATCTCCCTTGGCGGCATCGTCCAGCAGGAATCCATCCGCGTTGCCGGTGACGTCTTTACGGCCGATATCCAGAATTACCTGAGGCAGCAGCACGTCATTAAGGTTGGTGAAACCACCGCAGAGAGAATCAAGATTGCCGTTGGAGCAGTCATTCCCCAGCTCCCCGGTGAGGAGCCGGAGCCTTTTGTGGTACGCGGCCCCAACCTCATGACCGGCCACCCCGCAGAGGCCATCATCCCCTATCAGGAAATTGCCCACTGCCTGGACAAATCCATCGCCCGTCTTGAGGCCGCCATCCAGCAGGTCCTGGAGCAGACTCCCCCGGAGCTCTACTCGGACATTGTGGAAAACGGCATCTTCCTAAGCGGCGGCGGCGCCCTTCTCCGCGGCCTGGACAAGAGACTCTCCGACAAAGTGAACATCCCGTTCCATGTGGCGGAGGATCCCCTGAAGGCAGTTGCCCGCGGCACCTGCATAGCCCTCAAGAACACAGACAACTACTCCTTCCTCATGAGATAAAGGATGCCAAGACGCAGTGCCCTTCCCGGAATAGTGAACTTCGCGGTCTTCATTTTACTGGAGATCGCGTCGCTGTATCTCATAACCCACAGTTCAGAGCTTCAGAAAACCTGGATTGCGGGCGCGGGAAACGCCGTCAAGGGTGCCGTCTGGGGCAGTTCTGAAAAGGTAAGGAACTTCTTCTCCCTTCGCGGGACCAACGAGCAGCTCTCCCAGGAAAATTACCTTCTGGAGAAAGAGGTTATCCGTCTCAGGGAGCAGCTCCGGCTTGCCAAGGCCGATACCGTGAAGCTTGGGAAACTTCCCGGCTACACCACCCTTCCCGCAGAGGTTGTGAAGATGAGCCGCTCAAAGCAGCACAACTACATCATTGTGAACAAGGGCTATGAAGACGGCGTGCAGGAGAAATCCGGCATAGTCACCCGTGAAGGCGTAGTGGGTATAATAGACGCCGTAAGCGCCCATTTCTCCTACGCCCTCTCATTCCAGAATGCCGATATCTCCATTAGCGCCCGCCTTGGCTCCGAGGGCGGCAGCGGCCTCCTTATTTGGGACGGCAAGAGCTCGGACGGCGCCATCCTGAAGGAGATTCCCCTTCAGTACAAGTACAGCCCCGGAGACACCATCTATACCAGCGGCCACTCCCTGGTGTTTCCACCGGACATTCCGCTTGGAACCGCCGGCAAGGCAAAGATAGTGAACGGGTCCACCAATGAGATCCAGGTAACCCTGTTCCAGGAGTTCAAGGCCCTGCGCTACGTGACCATAGTTCACAACGATTCACTTAACGAAGTGGAGGAGTTTCTGAAATGAAAAAAGGATTCTGGATAGCATACGTGCTTCTTTTCATTGCCCAGCTTCTCCTGTGCAACTACTTTGTGTTCACCCCCTGGATGATGGCAACCCTCCTCCCGGCAATGGTACTTTGCATACCGCTTAACATAGGCACCACCGGGGCAATGATCATTGCCTGCCTCACAGGCCTCGGGGTGGATTTCCTGGCCGAGGGAATCATCGGCCTCAATGCGCTTGCGCTTGTTCCCGTTGCCTTTGCACGCAAAAAGATCATCTCCATGTTGTTCGGGCAGGACCTCATCACAAGGGAAAAGCCTTTTACCATCCGCCGAAACGGCCTTACGGCTGTCCTAATGGCCCTTTTCATAAGCCTCACCATCTTCCTTGTCATATACATTTGGGCCGATTCAGCCGGTACCCGCAGCTTTGGATTCAACGCCGCGCGCTTTGGCGCATCTCTGGCCGTGAGTATGGTTTTCTGCGTCCTGTCCGTGAGAGTCCTCACTCCTTCCGATTCCAGGTAAAATGGAGCCGGGAAAGCGTCATATCCCGCTGCTCATCGGCCTTGCGATAGCCGCCCTTGTCCTGCTTGGAAAGATCTTTTCCTTGCAGGTGATTGACCGTTACAAGGAAGACGCAGACCGTAATTCCACCGTCTATGAGACCATCTACCCCACCCGCGGCATCATCTATGACCGTAACGGAAATATCCTGGTCGGGAATAAGGTGGCGTACGACATCCTTGTGAGCCCGCGTGAGGTCCAGGCATTTGACACCGTGGCTCTTGCCACCGTCCTTGACGTTACGCCGGAATTCATCCGCGGAAAACTTCAGGAATACCAGCGCCGACGCAGTTCAATAGGCTTCCAGAGTGTCACTATGATGAGAATGGTCCCCGCCGAAACCTATATGCGCTTTGATGAGGTAAAATACCGCTTCCCGGGCTTCAAGGGCCAGGTGAGAGGCGTGCGGGACTACCCCTTCAACGCCGGCGGAAACCTCCTTGGATATGTCTCCGAGGTAAACCAGGCCTACATTGACCGGCATCCGGACGAATACCGCAGCGGAGACTACGCGGGGATGACCGGCATCGAGGCCGCCCGCGAAAAGGAACTCCGCGGAGAGAAGGGCTACCACATCTACCTCCGCAACTCCCGTAACCAGATAGAGCAGCCCTACAAGGACGGCGCGGAGGACAAGGAAGCCATTCCGGGACACGATATCGTGACCACCATTGACGCCCACCTCCAACAGTATGGGCAGGAACTGATGCAGAACAAGGTGGGCTCCATTGTGGCCATTGAGCCGTCCACCGGAGAGATTCTGGCGCTGGTGTCCTCGCCCGGTATAGATGTTTCGCAGCTTGCCGATATCGGCCGTCACTGGGAGGAAATTTCCTCCAATCCTTATAAACCCATGTACAACAGGGCCGTGCAGGCGTCCTACCCTCCGGGTTCTGTGTTCAAGCTGGTGAACGGGCTTATCGGCCTTGAGGAAGGCGTCCTGAGGCCGGAAATGACTTATCCCTGCCACCAGGGCTATCATTTTGGCGCAGGGCACAAACTTGGCTGCCACGCCCACAAGAGCCCCCTCAACATGGAGGAGTCCATCATGATGAGCTGCAACGCCTACTACTGCTACGTGCTCAAGAATATCCTTGATAACCGCAAGTTCAACAACGTGGCGGATGGTATGGACCATTGGAGGGAGATGGTGATGAGTTTCGGGTTCGGCCGTAAACTCGGGAGCGATTTCCCGGCGGAACTCTCCGGCAGCATCCCCTCCTCAAAAACATACAACAGGGCCTACGGTAAGGGCCGATGGAACTCCACCACGGTGATTTCCCTGTCTATCGGCCAGGGAGAAATCCTTGCAACGCCTATGCATCTTGCAAACCTCTGCGCAACCATTGCAAACAGGGGCTACTACTATATTCCGCACATTGTGAAGGAGTCTGAGGGTGTGCCGCTTGACCAAAGGTTCAAGGAAAGGCAGTACACCATGGTCGATACGCTGCAGTTCCCCAAAGTCATAAAGGGAATGTGGAGGGCCGTGAATTCCGGCCCGGGAATGGGCGGCACGGCGTGGATAGCGCACGTGGATTCGCTTGAGATATGCGGAAAGACCGGCACTGCGCAGAATCCACGCGGCGCGGATAACTCCGTGTTCATATGCTTTGCGCCTATGGACAATCCCAAGATTGCCATTGCGGCGTACGTGGAGAATGGCGGCTTCGGGGCCACTTATGCGGCTCCCATGGCTTCCCTTATGGCAGAAAAATATCTAACCGGTTCGGTTTCCCGTCCCGTGCTTGAAAAGCGTATGAAGGAGGCCGACTTAATGGCAAGGGTGAAGCATGATTGACGGAAGTTCATCACGTAGAGGTCTCCGTCAGACTGTTGACTGGTGGATCATAATCGTATACCTTGCCCTTGTAGTAATAGGCTGGGTGAACATCTATGCCGCCACGCATACCGCCGGGGCCGGTTCAATGCTGGACTGGGGTTCCCGCGCGGGTAAACAGTTTGTGTGGATACTCACATCCTTCGGCCTAGCTGCGCTTATCCTCTGGGTGCTGCCGCCGCAACTGTGGGAGGGCGGCGCGCCGGTGTTCTACGCCTTTGTGCTGGGGCTTCTGGTGCTGGTGATATTCGTTTCATCAGACGTGAAGGGCTCCCATTCCTGGTTTGACCTTGGGCCCATCCGCTTCCAGCCGGCTGAGATATCAAAGATAACTACGTCGCTGCTGCTGTCGCTTGTCATGAGCCAGCAGTGGTTCAAGATGGGGCGGCCCAGGGACTTTCTCATCGCTGCGGCAATTATCGGCCTTCCCATGCTTGTGATTGTGGCGGAAAGCGAGACCGGCAGCGCCCTGGTGTACGCCGGATTCATCTTTGTGCTTTACAGGGAGGGCCTTTCCGGATGGTGGCTGGCGGCTATCGGCCTTATTGTCCTTCTGTTTGTGGGGACGCTTACCGCGGGGGCCTACACCACGCTTCTAATAATGATTGGGATACTGGTTCTTAGCTGTACGCTCAGTGAGCCGTCCCGCCTTAAGAACAGGCTTCTGATCGGCGGCGGATTTGTACTCCTGATGGCACTGTTCCCTCTTCTTCTTGGATGGGTGGGAGACCTTGTGCAGGGAGAGATGGACAAGCTGGCGCTTCGCCCCTGGGTGCCTCAGGCCGATGAAACGGAAGACTATTTCTGGGGCTTCATCCTGAAGATCAAGCCCGTGTGGGTGCTCATTGGCCTATCTTTTGCCGCGCTGCCGCTCCTTCTCTGGCATGCGTATAAGATCAAGGACAAGTTCCTGGCGCTCTGCTGCGGAGTGTTCATCGCAGGTGTAGTGATGGTTTTCTCCACTGACTTTGTGTTCCAGAACGTGCTGCAGCCGCACCAGAGGGGAAGGATAGAGGTGCTCCTGGGGCTTAAGGAAGACCTTGCCGGAGTTGGCTACAACGTGAACCAGAGTAAGATTGCAATTGGTTCCGGCGGGCTCCTTGGAAAAGGATTCCTGAAGGGTACTCAAACAACTTTTGGCTTTGTTCCGGAGCAATCCACGGACTTTATCTTCTGCACCGTGGGAGAGGAGTGGGGCTTCCTTGGATGCCTCATAGTGATAAGTCTTTATGTGTGGCTCATTGCAAGGCTCATCATAGATGCTGAGCGCTGCCGGGGCAAGTTCACCCGCATCTACGGATACTGCGTTGCAGCCTGCATCTTTATGCACCTTTTCATAAATGTGGGTATGACAGTAGGGCTTATGCCGGTTATCGGCATCCCTCTTCCGCTGCTAAGTTACGGAGGGTCTTCCCTCTGGGCATTCACTATACTGATATTCATCTTTTTGGCACTTTACAGAAATGAGAAAAAATACTTCTAAACCGCTCAGGATCCTTGTTACCGGAGCCAGCAGCGGAATTGGCTATGACGCCGCTGCTGAGCTTGCCCGCCTTGGTCACACCGTCTTTGCCGCCGCCCGCCGCGTGGCCCTAATGGAGCCTTTGAAGGAGTTCGGCGTCACCCCCGTGGCGCTGGATGTCACCTCCGAGGACTCCCTGAAAGCCTGTATGGAGGTGGTGGGAGACCTTGACGTTCTTGTGAACAACGCCGGATACGGATACTTCGGCCCCATTGAGACGGTTCCTATGGAGGATGCCCGCCGGCAACTGGAGGTAAACCTCTTCGGCCTTGCACGCCTTTGCCAGATGGTCCTTCCCGGAATGCGCGCCAAGGGTTCCGGACGCATTGTGAACATCGGCTCCGTTGCCGGCAAGGCCGTACTGAACTTCGGCGGATGGTACAACGTGTCAAAGTTTGCCGTGGAGGCCTTCTCCGACGCCCTCCGTATGGAAATGAAGCCATTTGGCGTAAAGGTAGTGCTCATCGAGCCCGGTTCCATCAAGACCGGCTGGGGAGACATTGCGGCCGATCACCTTGCAGAGTGCACCCGGGGTACAGCATATGAGGAGGCCGGCGCCCGCGAAGCCGCAGCAATGCACAAGGTGTATTCACTGAGCGTGCTATCGGCCCCGTCCGTAGTCACCCGCTGCATAGTGCGCGCCGTCCTTACCCGCCGCCCCCGCACCCGCTACCGCCCGGGCCTCGGCGCCTCCAACATAGTGTTCTGGCACGCCGTGCTCCCGGACCGCTGGTGGGACGCCATCAACCGCCAGCTGGCCAGCCCCCGCGTGGGAAAGATTGCCGCAAAGCTGTAGGGTCAGACTTCCTCATCCTCGGGTGCACCTGCAAGTGCACCCGACTTTGCGTAATCCGCCGACTTTCACCCACTTACGCGCCAGGCTCATTTAGGCCGATTGCCGTGTTGACAGCCAAACCACCTTCTACGGCCACTTTCATTGCCGACACGGCAACAAAATCGGCCTTTTCCCCGGAAAACGCAGCCATGTTGACACTAAAAACCCAATTCTGAGCCATCTAACCGTCAACACGGCCAGCGCTATGGATAATTCCATTTTATTTACTATCTTTGCAGTCCCACATTTTGCCTTGGTGGTGGAATGGTAGACACGAGGGACTTAGACACAATTGAGTGCTCTCTCTGAAAAGAGAGATGCAGAATGCCGTAAATTCAAGGAAACCATAACGGGTAACGCCGATGGCAATCTTGAGCCAAGCCTTTGAGAGAAGGAAGGTGCAGAGACTAGACACGGCACACCTAAAGAGCATAGCTCCAAGGTGAAGGAATAGTCCAGACCACAAACAGAAATGGTGGCGAAAGCCATAGTGGTAAGAAAATCCCTTGGCCCGAAACGGCCGTGCGGGTTCGATTCCCGCCCGAGGCACTAAGGATGTCATTCTATGGCATCCTTTTTCTGTTAAATGCGCCATAGAGTATCTTATAATGGCATTTTGGTGAAGACATAAAAAGGCACCGAAAGCATTATAAAGACGAAAATGTTTCCCTAAAATTGGGAAACCATTCTTATCTTTGCAACGGAGGATAACATTATGGCTACACGGAAAAGAATCACAAAAGCACCAACAGATAATCCAGAAGATATTGTTCGGAAACAACGTAGGAAGTAAATTTCCTTTAATCTGGAGGTTCGAGACGCAAATAAACACGGCACTTTCCCGATATACTTACGTGTTACTGAGGACAGGATTCATCGGCGATATAAATCCTCTATTGAGCTTGCTAGAAGAATTGACTGGAACACCTACTCCCAAGATATTGGGCCCACAACCGTTGAAACCTACAAGGAACGCATCAAAGACAAGTTTGGCCTGGACACAGTCATCCAATGTGTAGCCGCAGCCGTAGCCAAAGGCATTGTGAGCGTATAGTGAGTTGTTAATCTAAATGAAAAGTAATATATTTGTAATCTAACCCACATTCTTATGAAAAGCACGAGCATACTCCTTGCAGCAGTGGTCTGCATTTTTACCTTTGGGGCTTGTAATAATAAAGACGGCCATGGTGGCGGCGGTTCCGGCAGTAACGTCAAGGTGATATCATCAAATGTCACCGGCGGAAACTTCTCCGGCGCAAAGGCCCTTGCAGTTGCATCAAAATCCACTTCTGCAAAAAGCATAACCAAGGCAGGCACAGAGGGGGAAGATATGCTTTACAAACTCTCTGAAGACAATACCTTCATTGAGGTAACATATAACTTCCGTGTAGAGGTTGAGGGAGAGGATTCGGAGACTGTAAGCCAGCAGGTCCAGGCCAGCATGCGTATCAGTCCCAATTTCATCTTTGCCGTGGGTGAGAAATGGCTCTGGCTTGCAAACTGCTTCCTTTATATCCCCGGCTTTGACCAGATGGAAGGCGGCAAGGCAAAAGATATCCTGAACAAGGTAAGGGATGATTTCAATGACAAATACCGCGCAGCACACGGGGCTCACTTCCTCATCAGGAAAAGCGACGGTGCCATGTTCAACTGGGGACAGGACGGCGGCGCTCCCTTTGCGATGCCGGACGGTTACAACCCTCCCACCATGCTTAACGGGTGGTTCCACGCCGTTGGAGACAATCTTTACGTAAGAGAGGGCGGTTTCAACTTGAACAAGGAACAAGGCTCACCTACTGGACGTGTGGTCAAGATAAGCGCAGGCTCAAATGCCCTCAACTATACGGAAGTCGTCCCCGCATCGGAGAATGTTTCACGCATAGTTCCCGGAGACGGAGTAATAGGCGTAATTAAGATTGAACAGGTTAACGGCAAGTACTACCCCATCCCGTTCATCCTGTTCCCCAATTCTTCCAAACTTGTCCAGTTGACAACCAAAGAGCAAGATCCGGAGCACACCCGCTGGTCCATTATCTCTGTTGAGAACTCATTATACGCCGTAAGGAATTACCAGCGCGGAGACTCCGGAGAAGGTTCCAACACAATAGGCCTGTATAAGATTGATTATTCGGGAGAAACCGCCTCCGTTGGAGACAGGGTTATTGAAACTGCTGTCCGCGGTATAGGCTGGGACGACGACAAATTTATGATTGGCGCAGTATCTTCCAAGGAAACCTTCTCCTTTATGGAAGACGGAAATCCCGCGCGCCTTTACACAATATATCCTCTGAACAATGTAGTTGCCCAGCGTGACCTGCCGGCGCATTATGACGCCAATTATAACTCCTACATAGACGGCGTTGCCTGCTGCGGCGCCACAGAACAGGGATTCTATGTTTGCGACCTGTCAAAGGACGCCGCGCAGTGGGTAGCCCTGGACTGGAGCGCTGCATCAGAGTACCAGTCCCAGGTGACACGGTTAACCCCGGATCATTTTGAGGCCGCCTTTATGGCGCTCCGCTACCTTGGACAGACCTCAGACGGAAAGAACCTCACCTTCTGGGCGCCCGTAACCGGAAAATCGGCAGGAAAACTGGCTCTGATGACAGACCCGGAGGGAGACCCCAACTTTGTCATTCAAGTACTCCTATCCCTATAATGGACAAAACCATAGCACTAAACCCAAACGAGGTTGTTGCCTACCTTCAGAAAAAGCCCGTATAATTCACAACCTAACCCTTACGGCAACTGCGCCGTACTTTTGAGGAAACACCCTTGTTGTGTACTTAATTTCTATCATAAATCCTAACAATTATTACTTCCAACAGCGCTGGAGGCGCAAATATGGCTCCTTTTTGCGTGGGGGAAAAGACTCCCCCGGATTATGATAGTTCTTTGTGGTTTATTGAGACTTTACTGATACAATAATTTTGTAAGTCCCTGATTATTCGTGCCATTAACTATCACGGATAATCATTAAATATCGCCTTTCACGACACCATTAGCGCCGCCCGAGGCACACAAAAAGCATCGCTTGCGGCGATGCTTTTTGGTGCCTTTGGCACTATATTGATTGAGGGGGCGTACCCCCTCAAACTCCCCTGGGTCGGCCTTCGGCCTCCGAAACCCATTTTCAAGCGATGAATAAGATCTCTTTTTCTTTCCGGCAGAAGAATCGGGAGACCGATAAATTCGAATTTAACAGACTCTTTTGCAGGCATTCAGTTCGATAAATCTCGATTTATCTAACTCTCAAAGGTAATCATTATTCTTCCTTTCGCTTCAGGTAACGCACGGTGCCATCGGACTCGGTCCATTCCATTTTGTCGTTGGAAGAGTCCATGCTGGCTTTGACAGTGCGTTTTTCCCCTTTGTCCGCCATTTCCTTGATTCTTTCTATGGATTGCTCCCGATACCTGTTTACCCAGGCGTCCAGGCTGTCCTGCATGTTCTCTTCCGGCACCATACCGCTGGGGTCAACAGTCATATCTGCCGTATTGTAGTCGGGGGTCAAAACCAGTGAATCACCCTGGAAAGCCCATTCGCCACTATAGGAGAGCGTCATCTTCAGCCTGCCGGCAAAGAATCTCATCTGTCTGAAAGAAGATGCATAGTCAACGGAAAAATCATACCTGTGGTCTCCGTGGAAGTCATATTCGTTGGTTTGTTCCCCAATGGTCAAGACCCAATGGCCCAGAAGTTTGGACTTGGTCAAGGAGACACCCTTTTTATTGATATTGTTGACATAGTCTTCCAGTTCCTGGTCCGTGAGGCCCATCAGGAACTTGTTCTCATCATTCAACCCGGTCCAATAGTCAATCAGTTGCGTCAGATAGTCCAGTCGGCTAGAAGAAACATTGATGTAGTAGACAACCCTGTTTTCGTGGAGTTTCTCTTCCAGGAGCGGCTGCAAGATGGCAGCAAACTCTTCCTCCGTCACCCATCCGGAACCCATGATTAATTGCATGTACTCTTCGTTGGGAATGGGTCTCTCCCATACCGTTGACTCGTTCATGACATCCTGAGCCCTTTTCCTGTAATGATAGAAAGTCTGTACATTGTCCAAAAACGCCATGTTGCCCAGATTCTGCCAGGTGTCCAGGTCGCTGTTGAAAATCTTCTCCTTGGATGTGTCGAAGCTGAAAACCGAACGGGAATCTACCAGAACGTCAAGGATGCTGGCGAGCGTGTCGAACGGCATCCGTTCCAGATGATCTCTTTGTTTCAGGGCGAAACGCAGCAATTCGCCATTCCGTTCTTCTTCCGCCTTCATGTGTTTCATAATCTCGACGGAATTGTCTATGTCGTGAATGACCATGATGGCCGTGAGCCGCTGGGCTTGCGCCTTGCTACGGTGCTCCAGTATTCCGCTTACGATAAAGGTGAGCGCTACGCCGATGGCAGTACCCAGGACGGTCACAAAAAAACTGCCCCAGTCAAATCTTCTTTTGGTTTTCTTTTCCATAACGAATACAAAGATACTCTTTTTTCGGTCACTTGCTGAATAAAAACTCCGTCATGGAGCTGCTGTATACGTTGCCGTAGTTGGGGACGTTATACACTTTGACGTGGGAGCCGGAGGTGTGGGCGAAAACAACACCGTCAGTGGAAGAGGATTTCCCGGATGGCGATTCGGTCACAATAAACGCTTGTTCGTTCCTGCTCGCTGACTTCAAAGCGGAAATACTGCCACGTCTCTCCCGGTTTATCGAGATTGAAGCTTCTGACTTCTGGATAGCGCCAATCCGAGACAACCTGGGAGGACACCAGCGTCCAAGAATCGTTTTCGGATTTACGCGCGAACAGCTTGAATTTCTGGGGATAATAATCCTTGCAATAGATTGTATAGCCTGTGGGGGCAAAGGGGGTCATCCGATAGAATTCCACGAACCAGACGCCATTTGTTTTCTTATCTTCTTTAGTTTCCCAACACGTATTCGTATCACCGTCCACACATTTATCATAGTTCTTTGCCTTGGCGATGCCCTGAGAACCGCTGGTGGCGACAAAACTCTCATCCGTCAATTCCCGTTCCGGATCTTTAGGCGGTCCCGGGTTGACTGCCGGTTCCGGCGTATTTTCGCCTTCAAGGTAAAACCGGAACTCTGACAGTTGCAGTATAATGCCATCGGTGGGATTAAACCCGATATCGTCACGGGCATTGCTGACCTCCAGACGGAAGTATTGCCAGGTCTTATCCGTATCGGAAAGGGGGAAATAATAACTGGTGCGGCGAGACGCCATCGCAAAGTTGTCCCGCTCCTGGGCTATGGTCTGCCATTCTCCGAATTCACGAGCCTTGGCCATTAATCTCCAGTGTACGGGAGAACAGACCCAACGATCCTCCACAGAGGTGGCCATAGCATAGCCGACAGGTTTGACAGGCTTATTGGTATGAAATTCCCCGAACCATAAGCCGTCTATCTTGTCAGATCTATTGACATCCCACATAGTATCATAATCGTCATCAAACAAATTGTGGAAATAATTGTCTCTTGGCGGTTCCGTCGCATTGTCGGGAATATAAATGAGCGGTTCTTCCGTCTCCTCTATATCGGAGGCGTAGAATTGCAGTTCGCTCAGCTGCATCATATTGTTCCCCTGATTATTGCTCACCTCAAAGCGGAAGTACTGCCACTGTCGGTCAGTCACGTCGAGCGGAAAGGTATAGGGCGTAAGGTTTCTGTCCTCCATCTTCCGGTCATTGTTGACGGTGGATATGACTGTCCACTCGTCGTTTTCTCCTGCCTTCGCCATCAGTTTCCAGTCCTTCGGATTCTGGCCTTTGATCTGTTCGTTGTCGTCTCCGGTTATAAGGGCATACTCTGTCGGGGTGAAAGGCTGCCGGCTGTTGAACTCCACGAACCAGAGGCCGCCCTGCCGGTCATTCTTGTTTACACACCATTTTGTGCAGGTTGTCCTGTCTACTAGCCTGGCATGGCTCTCGTAGCTGCTACTCTTCGTACCGGAGGTGGCAGTAAAGTCGATGAGAATCGGCCTGGCATCCTTATAGACAGCATTCTTGCCGATGTATCCATGGTTAGCCTGAATTTGGGGGAGATTGATGGAATAGCTCTCGTCCCCAATGGTCATAGTGATTCCGTTCATAGCATCCTGAGGCAACAGGACGGCATATTTCTGTGTTCTATTGTGGGCAAACAGATTGATTGTACCTCTATTATTCCGTGGTGTGACAGGATGGTCCGGGTCGCTGAAATCAATCATTGCCACAGTCTTCACATCGTGAAGCATGACCGGATCGTCTGTGCCGTTGAAGAAGTTGATCTCTATGATGCCGCACTGGTTTTGCAACAGGCAGATGTAAGTTTGGTCCGGGCTGGAGTATTTGGTGAGAGATTTTCCGTATGCAAGGTGGGGAAGTTCGTCGGCCTGGTCATTGATTCTCACCATGCAATCTGTATCGCCGGGATAGATGTCGCCGGGATTCTTGTTGCCGAGGAAATAGAGGTGAAGATAGTCGTCAGTACTGGGAGTTGCGACTTCCCCTCTGAAAACACCAGCATTGAAGGTGAGCGTTCCGATGTAGATGCCATTGTTGGCCACGTAAATGACGTCGCCATTGGTGAATTCCATCATTCCTGTAGCAGGATACAGGAAAGAACGTGTGACAGGCTCATTGCCAGTCTCGACTTGCACGCTCAGGGTAATGGTCCCTACGGGATGAAACTCATTCCGACAGGAGGTACATACCGTCGCGATTGATATCCAGCAAATAGTTGTAGCCAAAAGGATATGCTTCTTCATAGGTGGTCAATCAATATGTCATTTCACGTCTTTTACAAATCGGACGAAGGCCTGCTGGCAGCCTCCCGGCAGCCCGTTGGATCGATACACTTCGCCTGGCTGCGGATGGTAAATCGCCCTGCTGCCGTCGGCCAGCCAATAGTCAAGCCATTGATAACTATAATACCAATTTGATGAGCTTGAGCTCCTATAAGCTACATCGACGCTCGGCAAGAATACCATTCCGGCATCGAGCAGCCGCTGGTACCTTTTTTCGTTGCTATCCCAATAATAGTTAGAGAGCGATGTGATGTTCCCGTCGCTGTCGAAAACGGGTTGCGGACCGGAATAATTGTCCGGGAAGAGCGCAATACCCCAGACACCGTGGTCATGACACCAAAAAAACTTTCCCTTGCGTGCATCGTTGTCGCCCAGCAGATACTCCCATTCATTATTGGTCAGCAGCCTCCAGCCAGAAGTCCCATCAACCGTACCATTGCAACCGCTCCACTCTCCCCAGTCGAAAGCGTCTCTCCAGATACCATGGTCTGAACCGTTACCGATGGTAAAATATGCCACATCGTATGGATGCCCTGAGAAGCGGTAAATATCTCCCACCTCCAGTAAATAGTGTTTTAGCAAATTTCCAGGAGCAAAGAGAACTTTCCGGCCGTACGAGACTGAGAAACCGAAGTCATTGAGCACCCGGACAGCCTTGTCCCCGACATAGCCATGATTGGCCACGATTTCTGGAAGCGAGACCGGAATCTTCTCATTATCTGTCAGAACGACAAGCTTCTCAGATGGTTGCGGCAGGAGAATGGCCAGACGCTTGCTGTCGTCTGTGCCGCGAAAGAGCGTTACGGTCCCATCACTGTCTTCGTCCGCCGTAAAGGATTCGTCCGGATTGGAAAAATTTATAAAAGCTTTGGTCTTGACGTTTGCCAAACTCATGTCACAGTCCGTTTCCCTTTCCAACTTAAACTCCACCAATCCGGCCATATTCTCCAGGATGAAGAAATAGAAAGTGTCCGGGCCAGCCCACTTGATGATAGACTTTCCGTATGCCAAAACAGGCAACTGGTTCTTCTGGTCGCTGATGTCGATTTGGCAAGAGGTTGTCTTTCCTGGTTCGAGACCTATAGGCTGCTTGTTGCCAAGGAGAAAGACTTCAAGGTAGTCCTCGGTGTCCGGCTCAAGGATTTCGCCGGAGAACAGGCCGTCCTGATAATAGAGCGTGCCGATGTAGCGGCCGCCGAAGGCAACGCACAATGCATCTCCCCTATCGAACCCGACGCCTCCCGTGGAGGCGTCCACATTGGCACGGGTGATGGCGACATCCGGGCTTTGTGTACAACTCACCGAGATGTGGACGAACCTGGGAGTCGTGTTCTTCTTTTCACAAGAAGACAATGACGTCATCAACGTAAGCCAGCATAAGGACAAGGCCATCGTCAAGGATATTCTCTTAATAATATTTTCCATACACCTTTTATTTGTTTTCATACTGACGAAGTTTGTCCCGCATTTCCATGTTCTCGTCGAGAAACGACTTCAGATGGGCATTGTTGTCGTTTATGCGCCACCGTTGATATATGATTATTGCAACCAATACCAGCAATGGACACGACGACTGCAAGAATAATATTAAGATGGTCCTTTCTCATAACTGTGGCGAACAGAGGAACTTAGGAATAGCTTTCACTTCTATAATTGCAACAAATATAAAGAATAATCTTGTGCCACACAAAATTGCGGTTTGCCCAAATCGTTTTTTTCGGAACGCAGGATGCACTGACTTTACAGCCGGTGTAACTGATCCCAACTACTGTGTGCCAATAAGATGTTTACCAGATAAAAGGTATCACTTTATATTTAACCTTCTGCTTGTATTCCCTGTAACCTTCCAGTCCTTCTTCCAGGACCTTTTCCTCATTCTTTATCCGCCTGGCAATAAGCGGGATGTAAAGGAGCATAATAAGGAAAGAAAAGGCCGAAGCAAGTACCAGCGGCATTACCAGAAACAGGACCGTGGTTGCCATATACATCGGATGCCGGACAATGCCATAGAGGCCAGTGTCGATAACCTTCTGATTCTCCTGCACCTCGATGGTACGGGACAAATAAGTGTTCTCCCGCAAAACTTCGGCATAAAGCAGGTAGCAAAGAAGGAACAGACCTGCCGATACCCATACGACCCAGTCGGGCAGTACATACCAGTCAAATCGCCAGTTGAGGCCTGCTACAACGAATGCGGCAACAAACTGCAGCCCGCTGAGTTTCACAACCATTTTCTGCTCCTGTTCTTCTTCCCTGGCATTAAGGCGCTTGCGGAGAAGGTCGGGATTCTTTGACATCATTACAAGCCCGGCACAAAACATCGGGACAAAGAGGATTCCCATAAGCAGCCAGCCCTGCCAGTACCCAAGCGACCCGGCAGGCAGGAAAAGCAGCAGGCCGATAAGAATGACTCCCAGCAGGAACTTGCCGATAGCCTGAACGAATAGATTATTCTTTTTCATAGGCGTTGAAAGTCATTTCTTCAAAGTGACAAACCGGCATGTACGCTTCTTATACGCCAAATATTCATCGCCGAAATCGGCCTCAAGACGCTTCTCTTCAGAACGGACCTGCAGCATCATCAACACGGCCACGGCGGCAAAAACCAGAAGAGCCCACCAGCTCCAAAGGGCAATGACAATGCCGGCATAATAAAGATAGGTTCCTGACAGCATTGGATTCCTTGACAGCTTATAGGGCCCGTCCGTCATCAGGTGCCTGGTCCTCGGTGCCACCTCGTATCCCATCGCATCAAAAGGATTGCCTTTCCCGACGCGTTTCATATAAACGATACTCCACACGCTGAGCGAGAGCCCGGCAAGGGCAATCAGGGCCGATAAATACAGACGACCCACGGGAATGTCCGCAAGTGCGGGCATCCCGGAAACCAGCCGCATCAATGCCGGAATCCCCACGATAAAAATGGCAAAGCCAAGAAAGTATCCCAGAACCTGTTTCATCTTAACTAGATTGAATGACTATCAAAGTTAATGCTTTTTCCTGAATCTTCACTGAACGAGCCTTCGTCGATACCCTTGATTCTTGACCACGCTTTGACCACAACTTACAACAATCGGCCACATTTGACCACATTTTCCGGGGATTGTTTTGATGGCTTCAATAAGAGTGGTAACCAATTGGGGTTCAAACCCTTAACAGCCTCCAATAAACACACAATAATCCTCACCTGTCACCAACATATTAGCTCCCGCCCGAGGCATGAAAAAAGACCGGTAAGTCCGGTCTTTTTTCATGCCTAGCTATTTGATTTACTGGGGGCCTAATCCCCCAGACCCCCTGGGTCGCTTCGCTCCGAAAAGCGGCCTTTCGCCAAATTTAGCCACATGCACTATCCAAAAGAAGCTTTTGGAGGAGTTATTGGATTTGATCTCCAGAATACGTACTTTTGTAAAGACAATGTAACTTACAGAATATGATTGTTCCTGTTTTGCTTCCAGATTATATGCAGCCGTGGATGACAGATCCCCGTTCCTGGATGGTTCTGCTCATCGTAGGAATTGTAGCGGCAATCCTCATGTGGTATCGTAATTACTGGGTCAATGCAATAGGAATAGTATTGAATATTGCATTGATTGCAGCTTTGGGATGGTATGTTTGTGCGATGGGCTACTGGGAGGGTAGCTGGTTCCTTGCCCGATCTCCGGAGCAACCCCTATGGAATTGGATTCTTAGAATAGCCCTCATGATACTGTATCCGGCCATATCACTCATCTTCCGTCCTGGCCCACACGGAAAGAATGTACATCCGGACAGCACAAAGATGCGCTGGGGCCAGTTTAACATGCTGGTCATCGTTATTTGCCTGTCGTACCTCGCCAGTGTTCTGATGATGCATTTCTGGGAACGCAACGTATGGAGTGTTGTGGCATTTGCCGCTCTCCCCGTTCTCTATATGCTTGTCCTCCTAGGAAAGGCACATGTAAACTTCTCTTCTTTATTTACGTGCATCCCAGCAAGCATAGTTGCTTCGCTGACCCTTGTTGGGGTAATGAGACAATCCACCGCCGTGTCGGCGATATTTGCCTACATTATTTATGGAATAGTTCTGGTTGCTGTTATCGTTGCCTTTGCCAAGATTGGCAGTGCACTCGGTCTTGATAAGGAAACCAAGACCATTGGTACGTCTTCTTCAGGAGGAACAAATACCTCTTTTGACGCACGCGCATACGGTCAATGGCTGAATTGGGTCCGGAAAAACGGATGGTAGTAAAACAGCATGGGTCCGATCTTGTGTTTTCTGCAAAACCGAGAGATAGCATGATTACTCATCTTCAAACTTGAAGAGCAGAGAATTAACCTCCTCCACGACTGTTTCCAAAATGGAAACTGTCGTTCAGAGGGGCTTCAGAGGCTAGGTTCAGGATGATATTACCCTCTACAGCCTTCCGCATCTGGGCAACAGGAATCCTTAAAGCGATAAACAGGTTTTACCAAATGTAAGGAATTACTCTATGTTTAACCTTCTGATTCTCCCGGCCACCTCTTCCGGATGGTCGATAAGGAATTGTCCGTGGTTCATCCCGGGGAACACCTCAACGTGAGTGTCGGGGTGGAGGGCACACAGATGCCTGGCCTGAGGCTTTGCTACAAAGGTCTCCTTGGTTCCATACCAGAAGTGGATATCGGCCCCTTGAATTGACTCCAACTTATGGGTATAGACATCCTTGTATCCGTCTCGCACCGCCTTTCCCTTGCCGTATGGCCACACTTTCCGGCATTCATCAAGAAGCACGTCGAAGTAATGGGAATGGAACACCCACCGCCAGAAGCTGGTCCAGTGGTAACAGGTCCAGACATTAAGGCTCTGATAGTAGCGAAGGGGATCCACAAGCCATTTTGGGAGTGGCAGTAAGGGTGCCGCGTCCATAATGGCGTGGCCGATGACAATCTCATCTCGCTCAAGCATACGTGAAAGAATCTTTCCGCCCAGCGATAAACCATAAGCACAATCCAAGCGGCCTCCCAGGTTCTCCTGAACGTATTCAATAATCTGCCCGGCCTGATCGTCAACGGAAGTAAAGGCCGATTCCTTCCCCAACAGGAAGCCGTCAATTCCGGCGGCAATGATATGGAACTGGTCTTTCAGGATATCGATCAGCGGAAGGAATATCTCATAAGATACCCCCAGCCCGGGTATCAGAAGCAGACTGGGATTCCCTTTGTCTCCGTAGGTGTTGAATGTCATTTCTTCAAAGTTCGATTTATCTAACTTTCAAAGATAATCATTACACATTACAAAAAAAACCACAAAAATTTGGTTTATATTGTAAACTTGTTTATATTTGCACCGTGGAAGGGGAAGACTGCGCAGCTTCGTCCTGCCGCAAAAACAAGTTAAACAATTGATACAATGGAACAAAACAAAGAAATGACGGCTCAGGAAAGCCTGTCGATCATCACTGAAACAATGAACAACAACCGCAAGGATATTGTTCGTAGCAGCGGAAAATACTTCGTTTTGTGGGGAATTCTGCTCACAGTATTCTCACTTCTTGTCTTCATCCTCTGGAAAACCACAGGAAAGGCGGTATGGAACAACCTATGGTTTGCCTTACCCGCCATAGGCTATCCTCTTGCGCGGCTGATAAAAAGCAAAGAAAAGCCTACCCGCGCAGAAAACTACATCAGCCGTATCAACGGCGGTATCTGGGGCTCCTTCGGCCTGTTTGCCTGCTCTGTTGCCCTCTTCACAGTACTTTACAGCCTGCTTGGAGACAGTCAACTTACCGCAATTGTCCTTGGCGCTACTCTGACAGCGCAGATTGTCCTTCTCTTCGGAATAGCAGAAACTATCAGCGGCGTTGTCCTCAAGAACTGGACGATAAAGATTGCAGGGTGGATTACCGGCATCGGAGGCCTGGCCATTTTTTACATTACGCAAGCGGGCGCCGAGCAGATGTTCATTTTCACTTTTGCCGGAATCGTCCTTGCCGCCACAGGGCTTATTGTAAAACAGCAGTACAAGTAGCCTATGTTTCCCAAATTAGATCCGCTCCTTCATTCCGAACTCCGGCTGGCGGTGATGAGCATCCTGGCCGGAGTGGATGAAGCCGATTTCACCTATCTGAAAAAGCAGACGGGTGCCACCTCCGGGAACCTCAGCGTGCAGATAGACAAACTCACCGCCGCCGGCTATATCACGGTGGAGAAGGGCTTCAAGGGCAAGATGCCCCGCACCACCTGCAAGATGACTCCTGCAGGCCAAGAAGCCTTCAGGGACTATGTGGAAGCGTTGAAAGAATACCTCTCGTCTGGAGGGCCGGGTGGTCAACGGTTATGATTCTTCCGCGTAAACGGATTCGAAGATGGTCCGGAGCCGCGGTTCATCTTTGATAATATCACGCAGCTGCTTCAGGGGGGCCTCATTGGGCGAACCCGGAATCAGAAGGTGAAGATAGCCGCCATCGGCATACTTCTCATGGAGATGCTCCAGAGTGCGGTTCCAATGCCCCTCTTTGTCCAGTTCAGGGTAGTTGGAAAGGCCGAAGAGAACAGTCCGGCGTATGATGGTTTCAGGAACAATTAGACGGTCTGCCTCGGCAACGAGACGGCCATAGATGCTCCTCGGCGGCGTTTTCGCCGATGCCCGGTGGTCTTCTGCCGCCTGTGCGATTGTCTCTATCTGCTCAGGTGAAAACCATTCGGAGAGCCGTTTGTCTTCGCGGATAATCCGTCCGCTTTCCAGATGGTGCGTTTTCCGGTCCACCGCAAGACCAAGGTCGTGACACGCCGCTGCCGTCAGGAGCATCTCCTCATTGATATCATACTGCTTGCCCATCGAAAGGGCACGCTCAATGACCGTCAAAGCGTGGTCTTCCCGGTGCGCCTTATCGAAGGCCGCATACCCAGGAATGACTTCATTATAAATGTAGTTCTTCAGGCTTTCTCTTATCATGCAGAAATAGTTAAGCGAAGTACTCGTATGGGGCGGTCTTTGCCCTGATACTGGGTTTCGTCAATGACGGTTTCTCCGGTGGGGACGAAGCCGCATTTTTCCATCACCCGGCCGCTGGCGGGATTGTCGGTAAAGTGTCCGGATATCAGGGATTTGATGTCGGTCATACACCGGATATGCTCAATCATCAGCCCCAGCGCTTCCGTGCAAATGCCTTTGTTCCAGTATGGTTTTGCAATCCAGTATCCTATGAGGGGCTCGCCGTCACGGGCCGGAAGATTGCAGTTGCAGGACGGGCCATAACCCATGGCGCCGATAGCCTCCCCCGTTTCCTTCAATTCGATGGCCCAGGTATTGGTAGCATCACAAAAGACAGTCCGGATCACCTCCAGGCTCTCCTCCACACTCTGATGAGGCGGCCATCCGGCACGGGGGCCCACATCGGGATCCGATGCCCACTTGTAGAGCGAAGGAGCGTCGCTGTCCCGCCAGGGGCGGAGAATGATCCGGTCTGTTTCCATCAGATAAGACTCGTTAAATCTGACTCTCAAAGGTAATCATTATCCCGTACAAAGTGCGGGTGATGTGCCGAAAAACGGATACTGGATTTCGTCAGTCAATCACAAAACTGCGCGGATAGAAATCGCTGTAGAATCGGCCGTCGGTGGCAGTGAATTTGAGGACACAGTAATTGGGGTCGGTGACGCCGCCGGGATAGTACTGCGTGTCACCCTTGCGCCAGATCATTTCCTTCGAAGCGGCATCGGTCAGTACCTCCATGGTGCCTCTTAGCATCATGCCTTTAAATCCTCTGGCATCGCAGAAATAGACGCTTGCCTTAGGGTTTGCCTTGTATTGAGCCACACGAATTGAGAAGGTGTTGGTGGTGAAGTAGAATGCTTTAATACCCTCACGCTTGCGTGGCTTCAGCATAGCCTTGGTCCAGGGAAACCCGTCCTGGTCCACTGACGAGATGTAAGCGATGGGCAGTTTATCGGCCATCTGGCCGATGAGTTCCTTCACTCCGGAGAGAGCGGGATTCTCCGGCATGGAGTCCGCAAGTGTCAGATCCCTGCGCCAACGTTTCAGGTGGGGGAAATACATCTTCATCTGGCCGATGTATTCCTCCTTCGTAATGGGCTGTGGCAGGCCTTTGTTCACCTCGTCCACAAACTGGGCGCAGTGCTCTATCATCTCTTCCATCGTGCACTCCTGCAGGAACTTTCCGTCCTTGTAGCAGTAGATGCAGTAATCTTCATTCTTGGTTCCATCGGCATTGGTGCCAAGGATTTCCTGAGTGAGCGGCATCCCGCAGCTTTGACAAAACTTCATTTCCATATGACACTTTACTATTTTGCGTTTCAAATATAAGAACTTTTTTACATTCTGGCCTTACTGTCAGCGCCGGCGCCGGTGCCGCGGTACTTGCTCTGGGCGGTGTTGAAACTGTAGCGGACGGAGAGTTTAACTTTCTGCGTATCCATCAGGTTGGTCTGCATGATGGTATGACTGCCGAAGTCCGAATATGGGCTAAAAGATGCGTTGCGCGTAAGGTCTTGTCCTTCAAGGCGCAAAACAAGCGAACCATCACGGAGCAGCGTCTTCTGCACTGCGGCAGTGAGGTTAACGAACCAGTTGGTCATATACAGGTTCCGGGAATAGCCGGGACTCATAAACACTCCTCCCAGTTCAAACTGCCATCCTCCATTCACGGTGAAGGTATTGAAAAGCTGGGCAAAGAAGATGGGCTTGTTGTTGAACGTGGTCACTCTTACGCCGGATTCTTCACGGGGATCAGGAGCATTTATAGTGAACCACTGGGGCAGGATACCCAATGTATAATTCATATTCCAGGGGCCTACGGTAGGGGTCAGATTGACATAGGCGGACATCATACGGAAAGGCGTTTCAATGTTACGGGGCTTTACCAGCACCACGCCTTCGTCGCCATACGGCGAAGACCAGGTTACGATGGCATCGTCGGTACGGGTGTAGTTGACCATGAACGTCACCCATTTCCACACGGCGGTAAGGCCGATGTTATGTGACAGTTCCGGCCGCAACTGGGAATTGCCGCTCTGCCAGATATATCGGCTGTTATAGCGTATCGCGCTGGACAGATTCCCATAATGAGGCCTGCTGGTTTTGGTGCTGTAATTCAGCATAACCTGGACAGGGTTCTGGGTATTCTGGCCGATAACCCCCGCATAGGAAACGTTGGGGAACCAGTTGCCGTAGTCCCTTGTGATATTGTTCGCGGGCGTGATGGCATCCTCATAGGCGTAGTGGACATATTCATAACGCACTCCGGCGCTGAACTGGCCCACACTTGGTATGTAGCAGCCGTATGAAGCAAAACCGGCAATGTTGTCTTCCTTCACCGATGCCTCTGACGCCGGAATAGATATTCCTGCAATTGAGTAATTGTCCGTGCGGCGGGAGAAGGTCTCCTCCGTTCCGGCCTGCAACTGGCCCATCCAGATGGGATATGAAAGCACCGCCTTGGCGGCGTACATACGCCCCGCGTTGTTGCTGCTGCTCCGGATGGCGGCATCGTGTGTCATTTCGCTGGTTTCCTCTGAGGCCGATTTTGAACTGTCGTCCGTGCCGTAGTAGTCCAGGTTCACGTCAATCCCGAGTTTACCTCCCACGACACCGTTATAGTAGATGTTGGCGCCAAGATTATACGGGATCCTGTCGCCGATTATATCCTCCGAGACCGTATTCAGCTTGTCTGTCAGCGTCCCGTCTTCAAAGACGTTGTCATTCACTTCAGTACGGACATTGTATGTAAGGTGACGGCCCCACTCCACCTTGCCTCCAAGGAAATGGTTATCGGCCATCTGCCAGTTCACTCCAGCATTGCCATAGATGGTGCTGCCGATGTATTCATTCAGGAGCGTACTCTTGTTCTCGAAAAGCCAGTCGGAGCCATCGGCCTTTATGCCGAAGGTCTGCTTCTCCAAATTACTTTCCTGCCGGGAAGTGTTGCGGGCATAGTTGATCCCGCCGAAGAAGTCCAGGCCACCCGTACGGTAGTTCACATTGATGGCGCCGAAGGGGTCGTTGCCCTTAGCCCATCGCAGTGACTGGGCGTCAGAAGCATTCAGATTGAAGCCGAAGCCGTCGCCCTGGCGTTTTATGGTCCTGATGCGCACCACCGCCTTCACCGTGGCGTCGTACTGGGCACCGGGGTTGGTGATGACCTCCACGCTCTGGATCTCGTTACTCTGGAGACGGTCAAGTTCCGAAGAGTCGCTCACACGGCGCCCGTTGATGTACACCATCTGCGACCCCTTACCTATTACTTCCAGACCGCTCTGCCCCTTGATAAGGCCGGGGGTCTTCGCAAGGACGTCCCTGGCGCTGCCCGCATTCTCCAGCACGGAACCGCGCACATTCGTCTGCAATCCTTCACCCGTGAGTTTGGTTTTAGGCATAACGGCGCTCGCCACAGCGCCTTCCAGCATCTGCGTATCATCGGAGAGGGTAATCACGGCGCCATCGACAGGAGCGAGATACTCTGTCCTGTAACCCAGCATGGCCACCATCATGATGCCGTCCGTCTCACTGGTCACTATATTGAAGGTACCGTCATCGGCCGTCACGGCGCCGCACACTACTGAAGAATCCACCGGAGAGAGAATGGCGACGTTGGCATAGGCCACGGGCTCTCCGTTTTCATCCACGACTTTTCCTTTCCAGTCGTCCTTGGCAAGGGCGGGAAGGCTTATCATAACAATTGTCAGAATTGCAATCAGTTTTTTCATAGTCTGTCCATCTTTTTCTGATGGCAAAGTTAGCGCATATACCGTTCCGAAATAAAAAACAATATGGACAATAAAGTGGACAAAATGAGGATTTTGTCTGTAAAGCAGTTGGACATACCGGACGCTTTTGCTACCTTTGCCCCTGCATTAACGGAGCACTTTATTTATTATGGCAAGACCTGTAAGCATAACCAAGGAGAAGATTCTGTCAGCGGCCGTGGGCGTAGTGAGGAAAGGGGGTCTTTCGGCCCTGACATCCCGCAACCTTTGCACGGAACTGGGGTGTGGAGTCAACGCCGTTTTCTCTGCGTATGGTTCAATGGAAGGCGTTCAGGAGGCCGTCAGGGCCGAA
>JAFZOU010000012.1 GCA_017550525.1 Bacteroidales bacterium
CGGATTTTCAGGTGTGTCCCCGCCGATGGCCAACGACTTTTGCCAACGCTTAAGATGCGGGAAATACATCTTCATCTGGCCGATGTATTCTTCCTTGGTGATGGGCTGGGGAAGGCCCTTGTTTACCTCATCGACAAACTGAGCGCAGTGCTCAATCATTTCCTCCATGGTGCATTCCTGCAGGAATTTGCCATCCCTGTAGCAGTACATGCAGTAGTCTTCGTTCTTGCTACCGTCGGCATTGGTGCCCAGCACATAGTCGTTCAGCGGCATGCCGCAGCTCTGGCAAAATTTCATTTCCATAATTATTGTACATAAGGTTTATCGTTCAGCGGACGGGTACAACCCCAGCCTTTTGCAAAGTTATCAAATTCTCCGTTCACTTTCTTCAAAAACAGCAGGCTTACCAGTTTGCGAAGAATCCATGGGTATTGCTCCGGGCCGATAAAGCGTTCGGCCTCCGGGGTAAGGAAAGTACCTTTTTGGGCAAACAACTTGCCCATGGGGGGCCACGGGGCTACCATCTTGGCCCGCTCTTCGTCCGTAGTGGTGCGGATACGGAAGCTGCCGCCCTTGATAAGCGTCCCTCCGTAGCTGCGGCCCAGCTGGGCGGGAAGTTTCTGGAGGAAGCGCTCCGCCAGGCGGAACTCGTTGCCTTCGTCCATGCCGCCATGCAGCAGGAAGAAAAGCTGACCGGGTACTTTACGCTCTGCAGGCAGGGTTGACAAGAATTCCAACATCAGGCTGGGGACACATTCTACATAGAGCGGAAAGGCGATAAGGGTGCGTTCATGTGTAAGGAAAGCGTTGCGAGCTGCATCCCATTGCTTGCAGTCCGACAAATTGTGGAGCTCCCAGGTGACGCCCTCCTCTTCCAGCCCCTTGGCAAAGGAACGGATGATCTTGTCCGTATTACTGAACTTCTCTACACGCGGACTGCCGTTGATAATGACGAGGTGGCGGAGAGAAGATTTCTCGACTGCGTTCGAAATGACAGGAGAAGCACTCAACTTCTCTACAGCCCCCGGAATGGCATAAGCCCCCAGAGACTTTCCTCCTATATTCGCCGCAGTACGTACGCACCAGTCTTCCAGCAGGGCCTGGTCACCGGCGCCCTTATACAGGAGGCCGATATTAAGAGGATGATACCGCAGCTCGTGCCGCATCCAGCCGTCTCGGAAGCCTATGTACATGTTAAGCATGGGCATGACACGGTCCATGAGCCGTTTACCCCTGTAATCCAGAAAGCCGAAGCGAGTGTCGGTGACAATCCAGAGGCTATCGGTCTTCACCAGCTTCTTCAGAATCTCTTCATAATCATCCTTGAAGGCGCAGACTCCGGGCGTTCTGAGCCAGCATTGATTGCAGCCCACACAATGCGCAATCTTCATCAGGGAGGTGTCCATAATCTCCACCTCTTTCCCTGAAAGCAGGGCGCGGAAGACTCCTTCAGAGACTTCTGCACCCAGTGTGTTCAATACTAAATCCATAGTCTAAAGCAGCGGTATCATAAACGGGCAGATAAACATAAGCATGTAAGCCAAGGTATTCATATGTTTTCAAGTGCAAAGTTAGCGGAAATTCCGTTCCGAAATTAAAAAGGACATGGACAATGAAGTGGACAAAATGAGGATTTTGTCTGTAAAGCAGTTGGACATACCGGACGCTTTTGCTACCTTTGCCCCTGCATTAACGGAGCACTTTATTTATCATGGCAAGACCTGTAAGCATAACCAAGGAGAAGATTCTGTCGGCGGCCGTGGGCGTAGTGAGGAAAGGGGGTCTTTCGGCCCTGACATCCCGCAACCTTTGCACGGAACTGGGGTGTGGAGTCAACGCCGTTTTCTCTGCGTATGGTTCAATGGAAGGCGTTCAGGAGGCCGTCAGGGCCGAA
>JAFZOU010000125.1 GCA_017550525.1 Bacteroidales bacterium
GATATCACGTTGTGACTGGAGTTCAGACGTGTGCTCTTCCGATCTGCAGGTTGTGATTTCAGGTGAACTATCGGCCGTAGAAGAGGCCTGTGCAAAGCTAAAAGAAGCAGGTGCAAAGCGCGCCCTTGTGCTTCCCGTGAGCGGAGCCTTCCACTCCCCTCTCATGGAGCCTGCACGCGTGGAACTTGCAAAGGCCATCGAGGCCACCCCGTTCAATGCTCCCCGCTGCCCCATTTACCAGAACGTGACGGCCGCCCCCACAACGGATCCCGGGCTCATAAAGGAGAATTGCCTGAGGCAGCTCACAAGCCCCGTCCGCTGGACAGAGACCGTCCGGAACATGATCGCAGACGGTGCCCACCGCTTTGTGGAAATCGGCCCCGGAACAGTCCTGCAGGGCCTCGTGGCAAGGATTGCCTCAGATCCGGAACTCATAATAGAAGGAATTCAATAATCAACAATAAATATTAACCACATTTCAAACTATGGCAAAAGAAAAGAAATTCATCACCTGTGATGGTAACTATGCCGCCAGTAACATCGCTTACCTGTTCAGCGAGCACGCAGCCATCTACCCTATCACGCCCTCCTCAACTATGGCAGAAAACATTGATGAGTGGGCAGCCCACGGTAAGAAAAACCTGTGGGGTGAGACTGTGAAAGTAACTGAGATGCAGAGTGAGGCCGGTGCCGCTGGCGCTGTTCACGGCTCACTCCAGGCAGGTGCCCTCACCTCCACTTTCACCGCCTCCCAGGGACTTCTGTTGATGATTCCCAATATGTACAAGATCGCCGGCGAAATGCTGCCCACCGTATTCCATGTGAGCGCCCGCGCCCTTGCAAGCCACGCCCTCTCCATCTTCGGAGACCACCAGGACGTTATGGCATGCCGACAGACCGGCTTCTGCATGCTGGCATCAGGTTCCGTCCAGGAAGCCCAGGACCTTGCAGCGGTTGCACATCTTGCATCCATCAAGTCAAGCCTCCCCTTCCTGCACTTCTTCGACGGCTTCCGTACCTCCCATGAGATTCAGAAGATCGAGGCCCTGGATGAGGACGCCCTCCGTGAGATGGTTTCAGAAAAGGCCCTCCGCCGCTTCCGTGAGCGCGCACTCAATCCTGACGCTCCCGTAACCCGCGGTACCGCCCAGAACGGTGACGTATACTTCCAGGCAGTGGAAACCCGCAACCAGTTCTACGACGCTGTTCCGGATATCGTGGCCCGCTATATGGGTGAGATCACTGAACTCACCGGCCGCAGCTACCGTCCCTTCGAATATTACGGTGACCCCACCGCAGAGAACATCATCGTTGCAATGGGTTCCGTAACAGAGACCATCAAGGAAACCATAGATTACCTCGCAGGACGCGGCCGCAAGTACGGTCTTATCACCTGCCACCTCTACAGGCCCTTCAGTGAGAAATACTTCTTCTCCGTCCTCCCCAAGAGCGTCCGCCGCATCGCCGTGCTTGACCGCACCAAGGAACCCGGCGCAGTTGGAGAGCCCCTCTTCACAGACGTCAGGGCCCTCTTCCAGGGCAAGGACAACGTCCTTATCATCGGCGGCCGTTATGGTCTGTCCTCAAAGGACACCACTCCCGCCCAGATCGTGGCTGTCTACGACAACCTTGACGCCAAGGAGCCCAAGGCCGATTTCACCATCGGCATTGTGGACGATGTAACTTTCAAGAGCCTTCCTATTAAGAGCGAGGTTTCAATCGTGAAGCCCGGCACCACGGAGTGCAAGTTCTACGGCCTTGGTTCTGACGGTACCGTGGGTGCCAACAAGAACACCATCAAGATCATCGGCTCGCACACGGACCTCTACAGCCAGGCATACTTCGACTATGACTCCAAGAAGTCCGGCGGCTATACCTGCTCCCACCTCCGCTTCGGCGTGAGCCCCATCAAGGCCCCGTACCTTGTGAACACCCCGGATTTCGTAGCCTGCCACGTTCCTTCCTACCTTAAGAAATATGATGTCCTGAAGGGCATCAAGGAAGGCGGTACCCTCCTTCTGAATTCCCTCTGGGATGAGGAAGAGACCATCAAGAACATCCCTGATAACGTGAAGGCTACCATCGGCCGCAAGCACATCAAGGTCTATATCATCAACGCAACCAAGATCGCCGCAGAGATCGGCCTTGGCGGACGCACCAACACCATCCTCCAGAGCGCATTCTTCCGCATCACCGGCATCATTCCCGCAGAGGACGCCGTTAAGTATATGAAGGACGCCATTGTGAAGTCCTACGGCAAGAAGGGTGAGAACGTTGTGAACATGAACTACGCTGCAGTTGACCGTGGCGGTGAGTACACAGAGATCAAGGTCCCCGCAGAGTGGGCAAACATCTCCGCAAAGTTCGAGAATCCGGGCAAGGACCGTCTGGCCCCCGCATTCGTAAAGGATATTGCCGATATCGTGAACGCACAGGCCGGCGACACCCTCCCCGTAAGTGCATTCCTGCCTTACGCAGACGGCACCATGCCCAACGGCACCGCAGCATTTGAGAAGCGTGGCGTGGCCGTGAACGTTCCCACCTGGGATGCAGAGAAGTGTATCCAGTGTAACAACTGCGCATTCGTCTGCCCTCACGCTGCAATCCGCCCGTTCCTCCTCACCGAGGAAGAGGCCGCCAAGGTTCCCGCAGGTCTCAAACTTGCTCAGGGCAAGGCCAACCTCAAGGATTACAAGTACGCCCTTGCGGTATCTGTTGATGACTGCACCGGTTGCGGAAACTGCGTAGATGTATGTCTTGCAAAGCCTGAAAAGGCCCTCAAGATGGTTCCATACATCGATGATACCGCAGAGCAGGCCAACTTCGACTACCTCAACAAGCATGTCGGCTACAAGGAATACGTGGACAAGAAGGCCAACATGAAGAACGCCCAGTTTGCACAGCCTCTGTTCGAGTACAGCGGCGCATGCGCAGGTTGCGGTGAAACCCCTTACGTAAAGAACATCACCCAGCTCTTCGGAGACCATATGATGATTGCAAATGCAACGGGTTGCTCCTCCATCTACGGTGCTTCCTTCCCCGCCTCTCCTTACTGCACCAACGCACAGGGCCACGGCCCCGCATGGCAGAACTCCCTGTTCGAGGACTTCTGCGAATTCGGCCTTGGTATGAAGCTCGGTTCAGACCGCGCACGTGAAACTGTCACAAGCTTTATGAAGCAGGCTCTTGAGTGCGAATGCTGCAGCCAGGACATCAAGGCCCTTGCCGCCAAGTGGCTTGAGGCTCCCGAGGATCCCGCAGTTACCCGTGAGGTGGCAGACAAGATTGTCCCTCTTGCAAAGGAATGCAGCTGCGACACATGCAAGAAACTTGTAGAGTACCAGCACTTCATCCCGGCCCGCAGCCAGTGGATCATCGGTGGTGACGGTGCCTCCTACGATATCGGTTACGGCGGCCTGGACCACGTCCTTGCCAGCGGTGAAAATGTGAACATCCTTGTCCTTGACACTGAGGTTTACTCCAACACCGGCGGACAGAGCTCCAAGGCTACTCCCGTTGGCGCTATCGCCAAGTTTGCCGCCTCCGGTAAGAGAATCCGCAAGAAGGACCTTGGAATGATGGCCATCTCCTACGGCTACGTCTATGTGGCCCAGGTAGCCATGGGTGCATCTCCCGTCCAGTTCTTCAACGCCATCAAGGAAGCCGAGGCCTACGACGGCCCTTCACTCCTGATTGCCTACAGCCCTTGTATCAACCACGGCCTCAAGGCCGGCATGGGCCTGAGCCAGAAGGAAGAGAAGCTTGCCGTAGAATGCGGTTACTGGCATCTCTACCGTTACAACCCCGCCCTTGAAGGCACGGACAAGAACCCGTTCACCCTTGACTCCAAGGAACCCGACTGGACCAAGTTCCAGGACTTCCTGAAGGGCGAGGTACGCTTTGCATCACTTTACAAGATGTTCCCGGATCAGGCCGATGAACTCCTCGCAAAGACGGAGGAATTTGCAAAGGTCCGCCTTAACACATACAAACGTCTTGCAGGTAAATAATTCATTAATAATAATCAGAGCAAATGAAAAGGTTAGTTAGTTTTCTTGCTCTGGCAGTTATGGCCACCAGTCTGCTCGCGCAGGAGCCTTCCCGCGAGCAGATGGAGGCTATGATTGGCCAGATGCCCAAACTGCCCAACTCCAGTCAGGTGACTATCGGCCATCTTGACAATGGCCTCACTTACTACATCCGCCACAATGAGCTCCCCAAGGGCCGTGCGGAATTCTATCTTGCAACTGACGTAGGAGCTATCCAGGAGGAATACCCTTCCCAGGACGGTCTTGCCCACTTCCTTGAGCACATGTGCTTCAACGGCACTGAGCATTTCCCCGGAAAGAGCATCCTCAATTACCTGCGTTCCCTCGGCGCAGAATTCGGCCGCAACATCAACGCTTCCACCGGTTTTGAAGAGACCAAGTACATGCTCAACAACATCCCAGTAGAGCGTGAGAGCGTGGTTGACAGCTGCCTGATGATCCTGGCCGATTACTCACACTATGTCCTCAATGAACCATCTGAGATTGACGCGGAACGCGGAGTCATAATCGAGGAACGCCGTACCCGCCGTAACGCCAGCTGGCGCGCAATGGAGCGTTCTTTACCATACTACTTCGGAGAATGCACCCAGCCCGCCCTTCACACCGTTATCGGCACACAGGAGCATCTTGAGACCTTCAAGCCCGAGAGCCTGGTAGAGTTCTACCACACATGGTATCATCCCGGAAATCAGGCTGTGGTAGTGGTCGGAGACGTTGACGTAGATCGCACCAAGGCAAAGATTGAGGAAATCTTCGGAGCCATCCCCGCAAAGGAGGATCCCAAGCCCATTGCAATTGTCGAGATCGAGAACCACGCCGTTCCCCGCGTTGGCATCATCACGGATCCCGAGGCCACTTCCCCGGAACTGAGCGTCATCTGGCACAGCCCTGCTGCCCCCGAGGCCATTAACACCACCGTCTACGGTCAGGTCAATGACGTCATCAAAGATGTCATCACAATGGTTATGAGGGAAAGGTTCCAGGACATCACCTCCAAACCGGATTCACCGTACTTCGGCGGCAGTTTATATTTCTCAAGCCTCATCTACGAGGACATTGACGCCGTAATGGGAGACGTAACCCTCAGGGAAGACAACATCCTTGGCGGTTTCCGGGACTTCTACACGGAACTTATACGCCTTCAGCGCTACGGCATCACTGACGCGGAGTTCGGCCGTGTAAAGGCCGATTACCTCTCCATGATGGAGACCCTCGCCAACAAGGCCGAGACCCGCAAGAACCCGGAATTCGTACGCCCCATCCTCGACAACTTCTTTGACAAGGAGCCCATCTTTGAGCCCGCCGACGAAAAGCAGCTTGTAGAGATGATCTTCTCGCAGCTCAACGCCGCGGCGGTAAGCCAGGTGGTTGCCCAGATCTTCTCCGACAACAACCTCGTGCTGATTTACTCCGGCCCCGAGAAAGAAGGCATCGCCACCCCCAACCCCGAGCAACTCCTCAAGGTCATGGCCGATGTAAACGCCTCCGAGATATCGGCCCCTGAAGGAGAAGATGTCCCCGAAGCATTCCTTGATCCTGCAAAACTCAAGGGAGCACCCGTGAAGAAGGCGGAGATCTCCATCTATGGTTCCACCAAATGGACCCTCAAGAATGGCGTCCAGGTGTACATCTATCCCACAGACCTCACCAAGGACCAGATCCTTTTCAACTACTATAAGGACGGCGGCCTGAGCCTTGTCTCCACTGACAATATCGCTTCATTTGACCAGAACATCTTCAGCCTGTTCCTGAATAACAGCGGTGTATCTTCCTTCCCCGGCACCACCATGGCCAAGATGCTTACGGGCAAGAACCTCAGCGTAACCCCCTACTTTGACCAGCTTGAGAACGGCATCAACGGAAACAGCACCGTGAAGGACTTTGAAACAGCCCTCCAGCTTCTGTATCTGTTTGCCATGGATCCCAGGTTTGACCCCGAGGAATGGAAGAACAGTATTGACCAGATAAGTTCCATCCTTCCCAACCTTGTCAATCAGCCCAACTACAAGCTCCAGCAGCAGCTTTACAGCACCATCTATGGAGGAAACGCACGTAAGGAAGCCCTCTCCCCCGAGAAACTTCAGCGCGCAAGCCTTCAGACCATCGAGAAGAACTGGAAGAAGCTCTTTGCCGATGCAGCCGGAGCCAAGCTTGTGATTGTGGGTGATGTAAACATCCAGGCCATCAAGCCCATCGTGGAGAAATACATCGGCTCTCTGCCCAAGGGAAGAAAGGCCCTTAAATGGGTGGATCCCCGCGAGGACATCGTGAAGGGTAAGATTGAGAACGTGTTCGAGGTTGATATGCAGACTCCCAAGAGCACCGTCCTGCAGGTGTACAGCGCCGATCTTGACTTCTCCTACGACAAAGAAGCCGCAATGGAAGCCCTCTCCTATATTATGGATATGCGCTACACGGAAAGCCTCCGTGAGGAAGAAGGCGGCACATATGGCGCCAGCGCTTCAGGTAACCTTGTCCGCCGTCCCAAGCAGACTGCAGTCTATGAGGTTTACTTCGACTGCAAGCCCGCCCTCTGCGACCGCCTCCGTGAACTGGCCTTAGAAGGCTTCAGGAAGCTGGCTGCTGAAGGTCCCACAGAGGAAGAACTGGCCGCTGCTAAGCTAAACCTCAAGAAGAACCTTCCGGAAAGCCGTCAGAGGAACTACTGGTGGCTCAACTCAATTGAGCTCTACCTCACCTACGGAGTAGACCGTGACGCCGCCTACGAGGATGCAATCAATAATCTCTCCGCCGCCTCCATCCAGGCACTTGCAAATGAAATCCTGTCCCAGGACAACTTCATTGAGATTGTGATGAAGCCTGCCGCCACGGCAGAAGCTGAATAATAAAAAATCCCGCTCGGACCGAGCGGGATTTTTTATTTAACCACACAGGTGACAAAGAGATTGATGAGGGGCCGCTGGGGAGAATTGGTGGTAAGGGTTACCATTATGACATTGTCACCTTCAGGAAGAAGGGACGTGTCAAGCGAGAAAAGGAGATTTCCCTTGGCTTTTGGGCCGATGTCCGGAAGAGAGGTAACGGAAAGAGCCGGAGAGTCTGAATCGGCCTTAAAAATATGAAAAGAGGAGCCGCCTTTGTTTGTGCAGGGGAAAGTGACGGTACTTCTCTCTCCGGCCACGGTGCTGTTTAAAGCGAAAGTACTCATCTCAAACGCCGGGATGGCACCCTTCTCTATGGCCTCCTTGCTCCAGAGGGCGAAGTTTTCCTGAGTCAAAGTGGCCACTTCAATGGTACCTGTGGCAGGAACGCCGTCAAGTACCGGTGTAGCTTTATACACGTTAAGTCCGTAAAGTGAGGGATCCGATGTCACGGTAAAAACTATCTGTGCTGTTTTTCCTGCCGGGATGGGATTTGGACTAACGCTAACCTTAAGTTGCGGGGAAACGTCCGTAAAAGAAACGTCAATTGGCTTTTTGCCAAGGTTTGCCACATTTGCGGTTTCACTCACGGAAAGGCCTTGCTTTAGGTTTCCGGTATAGTATTGCCTAGTCTTAAGACCCAAATCCCCGAGCCTCTCAGGGGAATAGAGTTGGCTCAGGGATGGTTTCTTGGGATGGACAACGCCGCGAAGACGCAGAATGACCGGACGCCTTATTCCGGAGATATACACCGTAAGGGTTTTGTCAAAGGCCGTTGGGCCGTCCTCGTTTTTATATGTTGCCGATATTGTAGCGCTTTGCCCGGGCTCTATCTTTGTCTTTGGAAAATCCACGCCTGTGCAGCCGCAGGATGATACAACCTCAAAGATTGTTATGGGTTCCGTACCTTTGTTTGTAAGGGTGAAACTACAGGACAGGGGGCCGTCAGAGACAGAAACGTCTCCAAAATCGTGAACGGTCTTGTCCCATTCCACCACTGCCTTTTGTTCATCGGCCACATCTGCTGCGTCAAGTTCCACAAAAGAATCCACGGAGGCCACGGCCGCCGCCTCAGACCTTCCGCTGCCGCAGGTAGAGAGCGCCAGGGAGGCTATTATTGAGATAAAGATCATTTTCATACGCACAAAGTTAGTCACAACTGTTTTCAAAATCAAATTTAATGCCTACCTTTGCCATCACGAAATAATCACATATAAATTATACAGTAGAAATGGCAAGAAAAATTAATCCCGATCTTTGTGTTTCCTGCGGTTCCTGCGCAGAGGTTTGCCCCGTTGGAGCAATCACCGCCGGGGAGGCCGCCTATGAAATCAACGCAGACGAGTGCATCGACTGCGGCGCCTGCGAAGGCACCTGCCCTAACGAAGCCATCAGTGAGGCTTAAAAAAGCCTCACTGAGGCTTCGCAGTAAAACGGCCAGAGACATAAGTCACTGGTCGTTTTACTGTTTACCTACGGTACCCCCCGGGTAACAAGTCTTTGAGTTTTCACGGATTTTTAGTAATTTTGTACGATTATGGCAGAGATTACTAATACCACCTACAACGACGACGCCATCCAGACTCTGGAATGGAACGAACATATCCGCAGACGTGCCGGAATGTACATCGGCCGCCTGGGAAACGGTGACCGTCAGGGAGACGGCATCTATGTGCTTCTGAAAGAAATTGTGGATAACTCCATAGATGAGTTCTCCATGGGCTACGGAAAGCGCATAGACATCACCATCGAGGACCAGACGGTCTCAGTGCGTGACTACGGCCGCGGCATTCCCCTCAACAAGGTGGTAGACGCTACCTCAAAGCTCAACACAGGCGGTAAGTTCGACGACACTAACTTCAAGAAGTCAGTGGGTATGAACGGCGTCGGCACCAAGGCCGTGAACGCCATGTCCATAGAGTTCTATGTGGCATCTTACCGTGACGGACAGTGCTCCTACGCCCGCTTCAGCCGCGGAGAACTCCTTGACAGTGCCATAGTCCCTTCCAACGAGAAGAACGGCACCTACATCAAGTTCACTCCGGATGAAGAGATGTTCAACGGCTTCAGTTTCCATATGGAATTTGTGGAGACCATGGTCAAGAACTACTCCTATCTCAAAAAGGGCCTCACCCTCAATCTCAACGGCGTTCCCTACAAGAGTGAAAACGGCCTTCTGGACCTTGTCACTGAGAATATGAACGAAACCCCGCTCTACCCTCTCATCCATCTTGAGGGAGAGGATATAGAGATAGTCCTCACCCACGGAAACAGCTACGGAGAAAACATTTCCTCCTTTGTGAACGGCCAGAACACCCGTGACGGCGGAACCCACCTTGCAGCATACCGCGAAGCCATTGCCAAAACCTTCAAGGATTTCTACAAGAAGGACTACAAGCCGGAGGATATCCGCCAGGGCATTGTAGGCGCCATCTCAATCCAGATTCAGGAGCCTATCTTCGAGGGCCAGACCAAGACAAAACTGGGCAGCACATACATGTGGGAGAAGCAGGTGAAGTCTCCGGACGGCACCACTTCAACAGACCGCGGCCCCACCATCCGCACCTTTGTAAATGACTTTGTGACCAAGAACCTCAACGACTACCTCCATATGCATATGGACATAGTCCCCACCATTGAGGATAAGATCAAGGCTTCACAGGCAGAGCGTGAGGAGATTGCCGGTGTCCAGAAGAAAACCCGTGAAAGAGCAAAGAAAACGGCCGTCTACAACCGTAAGCTCCGTGACTGCCGTTATCACTACTGTGACAAAGTGGCCAAGGGCAAGGAAGATCTCCGTGAAAAGACCTCCATCTTCATTACCGAGGGTGACTCCGCATCCGGAACCATCACAAAGGTGCGTGACGCCAACACCCAGGCCGTATTCTCCCTTAGGGGAAAACCCATCAACTGCTTCAAGGAAAGCCGTAAGAAAGTGGCGGAGAACGAGGAACTGAACCTCCTCATAGCCGCCCTTGACGTGGAGGAGGATCTTGACAACCTCCGCTACAACAACATCATAGTTGCTACTGATGCCGATGACGACGGAATGCACATCCGCATGCTTGTCCTCACCTTCATCATGAAGTATTATCCGGACCTTATCCGCCGCGGCCACGTGTACATCCTCCAGACTCCCCTTTTCCGCGTGAACAACAAGAAAGACAGGGTGTACTGCTACACTCCCGAGGAGAGGGACGCTGCCGCCAAGAAACTTAAGACCGGCGTGGAAATCACCCGTTTCAAGGGTCTTGGAGAAATCTCCTCCAACGAGTTCGCAGACTTCATTGGAGAGAAGATGCGTCTGGACACAGTAAAGCTGGCCGATGAAGAGTCCATCCAGGACATCATGGAGTTCTACATGGGTATCAATACCTATGAGCGCCAGCACTTCATCATGGACAATCTGCGTTCAGAGAAAGAACTTGAAGACGTAAACATCTAAACTATGGCAAAAGCTAAGATCAAAACCACCGTAAGCCCCCGCTGGGCAAAGTTTTGCGGCTGGCTTCTAAGGAAAATGGGCTGGGAAAGCATCGGCGGTCCCATGAAGGAACAAAAGGCCATTGTGCTTGGCGTTCCCCATACCACCGTATGGGATTTCCTGGTGAGTTACCTCTTCTACACCCAGTTTGGAAAAGTAGCCCACATCATGGTCAAGAAGAGCTTCTTCGTATGGCCTCTTGGTCCCATCCTCAAGGCCTGCGGCGCAGTTCCTACAGACCTTTCAAGCCCTGCCACCACGGTAAAGAGCCTTATAGAAGTAATGGAAGACGTCCCCGAGTTCCACCTTGCCCTGGCCCCGGAAGGCTCCCGTTCCCTTGTCAAAAGATGGAAGAGCGGCTATCACCTCATTGCACGTGAAACCGGTGCCACAGTCTATCTTGGATACTATGACTGGGGACGCAAGAGAATCTCCGTAGGAGAGCCCATCGAACTCACCGATGACCCCAAGGCCGATATGGAGCGCATATATGACCACTACAGGCCTATGGGCATCCAGGGCTATCACAAGGACCAGTTTGCCGTTCCTGAAAAGAAATCATAAACCCAACCGACATGGCTAAGAAAATTAAGAGCCCGTACAAGGCATGGCGTAAGTACCGCTCCCGCGAGAACACGTGCACTACCCTGCACAAGGTCTTTGACTACGCCACCACAAATTATGCTAAAAGAGTCGCCTACCAGTATGTAGACGGCGGCCAGCAGTACACCTATGAGGACTTCCGCCGCAAGGTGGAACAACTCTCCATGAGGATGACCCGCTTTGGCATCAAGCACGGAGACAGGGTTGCCATCTTTTCCCAGAATATGCCCAACTGGGTGGTCGCGTTCTTCGCCTCCACCGTCTACGGACGCGTTGCCGTACCCATCCTCCCGGACAGTTCCGAACATGAGCTAACAAACATCCTCAACCACTCTGAGTCAAAGGTCCTTTTCATCTCCCAGAGGATGATGCCCAAACTCTCGGAGGAATGCCGTGAGAAGCTTACCCTCATTGTGGATATAGAGACCTTCGAGTTCCTGAAGAAGGACAAGGAGGACTTCAAGTGCAACGGATGGGTGAAGGATCCCCAGCCCGACGACCTAGCCTGCATCATCTACACCTCCGGCACCACCGGAAAGGCAAAGGGCGTTATGCTGAGCCACCGCAACATCACCAGTAACCTGGCCGCTGCGTTCAAGGCCCAGCCCGCCTTCAAGAAGGACCGTTTCCTCAGTATCCTTCCCGCCGCTCACGCCTATGAGATGAACGTTTCCACCATCTATTCATTCTACGTAGGCGCAACGTGCTATACCCTCCAGAAGCCCCCTACCCCCACCATCCTCCTTGCTGCAATGAAGAAGGTGCGCCCCACCATAGTGTGCTCCGTGCCCCTCATCATAGAGAAGGTGGTGAAAAACAGCGTCCTTCCCACAATTGAGAAGAGCCGCGTCCTCTCCTGGGCCGATAAACATATCCCCCACATCCTCCACTGGTTCATCGGCCGGAGGATGGTCAAGACCTTTGGCGGGAAACTGGTATTCTTTGGCATCGGAGGCGCCAAACTGGATCCCGCGGTGGAGAAGTTCCTGAGGGACTGCCACTTCCCTTACGCCGTAGGTTACGGCCTCACGGAAACCGCACCGCTCGTTTGCAACCTTATGGTTGGAAAGAGCAAGGGCGTGGGTTCTATCGGCCCTGCCTCATATAAGGTTGAGATACGCCTTGACAATGTGAACCCCGAAAACGGAGAAGGCGAGATGGTTGTCCGCGGCAACAACGTCATGCTGGGCTACTACAAGGACCCCGAGCGCACTCTCCAGGTAATGGACGACCAAGGCTGGTTCCATACCAATGACGTTGCAACTGTGGACGAAGACGGCTACTATTACATCAAGGGCCGCCTCAACAACACCATCCTGGGCCCTTCAGGAGAGAATATCTACCCCGAGGAGATAGAGCAGGTGATCAACAACATTGAAGGCGTTGAGGAATCCCTTGTGATGGAACGTGACGGAAAACTTGTGGCCCTTGTGAAATTCCAGGACAACGCAATTGACTGGAACCAGGCCTCCGAGGACAAACTCTTTGAAGAGCTGGAAGCCCGCAAGAAGGCTGTTCTGGACTGGGTGAACAAGACAGTGGGCAAGAACTCCAAGATTGGAGAGGTGGATGCCATGAAGGAGCCCTTCGAGAAAACCGCCACCCAGAAGATCCGCCGCTTCCTCTACAAGAACTCCCACGGCGACGAACCTGAGAAGCCGGAAGACAAAAAGGATGAATAACAAAAAAATCCCGCTCGGTGGAGCGGGATTTTTGTTTGCAAGTACGCCGATTACTCAGCTACTACATTGAATTTGAAGTTTGCCTTGATAGCCTTGTAAATCTTTACAGCGGCCTCGTACTCACCAACTTCCTTCACCTCACCGGCGAGGATGGTGATGTCCTTCTTGTCAATGTTCAGGCCCTTGGCGGCGAGTGCCTCGGCAAGGTCCATAGTGGTAACGCTGCCGTAGAGCTTGCCGCTCTCGGAGACCTTTACCTTCACTTCCAGAACCTGTGCGGAAACGGTGGCTGCAAGAGCCTCTGCATCTGCAACAAGCTTGGCCTCTTTGTGAGCACGCTGACGAAGGGTCTCTGCGTGCTGCTTCTTCACGGACTCAGTTGCGGAAACTGCGAATCCCTGAGGAATGAGGTAGTTCATACCATAACCGGCCTTAACCTTTACAATTTCACCGGCATAGCCAAGGTTGGCTACATCTTTCTTGAGTAAAATTTCCATAAGGCAGATTATTTAAGAAGGTCAGTAACATACGGAAGAAGGGCCAGGGAGCGTGCACGCTTGATAGCCTGGGCAACCTTGCGCTGGAACTTCAGGGAAGTACCGGTGATGCGGCGGGGAAGGATCTTACCCTGCTCATTCAGGAACTTCTTGAGGAACTCAGGATCTTTGTAATCTACATACTTGATACCTGCCTTCTTGAAACGGCAGTATTTCTTCTTGCGAACCTCCACGGTAGGGGGATTCAGATAGCGGATTTCTTTGTTTTCGTTTGCCATAATTTTGTCCTCCTAGTGTGATTACTCTTCTACGGGAGCCTCAGCTGCGGGAGCGGCTTTGGCGGCCTTGTTAGCGCGACGACGCTCTGCGTATGCAACTGCATCCTTGTCAAGTGCGACAGTGAGGAAGCGGATGATGCGCTCATCGCGGTGATACTGGGTTTCAAGAGTGGCAACGAACTGTGAGTCTGCCTTAAACTCGATCAGGTAATAAAAACCTGTGGTCTTGTGCTGGATGGGATAAGCGAGCTGACGCAGGCCCCAATCCTCCTGGTACACAACCTCACCACCGTTGTCTGTGATGAGCTTGACGTACTTGGCAACCGCTTCCTTCATCTGGGCATCAGACAAAACGGGAGTTGCAATGAAAACGGTTTCGTACTGGTTAACCATTGTTTGTTAATTAATTGTTAATAAATAAGTTATCCTATTTTTGGCCTTTTCCGGGCCCAAAAAGGACTGCAAATATAGGCATTAAATTCCTGAAAAACAAATTCTTTATTACATAAATTATGGTTATCTTTGTGAATACTTATGGCTCAAGGAAAGACATTATGGCAGGGATTGGCTCAGGGGTGGCTCCGGCTTCACGGACGCCTTCCTCTCACGTATCACCATGCCATGGGCCGTTTCCTTGGCTGGTTCATGCGTAACGTGGTCCGTTACAGGGTAGATGTGGTCAAGGAAAACCTGGAGCAGAGCTTCCCTGAAAAATCGGCCCCGGAAATAAAAGCCATCCACAAAAAGTTCTACACCCACTTCGGCCGTATATTCACCGAGGCCCTGTGGTATGGCTCCTGCAAGGGAGACAGTGGCCGCAAGCGCCTGAAAGACAGCCATATAGTAGAGATCTCAAATCCTGAGGAATTCAACCGTATACTGAGGGATAACACCCAGGTAATGATTCTCCAGACCCACGCCGGAAACTGGGAGCTCATAGGCGGCATCCTGAACTACACCTATTCAGAGCCTCTTCTCCTTACCACCCACACCTTTGCTATCACCTATCTTCCCCTTCACAGCCAGTTCTGGGACAGGTTTATGAGGGAAAACCGTGACGCCCCAGTACGTGATATGGACTTTGACGGCTACATCCCCACCAACAAGATTGTACGCCATGTGCAGGAACATGCAGGAAAGAAATTCTGCTACTGCTTCATCACGGACCAGTTCCCCTACAGTTACAGCCACAAGCACACCGTGGAATTCATGCACAGGGAAACTCCCACAATGACAGGAGGCGCCGCCCTTGCGTGCCGCATGGACATGGCCGTGGTATACCTAAGATTTGCTTACCGGGAAGATGGCGGCTACCGTATGGAATTTGTTCCTGTCACGGAACATGCCGGCAGCCTTGCCCCCATGGATATAATGAAACAGTATTATAAACTTCTGGAGGAAGACCTCAGGAATCAGCCCTGGAACTACCTCTGGACACATAAGAGATGGAAATGAGAAAACTTTTGACCGCTGCACTCCTCCTGAGCATCATTACATCGGCCTTTGCACAGGAAGGCGTTTACTATTATCTTCCATCCACCACCATCACCGTGGAAGTGGAAGCAGAACAGGAAACCTTCTTTGCCGGCCCCTATGCCGCCTTTGCCAAGAAGCTCCTGAATATAGACGTGCGCCGCTCCGATGAAGTAACTTCTCGTGTGCTAAGCGCCACCATCAGCACAAGGCTGGAGGCAGACCGGAAAACAGCCACACCCCTTGATTCAGACATTCCGGAACTGATGACCCTGAGCACCCAGGGCCTGGTCTCATTCGGGAACAAGACGGAACTTAACGCCACCTGGCGCTTCCTTCCGCCGGTGCGCTCAGATTTCTCCGACAAAGGCCTTACCGGAGACAGTAAACAGGTCAAGAGGATAGTCTACAAGAGCATCCCTACGGATACCGCATTTGTGCGCGTTCCCGTGGAGGAGAAGTTCATTGAGACAAAATCCCTGGAAGACAAGGCAAAAGAAGCAGCAGACCACATCCTTTCCCTCCGCGCCCAGCGCCTTGACATTGCTACGGGCAACACAGACGCCACCTTCTCCGGCGCTGCCCTTGCCGATGCCCTGAGGGAAATCCGGCAGATGGAGGAGGAATACCTCACCCTTTTCCGCGGCTACAGCCAGGTTAGGACACTGACTGCAAGCTTTGACGTCATTCCTCAGGCAAATCTCAAGAACCAGCGTTACCTTGCCTTCCGCACAGACCCTGAACGCGGCCTTGTATCCAACGGACGCGGCACGCCCTACTACATTGAACTTGAGCCGGAAGGGCTGGTGAGGGAAGAGAACGCAGCATCGGCCAGAAAGTCCGGCAAGACAACCCAGATCAGATATCGCATTCCCATGATATGCAAGCTCACCCTCACTGAAGACGGCAGTCCGCTTGTTGAAAGCCGCATCCCCGTGTATCAGCTTGGCAAGGAAGCGTCATATCCCGTAAAAACAAATTAATAACATAATAGTATGAGCATTAAAGAACTGGAGCCAAAGATTGTCTGGAATAACTTCTACAATCTTACCCAAATCCCCCGTCCCTCAAAGCATGAGGGCAAAGTTATTGAATACCTCTACAACTGGGGCATCTCCCACGGTTTTGAAACCATCCGTGACAAAGGCGGCAACATCATAATCCGCGTTCCCGCAACTCCCGGTATGGAAAACCGCAGGGGCGTCATCATCCAGGGCCATATGGACATGGTCCCCCAGAAGACCTCCGATTCCAACCATGATTTCCTCAAGGACCCCATCAACGCCTACATTGACGGAGAATGGGTAACCGCAGACCGCACCACCCTTGGTGCCGATAACGGCATGGGCGTAGCCCTTGGCCTGTCCGCAATTGAGGACAAGTCCGTAAAGCACGGCCCCATCGAGATCCTTGTCACCTATGACGAGGAAACCGGTATGACCGGCGCCAACACCCTCGAGCCCGGCGTACTCAAAGGTGACATCCTCATGAATCTTGACAGTGAGCAGGAAGGAGAGCTTTGCGTCGGCTGCGCCGGCGGCCTTGATGTATCGGCCCAGTTCAAATACCTCAAATACAACACTCCCGCAGATTATAAGGGACTTAAGGTTACCGTCAAGGGCCTGCAGGGCGGTCATTCAGGTATGGACATCTCCCTTTACAGGGCAAATGCCAACAAGGCGGTTGCACGCATGATCCTCCCCGCAATCGAGCTTCTGGGCGTGAAGGTGGTTTCCTTCACCGGCGGATCCCTCCGCAACGCCATCCCGTTCGAGGCAGAGGCAGAGCTTGTGATCCCTCAGGAGAATCTTGCTGCAGTTCGCCAGATGATTGAGAGCGAATTCGGCCGTATAAAGGCAGAATTCAAGGAGAGTGACCCTACCGCAACCCTCATTGTGGAAGAGTGCGCCGCCGCTCCCAAGCACATCCAGCCTTCCGTTATGCTGAGGGCCGTAAAGGCAATGCTTGCCTGCCCCTCAGGTGTAATCCGTATGTCCCGCACCATGAAGGGCCTCACGGAAACCTCCATCAACATGGCTATCGTACGTACTGAAAAGGGTAAGATCACCATCCACAGCCTCATGCGAAGCTCCGTGAACAGCGCCAAGGCAGCCCTTGCAAACCGCGTCCGCTGCATCTTTGAGCTTGCCGGAGCAGATGACATCCAGTTTGCCGGCGGCTACAGCGGCTGGACTCCCAAGCTGGATACTCCCATGAACAAGATCATGATGGATCAGTACAAGAAAGTAACTGGGCAGGAAATGGAAATCATGGCCACCCACGGCGGCCTTGAGTGCGCCCTCCTTGGTGCCAAGTACCCCAACTGGGAAATGGTCTCCGTAGGCCCCACCATCAAGTATCCCCACAGCCCGGATGAAAAAGTGAACATCGCCTCCGTAGCCCGCACCTGGGAGTATCTGAAGGCCGTTCTTGAAAATGTACCCGTAAAATAATAGCATATGTTCAAAGGTCAACCCAAAGGCTTATTCGCCCTTGCACTTGCCAACACCGGCGAGCGCTTCGGTTACTATACCATGATTGCGGTGTTCGCCCTCTTCCTCAGGGCAAACTTCGGCCTCTCAGCCGGTACCGCAGGCACCATCTACTCCTCTTTCCTCATGCTGGTGTACTTCTTCCCGCTCATCGGCGGTATCCTGGCCGATAAATTCGGATTCGGCAAGATGGTCACCACCGGCATCCTGGTGATGTTCGCAGGATATCTCCTGCTTTCTGTTCCTCTTGGAGGCGGCACCGTAGCCCTCGTGGCAATGCTTGCGGCGCTGCTCCTGATTGGCTTTGGAACGGGTCTTTTCAAGGGTAACCTCCAGGTTATGGTAGGCGACCTTTATAATGACCCCCAGTATGCCTCAAAGCGTGATTCCGGCTTCTCCCTCTTCTATATGGCCATCAATATCGGCGCCCTTTTCGCCCCTACTGCAGCCATCAGGATCAGGGAATGGGCAATGTCTCTTGGCTTTGACGGAAACGCCGCATACCACTTCTCCTTTGCTGTGGCATGCGTATCCCTCATCGTTTCAATTGCAATATACTACGCCTTCCGCGGCTGGTTCAAGCACGTTGAAGGCGGCCACGCAAAGGGAGAGAAGGCACAGGTAGTGGACACCCTCACTCCGGAGCAGACCAAAAAGCGTATGGTTGCCCTGTTCCTGGTGTTCGCCGTGGTCATCTTCTTCTGGATGAGCTTCCACCAGAACGGCCTCACGCTCACCTATTTTGCCGATGAATTCACGGAGCGCAGCTCTTCAGGCATTGCATCCATGCCTTTCAACGTATTCAACCTTGTGGCAGTAATCGCCATAGTTTACGCCCTCTTCTCCATCATTGACAAGGAGACTTCCAAGAATGGCAAATGGATCGGCGTTGGCGTAGTGGCCCTTGCCTGTGCATACCTTGTATGGCAGTACAGCCGCCTCAGTGGCAGCATAGAGATCAGCGCCCCTATCTTCCAGCACTTCAACCCGTTCTATGTAGTTGCCCTCACACCTGTCTCCATGGCCATCTTCGGAGCCCTGGCGGCAAAGGGCAAGGAGCCCAGCGCTCCCCGCAAGATTGCATATGGCATGCTTGTGGCAGCAGTTGCATTCGGCCTTATGGCATTTGCTTCCATCGGCCTTAATACTCCTGCTTTCCAGGCAACTGTACGCGGCGGCGTGGAAGAGACCCTGGTTTCTCCCTACTGGCTCATCACGGTATACCTTGTCCTTACATTCGGAGAACTTCTCCTGAGCCCCATGGGCATTTCCTTCGTGTCCAAGGTTGCTCCGCCCAAGTACAAGGGTATGATGATGGGTATGTGGTTCGTTGCCACTGCCCTTGGTAACTTCCTTGTCCAGGTTGGCGGTCACCTCTGGGGTCCCCTGCCCCTGTGGGTTGTCTGGAGCGTATTCCTTGGAGTCTGCGTAATCTCCGCAGTCTTCATGTTCGCCATGATGAAAAAACTGGAGGCGGCTACGGAATAAATGCCGCGAATGTATATTATATCTGGGCCCAATGGCTCCGGGAAGACTACGGCTTCTTACAGCATTCTCCCGGAGCTGCTGGACTGCAGTGAGTTTGTGAATTCAGATGAGTTTGCAAAGCACCTTTCGCCGTTTGCGCCGGAGGGGGCATATATCACTGCAAGCCGCCTGATGCTTAAAAAGGTGCAGTATCTCTTTGACCGCCGGGAAGACTTCTGCATAGAGACCACCCTGGCAACGCGTGCCCTCATCAAGATGACCCGCAAGGCTCAGGAGCTGGGATACTATGTAACGGTGCTGTATCTGTGGCTGGAGACCCCCGACATGGCGGTCCAGAGGGTAGCAAACAGGGTCCAGGCCGGCGGCCACGACGTCCCGGAGGAGACTATCCGCCGCCGCTACCGAATGGGCGTGTACTACCTTTTCAACGGCTACATGCAAACCTGCGACAAATGGATTCTGGCCGATAATTCCCGCCCTCCGTTTGCAATCATCGCCGAGGGCTCCAAAAAGGGCTTTGCCATAAGGGATATGGAAAAGTACCAGAGGGTGAAAGCCGTCATCACGGACACATCTGAGCCACTCCAGCACACGGAGAATCCAGCAGAACTCATAATAAAGGAACTTTCAAAGGCCCCGCTGGCCCACGACGGAGTTCCCTACCAGAGCACGGATGATACAGAGTAAGAACTACTATCTAGACATCTTCAAGGTGGATGTCCCGCTCCTTGAGACCGTAATCGCAGAAGGGCTCAGAAGCGGCGGCAGCTACTCAGACCTCTATTTTGAAAACACCAGTTACGGCTCCCTTCTCCTCAGGGACGGCGCCGTAACTTCCGGCGGCAGCCACATAGATTATGGCGTAGGCGTACGTGTCCTGTCCGGAGAAAAAACCGGCTACGCATACTCAGAGAGCACATTGAAGGCCGATATCCTCTCCTGCGCCAAAGCTGCCGCCCAGATTGCCGACGGCCCTTCCGATGTTAACCCTTACGGCACCCGTAACCCAAGCCGCGGAGAACCTAATCCTGCTGCCGACAGATATCCCGTAAAGAAGAATTGGCGGGAAGTCCCTATGGCAGGCTTCCTCCCCTTCCTGCAGTCTCTTGATGCCGATGTCCGCGCTAGGGACACCCGCATCCGTAAGGTTATCGTGAACCTGGCTTACTCCGTCAGCGACATCCTGATGTACAACAGCGCCCGGGAACTCAAATACGAGACCCGGCCCATGGGAAGCATCTCGGTAAGCGCCATCTTTGAGCAGGACGGCACCGTAGAAAACAAGTCCACCTCACGCAGTTTCCGCTGCGGCGCAGAGATGCTCACACCC
>JAFZOU010000126.1 GCA_017550525.1 Bacteroidales bacterium
GCTCATCACTGAGAGTGACGCAGAGGGCGCAGGAGACATGTTCCAGGTTACCACCATGGACCTTAAGAACATACCTCTGGACAAGAAGGGCAACGTGGACTTCTCCAAGGACTTCTTTGGGAAGAAGACATCCCTAACCGTTTCCGGTCAGCTGGAAGGTGAACTTGGCGCCACGGCAGTTGGTGAGATCTACACCTTCGGCCCCACTTTCCGCGCAGAGAACTCCAACACTCCCCGCCACCTTGCAGAGTTCTGGATGATTGAGCCGGAGATGGCCTTCTATGACATCAATGACAACATGGCCCTGGCCGAGGAATTTGTGAAGTACCTCGTGCAGTATGCCCTTGACAACTGCATGGACGACCTCCAGTTCCTCAATGACAAATATGACGACGGCCTCATCGAGCGCATGCGTTCCGTCCTTGGAATAGCATTCCAGAAGGTCACCTACACGGAGGCCGTGGAAATCCTTGAAAAGGCCATCGCAGACGGCGTCAAGTTTGAGTATCCCGTCCACTGGGGCACTGACTTCCAGAGCGAGCATGAGCGTTATCTTGTAGAAAAGCATTTCCAGAAGCCCGTAATTTTGATTGACTTCCCTAAGGACATCAAGGCATTCTATATGAAGCAGAACGAGGACGGTCGCACCGTACGCGGAATGGACGTACTCTTCCCCAAGATTGGAGAAATCATCGGTGGAAGTGAACGTGAGGCCGATCTTGCAAAGCTTGAGGCCCGCATAGACGAACTTGGAATGTCCCGCAAGAACCTTGAGTGGTACATAGATACCCGCCGCTACGGCTCAGTCCCCCACTCCGGATTCGGCCTTGGTTTCGAGAGGCTCCTCCTCTTTGTAACCGGCATGGCCAACATCCGTGACGTCATCCCCTTCCCCCGTACACCTAAAAACGCAGAATTCTAATGTTAGTCATCGGTATCGCCGGAGGCTCCGGCTCAGGAAAGACAACCGTTGTCCGCGCAATCACGGAACAACTTCAGGGACGCGTAGTAGTCATCCCCCAGGATTCCTATTACAAAGATTCCAGCCACGTACCGCCGGAGGAACGCAAGAACATCAACTTCGACCACCCGGACGCAATTGACTGGAAACTGATGTGCCAGCAAATCCGTGAGCTCAAGGCAGGAAAGACCATAGAGCAGCCGGTGTACTCATACATCACCTGCTCCCGTTCCACCACGGAAACCGTTACGGTAGAGCCCGCAGAAGTCATTATCATTGAGGGCATCCTCATCTTCACCTGCAAGGAGCTCCGTGACCAGATGAACATCAAGATCTTTGTAGACGCCGATGACGACGACAGGGTTCTCAGGATCATGGTCCGCGACATTGCAGAGCGCGGCCGTACCATAGAAACGGCCATAGAGCACTACTGCGACACAGTGAAGCCCATGCACCTCCAGTTCATTGAACCCTCCAAGCGTTATGCCGATGTAATAGTGCCTCAGGGCGGCCACAACAAAGTAGCCATTGACATAATCTCAAACACCATTGAGAAGGCCCTTCACCAGAGGAAACGCCGCACCAAGAAATGAAACTGACTCCGGACCAGAAAGCAGGAATTTACATCACCGTGAGCATCCATCTCGCGGTGATTATCGTATTGCTTCTGGTGCGGATAGGAATGGAGGTCCAGAAGGAGAACAGCTTTGTCCTGGATTTCACAAAGCAGGAGGAACTGGAGGAACTCCAGAAGAAGGAGGAACTCCTGAGGAGCGCCGCGGAGCAGCTTGAGGAGATGATTGCGGCTGCCGGAGTGCCGGTCAGGAACGTCACGGTTGAAAGAAGCGCCCTCAAGGATGACAGAGGCACTGATGCCGATGAACTTTACAAGGAAGCGGAGCGCCTGGCCCAGGAATTGAAGGATGGGCAGGAGCGTCCTCAGGAAGTTGAGGAGATAGCCGTAGAGCCCATAAAGAAGGATGATCCAAAGAAGCAGGAGGAGGTAAGGCCTTACAGCGGTCCTTCAGTTCTTTCCTGGAGCCTTGACGGCCGCAAGGCCACCCGCCTTCCCATACCGGCCTACCGCTGTTACGGTGCCGGAGAGGTTACGGTCATCATCACCGTGAACAATCAGGGAGACGTGGTTAACGCCAAGGTAGATGATAGGGTATCGGCCACGGATAACTGCATACGCACGTTTGCCGTACGCGCCGCCAGGCTCTCCAAATTCAACGCCTCCCCGGAGGCCCCCGCCCGCCAGATGGGCACAATTACATACGCATTCATAGCACAATGAGAAAAATGTTGATACTTCTTACCCTATGCCTTATTGCAGCCATTACGGCTATGGCACAGGGCCGCGTTGAGACGCGGAGTTACATACTCTCGGATTTCCAGGACAAGGTCACAAAGGTGGTTCTCCCGGAAGAGGCATTCCTCCAGAGCGCCCTGAAGCAGGAGGTTGTGAACCTATGGAGTGCATCGGCCTTTGAATTCTGCACCCAGAAGGAGTTTGAGGCCCTGAAAGGCTCCAAGGATTTCTATTTCCTTACCATCCAGGCCTTCAAGTTCAAGGGGGAACAGGAGCCGGGCATCCTTTTCCTGAGCCTCCTGAAGGGTGAGAACCATGAGGTGATTTCCCTGCCCCTTGCTCCCGCCGATGACAGCAGCGGCCGTGAACTGGTGTACCTTGGCGCGCTTGTAAAGGCCATCCAGGACTATACCCTGGCTGCCATGGAAAGTGAAAAAACCGCCTACGTCCCGGACAAATGGTTCTACGCCAACTACGCAAAATGGGGTCATATGATGACCATCTACATGGCCCGGGAGGACGTTTCGCTTTCCGTAAAGGAGGCCGATATAGAGAAGTTTCTCGATGCCGATTTCCATATCACGGATGCAGACACTGCAGACGGTATATTTGTAGATGCCCCTGTGAACACCCTTGTGAGCTACTGCGTTGCGCCCGTAGACCCTTCATCGGCCTCATACAGCTACCAGATGCTTTTCAAGGCCGATACCCTTGAGCTCTACTACATTTCACGCCACAGGGTCAAGCCCAGGTCCCTGGCCGGATTCCTTACCAAAGATCTCAAATGGCTGAAGGGGAGAAGATAAGGTGCGGCACTGCGCCTTCCGGCGTTAAATATGCTCTCAGAAGGTCCTCCGGACAGGTTGCCTGGTGTGCCCTTTCCATTGGCGCAGGCACGCGCGACGAAGCCGGGTTCCCGGCCGGCATCGCCCATTTTACGGAGCACAACATCTTCAGGGGCACATCCCGCAAGAGCGCCAAGGTTATAAGTTCATACCTTGACCGCCTTGGCGGGGAGCTGAACGCCTTCACCACCAAGGAGGAGATAGTGCTTCACGCAACTATCCTGAGGGAGGATCTTCCGAAGGCCATCGGCCTTCTTTTCGAACTTGCCACAGACTCCGTTTTCCCGGAGGATGAGATTGAGACGGAGCGCGGTGTGGTGCTTGACGAGATTATCTCTTACAAGGACAATCCCGCAGAGGACGTCTATGACAAGTTTGAGTCCATGCTCTTTGAAGGCCACCCGCTTTCAACGCCAATCCTCGGGACATCGGCCAGCGTCAAAAAGATAAAGCCGGATATGCTCCGCCGCTTTGTGAAGGAAAAGTTCATCCCCTCCCGCATGGCCCTTTCCGTTGTGGCCGATATTGACCTTGACAAGCTTGAGAAGCAAATACTTAAATCAATTAATAATGTCTTTCCACAAGGTAATTGACAAGCATAACCATGAGGTAAATGCCGTGATTGGAGGCCTGGCACCGTCGCTGTATGAGATGCCGGACAGGCTCATTGCGGCAATGCTCTGCAACATCCTTGGCGGACCGGCTTCAAATTCGCTTTTGAACGCCGAGCTCCGCGAAAGACGCGGCTGGGTGTACGGGATTGAATGTTCCTACACGCAGTACGCAGACTCCGGCGTAGTGGCCATCACCTTTGGCTGCGACAAACCAAATCTTGATAACTGTCTGAAAGCCATTGATAAAATCCTTGCAGGGCTTCGGGACAAACCGCTTACGGAAGCCCGTCTGAAGGCATATAGGAAGCAGCTTCTTGGGCAGCTTGCAATAAGCTCCGAGGCCGGCGAGGCCCAGTGCCTCTCCCTAGGAAAGAGTATGCTTGCATGGGGTGAAGTCATGACATCGGCCAAAACCCGCAGCATAATTGAAGCAATAACGGCAGAGCAGCTCCAGGCCATGGCCCGGCGCCTCTTTGACCCGTCCAAACTTTCTTCCTTGATATACCTTTAGTTCGCGACTTCGCAGAGGAATTTGAGGCGGACGAGGCGGATTTCAATGTCCTCGTAATCGGCCGATAATTCCGCGCGTGCATCGGCCAAAGAATCCGATGCGGCGTCATTCTTGAACCAGTCGTAGAGTTCCTGAACAACCTCAGGATCAAGGTTTTCAGAGATATAATAACCAAGGTTGAGCCTTGTACCGGTGCTTACGATGGCCTCCATTTCCGTGAGGAGCTGGTCCATGTCAAGGTCTTTGGCCCTTGCAATATCTTCCAGAGGGAGTTTACGGTCTATGGACTGGATTATATACACTTTGTTGCCGGACTTGGAGGCAACGCTTTTGACCACAAAATCGTCCGGTCTCTCAATCTCATTCTCCTCTACGTATTTACCGATGAGGTCTATGAACGGCTGGCCGAACTTGCGGGCCTTGCCCTCTCCC
>JAFZOU010000127.1 GCA_017550525.1 Bacteroidales bacterium
GGAAAACAATCACCGCCCAAGGAAAACATGAAACGAAGTTGGTTCAAATCCTGCGCAGGGGGCACGCAAACAGGCCGCCGGAAGGCGACCTGTCATGCGTGGCCCCAGCAGGATTTGAACCTGCGACCCACGGATTATGAGTCCGCTGCTCTAACCGCTGAGCTATGGGGCCTTAAAGGTGAGGACTAGCCTCACACTTTGATCTCAACCTCAACGCCTGAAGGAAGCTCCAGCTTCATGAGGGCGTCTACGGTTTTGGCGTTGGACTCGTCGATGTCGATAAGACGTACATAGGAGTCCAGCTCGAACTGCTCACGGCTCTTCTTGTTGACGAAGGTTGAGCGGTTCACAGTGAAGATCTTCTTGTTGGTGGGAAGAGGAATGGGACCTACTACCTTTGCACCCGTTGCCTTCACTGTATCAACGATCTTTGCAGCAGACTTGTCTACCAGCATGTGATCGAAAGATTTCAGCTTGATTCTGATTTTCTGGCTCATATCAATTACTTTTTAACTTTTTGCTTTGGGTTTACTCATCGTCAGATGTTACACGGTAACCGCTCTTCTCTATGATGTCCTTTGCAAGGTTTGCAGGGACCTCTGCGTAGTGGTCGAAGGTCATGGTGCTGGTTGCACGGCCTGAAGACAGGGTGCGCAACACTGTGACATAACCAAACTGCTCGGAGAGCGGTACATATGCCTTGACGATACGTGCTCCGTTGGCGGTGGAGTCCATGGCAACAATTTGGCCGCGGCGGCGGTTGAGGTCTCCCACTATGTCTCCCATGTAGTCCTCCGGGGTTACTACCTCAAGGCTCATGATGGGCTCGAGGAGTACCGGGTGACACTTGGGGCAAGCGTGACGGAATGCCATCCTGGCTGCCAGCTCAAAGGAGAGCTGATCTGAATCCACGGGGTGGTAGCTACCGTCAATGACCTCTACCTTAAGGGAAGGAACCTCGTAACCGGCAAGGACACCGTTGAGCATTGCGCTCTGGAAACCCTTTTCGATTGACGGGATGAATTCCTTGGGAATGTTGCCGCCTTTGACCGAATTGATGAACTGAAGACCCTGAACGCCTTCATCGGCAGGAGAGATGTTAACGATGATGTCTGCGAACTTACCGCGACCGCCGGTCTGCTTCTTGAAGACCTCACGGAGCTGATGGCTGCCGGTGATGGACTCCTTGTAGTTGACCTGGGGTGCGCCCTGGTTGATGTCCACGCCGAATTCACGGCGGAGACGGTCCACGATGATATCCAGATGGAGCTCACCCATACCGCTGATAACGGTCTGGCCGGTCTCTGCATCTGATTTCACGGTGAAGGTAGGATCTTCCTCGGCCAGTTTGCTGAGGGCAATGCCAAGCTTGTCAAGATCCTTCTGGGTCTTGGGCTCAACGGCAATACCGATAACCGGATCCGGGAATTCCATGGTTTCCAGGGTGATGGGCTTTTCCTCCAGGCACACGGTGTCTCCGGTGCGGAGGTCCTTGAATCCCACTGCTGCGCAGATGTCACCAGCCTCCACGAACTCAATGGGGTTCTGGTGGTTGGAGTGCATCTGGTACAGGCGGGCTACCCTCTCTTTCTTTCCGGTGCGGGTGTTGTACACGTATGAACCTGCATCCAGACGGCCGCTGTATGCGCGCAGGAATGCAAGACGACCAACGAACGGATCCGTGGCAATCTTGAACACCAGGGCGCAGAAGGGCTCATCTGCGGAAGGTTTACGTGAAATCTCGTCACCGGTACGGGGGTTGGTTCCCTTCACCGCTCCCTTGTCAAGAGGAGAAGGCAGATACCTCATTACGGCATCCAGGAGGAACTGCACACCCTTGTTCTTGAAGGAAGAACCGCAGCAGGCAGGGACGATCTGCATTGAGATGCAGCCCTTGCGGATAGCGGCGATAATCTCCTCCTTGGTAAGGGAATCAGGATCCTCAAAATACTTCTCCATCAGGGTCTCATCGCATTCTGCGGCGGCCTCCAGGAGGATATCCCTCCAGCGTGCGGCCTCTCCCTTAAGCTCTGCGGGGATCTCGCCTTACTTGTAGTTGACAAGCTCCTCAGAGTTGCCATCGTAGAAGATGGACTTCATGTCGATGAGGTCTACGATGCCTTCGAATTTGTCTTCGGCACCGATAGGGAGACAGATGGGAACTGCGGTTGCGCCGAGCTTAGTCTTGATTTCCTCAACGCATGCGAGGAAGTCTGCTCCGACGCGGTCCATCTTGTTCACATAGGCAATCTTAGGTACACCGTATTTATCCGCTTGGCGCCATACGGTCTCACTCTGAGGCTGTACGCGGCCAACGGCGCAGAATGTAGCAACCGTACCATCAAGTACACGGAGGCTGCGCTCCACCTCTACGGTGAAGTCCACGTGACCGGGAGTGTCTATAAGGTTGATCTGATAGGTGTCACCGTTGTAGTGCCAGAAGGCGGTGGTAGCGGCAGAAGTGATGGTTATACCACGCTCCTGCTCCTGAACCATCCAGTCCATGGTGGCAGCACCTTCGTGAACCTCTCCAATCTTGTGCGTTTTCCCGGTGTAGTAGAGAATGCGCTCCGACGTGGTGGTCTTACCGGCATCGATGTGAGCCATGATGCCGATGTTGCGGGTGTATTTAAGATCTCTCTTTGCCATGAAGCATACTGCTTAGAAACGGAAGTGTGCAAAGGCTTTGTTGGCCTCAGCCATTCTGTGCATATCCTCTTTACGCTTGAATGCGCCACCCTCACTGTTGTAAGCGGCAACGATCTCTGCGCAAAGTTTTTCTGCCATGGAGTGTCCTGAACGCTTGCGTGCGAACTGAATAAGGTTCTTCATAGCGACGGAAACTTTTCTTTCCGGGCGTAACTCCGTAGGCACCTGGAAGTTTGCACCACCGATACGACGGGACTTGACCTCAATCTGAGGGGTCACGTTCTCAAGAGCGGTCTTCCAGATATCGAGAGGAGCCTTGTCAGAATCTTTCATCTTCTCGCCCACCATGTCGATGGCATCATAAAAGATAGAATACGCGATACTCTTCTTTCCCTGCAGCATAAGATTGTTCACGAAACGGGTAACTTCCACATCGTGAAACTTAGGATCAGGAAGTAGAATCCTCTTTTTAGGCTTCGCTTTTCTCATTTTGATAAAAAATTAAAGGTGATAATGATTACTTCTTAGATTTCTTGGGACGTTTTGCGCCATAGAGTGAACGGGACTGGGTACGTCCATCCACGCCGGCGGTATCCAAAGCTCCTCTAAGGATGTGGTAACGAACACCCGGAAGGTCCTTTACACGACCGCCGCGGACCAGCACGATGCTGTGCTCCTGGAGGTTGTGGCCTTCGCCCGGGATGTAGGCATTGACCTCTTTGGCGTTGGAAAGACGGACACGGGCTA
>JAFZOU010000128.1 GCA_017550525.1 Bacteroidales bacterium
GAACAGGCTTCTCAGAAGCTCTGCGGTCGCAGTGGAAAGGTCCACCTCCACTTTGACATTGATTGTGAATTGATCCATGCTTTATTTGTTTTAGAATGGTTTCAAGCGATTGCTCCCCACGCACGGAGGAGAGCTTTGCCCTTATAGACTTTCTCGTGTGTGCGCCTGCGGGTGAAGCCTTCCAAGGGATTCCGGGGATCCTTCTCCCATCGGGCGAGTGTGTGGCGGTCCACTTCGAGGAGCCGGGATGCCTCGGCCTGATTGTACAGCCCTTCCGGGTCTATGTCCGGGCGGTGGCTTATCATAGCCGGGTGATGGAAAGGGTGTTGTCCGTGTAGTTGGTCTCGCAGGTGAACTTGCATCCGAGGATGTTTTGCATCTGATAGGCCATGCTCTTGCCGGAGTCACAGGCTGCTGCGCTCGGCAGCTCGAAGGTGCGGGTCTGTCCGGACCCAATGGCCCGCAGGTCTTCTCTTGTTACTTTGTCTTGCTTCATTGCTATTTGGTGGGATTGGTTTCGGTCTTCTCCTCCGGCCACTTGACCGTGTTCACGGACTTGGCGGAGAGATACATGTTGAGGAGGACGAGGCAGAAGACCCAGAAGGGGGCTTCGATTGCAGCTTCACCATACAGGGGGGCACCGAAGATGCTGAGACCTGCCCAGAGGCACTTGAGCCAATCGGTCCAGGAGAGACCGGAGGTGATGATTTCCTTGAGGCTGATTTTCTTTTCCATTGCTTTTTTGCTTCGTTACTTACTTATTCCTTTGGAGGAAAAGAAAAACTGTCGTATATTTGCCCTTGCGTTGACTGAGTAGGTTTGGCAAATTTGCCCGACAGCCTTTCTTTTGTCCCCTAAAACTTCGTTACTTACTTATTCCAAAGGACAAAGTTAAGGCAAATTTGCAATAAAACAAATTTTTCGAGGCCAATTTGCAAAGATTTTTGTGGCAGATTTGCCACGCCAAAAGGAGGTACGATATGGAATTGACTACAAATCAAAGGGTTGCAGCCATTTTGGAGGACAAGGAAGTTTCCTCCACTCGCTTCGCAAAGTTGCTCCAGATGGAGCCGTCCACCGTCATCCGGCAGGTTGGCGGGAAGTCTGCCCTGTCTGCGGAGCTCATCACAAAGATGCTCCTGCTCCCTGAATTCGCCGATGTCTCTGCGGAGTACATCCTGCGGGGAGCCGGGCCCATGTACAACATACCAATGGATGAGGAGATGATCAAGGCCAAGGCCGAGATGGACAGCCTGCGCCGGGAGAATGAGACCCTCCGGACCTCGGTCGTGAATCTCATCATCGAACTGACAGAGTATAGGAATGGCAAGAAGTAGAGTGTGGCTGCTCATCGCAGCCTTGTGCGGGCTGATGGCCTGCAGCAAAAACGAGAGCACCCTGGAGGTTGGCGGTCAATACCTCTTCCGGGATGCTCAATGGGCGGTCTCCGTCTATATGAGCGGAGATGTCACCGTCTTCAAGGACGGCCACTATGTCTTCCAGGGCCTCGGCATGTCTGCCGTTGGCAGCTATCCGACCATCACCATCAGTGGGAGCGGTCTCTCCATGAGCTGCTCTTTCTCAGGAGAAGACAGCTTCACAGGCAAGATCCTGCAGGATCCAGGAATTGGTCTGCCCTCTTCGATGGCCTTCCATCGGGATGCCACACCTCTGGACCGGAATGGTGACGGGGTCCTGGACTGAATCAGCAAATTTTCAGCAAATTTTCAGCAAATATGTTTACTTATTCCACAACTATCTGATACTGAGGGGCGATGAAAGACTCCTCCCATACCTTACAAGCATGACCCTTGGGTGATTAGCTCAGTTGGTTTAGAGCATCTCCCTTACAAGGAGAGGGTCGACAGTTCGAATCTGCCATCACCCACACCGTCAAGGTGTTAGAGGAGCACGAAGGTCTTGTGAGATGACCCTCGATGCTCCTCTTCTTCTGGGCGGTGACTCCTTCGGGGGTTGGTACATCCGGGCGCATTTAGGTACATTTGGGAGCATTTTTCAGCAAATCCTCAGC
>JAFZOU010000129.1 GCA_017550525.1 Bacteroidales bacterium
AGGTGGTGGATGAGGTGTTTCCATTGATTCGACACATGCTGAAATGGCGACGCCTGGGATGGCGTCGCCATGAATTGCGCCTATGGGCGCATTATTCCTCGGTGGCCACGCGGGAGAAGTAGAGGGTCAGGGCGGGGAGGGTCAGGCGGAGGAAGCCGTCCTGTTGGAGCTGGAGGGTCAGGGGCTGGCCGTCCAGGGACAGGGACAGGGCGCCATCAGAATAGGCCATCTCCACGATGGCGTTGCCGAAGAAGTCGCCGCCCAGGGCCACGTTCTGCCCCTCGATATAGAGGGCCACCACCTCGCCCAGGGCGTCCTGGGCAAACAGCATGGCGCCGTCCAGGCCCACGTACTGGCCCCGCCAGTAGCCGGCAAAGAGGTCCAAGGGGGCGTCAGCCAGGGGCTCCGCGGGGGCATAGATGAGGGGCAGTTCCCGACGGAGGAAGACGTCCATCTCCGTCCATTTGAGTACGTCGTCCCCAAGGACGTTGATCTGGGGCAGCAGGGCCCCGTCCAGATAGATGAACCCGTCCTCCAGGACCCAGGCGCCGGTCTTCGCCGCCTGTTCGCTGCCCACCAGGGCCGCGGCATAGGTGCCGTCCTCATTCAGGGTGAGCTGCAGGACGAGGCCGTTCGCTTCCCCGTACCAGTCCCCCGTCAGAGCCGCCTCCTCCCCCTCGGCCAGGGCCAGGGCGGGGACCAGCAGCAGGGCCAGGGACAACAATATTGCAAGCAGTCTATTCATTAGTTTTCTCCTTCCATCACGATATTGCCACCATAGCCACATCTGAAATAATCCGTATGCACGACCTGACCTATATCATCTACCACAAAGAATTGGAAATACAACTCATGCGTCTCAGGAATATACTGCCCATTTACAGGGTGATACCATATATAGTTTGTTTCAGCATACGGTCCATCCTGCCATCCCTCCTCCTCATCATGTTCGCGCCAAATTGTTCTTTCTGCATATTTGTAGTTGCCATTATCGTTAATACCCACAATTCTCCGTTCATACACCGTAACAAAGTAAGGTTTGCTACCGCCACAAATTGTATAGTCTATGTTATAGTAGCCACCATGATCCACAAACGCGATATCTTTTATTGTGAGGCCAACTTTTACGAATGCGTCCTCACTTTCGACATGACCCCCACTTCTGGTGTCCGTGACCACACAAATATAATGTCCAGGTTCGTGGGCGTCAATTATTGCACCTTCACCCACAAACGTTCTATCCGCTTGTATTTTTTGATAATACCACTCATATTTCAGGTCTTCAGACCCCCCGTCGAAGGTGATTGCCTGGCAGAACAGGCTAAAGCTATACTTGCCATCCTCTCTGGGTTCCAACTCCATACCTTCTGGCTGAAGGATGATGGTGGGACTTGTGTCGAACTCTTCTGAATAGACCTGAACCGTAACGGATTCCACCATCTCATCAGACCCGAAATCCCATACCTGGCAATAGTATTCCCCTTCCTTCGAGGCCATGAAAGTGCTCTCATCGCTCAAAAGATTTCCCGCGGTATCAAACCAGTTATA
>JAFZOU010000130.1 GCA_017550525.1 Bacteroidales bacterium
GGTTGCCGGCCTTGATATGGTCATAGAACTGGGCCATATTGAAGCCAATAGCCGCAATTTGCCTGTACGGCTGGCTCTCCTGCATAAGGTCCAGCTTGAGGTGAACGCCGCCGGCGCCCACTTTTCTTCCATTACCGGCGTCATAGACATCCTCGGTTAGGAAAACGGGATTATTATTTCCGGGGCCGAAGGGCTGGAACTGCTTCAGGATACGGGTAAACTTGGGGGTAATCTGGGAGAAATTGAGGCTGGTGTCTATCTCTACCACGGGGGTTAGTTCCTCACGGGTGATGTTACCGGCCACAAACTTGTTCATACGGCGGCAGAACTCCTCCAGGTTCTCTTCCTTCATGGTAAGGCCGGCAGCATATACGTGGCCGCCGAAGTTCTCAAGTAGATCGGCACAGCTTTCAATGGATGAATAGAGGTCAAAGCCCTGCACGCTACGGGCGCTGCCGGTTACAAATCCGTTGCTCTTGGTGAGAACCACCGTGGGCTTGTAATAGGCTTCCACAAGGCGTGAAGCCACAATTCCAACCACGCCCTTGTTCCATGTGGGGTTGTAGACGATGGTTACGTTCTCCGTTTCCAGTGCCGTTCCGTTCTGCACCATCAGGAGGGCTTCCTGGGTGATTTCACGGTCTATGGACTTACGCTCATTGTTGTTGTCGTTGATCTGCTCGCCAATACGGAAGGCGGTTCTGTCGTCCGTGGCGGTGAGAAGTTCTACGGCAAGGCGGCCGCTTTCCATTCGGCCTGCAGCATTGATACGCGGGCCGATCTTGAAAACAATGTCATCTATTGAGATATGCCCGGGCTCCAACTGGGCAAGGTTTATCATTGCCAGAAGGCCCTTGCGTGGATTCTCATTGAGGCGTTTGAGACCGAAGTGCGCCAGGATGCGGTTTTCTCCGGTCATGGACACAAGGTCTGATGCAATTGACACCACCTGGAGGTCCAGCAGGGGTTCCAGGATTGCGGGATCCAGATTGTACTTCTGAACATACCCCTGGGCCAGTTTGAAGCCAACACCACAGCCGCAAAGGTCGTCGAACGGATAATTGCAGTCTTCCCGCTTGGGGTCCAGGATGGCTACTGCACCGGGGAGTTCGTTCTCCGGGAGGTGGTGGTCACAGATGATTACATCAATGTCCTTGGCCCTTGCGTATTCCACCTTTTCAATGGCCTTGATGCCGCAGTCCAGCGTAATGACAAGGTCTACGCCGTTGTCACCGGCCCAGTCAAGGGCCTTGTATGAAAGGCCGTAACCCTCGTCATAACGGTCCGGGATATAGAAATCCACCTTGGAGGTGAACTGCTTCACAAAAGAATACAGCTGAGCTACAGCGGTGGTGCCGTCTACGTCATAGTCTCCGTAAACAAGGATGTGCTCCTGACCTACAATTGCCTGATGGAGCCTTTCCACGGCCTTGTCCATGTCCTTCATGAGGAAGGGGTCATGGAGCTCTTCCAGGCTGGGGCGGAAGAAACTGCGGGCTTGCTCGAAGGTTTCAACGCCCCTTTGGACAAGCAGTTCTGCCAGAACCCGGTCAATGCCAAGTTCTGCCGCCAGACGGGCCGATTTTTCGGGATCGGCCGCCGGTTTCAGTGTCCACTGTTTGTCTGATAAGGCCATAGTCTTACAAAGATAGCGAATCCGCTTTATAATTGCAAGGGGCGTTTCAGGAATAAGTTGTATATTTGCAAGTATGAAGACTCTTAAAATAATCATAGCCGCCGCCCTGCTGGTACTCCCGCTGAGCCTTGGCGCCCAGACCAAAGCGGAAACATCGCTTTACGGAAAAACCATCAGGAAGTTCTCCATCAAGGCTGCCGATAAATTCCTTAAGAAGTACCCTAATTCCGTCTATGCCACCAAGGTCCTGCATCTTAAGGACTCAGTAATGATGGCGGAATACATGGCGGCCAACGTGAGCAC
>JAFZOU010000131.1 GCA_017550525.1 Bacteroidales bacterium
CTTTCGGCCTCGGATTGTTCAATCAGCGTGGAAGCATCCCTGCCATCTGACAACCATTCCGGATACACCCCGCTTCTCACGGGGCCTTTCTTGCGCCAAAGCGAAATGCAACTGTTCTTTGTGGTCGATACAGCCCAAGCCTCCGCACTGCGAATCTGCACACCGTCACGTCTTGCTACCCAAAGCCGCAGCAGCACATCCTGCACCACATCCTCTGGATCACCGTCCAGCCGGGATGCACGGAAGAACTTCAGTGCCGTCGCCAGTACCTTGGGCCTTATCTCTGTGAGTTCTATTTCAAGCGTTTTATCCATACTTCACAGACATAGACGCAAATACCGTAAATAGTCAAGTAAATTTAGCAACTTTTTTCATCTTGGCCCACAAAAAAGGCCACTCTCTGTTTTCCCATGAGATGGCCCAAATAGCATTCATTACTCTCTGCCCCATTCTGACTGGCGTAAGCTCTCCAAACTCCTGTTAACTAGACCAGGATTCAGCACATGAGTTTCTTTGCATAAGAATAATAGCATCTGTAGCAGTTCCTTATTCCTGCTTTCCAGCACGGAAGTCCTCTTTTCTAAAGAGACGATTCTTTCTTCCTGTTCCGAAGCACTCATTTGGCACCTCCTTTTTCGGCCCATTCCCTTAGGGTGGCCGTGTCGAACATCAGTTTGCTGCCTACCTTATGTGCTCCCGGAACTCTTCCTTGGGAATGCATTTGATAAAGACTGTTTTTGCTGTATCCGGTAATCTCTGAGGCCTGCTTTACAGATACTCGCTCTGGATAGCTCTTTATCCTTTTTTCATCCTTCAGAACTTCTATCATTGTCTCCCGGACAATTCTTTTCTGCTGCGCCGAAAACATCTCTATAAACTTTTGAATTAATTCTTCCATGGCTCTTTCTACTTTTTTGATGCAAAAGAATACATAGGATCCATGAAAGCCAAATTATCGAATGCCGGTCGACCGTTTTTCTTCGTCAAAAATGGTCCGAGTAAAATGCGCTCCAACCACCTACGTGGCTGTTTTTGCTATACTTTTTCCGATTTCGCCAAATGACAAAACCTTAATGCTCATATGCTCGCATTTCAGCCCGGATTGGACTCCGATCCTTTTCTTCCAGGATAATAAGACTCTATAGTGCTGGCACTCTTTTATCTTTTTCTACAAATCTACTTTTCTACAAATCTACAAGTATATTTGCAAACTTGTATACTTGATTACTTGTATACTTGATTACCCAAAAGCATAGATGAAAATATAAAGAGCAGGACAAATTCGGGCGTCGGTGCTCGCCGCCAGCGTCGGCAAGACGCGGCTGTTGTGCAGATGGCGAGTTATATGGCTTTGAATGGAGGCTTAGCCCAAATTGCAAGATGTGCGTTCGTGTCACGAACGCGTTTGCCGACCTAATTCTATTATATATGGTATTGTTTCACGCTGTTTTTACGCTATAAAACCACAAAAAGAGTCTTTTAAAACATGCTGAAACTGCGACAAAACTGCGACTCTAAAACGAATTCAAGCACCTACAGAAACCTGTAAGTGCTTGATTTTTAGGGTGTGGGCGGTACTGGATTCGAACCAGTGACCCCCTGCTTGTAAGGCAGGTGCTCTGAACCAGCTGAGCTAACCGCCCTCATTTTGGGACTGCAAAGTTAGTAAGAATTTTTTAAAATGCAAACTTTGCAGGGCTAAATTAGATGTGCCCTCCGCCTTCCTCATCAAGCTGCTCGTCCACCTTGTTCTTGGCGGCCATAAGTAGGTCCAGGAGCCAGTCTTTCTGCTCATCCACAAGGCCAAGGTCACGGCATGCGCTCTCATAGCGGGCCAGCACGGCCTCCTGATAGCGGTGGTAGCGCATGGATGTGAGGGTTACTTCCTCAATTGTCTCGTGCTCAATCTCGTAGCTTTCCTTGTAGTACTCCTTATAAGCCTTTTCAGAGGTGAACTTGATGCAGAAGTAGATGAGGCCGCTGGAAAGGATTATGAGGCCTAATACGCCAATTAAAAGGGGTACAACCTGGATGAGTCCCAGAAGGCCCAGGACAGCGCCCACCAGGAAGATCACTACGGCCAGGATCTCATTGGAGTGATTCTTAACTATTGAGGATATCTTCATAGTCCGTGAGGATATTTGTAGTGCGGTTTTGCAGTAGTTTTATCTTGTATGAATTCTCTGATTCCTTGGCGTCCATAGCCTTCTTGAAGGCTCGGCGGGCCTGTACGGCCTCCTGGGACATGCGGCGCATCTGCTCAAGATTGTCCCTCAGCTTCCACTGCTGGTAGATGACGGTTACAAAGGCAATGACAAACATTGCCAGGAAGCCAAGGAGGATGGTTATCTGATTCTGGGACTTTAGTTTCTGGGCCTCTTCCCTGAGCTGGGCGTTATTCATTTCCGCGTCCAGGATGGCAAGGTCCTCGTTCTGAACCTTGATATATACTGAATCCTTCTGCGCCATGAGGCCGGATACGGTGCTGTAGGCATCGTCGTAGTCCCCAAGATCGGCATAAATGCCGTGTTTATGTTCCAGGCGTGCCCGGATTGTGCCAAGGGAATCGGCCTTTGAAAGCGCTTCCTGAAGCAGGCCCCTGGAACGGAGATAAGTGATATCAAACGCGCAGCGGGTGTCGGCGTCTGTCTGGGGCTGGTAAAGAGGGTCCTTTACAATGTTCTCATAGCAGTTCCAGAACTTGCCAGTATAGCCTTTGGCGTTATATATATAAGCCCTTGTCATCTGGGCCTTGAGGCTGATTCCGGGGAAGAAAGACTGGTACTCCTCCGCCTTCTCGCAGTAGTCCTCGGCCTGGATGAAGTTACTCATCTTGAGGTTTTCCTGGGCAATGAGGATGTATAGGCTGGGGAGATCCTGCTCGGTGCGGGCTTCGCGGCACAGGTTTACGGCCTTCTGAAGGTTCTGGATAGCAAGATAGTGATTGTCCCTATAGCTTTGGATAAGGCCGATAATCCTGTAGGAATACATCTTTCCTGCGGGCTTTTTCTCCTGCGACGCCAGCCTTTCCATGGCCCTTGCCTCGAGCACGGCCTTGGATACGTCTCCGCTCTGAATCAGGAATTCGCAGTACTCATGAAGGGTGGAGAAATAGAATTCACGGAGGTCCTTTCTATCGGCCAGGAGGGCCTTTATCTCCTCTGCGGTTTCTGTCATGCGGGCGTATTCTCCCTGGGCAAAACGGACGGGCATCTCAAGGGAAAGCCCAAGGCATTTTAGGCGGAAATTCCCCTGGGACTCACCTTCATGGTACAGGGAATCGGCAAGGTGAAGATTGTCCTCGTTGAACTCCTGCATACGGCCGTAGGCGTAGCGGATGAACGTTTTCTGGTCTACCCGGAGGCGGTTCACAATCTGCCCCGGGGCGGCAACGCAGACAAGCGCCGCCAATGCCGATAAAAGGAATTTCCTCAAGATAAGACGCTTACTTTCCGGACTTTGCCTTTGCTATAGCAAGCTGGTTCACCACGCAGGCAAGCAGCTTCTCCATGATGATAGGCTTCATGATGAAGTCGTTGGCTCCAACGTTGAAACCCTTGATGACATCCTCATTGGAGTTGAGGGCGCTGAGAATCACAATCTGGATGTCTGCGGTTTCAGGATCGTCCCTAAGACGCCGGATAACCTCAAAGCCGTCTATTCCCGGCATCATAAGATCCAGAAGGATTAGGTCTGGCTTCTGCTGGGCAACTGCGTCAAGCGCCTGCTGTCCGTTGGCGGCTGTGCGCATTTTGAAATTGAAGCGTGAAAGCATCTTCTGGACCAGGAGGAGGTTCAGGGGGATGTCGTCTACTGCAAGCACGTTATAAGCGGAATAATCGTGATCCTGTGCGTAAAGTGGTGTCATATAATATGAGGTTTTATTCTGGTTTAACTGGCTCTGTAGGAATGGTAAATACAAAGCGTGCGCCCTTGCCGGTGTGGGTTGTGTCAAGGTAAACTTTGCCGCCCATGCGGCCTGCTATATCGCGGCAGATACTCAGGCCAAGGCCTGTTCCCTGTACGTATTCGTTGAGCTTGGTGAAACGCTCAAATATTTTTTCGGCATCTTCAGGAGGAACGCCCGTGCCGGTATCCGTTACAGAATAGGTTAAAAATCCGGGAGTTTCCGTAAGTGAGCTTGCAACCACAATTGAGCCTTCTTTGGTGTGCTTGCAGGCGTTTGTGATGAGGTTTATGAGAATCTGCTGCACGCGGCGGGGATCCGTTGTAAACTGGAGAGGCTCTTTCTCTTCGGGGACGTATGTGAGCGTTACGCCGGGCTGCAGGCGATGCTCTGAACTGGATATTGCCTGCTGGGCAATGTAGTCCCTGTCTGCGGTCTCATATGTGAAGCTGTATTTGCCGCTGTCCATAGCCGATGCATTGAGGATGTCGTCAAGGAGCATCGTGAGCATCTTGGTGTTGTTGATGATATGTGCAGAGAACTCATCTTTCTCTTCCGGACTCAGGGCGCCGTCAGGGAGGGACAGAAGCTGCGAGAATCCCACGATGGCGTTAAGCGGCGTACGGACCTCGTGACTCATGTTCTGAATGAAGCGGGTCTTGGCTTCATCGGCCAGTTTTACCTTGCGGTTGGCTTCCATAAGTTCCTTGTTATGGCGGTTGAGGGCGCTTATGTGGACAATCATGAAGGTCATGATGGCAACCAGGATGGCTATTGCAAGGATGAGCACCAGACGGGTGATGTTCTGGACTTCCTCTTTCTTGTGGGCCAGTTCTCCCTGGAGGGTAGTGTTTCCAAGGCGGGCGTCCATCTCTGCAATCTTGGAGCGGTTTGACGCCGCAATCTGTCTTTCGAATTTCTTCACCAGGAGCCTTTCAATCTCAAAGCCCTGCTCTTTGTAGTCGTATTGTTCCGCTACGTTTGCAATGTACTTGATTTCCCTTGTGTTGGCTACGGCAAGTTTACTGATGGTGTTGGAGTCAAACTTGCCGTCAATTATGGCGTCAATGGTGCGGAGAACAATAGGGGCAGTTTCGCTGATGCTTGAAATCTGGCGGTCATTGAGGCAGTAATCCCGGTAATACTGGAAGTCCTGGGGACGTTTTTCGTAGGCTGCTATCTTGGCAAGGTGGTATGCGCAGCGAAGGCTGTCCAGATGTGTGACAGCGGTCTTGACGGCCTTGTCCACATTTATATTCACGGAGTCTGCGCCAATTACATAGGTGTCTGAAAGGTCACAGTACAGGCGTGATAATGTCTGGCGCTTAACAACCGGATCCTTGGATTCATTGTAGATCTGGATGGCCTTAAGGATGTAGGGTTTGGCGTTGATGTAGTCTCCCTGGACAACATAGAGGGCTACCATATAGCGCTGGCTCATCCACATTCCGTAGGAGTCGTTCCTTTGCTGGGCTACCCTCTGGAGGTCCTGGAGGATCTCCATTGTGCGGATATTTTTGTCGTGGTTGTAGAAATAATTCTGGACTATTTCATAGGAGTAGTAGAAGTACTGGGGATATCCGTTTTTGTCGGAGATGGCCTTGAGTTCCTCCTGCAAATTCAGGATTTCCAGGTCCTGGGCATCCGTAGTGGCGGTATGATTAGGGATAACCCTTGTGGCGTTCTTCAGGCGCTCTACATAATACAGGGTTTCCGCCTTCTTGTCACCCGCGGCCATGGCGGTCATGAGAAGTGAGTCATTTACCTCCGTGAAACCAACCTTGCCGATGAGCAGTTCTGCGCGCTGGAAGTATCCGTAGCACTTGTCATCAATCTGATACGGATTGTTCTGGGCGGCTGTAATGGCCGTGCCAAGAACAGTAAGGACTATTGCCAGTAAGGTTCTTCTCATAATTTCCAAATATAAGAAAAATTTTGGAAAAAATATCGTTCTGCCGGGCCCTTAGGGCGTTTTCCGTGAGCCGATAAAAAGAAATGCCCGGGCTTATAACCCCGGGCACTTCAGGTTAATCACCGTTGTAACCCCAATAAGTAAATTGTAATGAACTGATACGGTTGCGGTAATAATAATTGTATAAACCTCCCACAGTAATTGAAACATCAGTTGATAAGAACCCTGTCCAAGTACCAGTGGAACCTGACCGGGAATAGGTGCCTATGCTTGGTGTCATTGCGCAGTTCCTATAATTGTTACCCGTATAAGTTATCTGTATCCGGGACATGGGAACAGAACAGCTTACCGACATAGTACTGTTCTGATAAAGCTCAACGTAATTATTATTAGAAACAGCATTAAGCCTTGTGAAACTCAGGGTAATGGTTTCTCCATCATCAGTAGTTATGGTTTTACTCTGATTTGTGTTAGCACTTAATCCGGAAGTAAGGTTGCTGCCGGACACAGTGAATGTGCGCTGAACGAAGTCTGAGTTAACTCTTTCTGCGGGGTGATAGTCGGTGTTCTCCAACTTCACGGAGTATACACCGTTAAATCCGCTCTCTGTCTTTAGGTTCAGGGTGCAGGATGAATTGGTGGCTGTATAATAATACTTGTTATCGGTGCCCGCCACCGGTGTGAGCTGGGCGGAACCATTAGGAACCAGGCCGTCAAGCGTCACTACAATCTGGCGGCCATTCTGGTTATCCAGATCATCCATGTTGAAATGGTAGGTCAGATTGCTGCCAACGGATGTCAATCTCATATCTGAGAAGTACATCTTGGTAAAATTATACATGTGGTAGTTGGTGAATGCGGTCTGTCCCTTGTTGAAGTACTCATTTGACACATAGATATTGCTGGCGCTGATATCCTTGTTGGTCTTGAAGTGACAGGTCATGACCACGCCGCCATCTCCGTCGGGAAGTCCCCTTCCGGCGTAAAGTCCAGTTCCGGTGTATTCTTCATAGCTGAGCGTCCGCTTGAAATGGAATGAAGGATAACTCTTGTTGGGGACCAATGTGGTGCCGGATTCCACAGGCAGGTTCTCTTCTTCCCATCCTGCGGCAATATAAGGCGTAAGACTGAGTTTTTCCGCCTCTATATTGAATATAAGGGGGAACATGGATTCCGGAAGGTCCTTGGGAATGCCGATATTCAAATTAACCTGCTTGCCGATGACATCCTCCACGCTTGGAGTACAGGAAACCGCCATGGTTTGACGCTCCAGGAGATAATAGGTGACGTCACGATACACAGTGGCGGATGTTCCCGCAACCTGACCGCTGATGCGGATAGTCTGGTTCTTCTTCTGGGCTTGCGGGGCATTTGTGGAGAAACGAAGAGTCCGGAATCCATCATTTGTATCATCGGCAGCATCTATGACAATGATACCATGGCCATCTCCGCCTACAGTAGTCCTGCCGCCTGCCGTAGAAATGCTGGTGGTGTTGCTTATAACATCACCGGCAGAACCACCCTGATTAATAGTAATAGTGACATGGTCATTATCAGGGTCGTCATGTTCTACATCAGGGATGAATTTAAATTTCAGCGTAACCTCACTGGTTGTTTCCACTATGGTTTTGGAGGTATATTCCACCATGATACGGCCATAACCATCCGATATATCTGTAAGGTTTTGGGTCTCGGTATTCTGTGAAACGTCTCCGCTGCCTCCCGTGCTTCCTGCAGCCCCTGGCGTACTGGCACCGGCCTTGGAAACCCCCGTGATCTTAATTCTGTAACGGAAATTCCTGTAAATGGCGTAATAGCCATTATCGTCCGTAAGGTCTATGCGGTAATAACAATCTGTGCCATTTTGGGTGTCCACGATCAGGTTATGATTTGCATCATAGGTGGGCTTCCCTTCCCCATCCAGGACCTTGGGATAGTAGGTTCCATGTATAATCAGGTAGGTGGGATTGCTGGTAGGGATGGGCCGCTCATACATATAGATGCTGCCATTTGTAAAGGGGACGGCGCTTGGGTCGGTTTGGATAATGGTCATATCGTCCGGAGTATATCCGGGATACTCGTTAATCATATCCGCATAGGAAATATCCTTGTAGTTGGACATGAACTGGGATGTCTCAGCGTTATAGGGCGCTACGCTTCCCTTGTCGGGCACATTGACAACAGCCACGGTGTTAGTGGGGTCCAGCACCAGCTGGGGTGTGGTGGACTCTACGGTAAGCTTGGCAAAATTCCTTACAAGCGGAAGATTCTGGAAAAGGTCACTTACGGAGTCATCCACAACAAAATACTTCTGGTGGTCTACAGGGTCCTCCTGTTTGACATATTCCATTGACTGAGTGGTGGCGTTGTACTCTCGCTTTGCCATTACACCGTTTGGAAGAACTATACGGCACCAGTATGCATCCTGAGTTCCGGTGGTATAGGCGGCCGAGCAAAGGGCGGTATCTTCATATAGCCATGGAAGTTTTTCCGGCCCGTTAGCAATGATATGGACACGGAGATTCTTACTTTCCGTAAGGTTCATTTTTGTACGGAAAGTATAAGAAGGTGATGGTCCGTTAGTGGATGCTGCCGTAAAACTTTCAACATCGCGGTATTCCTTAAGGAAGCCGGAACTGCCGAATACGGCTATCTTAAGAGATGTGATAGAGGGAGTATCGGCCATAGCCTTGGTGGCAGGGCCAATAACCACAGGCTCAGGAAAGCGTACGCTGAAGCTGACAAGGGCTTCTCCTTCCGGGAGTGCACCCTGCCATTTATCCTGCTCAGGAGTCTCTTTGGCACACCCTGCCAGAAATGCTGTAAGCAGAATGATAAACAGATATGGCGTTTTCTTCTTCATACGTCTCAATTATTAGCGTTGTAGGTCACCCCATCTGAAATTACCTCTTTGTCCAGTTGCCAAACGGGAATAATCTGTATTGCTCCAGTACCAGTCATCGTAGACACAACGGACATAGGTATCTTCGTTATTTGTGGTGGAGGGAGTATAAATAGGTGTTTCGCCTGTTTCCACTACAACATATCCGCTATTGCACCAATAAGGCGTTGTTCCGGTCTCTGAACCTAACAGAAGGTCAATCTTTCCGTCGGCATTCAACTGGGCAATATACTCAATCTCCGCCTTTGTAGGGACTCTCCAGCGTCCGGCAGGATAACCGTCTTCCTGGTAAGTGGCGCAGCGCCTGAATGCATTGGCATAAGTCATCGGCTGAGTGGCACCTTTGGAAGAAGCAATCCTGAACCTTGGGGCTATGATATTATCGGCATCACTGGAATTGTCTGACGGATAATAATAGGTCATTCTTCTATTGCCTCCTCCGTTGATAGGTTGCACATTTGCGCTCCAGGAGGCGGCACTGGAACTGACCGTTTCAGGCCAGCCGGAGACCAGATTATCTACCGAATTCTTCCTGGGGTCTCCAAGAAGATACGATGTCCCCTCTGGAAGAACCGTGGTTTCGATGATAATCATATTATAGTTGTTGTTGGTACTGCTGCCGGTTCCGGGACTAGAACCAAGAGACCCAATTCCGGTAGGATTAGTAGTTCCGTTATTGACATACGCATATCCATTTCCATCGGCGTTGGAATTCTTTTCCGCAGTGATTGTGATTGCCGGATACTGCGTTATGGTAATTTCCTTGAAATAAGTAAGGGCGGCGTCAATATGACGTATGGTAAAGGTAATGGTGTAGGCGGCCACATCATAGTTGGATGAAGATGTATCATTTTTCAGTGTATGTATGAAGTTGATGTGGTTATTTGCCAGATACAACTGTCCGGAGAACGTGGACTCACCAGTACGTTTATGGAAAGAATATACTCCATTAGACTTTATGATATCCGAGATAGTATAATTTGCAACATCCTTTCCGGAATAATCCTTATAGGCAATGGAAAGTTCTGCCAGTTCACATTCGTCACTGGTAGTATAAGGAATCTCAAGGTTGTTTACATTATACAGGGTGTAACTCTGCCGTGGAACGCTCAGGTAGCGGGCGCCCTTGATTTCGGTTTCCTTATCAGTATCCGTGCCTGAAGAGCCGGAGCCGCTGCCACTGCCCTCTTCACGTTCCTGCCAGTCTACCACATAATAAGTAGCAGGGGAAATCATGAGTTCGCCACCATCGGTTTCACTACCAAGAATGGCAACATTCAGTATTATCTTGTACCAGTGGTTACGGTCCAGGCGTGCCGTTATTCCGTCAGGGAGTTCAGTACCCGGACAATACACGCGGTAATAGTAATACTTTTGCAGATAGCCGTAACTCATACCACCTGTACTTGTGCCAGGCTCACGGTACCAGGGAATCTGCAATTTCAGATATGGTTCTTTATCGGAGCCGTACTGCCAGGCCTGGGGATAACTATAGAAAGGATCTGAAGGGTAGAACGTACCGGAGAATGTGTTCTTTTGATATACAGGATTCTCTATTGTGCCAATATTCGTATAAGTGTAGTAATTGTGTACTTCTCCGCTGCTAAAATCAAAATTTCTTCCGGTATAATCAAACTGGCCCACATCTGCTGCAGGTTGTCCGCTTATCTGCCCGTTTGCGGCACCGTGTACCAGATAAATCTGCAAGTTATTATCCAGGGTTGGGCGCCAGATTTCGTGGCGGGTATCCGTTAGGTCGCCAATAGTAATGGTATTGTCAATCTCTACGGATTCTGCAACACGGACATATACTGTAATCTTGGCCGCTACGCGTTTCAAGGGAATAATACCCTGGGCAGCCAAGGTTTTATTACGGCTTGTGAGTTCCACTTCCTGAGCACCGTCAGTTGCCATGACAAAAGAGGACTGTATGGCTTTAACTATACCGCCCTGCTTCTGCAGTTCCATGGTCAGAGCAGACAGACTCTCAACAGATGTGTTTGAGAGGTTTTCCAAAGACCCGGGATAGTTGGCTATGGCATACACATAAAACTTTGAATGCGGCCGGGGGCAGAGAGTATAATTTACAAAAACATCTGTAAGAGGGATATCGTAAAACTCGGTAGGGTTTACGTCTGTAAGTTGATCGTGAAAAATTGCATTGCTGCCAAGACCGCCTTCCGGGTAGAGGAAGAAGTCTACAGTTGATAATATGTTTTCATTGAAAGCATCTTCACCGGGCATCTCGGCCTTGGTGACGGGGTCTGAACAGACGAAAGACAGGCGTATACCGTCCTTAACCTCGTCATCGGAAATCTCTTGCCGCTGGCAGGATGCCGCAGCAAGAAGCAGGATTCCCCATAAAAGAATGGTTCGGTATTTCATCATAAGTCTGTTCATTATTTGTACATGATTATGGTGTAGTTATCCCTGTTTATTTCGGTATCGGCATCCATCTCACGGCCGTTCCTGATAACGGAAAAATGGAGTTTGATCTTTACGTCACGCGTACGGGTCTTACTGGTATTGGGAATAATCTTGAGAATAATCTTTCCTCCGTCATGTTCCGGGTTCACAGTGGTTGCCGAAGGCGTAACAGTAAAGTAGTCAGTATCACCGGAAACACCAATCTGGATATGCGCGCCAACCGGGGTATAAATGTTAAAGGCGCCCTCAATGGTCTTACCGTTCAGGACGGCAATCTGCTGGGTCTGGGGGCCAGAATCCCCTTGCACGAAAACTTTACCTGCGTCGCTATATGTCCCGTCAACGAATTTGAGCGCAGTAGCATTTACGGCGTCCATCTCAAAAGACATGGGGATTTCCTCGTAATCCCAAGGCAGGACCTGGAACTGCAGTTTGATCTGCTTATCCAGGAACTGAAGCATAAGTTTTGTTTTCTTTCCTGCGGAAAAAGCCATGGGATCACCTTCAATGTTTGTCATCCTGGGGAATTTCACGCGGGTTGTAGCAGGGTGCCCTCCGATACTGTAATTAAGTATAATCAAAGAGTCTGTGGCATAGTATTCACGGCCCTCGTTTTCGTCAACTCGCAGGTTCTCCGGGAAAGTAGTAAGGGGAGCGATGCTTTCCAGGGTAACAGGCCAGACAAGACGATAATCATAATTATTGCCGTTTACAGGCTGGGCTGTAAAAATGTTGTATTCCGTGGACGCTACATTTTCTACTTTCTGGGGCAATACCGTATTGTTGAAGGCATTGGTGAAGAATGGAGTGCCACTAACGGCGACAGGATCGTTTGCCTTGATTTTGGCTGGAATAGAAACAGCGCCTCCGCTATAGTCTATGCGGACATTACCACGGACCGGGAAATCGGGAACCGTAATAGAATGAATAGTTATAGCTGAAGAGGATTCGTTCTTGACCGTAAAGGCAAAAGCGCCAAACAGGTGCTTCATATCAAGCGGAACGATGGAAGAAGAACGGTTTGCGGCTTCTACCTCGTTCACCTCGGAGTATAAAAAGTCATATTGAGGCGATGATATGGTCAGATCCTTTGCAAGGTCAAGGTACTGGCCGCCCTCATTAAAACTGTAGGTGGAAAAGAAAGTGGAAGATTTCAAGCTGGAATTAGCCGGGTCTTCCTCTAACCATCCAAAGAACTTATGTACACCGGTACGGGTCCAGTTGTGCGATGCCGAAACAAACGGCCACTTCCAGGTCTGGGTGTCATCATAAACCACAGAATCGTTAAAATAGCAAAACTCTTCACCATTCTGATGGCCCCAGATAGTTCCGTTGTATCCAGAGAGGAAATCATACACTTTGACCTTCATCCCATTCACTTCCAGATCTCCCTGGTTCAAAAAGGCCTTGGAGGCGGTGTCATTTCCAATGGCTTCCATACGAATCACATCATTATCCAGCACTGTAGTGCCCTCTGGATCATGCCGGCGGCACCCGACCAGTACGGTTAGGAGGACAAAAGGCAGCGTATATAGATGTAACTGTTTCATGTGCAGTTTGTTTTTCTGGAGCCCCGGAAGGGTATCACCCCCGCCGGGCCTTGATATTAAAGGTCAATGATGGCCTCTACGCCAACATTCTCCCAACCGTCAACAGCAGGGTCGAAGCTGATGATTGCGTCGGAAAGATCAGGGTCATTAGGATTTACACCGCCGGTAGGATCTGAAGGATCCAGAGGCTTTCCACCGTTACCGTTACTTGCGGTAGGGCTGAGCTTTACGCGGTAGGAGTAAACATGGTTAATCTCCCATGCGGGAAGAGTGCCGATGTAAAGGTCGGCCACCTTGTCAAATGTCTCACTCAGGAAGGGAACACCGTTACGGGTGGTCTTGATGGTAAGATTGATGGTGACTTTCTGCTGGGAGGCGGTAAGTGCCTGAGGAAGTACATAAAGCTCATCAATGGCAGTGAAATCGGCGCCGGGAGTCATGCTGGGATTGGAGTTGCCGTTGATGGTAGCGACATCCCCGCTGGGAGTCCATACGTTGCCGGCAGGCTTATCCCAGGGTATGACGCCCTTGGCATCGGGAGATGTGTTGGAAAGATTAAAGACGGCACCGCCGGTTGTATATATACCGGAGATATTGGAGCTGTTAATCATTACTTCCCAGTCTGTAATGGTGCCGTCAGCCTCTTCCTTGTGGTTGTAGTTGAGTTCAACGATGAACTTAACCTTTGCAAGGGAGTGGCGGAAAATGGTGGGAACGCCGGTGAAACCGCTGATGCTGTCGTCAACGAGGTCAGGATTGTCGGAGAAACCGGCGGCTTTATCGGCATACATGATATCCTTCTGGATGGTATTCACGTCAATTCCGCTATAAGTGATCTTGTCCTTTTCTACGGTGATGCCGCTGAGTCCGGTAGGGTAATACGATACGAAGTCTACCGTTGTGTTCTTTGGCCAGTAGAAAGTCTCCTGGGGCTTCCACATGTCCTCTGAGGTCTTGTACTCTATGGTGACGTTGTCCATAAAGTACTCGCCAATGGTACCCTCTGCCCATGCATAGGTGGAGAAGGTCTCAGTGGTAGGGAAAGCCGTACCGGTAAAGTCGGCCTTGGTATTAAGGCCGGCAACGGTCTGGAAAGAGATCTGATTGCCGTTTTCAATGCTGCCGGAAACCACCTTGCTGCAGGCCGATGCCATCACAGCAGCTATTGAGATGAAGACGATTAACTTTTTCATTTATGTAACCTTTCTTTTAATCTTAAATATTGATACCGGCATTGACGGTAATGTTCTCCCACTCGTCAACGGCAGGGTCAAAGTAGACAATGGTAGGAACCATATCAGGAATGCCATCACCGTCAAGATCGTCGGGGACGCCGTCGCCGTCAAGGTCGGAGGTGCTGCCAAGGCTGGGGGTGATGTTGAACGTATAGGTTACGTTCTGGTTAATGCCGATATGGTCAAGGGAGCCACCGGAAAGGAGACCCTCGATGGGGATATTGGTCTCAGTGAGAACAAGCTGAGGGCCGTTGCCGTCATTAAGGTCACGATATGTCTCAATTGTTACGGTGATAGTTACCTTCTGGCCGTCGGTGAGGCTCTGAGGAAGAATCATAAGGTCAGAGACAAGGCCCTGATTGGATCCGTCAAGGGTGATATTGCTATCAAGAAGATCGATATCTTCCTTTGTGCCGCCTGTGCTGTCCCATACTGAAGGCTTGTTCCAGGTGCCGTCAGGGTTAAGGGTAAGGTTCAGTGAACCGGAGGTGAGGATGTCCGTAAGGACGATATCGCTCACGGTGATGACCCAGCTTGTGATATCTCCTGTGTCGGAGGTTACGCTCATGTAGGACTGCTTGATCTGGAAGCTCACCTTTGCAAGGGCGTGGTGGAAAAGGGTGGGGACACCATTATAAAAATAAGTGGTGGTGTTATTCTTGAGACCTGTTATTTTATCGGCATACATTACGTCCACATCAGGATGTGCCCCAACATTCCATGCAGGGTATGAAATACCGTCTTCGGTGATGGTGGGAAGGGGTGCGTTGCTTCCATCTGCAGTGTAAGGGGAGTAGCAGATGAAATCGATGCTACCGGACTTTGGCCAGTAGTAAGTGGTTCCTTCGGGCTTCCAGACGGGGTCTGAGAAAGAGACTTTCTGATTCTTCATGAATTCAGTGTTGTCGCTGGCGGATACGCCCTTGTACCATGCGTATGCGCCAAAAGGAACGGCCTGGTAATTGTCCTTGTAGTCATCGGCCTTGGTGGTTACGCCTTTATGGCGTGCAACCTGGAAGATGATCTCTGATCTGATCCCCTCCTCTACGCTCTTTGAGCAGGATGCCAGGGCTGCAATTGCAAGCGCTGCGATGAATGCTGTCTTCTTCATATCTTACTTTGTTTTTTCTTCTTGGCACCCGGGGGCAGGGTCAGCCGCCCACGGGTATGAAAAAGCTTTCTGTATGATTTTTAGAGCTGGATTGTAGCGTTTGTTTCAACGGTGGTCCAATCTGCCACGGCAGGGTCGAAGGTGATTATAACATCCTCAGGGCTGTCATCCAGGCCACTGGCACCGTCGGCTTTTGCAGTGGGCTTGAACTTGATGGTGTAAACTATGTTCTCGTTGATCTGCCAAGCCTTAAGGGTGGAGATGTCGCTGATGTTTATGGTCTTTACGAAAGGCTCATTGATTACCTTGCCATTTGAGAGGGTGGTCTTGATGTTGGCATCAATCTTAACGGTCTGGACGCCGGCAGAAAGAATCTGAGGAAGGACATAACCGGTAGCTGAAGCCAGATCCTGCGGAATTGTAGTAAGAACTACAGGAGCTGAAACCAGTTCCTGATCTGTGGTGGCGCCGTCAGTGTTATTCCATACATAGTAATCTGTGGAGCCAACGGTGGTGACGGGCTTGTCCCAGGACTTGCCGTCTGCGTTGAGGTTGAGTTCAAGGTCACCTTTAGTGTTGAATCCGCCAATCTTGAAGCTGTTGAGGGTGATTTCCCACTCTGTGTGGCTGCCGGTAGTTGCGTCATCCCACTCTATGAAGTTTGCAGCAACCTTGAAGCTGAGCTTTGCAAGGGCGTGACGGAACACTGTGGGGACACCGGAGTAGCCGGATTCAGCTGCAGCATCATCGTTATCGGTCACTTCATTTACATTGCTGGAGCAAGTGGCTCTGTCGGCATACATAAGGTCTGTTGTGCCGACGGTTACGCTTGTATAGGTGATTTTGTCCTTAGTGACAACCGGAGTGGTTCCGACTGTGTTGCTGGTGCCCTCAAAGGGAGAATAGGAGATGAAGGAGATGCTTCCGGTCTTGGGCCAGTAGAATGTGTGGTCTATGGTTTTCCATGTACCGGCGTTAAGATCCACCTGCTCATTCACCATGAATTCGTCAGTGTTGTTGAACCAGGCATAGGTACCGAATGCTCCGTTGTTGTAAACAGAACCTGTGGCCTTTGTCTGAAGGCTGTTAGCCACCTCAAAGTTGATCTCCTTCTGGATGTCAACTGTCTGAACCTTTGAGCATGCGCCCATTGCAAGGGCTGCTACTGCGATAAAGAAAAGCTTTTTCATTTTTTAATCTAATTTGTTGTTAATAATTCTTTTTCTTTGCGGCCGGGGGCGGTAATCAGCCGCCCAGGGCCAAACAAGCATTATGATTTTTTATTGTATTCTAGTTGTCAAACTGATTCAGATTGATGTCTGAAGAGTATATGTCTGTCCATGCTAAGACAGCAGGGTCGAAGGTAATGGGCAGGGTGTTGTAAGGATTGATGGAAATCCTGTAGGTGATTCTTTGGTTGTCAAGCCAGGATGAGATGGTGCCATTGTTGAGGCGTACTGCAGAAACGGCTTCCTCGGTTGCCCATTCTGCTGCGCTGGCATACTTGATCTTAATGGTGTAGGATACAACCAGTTTCTGGTCTGTTGTGCTTGCAATGGGGTCAACTGAAGGGTCAGTAGGGTCATCATCATCCTCAAGAGACTGAGGAAGGAGGATGCGGGTAGTTGCAAGTGCAGTGTAATTGTCGGTTGCGCCTACATTGGCTGCGGTATTATCAATGAGGTTGAGTTCGATGGGGCTTGCGGGTGCGTAGTCATAGCTGGCAAGGTTTGCAGCCACAGTGTGGTCTGATGCCCATTTTGCGCCGCTTGCGGGAGTCTGGGTGAAGGAGCCCTTCTTATTGATATTTACAATGTCTACATCTTTGATAATAATCTTAATGTCTTCCACGTTAGGGTTCTTACGGCCGATTGCACGGAAAGCAAAGCCAATCTGGCAAAGGGCGTGGTTGAAGATTGTGGGAACGCCTTTGAAGCCGCCTTCGGGGGTTGTGTCGTCAGTGACTTCTGCTCCGTTTACGTTGGTGTCCTTGGTGCAGTCTGCAGCAAGGTTGGAGTACATGAGGTCTACGTTGGTGCCGTCTACAATTGTGTAGTTGTTGAAAAGGAAGCCTTTAGTTACGTCATAAGTGGGAACGGCGGAGTAACCATTGTCCGTGCCGTCTACGGTGTAGGGAGAGTAGGATGCGAATGTGAGATAACCGGTCTTTGTCCAGTAGAAGGCCTGGGTAGGAGCCCACTCATTGTTGGAGTAAGCTACCTTCTGATTGTCCATGAATACGTAGGTCTGATCTGCGGCTGCGCCGGTCCAGTTGTTCTGGGTCCACCAGGCGTGGGTTCCAAAGGGAACACCCTTGGGATACTCAAGACCTGCGGTTGCTTTTGTCCTCTGAAGGTGGTTTACCACGGAGAAACGGATAGGGGAATCCGGACGGGAGTCATTGACCTCGTTCTTGGAGCAAGCTGCCAAGGCTGTGATGGCGGCGATTGCGATGATGAAATACTTTTTCATAATGCGTTGTTTACTTTTTCAATTGTTTCTTGGCACCCCCGGGCAGGGTCAGCCGCCCGGAGATGAAATTATTCTGAATTAAGGAGTTACGATACCATTGTTGTTGATGTTGATAACATCATCGGCATTGGCCTCAACCTCGTCGTAAGCTTCCACAGCAGGGTCGAAGGTAACCTTCTCTGATACGGGATCGATAATGATGTGGTAGGTGATCTTCTTGTTGGATTCCCACTGGGCGATGCTGCCGATAAGGTCGTACAGATCTGCGTCAACGTCAATACCTACGGTGCGGATTTCCTCCATGAATACATCGCTGCCGTGAAGGGCCTGGACTTTGTAGATGAGCTTGAAAGCCACATTCTGAGTGAGCTGAGGCATAACGGTGCGCATTTCAAGGAGTTCCTCGGTGGCGGTGCTTTCAGTCTGGCTTACAGGCAGGGTAAGGACGTTGTCTGCGTGGAGCTGGATGAGCTCGTTGGTGTCTCCGGGCTTCCAACCGCTAACTACATCTGCGCCGGTCTGGGTGCGGTTCCACTGCTGGGTGGTTGTGTTGAGGGTTGCATTTGCAGCAAGGGCGTCTGCATTCTCGAGGGTGAGGGTACCCTTGTTCACAGGATAAATCTGGGATTTCTCGGCATCGGCAATGGCGCTGTTACCGTCAATGTCATAGCCATCAAGGATTTCAACCTTCCAGATGGTGTTGGCAGATACCTTGTCGGCAGGAATCTGAATCTTGACATCCATTTTCAGTTTGGCAAGCATGTGGCGGAAGAGAGTGGGAACACCCTTGGTTACATGGGCGGAACCTTCAGTGCCGTCAACCTTGTAAGTCTCCTGGTTGGCATTGAAGCGGAGGGCGGCATCGGCAACCATAATGTTGTCGGTAGCGGCAACAGTCTTGTTCTCGTATGCGAGGGTGACAGTCTTCTTGTCTGCGCTTACGCTTTCTGCAGGGGCCAGGGTGCCGGCATAGGAGTAGAAGTTAATCCAACCAGTTTTGGGCCAGTAGTAGTCGTTCTCAGGAGCCCATACATAAATGCTGGTGCCGCTGGTAACCTTTGCTGCCATATTCTCGCTCCAGGCAAAGATGTCAGTGTTCATGAATTCCACGGCGTCACCAAGTTTGGGGAACTGGTAGGCATAGGTGTGGAACTGGTAGAGGGCGTCGTCGGCATTGGTGAGGGCGACGGGATCAGCTTTGGTCTGGGCAGCGTAGTTGGCCACCTCAAAGCCAATCTTGTTGGAGTCCGCGGTCTCGTCGAACTGGACCTCGGTCTTGGTGCAGGCTACCATTGCTACAACGGCTGCTGCGATGAAGAAAAACTTTTTCATAATGCTTTTGTTGTTTGTTTTATTATTCATTTTTTTGTTTTTGTCTTGGCACCCCGGGGTGGTTTCACCCGCCCCGGAGCGAAAAATCAAATTAGATGGTCTGCTCTGTGCCTTCAACCTCAGTCCAGTCTTCCTCAAGTGCAGGATCGAAGCGAACCCTCTTCTGGGAAGGATTGATCTGCAGATAATAGGTGTACTTGGTGTTCTTTGCCCATGCGCTTGTTCCCATGTCATTGAGTTTGATGGAGATAGGGATAATCTCATGGTTTTCCTCATCACCATAGTCGGTGGTGATGTCAAGGTCAAAGCTCAGGACAACGGTTGCACCAATGGTCTGGGGCATTACGCAGGTTGCTGCATAAACATCCTCTGCAGTTGCCTTGGTAACTTTCTGAACGGTGAAGTCTGCTGCCTCAAGGTCACCAGCGGTACCAGAGCCAGCCCAGTCGCCAGTCCAGGCCTGGGTGGTGTTGGAACCGGGATCCAGATTGGTAAGAGCAAGAGTTCCGGCTGCGTAAACAGGGGTGATCTTGACATTGTCCAGAACGATGGTCCAAGTGGCGTTGCCGTCGTTCACGGTGCCGGAGCCGGCAGTGAGGGCGGTGTTGGCGGGCTCGCCAGTTTCTGCGGTTGCAGCGGAAGCATAAGCCTTCACGTTAATCTGTGCAAGAGCGTGGTGGAAGAGCATGGGAACACCCTTGTTGTAACCGCTGGAAAGGCCGTTGAGGCCGTATTCTGCAGTGGGGTTATCGTTGTAACGCCAGGCCATATCGGCATAAAGGAGGTTTGCACCTGCAGCGCCAACGGTGGTGGCGGTCCAAGTCCAGGTCATTGAAGCCTTCCACTTGCTTGCGGTTCCGTCAAATGCGTAAGCGATGGTGGGATTCACAGCATTTGCACCATCTGTGCCATACCAGCCGATGAAGTTCACATAGCTCTTCTCGTGCTTGGGCCAGTAGTACTCGTGTGAAGGAGCCCAGTATGCAACATTGGTGGTTGCGGTAGTAGGATCTGCAATGATAGTGTTGTCGGACTTGTAAGGGCTGA
>JAFZOU010000132.1 GCA_017550525.1 Bacteroidales bacterium
CCGGCATCGACCGGGAAAGCGGCCTGGTGGTGATCAAGCCCTCCGGCGTCAGCTACGACGGCATGGCCCCGGAGGATATGGTGGTAGTGGACCTGAACGGAAAGGTGGTGGAGGGCAGATGGAAGCCCTCCTCCGACACCGCCACCCACCTGGAGCTCTATAAGGCGTTTGCCTCCATCGGCGGCATCGTCCACACCCATTCGAGCTACGCCACCTCCTGGGCCCAGGCGGGCCGGGACATCCCCTGTTACGGCACCACCCACGCGGACTACTTCTACGGCGACATCCCCTGTCTCAGGTGTCTCACCAAGGCGGAGATCGACGAGGCCTACGAGCGCAACACGGGGCTTCTCATCGTCTCGGAATTCAACCGTCTCAACAGGGACCCCGTCGCGGTGCCCGGCGTTTTGTGCAAGAACCACGGCCCCTTCACCTGGGGCAAGGATGCCTTTGAGGCGGTCCACAACGCCGTGGTCCTGGAGGAGGTGGCCAAGATGGCCTACCGTACCGAGCAGATCGATCCCTCCGTCCAACCCGCCCCCCAGGAGCTGCAGGACAAGCACTACTTCCGCAAGCACGGCAAAAACGCCTACTACGGGCAACAGGAAGCCCCCTTGCAATAACAGAAAACACGGTTGTAAAGCAGCCGCCAAGACTCTCTTTCGAGCATCTTAGCGGCTGCTTGTGTTTATCATCTTTTCTATTACAGCCTCCGCTTCTGTGCGTTGCGGCAGGCGAAGTTGTGACGCCACAAGAATATTATCTGTTTGCTGTACGCGCTTGGACAGGGATCGGCCTTTTGACCGAATGGCTTCAGAAGGACTGTGATCTTTTGTCAGACACGTTGATAGAGGTGCTAAAAAAACTACTTTTCCGAGCAATAACTACAGATTCTTCCTGAGAAAAGAAAAAGCGGCACAAAAAGAGAAATCAAGAATACTAAGATGGGAGGTGCTCGTGATCTGACCCCAAAAAGTTAGACAAAGGATCGAATTAAGCGGCACCAAGGGCTTGTTTTCTGTGTAAAGCAGGAGGCAAGCCCTTTAGTTTTGCCTTGATCCGGCGGTTATTGTAGTAGTCCAGGTATTCGATCAGCTCTTGTTTGAACTGCTCCAGAGAGTCAAACTCTTTGAGATATAGCAGCTCACTCTTGAGCAGACCAAAGAAGTTTTCCATCACCGCATTGTCCAGGCAGTTGCCTTTGCGGCTCATGCTCTGGATGACGCCATGATCCTTGAGCAGCTTCTGGTAATGCTTGTGCTGGTATTGCCAGCCTTGATCCGAGTGCAGGATCGGTGCTGCCCCGCGGGGTAGCACCGCCACGGCCTGCCTCGCCATGTCCATCACCATAGACAGTGCTGGACGGTCAGAGATCGTATAGCTCACCAGATCGCTGGAATACAGATCAAGGATCGGTGATAGATACAGCTTCTGCCCAAACAGTGAAAACTCCGTCACATCGGTCACCCACTTCTCATTCGGTGCCGTTGCTTCGAAATCTCTATCCAGAAGATTTGGCGCGGTCTTCCCCACTTCACCTTTGTATGAGTGATACTTCTTCATCCGCACTTTGCATACAAGTCCTGTTTCCTGCATCAATCGCTGTACCGTCTTGTGGTTGACGGAACATCCTTGGTTATGCAGCTCCAGCGTGATCCTTCGGTAGCCATATCTTCCCTTGTTTTCCTGAAAGATTGCCGCGATCTGTTCTTTGACGGAGCGGTACTTATCTTCGTCCTTCCTGTGCTTTACGTAATAGTAGTAGGTGCTGCGAGAAATTCCGGCGATCTCAATGAGCAGCCCTATCTTGTGTTCATGCCTCAGTTCCCAAATCACTTGTGACTTCTCTCTCGCCGTACCCTTTCGGTAACCAAGGCATTCAATTTTTTTAGATACGCATTCTCCGCTCTCAACCGCTGCACTTCTGCGATCAGATCTTCTTCCACTTCCGCCTTCATCTGCTTCGGAGGACGTCCTCCTTTGCGGCTTCGTCCTCGACGCTCAATATACAGCCCTTCCGGACCCTCTTCCAGATAAATGCGTTCCCATCTTTGAATGCTACTATGACCTGTTATCCCAAACCGGCGAGCAGCTTCCTCGTAACTTAGCTTTTCTTTTCGCATGGTTTCCACAACCATTTGCTTAAACTCACCTGTGTGTTCTTTGTTCGGTATCCCCTTTGGCATATAAATACTGCACCCCCTTGTTAGATAGTATATCACACTGTCTAACTTTTGGGGTGCAGTTCATTAAGCATCTCCCATTTCTGAAAGTTCTTTGGCTGCACCTTTCTTTCAAGAAAGGTGCGGGCTTTTATTCAATACCTTAATAAAAACAATTCCAGTACACCGGGCCCCACATGTTCAGCAGCACGCACAGGAGGATCAGCGCCGCCTTCCAGCCGCCCAGGGGTTTTCTCGTCATGCCCATGGCGGCCAGGATCCCCACATAGGGGATGAAGTCCATGGCGTAGCGCATGCCGAACTGGGCAAAGCCGTTGCCGTAGTTCATGAGGAACGGCACGGCGCAGACCGCGGCGGTCAAAAGCAGGAACCAGGTCAGTTTGTCCTTCCGATACTCCGCCCAGCCGGCGGCGTAGAGGGCCGGGGACAGATGGGTCAGGGACACGCCCGCCAGCGTGGGGATCACATAGGGATACTCCTTCGTGAACTCCGGCCCCAGCAGGAAGATGGAATAGAGGTTGTACGCCACATGCCTGAGCTGCAGCGGCCCGCCCACCCGGGCTTCCTCCGCCTTCAAAAAAGCCAGCTGCTCCTCCCTGGGCAGGGTCTGCATCAGGTCGTACCGGTCCCGGAACTTGTCCTTCAGATGGGTCAGGTTGTAGCCCTTGTCCATGATGGTGCCGAAGCGGACGTAGTTATAGGCCATGTACAGTCCCCCGGGGATCGCCGCCCCCAGGCAGAAGAACAGAAGGGAGCGGAGCCATTTGTCCCGGGGATACCGGGTCAGGATGTACCCGCCGAAGAACAGGGCCCCCAGCAGGTTCGGCATGC
>JAFZOU010000133.1 GCA_017550525.1 Bacteroidales bacterium
CCAAAGCCCCTGGCGCACCACGGAGACATCGACCCTCATTCCTTTCCTGCAGAAGCTGGAACAGGCCGTCCAGGCCCGGGACAGCCGCATCGTCAAGATCATCGCCACCCTCGTGTGGCAGGTCACGGACGTGCTGATGTACAACTCCCTGAAGGAGCTCAAGTATGAGACGAGGCCGATGGGCACCGTCTCCGTCACGGCCATCTTCCAGCAGGACGGGAAGATCGAGAACAAAGCCGTCTCCCGAAGCTTCCGCACCGGGGTGGAAATGCTCTCCGACGCGCTCCTCGGGGAGATGGCGGCCGAAGTCGTCAAAGGCGTCGACAACCGCTTTGCCGCCAGGCGCCCGGAAGGCGGCCGCATGCCCGTAGTGATGGGCGCCGGCGCTTCCGGCATCCTCCTCCACGAGGCCATGGGCCATGCCTTCGAGGCCGATTTCAACCGCAAGGGCACATCCATTTTCTCAGACAAAATGGGCACTCAGATATGTCCTAAGGGCATAAACATACTTGACGACGGAACTCTCCAGGGGAACCGCGGCGCCATCAACTTTGACGACGAAGGAATCCCGGGACAAAAGACATATATGGTGGAGGACGGAGTGCTTACGTCCTATCTCCACGACAGAATTTCGGCCGCCCATTACGGCGTTAAGCCCACAGGAAACGGCCGCCGCGAAAGCTTCCGCTATGCTCCCCTCCCAAGGATGAGGGCAACCTATATGGGAAGCGGCCCTGCCAAGGCGGCAGACCTCATTGCAGATGTCCAGAAGGGCATTTTTGTGGACGAATTCTCAAACGGCCAGGTACAGATCGGGGAAGGAGATTTCACCTTCTACGTAAAGTCCGGATACATGATAGAGAACGGCCGCCTTACAATGCCTGTCAAAGACATTAACATAATTGGTAACGGCCCCGCGGCCCTTGCCGATATCCGCGGCGTGGCCGATGACCTTGTGGTAGATCCCGGTGCCTGGACATGTGGCAAGGAGCAGTCAGTGCCAGTAAGCTGCGGCATCCCCACGGTACTTATCGGCAATTTAACTGTAGGAGGTCAGTAGTGATGGATATCAGCAAGCTCAATAAAACGCTGGAATTTGCACTGGAGCAGGGCGCGCAGCAGGTACGCATCACCTACAGCAAGTCCGTGATGAATCTGATAGGGATTCTGAACGGGGAGGTGGACAAGACCGCCTATGCACTGGACCAGAGCATGCAGCTCCAGCTGTTTGTGGACGGCCGGTTTGGGACCTTCTCTTCCAACCGCCTGGAAGAGAAAGAACTACAGGCCTTCATCCGCAGTTCAATAGACACGGTGAGAATGCTGGAGCCCGATGAAAACCGGAGTCTTCCGGATCCGGCACGCCTTGTAAAGGACGCCCTCACAGGGCAGGAGCTGGGGCTTTATGATCCGTCCTATGAGGCTCTTACATCGGCCCAAAGGAAAGAAATGGCGCTCTCTTCCTCCTTCTGGTCCAGGAAGGAAGAACTGGAAAACGGCTTTACCGTGATTGCCGAGGAAGGAGAGTACTCCGACAGCCTATTTGACAGCATTACCATAGACTCCCAGGGCCTGATGGCCCGCCATACGGAGACTTCATTCGAGATTGGCTACGAGGCCACCGTGGAGGATGCACATGGCAACCACTACTCAAATTTCTGGTGGGACGCCGCGCCCTTCCTGAAGGACCTAAATCTGGACACCTGCTCAAAAACCGCAACAGAACGTGCATCAGCCGCACTTTTCCCGGTGAGCATAGACAGTTGCCGCACAAATCTCATCGTAGATTCAGAGTGCGCCGGAAAACTGGTCACGCCCCTCCTCAATGCCCTGGGCGGGTTCGCCGTACAGCAGAAGAACTCATTCCTGGCCGATAAACTGGGGAAGAAAATCTTCCCGGAGAACCTTAACATAATTGACCTTCCCCGCGTCCCCGGCCAGACCGGCTGCCGCCTCTTTGACAGCGAAGGCGTTGCCACAAGGGACCTTCCGGTCATAGAGAACGGCGTTGTGAAGACCTTCTTCATAAACACTTATATCGGCCACAAGATGGGCGTTGACCCCACAATAGAAGATGCTACAAGGGTGAAACTGATGCCCGTTGGAGACTGCATCACCCAGGAGGAACTCCTCCGGAAGATTGGAGACGGCATCCTTGTGACAGGCTTCAACGGAGGCAATTCAAACGCTGCCACAGGCAACTTCTCCTACGGCATAGAGGGTTTCCTCATCCGGGGCGGGAAGAAGGTGCATCCGGTTAGAGAAATGCTCATAACAGGTGATTTCATCTCCCTTTGGAACAGCCTTGTGGCTACGGCCGATGACGCCCGCCCCTGCATGTCCAAACTAATTCCCACCCTTGCCTTCAAAGACGTTTCATTCAGTGCTTAAAACTGCGGTTGTCATACTGAATTACAACACCAGGGAGTACCTGAGGCGCTTCCTGCCGGGGCTCATTGCATCCTGCGAAGGCCTTGACGCAGAGGTGATTGTAGCCGACAACGCTTCCCACGACGGCTCCCTTGAGATGATGGCCCGGGAATTCCCTTCCGTACGCACAATCGCATTCACTGAGAACTTCGGCTTCACGGGCGGATACAACCGTGCGTTGGAGCAGGTTGAAGCGCAGTACTACGTACTTATAAACTCCGACGTAGAAGTCCCCCCGCACTGGCTGAAGGTACTCCAGGACTGGATGGACTCTCATCCTGATTGCGGCGCCTGCGGGCCAAAACTCATATCTTTCAATCAGCGTGATACCTTTGAGTATGCCGGTGCTGCAGGCGGCCTCCTGGACCGCTACGGCTATCCGTTCTGCCGCGGCCGCATACTCCAGAAGGTGGAAAAGGATCACGGACAGTATGACACGCCTGCCGATGTCCTCTGGTGCTCCGGCGCATGCCTTATGGTAAGGGCGGAAGTCTGGAATGCCCTTGGAGGCCTGGACAACCGTTTCTTTGCCCATATGGAGGAGATAGACCTCTGCTGGAGGATGCAGTTAAGGGGCTGGAAAGTGACCGTGGTGCCTCAGTCCTACGTCTATCACATAGGCGGCGGCACCCTCCCCAACGAGTCCCCTTTCAAGCTCCGTCTCAACTTCCGCAATAACCTGCTCCTCCTGGAAAACAACCTCCCCGCTACGCTGAATTCCCGTTTCAGGGCACGCGTCCGCATATTAACGCGTATGTGCCTGGACGGGTTATCGGCCCTTGTATATCTATTTACGGGCAGGAAGTCTTTCTTTGACGCCGTGGTGCAGGCTCACCGGGAGTACCGTAAACTAAGACGCCCCGGGGATATTCCCGCGGAGCGTCATAAACCTATAGGCCTATATAAAGGCTGGATTGTTCCTAAAGGGCTGTTCTAGGGGCGTTTGAAGCCGTCTGCTTCACATTTTGCCGATATTGTCTTTATGCGGGTTGCAACATCCGGATGAGTGGAGAAGAGGTTGCTCACCGGGCCGCTCACAGATCCTCCTGATGATTTCTGAAGCTTCTCAAAGGCCTGAACCATGGTCCAGGGATTGCGCTTTGCAGCTACAAGGAAGGAATAGCTGAATTCATCGGCCTCACTCTCTTGCTTCTTTGAATAATGGGCCTCTATCATGGCCTGGCCGATGGCGCCAAGCTGGGAGTCCGTGAGGGCAGCAACCTTGTCTGATGTTGCGGCAAGACCCTCGAAGGCGGCGCTTGTGAGGAGGCTCCTTCTCATCTGCTGATATGTGTGCTCAAGCGCCACGTGACCGATCTCATGGCCGATAACGGTGAGGAGTTCTTCATCAGTCATAAGGTCCATGATGCCGGTGTAAACGCGTACGGAGCCGTCTGCGCAGGCAAAGGCGTTCACTTCATTGTTGCGGTACACCTTGTAATTAAGGGGCTGGTCTCCTATGTGGGTGAGCTTTCCAACAAGGTTATTGAGCCTCTTGGTATAAGGGTCAGTTGCCGGGAGCACTGCGCTCTGGGCGTCAAGCTGAGTGATGTACTGGGACACGTATGCCTGTACATCGGCCTTGGGGAGCGTAAGCGCCTGGGCGGCATATGCACCACTCTGGAGAAGCCTCTGGGAGTTAACATTCTGGAGTGCGGCGCATGAAACCATAGAAAGGGCCGCGGCGACAATGACAAGTAAGCGTTTCATATGTGATTGAATTTCCACAAATTTACAAAAATTAATGGAAAAAGCGTATCTTTGTAAATGATTAAACGCTTTAGGGTATGAAAATTATCATCGAAGGAGCAGGACAGGTGGGAACGCACCTCGCAAAGATGCTGTCCAACGAGTCCAATGAAATTACGGTCATAGACCCGGATCCGGAGCGCATCCGTTCCCTGAGCCAGACCGCAGACGTAGCCACCATACTTGGCGGTCCTTCTTCCATCCCTGAACTCAAGGAGGCAGGATGTACTCAGGCCGATCTTTTCATTGCCGTGAACCCGCTACAACCCCAGAGCGTGAATATCGTAAGCGCCCTCCTGGCCAAGAAACTGGGCACAAAACGCGTTGTTGCGCGCGTAGACGACGAAGACTTCCTCTCCCCGGAGAACAAGCTGCTGTTCAAGGACATGGGCCTTGATATGATGTTCTTCCCGGAAAAGAGCGCATCTGATGAAGTGGACGACATGCTCCGGTCCACGGCTTCCACCGACACCCTTGATTTCGCCCGCGGAAAACTACAACTGGGCGTATTCAAACTGGACGATGACTCCCCTCTCCTGGATATGACCGTAGCGGAATTCTCCCAGGCCATAACCCAGCTTCCAAACGGATCAGAATTCCGCATTGTAGCTATCTCAAGGGGTAATTCCACCATTATTCCAAAGTCGGATTCCACGTTCAAGTACAATGATTATCTATACATAATCAGCTGCCGTGACGGCATGCCCGCCCTAATGAAATATCTTGGCAAGGACAAGATTGATATCAAGAGGGTCATGATACTTGGCGGAAGTGAAATCGGCCAGATGGTTGCCGCCCGCCTTGCCGCCAGAAAGATAGACGACATTAAGATCCTGGATATTGATCCCAAGCACTGCAGATACCTCTCGGAGGTTCTCCCTGACAGCGTTTCCGTTGCCTGCGGAGACGTCCGTAACGCTGATTTCCTAAAGGAAGAGGACATCCGCAGCTACCATGCCGTACTGGCTTTCACCGGCAACGATGAAACAAACATCCTCTCCTGCGTGGTTGCAAAGAAACTTGGCGTCTCAAGGGTTATCGCCCAGGTAGAGAATCTGGAATACATACGCCTTGCAGAGGACATGGGCGTAGACAGCGTAATAAACAAGAAACTCATCACCGCAAGCCGCATATTCAAGTTCACGCTCTCAGACAAAGTACGTTCCGTGAGATATGTGAGCGGCACTGACGCAGAGGTACTTGAATACACCGCCGCTCCCGGTTCCCGTGTCACCAAGAAGCCTCTTAAGGACATTGAGTTTCCGGCCGATGCCATCATCGGCGGCGTAATCCGCGGCGGAGACAGTTTTATAGCTGTCGGCAGCACCCATATCGAGGCCTATGACCGCGTTGCGGTGTTCGCCCTCCCGGATGCCGTGAAGGACGTAGACAAGTTCTTCAAATGAGACGTTTAGCTATCATATTTCTGGCCTTCTGCGTGGCTATGGACCTTATGGCCCAGACTCCAATTGTGGCTCCCAACTTTTCTGAGCCCACCATGGTGTCTCCTGAATACTTCGGCCCCAATGCGTTTCCTGTACCGGATATGACCGACGGTCGCATAAAGCCGTACATTTATGCTGAACTTGCGGCCGATTATTGGAAGGGCCGCGCTGCAGACGGTAATGACCACACCTGGGACGGCTATATCCATCTTCACTTCCCGCTCTGGACCAAGCGTGCCTCCCTGGATGTATGGGGACCGTTTGTAGAGCACTGGTCGTACTCTGATGCTGTGGCGGATTACAGGCGTATCGGGGAAGCCCGCAGCCAGAAAAAGAACTGGGACTCAGGAGACCTTTACGTTGGCACAAACATCCATGTCCTGGTAGGAAAACCCAATACCCTGAAGCCTGATATTCTCCTTAGGGCCGTGCTTAAATCGGCCATGGGAAACACCTTCGAGCAGGCGCGCTACTATGATTGCGGAGGCTATTTCTTTGACGGCACAATAGCCTGGTCAAGGGCCTTCCAGTATAGCTACGTTATGGAAATAAGGGCCGGCCTCAGCGGCGGTTTCCTCTGCTGGCAGGACGGTCTTGCAAGGCAGAACGACGCAGTCCAGTACGGCCTTTTTGCCAGCATCTCCACCTGGGGCTTCACTTTCATGGCCGATTATTCCGGCTACATCGGCTGGGAGAATGACGGAGACCGTCCCCGTCGCCTGCGCCTTAGATTTGACGGTAACGCCGGCCGCTGGCGTCCGTTTGTCCAGTATACCCACGGCTTCAAGAATTATCCCTTCGACGGCATCCGCATAGGAACCGGTTTCTGCTTCTAGCGCGTATCTTTTTCGCTTGCTCATCTCAGGTATTATTAGTATCTTTGTAAACTAATAGTCAGAGTATGAGTATACAGTCAGATAATATTGAAAAACTGGTTCAGCGCCGGGCAAAAGCACGCCTTGGCGGTGGCGAGAAAAGGATTGAGGCTCAGCACGCAAAGGGTAAACTCACTGCACGGGAGCGCCTGGACCTCCTTCTGGATCCCGGCAGTTTCGAGGAATTCGACATGTTTGTCCAGCACCGCTGCTCAAACTTCGGAATGGACGCCTCCCACCCTGACGGAGACGGCGTGGTAACCGGCTGCGGCACCATCAATGGCCGGTTAGTCTATGTCTTCGCCCAGGATTTCACCGTAAGCGGCGGTTCCCTCTCAAAGACCATGAGTGAAAAGATCTGCAAAGTGCAGGATATGGCCCTTAGGGCCGGGGCTCCTTGTATCGGCCTCAATGATTCCGGCGGTGCACGTATCCAGGAGGGCATAGACGCCCTTGCAGGTTATGGAGAGATCTTCGAGCGTAATATCCTTGCAAGCGGCGTTGTTCCCCAGATAAGTTGCATCATGGGTCCCTGCGCAGGCGGCGCGGTTTACTCCCCCGCCCTCACGGACTTCACCCTCATGGTCAAGAACACCTCCTACATGTTCCTTACCGGCCCGGCCGTTGTAAAGAGCGTTACAGGTGAGGTCGTGGACCAGGAGCAGCTTGGCGGCGCATCCGTCCATGCCAGTAAGAGCGGCGTAGCACATTTTGCCGCAGAGGATGAGAAGGAAGCCCTTGAAACCATCAAGGAACTCCTTGGCTACATCCCCCAGAACAATATGGAGAACGCTCCCTTCAAGGAAACCTCAGATCCCCTTAACAGGGTGGATGACGCCCTCAACTCCATAGTTCCGGACAATCCCAACAAGGCATATGACATGTACGGGGTTATTAGGAGCATAGTGGATGACGGCAAGTTCCTGGAGATTCACAAGGACTTTGCAAAGAACATAATCGTTGGCTTTGCACGTTTCAACGGCCGCAGCGTGGGCATAGTTGCCAACCAGCCCCAGGTCCTAGCAGGCGTACTTGACATCAACGCCAGCCGCAAGGCCGCCCGCTTCGTGCGCTTCTGCGACGCCTTCAATATCCCCCTTGTCACCCTTGTAGACGTTCCCGGCTTCCTTCCCGGCACCCAGCAGGAGTACGGCGCCATCATCACAAACGGCGCAAAACTCCTCTACGCTTACGGTGAGGCCACTGTCCCCAAGGTCACCGTCACGCTCCGTAAAGGCTACGGCGGCGCCCATATTGTCATGAGCTGCAAGCAGCTTCGCGGAGACATCAACTACGCCTGGCCCAGCGCCCAGATTGCAGTCATGGGGGCCGATGGCGCCGTAAACGTCCTCTACGCCAAGGAAATCAAGGCTGACCCCGAAAACGCCAAGGCTATATTCGAGGAAAAGAAGAAGGAGTACGAAGACCTCTTCTCAAATCCCTACCAGGCCGCCCAGAAGGGCTATATTGATGACGTAATAGAGCCCCGCAACACCCGCTTCCGCGTAATCCGTGCCCTGGAGCAGCTTTCAACCAAACGTCAGGAAATCCCCGCAAAGAAACATGACAACCTCCCTCTGTAACATAGTTCTCACTGCGGGCGCTGAACGTATGGCCGCCACAGATCCCCACGGCTGGACTCTCACCATAATCAGCGTGGGCGTGGTTTTCATAGCGCTCATCATCCTGTACGCCCTGTACAGCCTTTCCGGAAGGGTTTTCTCCGGAGAACTTAAGGCCGATGCAAAAAAGGGATGGCGCGCCGGAAAACGCCTCGCAAAGATGGCAACAGGCAGCCAGGATCCCGCCCGGGAGGAGGTTGCCGCTGCAATAGCAATGGCTCTTGATATGGAACAGGACGGAGACACCTATGCCGCCATCGCAGCCGCCGTGCACCTGTATCTTTCTGACACAGTTCACGACGCAGAGCCCGGCATTGTCACCATCACCCACAGGGAATCCGCCTGGAATAACAAGGAACTCACTTTTAGAAGATTACCAAGATAGATATGAAAGAATATAAATTCAAGATCGGCGGAAAAGATTACGCCGTCAAAATCGGCGAGGCCAACGGCCGCAACCTTACGGTGAATGTGAATGGGGCCGATTATCAGGTGGAGCTATCGGAGACCCCCGATCAGGTCGGGGGTGACGCTCCTGCCGCAACAGCCGCTCCTGCCGGTAATTCTCCCGTCATGCCCGGCCCCGACCGGGCATCTCAGCCTGCAGCGCCAAATGCAGCACCTTCCGGCGCTGGAAAGACCATCAAGAGTCCCCTTCCCGGCATTATCATCAGCATCAACGTGAAGGAAGGGCAGGCCGTCACCCGCGGCCAGAAAGTGGCCGTCATTGAGGCCATGAAGATGGAAAACGATATCCTTGCCGAGTGTGACGGCACCATCACAGCCATCCACGCAGCCAAGGGAGATTCCGTCCTTGAAGGCGCAGACATAGTAACCATCGGCTGATGAATACAATCTTAGACAGCCTCCAGCAATTCTGGCAGTACACGGGATTCGCCAACTGCACCTGGCAGCATCTGGTGATGATCCTCATCGGCCTTGTATTCATTACGCTGGGCATAGTAAAGAAATGGGAGCCGCTCCTTCTGGTGCCTATCGGCTTTGGCATGATAGTGGGCAACATTCCCCTTTTCTTTGACCCCGCAACGGGTGCAGGCCTGAGGATAGGCATCTATGAGGAGGGGTCCGTTCTCAATATCCTCTACCACGGCGTAAGGAACGGATGGTATCCGCCCCTTATCTTCCTTGGAATAGGCGCCATGACGGATTTCAGCGCGCTCATTTCCCAGCCAAGGCTCATCCTGATTGGTGCTGCGGCACAGCTTGGCATCTTCGGCGCATATCTTCTGGCCCTTGTGTTCGGCTTCCTGCCCAACGAGGCCGGTGCTATCGGCATTATCGGCGGCGCTGACGGCCCCACGGCCATTTTCCTCAGCTCCAAGCTGGCTCCGGAACTGATGGGCGCTATTGCTGTATCGGCCTATTCATATATGGCCCTGGTGCCCGTGATCCAGAAGCCCATAATGCTGCTCCTTACCACCAAGAAGGAGCGTCTCATCCGTATGAAAAAGCCCCGTGAGGTAAGCCAGAGGGAGAAAATCATATTCCCTATCATCGGCTTCATCTGCACGGCCTTCATAGTTCCCAGCGGCCTTCCCCTCCTCGGAATGCTGTTCTTCGGTAACCTCCTCAAGGAAAGCGGCGTTACAAAGCGCCTTGCCGCAACAGCCGGCGGGTCACTCATAGACGTAGTCACAACGCTTATCGGCCTCACTGTTGGTGCATCCACCCAGGCCGATGTATTCCTTACAGGCCGTTCCGTCCTCATCTTCGGGCTTGGCCTTGCATCATTTGTGATAGCAACAACCTTCGGAGTGAGCTTCGCAAAATTCATGAACCTGTTCCTGCCGGAGGGCAAGAAGATCAACCCCCTCATTGGCAATGCAGGCGTTTCCGCCGTGCCTGATGCCGCGCGCGTGTCTGAGACCGTGGGTCTGGAAGCCGATCCTTCCAACCACCTCCTCACCCACGCCATGGCTCCAAATGTGGCCGGCGTAATTGGTTCTGCGGTAGCCGCAGGTATTCTCCTCAGCTTCCTTGGATGATGAAAGCAAAGTGGCTCATACCGGTATCCTTCATGCTCCTTATGGCATGTTCCGTCGCCAATGCCCAGACTATGGACAAAAAAAAACTAGAACTGATTGACAGCGTGATAGTTGACGCCATTCTGCAAAAGACCATCCCCGGTGCGGTTGTGGGCATAGTCAAGGACGGAAAGATGGTTTATGAGAAGTCCTTCGGCAGCAAGGCCCTCATTCCGGAAACGGAGCCCATGACAACCCAGACCATGTTTGACCTTGCCTCCCTCACAAAATGCCTTGGCACCACCATAGCCGTGATGCAGCTTGTAGAGAAGGGCAAGATCCGCCTCATGGACCCCGTGGACTACTATCTTCCGCAGTTCAGGGACTGGCGTGATCCCAAGACCAGGAAACTGGAAAGGATAAGGGTGCAGCACCTTCTTACGCACTCCTCCGGCCTGGAGGCATTCCTTAAGGACGTCCCCGGATTTGTCAAACAGTATGGAGAGGGTAATTCGGAGCGCCTTGTTCAGTACATCGCAGAAGAATCCCCAAGGGCATTTGCTCCCGGAACGGACGTACTCTACAGCTGCTTCAATTTCATAATGCTCCAGCAAATAGTGGAGAAAGTCACCGGAGAGCGTCTCTGTGACTATCTCCAGAAGAATGTCTTTGACGTCCTGGAGCTGGAGCACACCTGCTTCTTCCCGCTGGACGGCAAGCCCATAAAGCCGGAACTCGCAGAGCTATGCGCCCCCACTGAATTTGTGGGAGACACCCTCCTTCTGAAGGCGCAGGTCCATGACCCCACCGCACGCCTGGTTATGAAAGGCAATTCCGGGAATGCAGGCATGTTCTCTAACGTTGAAGACATAGCCGTCATATGCTCCGCCCTGCTTAACGGCGGCCAGTGGAAAGGAAAACGTATCCTTGGGCCCCAGACGGTCCGGAAAATCTTCGAGGTCCCTTCCGAAAACGATCCAAAGGTGGCCCGCGCCCTTGGCTGGGACACCTACTACAGCGCTCCTTTCATGTCCGGTGACATATTTGAGACGCAGGACCTGAGGGGCCACTCCGGATATACGGGGACATCCGTCCTCATAGATCCGGACACCTCCACCATTCTCATAATCCTCACGCACAGGGTTCACCCCAAGGATCAAGGCTCCGTCACCCGCATGCGCGGAATCATTGCGTCCATCACGGCATCGGCCATCATTGAATGATTATAACTAAACAATAAAGATATGGATAAACTCCAGGAACTGACCCAGAAACTGTATGAAGAGGGTCTTTCAAAAGGAAAGCAGGAAGGAGAGGCCATCCTCTCCAAGGCCAAGGCAGACGCCGAGGCCATTGTGAAAAAGGCCAATGAAGAGGCTGAGGCAATCCTTGCCAAGGCCCGCAAGGAGGCCGATGACCTTCGCGTAAGGGTGGATGGAGATGTCAAGACGGCATCGGCACAGGCCCTCCAGGCCACAAAGGCCGATATCGAGTCCCTCATAGTTGCAAAGGCAGTTGAGCCCGCAGGCGCCGCCCTCAAGGAGCCCGGTTTCCTGAAGAGCGTGATCACTGAGGTTGCAAAGCGCTTCAGCGCAGAGGAATCCCAGGACCTTTCACTCATCCTTCCGGAAAAGCTTCAGGGTGAGCTCGAGCCTTTCGTTAAGGGAGAGCTTGCAAAGACCGTGGGAAAAGGCGTAGAGGCATCCTTCTCCAAGAAGATTGCCGGCGGCTTCTCCATCGGCCCCAAGGACGGCAGCTATTTCATCAGCCTCACTGAAGAATCCTTCAAGGCCCTCATAGGGGAATACATGCGCCCCGCCACAAAGAAGATCCTCTTTGGCTAGTGTATGAGCAATTTCGAGTACATTATCGCCTCCCTGCCCTTCCTCACCATTGATTACAAGTATGAGGACGGCCATAAATGGGAAAGCGTGATAGAGGAGATAAAGGAGAACCTGAGTGAAAAGGACACCGCGGTTCTGGATGCGCTGCTGGCCGGATTTGAGGAGAAAAACCTGAATGCCGATTTTTACGCAAAGGCCCTCTCCCACCCCGTGAAGTTCATCCGGGAATACTTCCGCTATGACCTCAACCTCCGTAACGCCAAGGTAAGCTACATCAACAATGCCCTTGGCAGGGCTGCCGGACAGGACATCCTTGACGGCGGGGGTGATGAAACGGATGAAGGCCTGGACATAGACGGCTACCGTTTCACCGGCGGAGAATTCAAGGAAGAGGCAAAAGTTGAGACCGCTCTTTCCCTTTCAAGCCTTCTTGACAGGGAGCAGGCCCTTGACGACGTAACCTGGGAAGTCATAGATTCCCTTGGCACCTTCCACTATTTTGACATCACGGCAGTCCTCTGTTACGTTGCCAAGCTGCACATAGTGGACCGCTGGCTGGAACTGGACGAGGAAAGAGGCCGGGAAAAATTCCAGAAGCTTGTGCAGGAAGTGCGCGGCACATTCAAAGGAGTAGAATATAAAGGATAAATAAACATATGAAAACAAGAGGAATTGTAAGGGGCATCGTCTCCAACCTTGTCACCGTAGAGGTTGACGGCCCTGTTTCCGAGAACGAGATCTGCTACATCACCTCCGAAGGCGTGAAGATGATGGCAGAGGTTATCAAGGTGAACGGAAACCTTGCATCCGTGCAGGTGTTCGAGAGCACCCGCGGCCTCAAGGGCGGCAATGAGGTGGAATTCGAGGGCAGGATGCTGGAAGTAACCCTTGGCCCCGGCCTTCTCTCCAGCACCTATGACGGCCTTCAGAACGACCTCACCACCATGACGGGCGTGTTCCTGAAAAGAGGTGAATACACGGATCCCATTAACCGTGAAAAACTATGGGAATTCACTCCCCTGGCAAAGCCCGGTGATACTGTGATTGCAGCCGACTGGCTTGGTGAGGTGAAGGAAGGATGGCTCCCCCACAAGATCATGGTTCCCTTCAGCTTCAAGGGTTCATTCACAGTGGAATCCATCAAGGAGGCCGGTGAGTACAACGTAGATACCGTGATTGCCGTTCTCCGGAATGAGGAAGGTGAGAAAGTGAACGTCACCATGACCCAGAAGTGGCCCGTGAAGGTTGCCATCAAGGGTTATAAGGAAAAGCCCCGCCCCAATAAGATCATGGAAACGGGCGTACGCGTTATTGACACCCTCAATCCCATCGCAGAAGGCGGTACGGGCTTTATCCCCGGCCCCTTCGGCTGCGGAAAAACCGTCCTTCAGCACGCCATTGCAAAGCAGGGTGATGCCGATGTAATTGTGATGGCGGCCTGCGGTGAGCGTGCCAACGAGGTAGTGGAAATCTTCACGGAGTTCCCTGAACTCATAGACCCCCACACCGGCCGTCACCTGATGGAGCGTACAACCATCATCTGCAACACTTCCAATATGCCCGTTGCGGCCCGTGAGGCATCCGTCTACACCGCAATGACCATCTGCGAATACTACAGGGCAATGGGCCTCAAGTGCCTCCTCCTGGCCGATTCCACCTCCCGCTGGGCCCAGGCTCTCCGTGAGATGAGTAACCGTATGGAAGAACTCCCCGGTGCCGATGCATTCCCCGTGGACTTATCGGCCATCATCTCCAACTTCTACGCACGTGCGGGCATGGTGGTCCTGAATAACGGAGAGACCGGCGCCGTCACGTTTATCGGCACGGTTTCCCCTGCCGGCGGTAACCTCAAGGAGCCCGTCACGGAAAGCACCAAGAAGGCCGCGCGCTGCTTCTACGCTCTGGAGCAGAACCGCGCCGACCAAAAGCGCTACCCTGCTGTAGGCCCCCTGGAGTCCTATTCCAAGTACCTGGATTACCCTGAAATCCGCGCATACCTTGATGAGACCGTAGAGCCCGGATGGGTAGATAAGGTTCTAACTGCAAAGAACCTCATCCGCCGCGGTAAGGAAGCCTCCGAGCAGATTAACATCCTTGGTGATGACGGCGTTCCTATGAGTTACCACGTGAACTTCTGGAAATCAGAACTTGTGGACTTTGTGATCCTTCAGCAGGATGCATTTGACGCCATAGACGCCCTCTGCCCCATCGAGCGCCAGCGCTATATGCTGGACCTTGTTCTTGAAATCTGCGCAAAGGACTATGACTTCGAAGACTTTGAGAAGTGCCGTGAGTTCTTCAAGACACTCATCAACGAGCTTCGCCAGATGAACTACTCCGCCTATGAGAGTGAGCAGTTCAAGGCCTATAATGACTCCGTTAAGAAAATGATCGCATAGCCTTATGAACAAAGCATACCAAAAAGTATATACCAAACTGGAAGGCATTACAAAGGCCACGGTTTCATTACGCGCCAAAGGCGTTTCCAACGACGAACTAGCCGTTGTGGGCGGCCGTCTTGCACAGGTTGTGCGCATCAAGGGAGAACTCATCACCCTGCAGGTTTTCTCCGGCACGGAAGGCATCCCCTCCAACGCGGAGGTTACTTTCCTTGGAGAACCCCCTACCCTGAAGGTCTCAGACCAGCTTGCAGGCCGATTCTTCGACGCCTACGGCCACCCCATTGACGGAGGCCCGGAGATCGAGGGAGAAGAGCGCCAGATCGGCGGCCCTTCCGTAAATCCCTACAAGCGCCGCCAGCCCTCCCAGCTCATCCCTACGGGCATTGCAGGCATAGACCTCAACAATACCCTTGTCTCCGGCCAGAAGATTCCTTTCTTCGCAGACCCTGACCAGCCTTACAACCAGGTTATGGCAGACGTTGCAATCCGCGCC
>JAFZOU010000134.1 GCA_017550525.1 Bacteroidales bacterium
CAAATCTTTGCAAGGTTTGCAAGGATTTATAATCACGCAAACGAATCGTGCCTATTTCCAAAACGAAACGTGCCACGACCGCCTCAAAACGATAGGTGCGAAAAGTTTCCCACACACAAAGGGTGTTCTCATGTCTTTGACCGGCATTTGAACACCCTTTGAAGTCTCTACACGTTCAGCTCGAACTTCACGTCCTCTTCCCCTGCCAGCAGGGCCTTAGTCCTTTCCAGGTTGGTCTGGTATATGTGGACATTGCCCAGCGTCAGGGTGATGGTCTTGAGTGGCAGGTCAATCTGTTTGGCAATCAGATAAAGGTGATAGATGTCTGCCGGCAGTCCCAGGTTGGCGTCAGAAGAGCGCTGGTAGGCAGACAGGACCAGCTGCCCCTCATCAATCTGGAACTGAATCAGGCTGAGGCAAGGGGCCTGGTTGCTCTCCACACCCGTGGCCCCCAGGAACAGAACATAGTTCTTGCTGTTCCTCTTCTCTTTGTTGATCTTGGCCACCAGGGGCGGCAGTTTCTCGAAATAGGTCGGGTAGCTGTTCACCAGGATGGACCCGCAGTAGTCCCACCACTGGATGCCGGCCTCCCGGTATTTCTCCACATTCCTTTCCCCCTGCATGAAGAGGGCGAGTTCATTCTTGAGTTTCTTCCTGGCTATGGGATGGCCTTCAAAGATGTCCAGAAGGTCGGCCGGGGTCAGGGAAAGCTGTTGGTCAAGGAGGTACTTGATGGCCCCTTTCTTGTTATCCTGCATCTTCCCTTCCTGCAGGATCTTCTCCATCATTCGATAATACTTGTTCATACGGCAAAAGAGTTAACGTTTCAAAAAAATTCGTACCTTTGCCCTGTCTCACCTACATAAGCCAATGCGGAAGCACGGTGCAAAGGACCTTAGCCCTCGGCATGTCGTGCTTCCGCATGATGGTAAAATGTAGGTGAGACTCGTTTTACAACCGGGGGCTTTTTTCATGCCCGCCCCGGGAGGGCGAAAGTACATCAGAAGGTTATGACCCTTCCGGAATTCAGTGTCAATGCCCTGTAGTTCATAGAATCAAGCCTTCTGAGCCATCCTTTCAGGAACTTGCGATTGGCAGGCCTGCTGACGCAAATGCGCTCGAAATAGGCCTTCTTTTCGGCCTTCAAGAGGTCGAAGAGCTGCCGCCCGTTCCGGGCATTCACGGCTGCAATGGTCTTCGGGCCGACAATGCCATCCACATCCAGCCCGAGGACGCGCTGGGGGACCCGGATGCCATAGGCACCGCTGCCCCATACCCACTGAACCAGAAGGTAAGCCACGTTGATGTCCTTGATGCTGTCCGCCTTCCAGCGGTCCCAGAACTTCGTGCGGAAGATATGCTCCCACTGCTCATCCGTCAGGCGTTTCAGGTCTTCAACGGTCCTGTGCTGGCCATAGACGGCCCGGAAGGTTGCAAGGGTGATTCCCTTGTTCGTGGCCCCCCCAAGGTCATCAGGGTCATTGACAAAGCCGCCCTCCCAGGACTTGATCCAAGCCACAAGGGGTTTAATGTCGTGACTCATGGCCTGCCTCCTATTCCCAGTTATCCCAAGTGTTCACAAGGGCGATGGCTTCCTCGCGGAAGGCCTGGAATTCAGCCCACTCCTGGAGATACGCGGCTCTCTTCTCTTCGGTGAGGGTGCCGGCGTCAAGGTGAGCCTCCACCTGCAGCAGCTGGATCTGGTGCGTCTTGATGGCGTCCTCTTCGGCCTGCAGATACTTGGTCCGGATAATGCCGTTGATCAGCTTATCCCGGTTCCACTCATCGCATTCGATAAGGGTGCCGCCGTCTTCCATCGTGCCGGTGTATTCCACACCCTGCACGGGTTCAGAGTTCTCATCCGCCTGGTACTCGGCCGGGCGGGCATTGAGATACACAATAAAATGCGCCCCATCGTAATGAGTGGGGCGCTGCGGGTTCAAATAGACTTTCTTCATTTCTCTACGTGAATTTATAGAATTTCTTCCTGCGTTGGTTCACGGCCACCTGGATGACCGTGTCCGCCGGGAGGTCTTCCTGGTTGAATTCCGTCTCGGTCTGCTCGATCAAGACCTTGGAACCCGTATAGGCATAATAGACCTGCCCCGGCTCAACAAGCACATCCTTCCCTTTCTCATTCTGGTAGGTGAATTGCTTCCCCTTCCATTCAAACAGGATTGCAAGGCATTTCTTGGGGGTCCCGTCATCATTGAATTCCTTGATGGAATCAATTACCTGGTACTCCCGCAGCTCCATCAGGAAGTCATCTTCATTGGCTTCCTTTTCCGGGTCGAACAGAAGGCTCTCAAAGCGCCTCTGCTGGGCATGGGAAATGTCAAATGGGCATTGACTCTTGCGCTTGTTGATTTTTGCGCCCAAACGTTCTCTCTTTTCCATGTGATAAGTGTTTATGAAGTTGATAGAATTAGCGTGTACGACGGTGCCCAGCTGGGAAGAAAGCGCCCTCCGGATCTGGTCATAGGAGAGCCCCATCTTGAGGCCCTTCCGGATCTTCCGTTTAAGCTTCTCTTTCGTCTCTTTTGGGGCCCTTATGTGGCCGTCGGCAAATATCCTATACCCTACAATGGTGAAGCCGTCAGAATAGCGGGAAGGGCCCTTTTCGGGGCACTTGCCGGCTATGCTGCCAACCTGCCATTTCTCATTCATCGTAAGCCGGAGTTCCGTTCCCCAATAGAGGGCAATCCAATCCGTCACCATGTGAAGGAATGTCTTATCCTCGTGGAGAATCAGGACATTGTCCATGAAGCAATACGGGAACTTGATGCCCCGCATGACAAACGCCCGGAACATGGCCGCCAGATACTCATCCCCCCTGGCCAGCTCGGCCCGGTCCTCATCGGTCTTGGCCGTCTGGTGTTTTTCCCTGACGAACTGGGCCGCAAGCAGCCGGATGAGGGTTTCATTCTCCTGCAGCCCGAAGAGCCGCCGGAGGTCGTGTGTGAACTGCCCGAGGGCCATGTTCGCGTGGATGGTGGAGATTTTCAGCCCGATAGCAAGGCCGGCCGGGTGTTCCGGATCGCCGTTCCCCATGGGCGTCCCTATGCTGCTGTCAAGGACCGCATCAAAGGACTTCATCAGGAGAGGATCCTTTATCTTGCTCCGGAGGTAAGCCTTGGGGACACTGATGGGGATGCTTGCATACATCTTCGACACATCCAGATTGGCAAAGGCCTTGAGCTCTGGATGCCTCCGGATGTCGCGGGCGATGAGCTTGACCATCTGGTGCTGGCCACGGCCGATGATACAGGCGAAGGTCCGCTCATCGAATGACCGGCAGATAATCAGCTCGGCAGGGTTCAGGAGGCCCCAGTGATAGACATGGTCTCTGTAAGGGAGCATCGACAGGAACCGTTCCTTTTTCTCCTGGATGGTCTTGTAGGTATAGGGGGATGGCTTGTATTGCCCGGTAAGGAAAAGGTGAAGGAGGTCATCGGTATTCTCATCCAATCTGGATTCATAATCCCTGACCTCCTTCCGTCTCTTCTTACGCCTTGAAGCGCATTGGTGGGCTCCCTTGAAGTTCTCCCTGGTACCCACCACATCAGACAGGTGTCCTCGTCTGCGTGTCACAGTGTCACAAGTGTCATAAAGTGTTACAGTGTCCGCGTGTCTGCTTTCTCTCACGAGCGCCGTCGAATCCCGAAGGACCTACCAGAACCCGTTTTGATGTTACGTTTTTCGGCAAGAGCCGGGGCCAACCCTCAAATAGACCGGGGATGCAAACACAAAACACCCGGCCCAAGTAGTGGGGCGACGACAGGTTCGCATTGGCATTCGAGGGCCCATTGTTACCGTTGAAGTACGCCAGGCCATCATTGTCACCATTGTTAGCATTGCCGGAGCCAAGAGGCGAGCGAAAACCCGAAACCTACCGCCTTAGAGAGTAAGCCCACCCTCTCAGGCGCAACAAAGTTACGAATTTCCTCCAAACTCCAAAAATCGCTGTATAAAAAACCGCCTTACGGCGGTATTCCGACCAATACCGCCGCGGCGATTCCCACGGAAAGGAAAGAACAGTATTTCAAAGAACTATCATCGGGCGCCCTGGCGGGCGCCGAGTTCATGCTCGACCGCTGACGCGGTCTGCGCGGTTTCTTTGGGGACCGCGTCGCCCCTCACATCACTTCGATCTACGCAGACACGATAATCGGGACGGGGTCAAAATCATCGGGCGTTTCGCAGAGGGGCGACGACAGGTACGCAAAGGCAGTCGAGGGCCCATAGTCACCGCCGAAGTACGCCAGGCCAACATAGTCACCATAGCTAGCATAGCCGGAGCCAAGAGGCGAGCGAAAACCCGAAGTGGCAATGTCGCGATAGCAGCCGTCAGCGTAGTAGGTGGAAGACGTGCCGGCGAGCTCTGCGGGCATACCTGCGAGGCCGGTGAAATTCAGCCTGGAGATGTAGTCCCAGCCAGCGGCGGCAGCTGCTGCCAAACTACCGACAAACAGCATTTGAGCAGTGTTTGAATAGTCCCAAGCGGCCTTGGAGCTCTTGGCTACATAGAAGTTATAAGAGCCGTCCTGGGCCTTCTGGGCAATGATAAGGTTCTTACCCACCCAAAGGTGTCCGTAAGGGTTCTTGAGGCCGAAGAACACCGGGACGGGGGCCGTGTAAACAGTCGTGCCGGCAGAATTCTTCACGGCGTAGTTTGAGATGCCCACGCCATCGGCCAGATCCACGCCAGCGGAATAAGGCACCACCGGGTAATAATTGTTGTAGGCATCCCAGCTGGGCATACCACTGACGCCGGCGCCAAGACCTCCCTGGAAGAGGCCATTGGCATCCTTCGTGGCATTGTAGGCCGCCTGGCTGTGGCGGGTCCCCATGATGATGTCAAAGAGGATGAGGGTAACGGTCTCAATCCAGTACCAGCCGGCGCCCCAGCCTGAGCCGCGGTTGGCGCCCTTCGTCTGGAAGGTGGATGTGCCAAGCTGGGTGGCTGCATAGCCGAGCATAGAGAGGTTCTCTGCGGAGGCGTTGCCGGTGGTCAGGACGGAGCCATTACCGCCCCGGTACTGGGCATCTGTATTGATCACCGAGCAGAGTTTGTCATTGGTCCGGTCCATGATACCGGCATTGCCGGCGCCCTTGGAGGCAATCGGGATCCGGTAGTTCTCGCGCCCGGGGATGGGCTTGAGGCCTGCCGCCTTATAGAGGTAATTGCCCTCCACCCAGATGGCGATGTAGAACGGCGTGCGCCAGCCCCACATATACTGGCCCATGGACCCGTCCAGGCGGGCGGTCTCGCCGGTGGCCAGCTTGTAATGGTTGGAAGGGTCAAGCTTCCGGCGGTTGTGCGCGTCATCCACCAGATAACAGCCAAGCCCGATGAGGGACGGAAGGTTCC
>JAFZOU010000135.1 GCA_017550525.1 Bacteroidales bacterium
CTCTTATCCGGCCGAGGGTGGCCAGAGGTTGCCAAAGGCACACCCTCCAATGTCTCATCCGGAAAAATGGCCCAAAATCAGGATGGAACCCAGGAAATGGCCGTTCCGTCCGGGAAATCGGCCAAAAATCAGGACGGAACCTTCGGGGCCTATTCTACCGGTGAGCGTACAAGGTCATTTTTAAAGGTGCAGGACGGGTGCAATAACTTCTGTGCTTACTGCACGGTGCCCTATGCAAGGGGCAGGAGCAGAAACATTCCAATCTGCGAGTGCGTGAAGATGGCACGGGAGATTGTGGCGGCAGGAGTTAAGGAAGTAGTTCTGACGGGAGTGAATACAGGTGATTTTGGCCGTACTACAGGCGAATCATTCCCGGATCTGCTGAAGGCCCTGAATGAAGTTGAAGGCATTGAGAGGTTCAGGATATCATCCATTGAGCCAAACCTCATAACGCCTGAGATTGTGGACTGGATTGCGTCAGGGACAAAGTTCCAGCCTCACTTCCATATACCGCTCCAGAGCGGCTCAGATACGCTTTTAAGGCGGGTTGGAAGGCGTTATGACACTGAGCTTTTCGCTTCAAGGATTGATTATATCCGCAAGGCTATGGAAAGGCCGGGCGGGCCGAAGGTGTTCTTTGGGATTGACGTAATTGTGGGACTTCCCGGAGAGACGGAAGAGCTGTTCCAGGAAACTTATACGTTCCTTAAAGAGCGCATCAAACCCGCTTTCATCCACGTTTTCCCTTACTCCAGAAGGCCTGGGACCAAGGCCGCGGAGTGGAAGGACCAGGTGAAGGAAAGCGTGAAGCAGGAGCGTGTGGCGGCACTGGAGGAGCTCTGCGAGAAGCTCCACGCGGAGTTTGTATCGGCCAATAAGGGAGTCCGGGAAAAAGTCCTTTGGGAATCTTCCGTGAAGGGAGGCCTCATGGGCGGCTACACCGGCAATTATATAAGGCTTGAGAAGCCGTTTGACGCGGCTCTTGTCAATACTTTGGAGGAGGTTGAGATATGACAAGACTAAGGTTTTTGGGAACGGGAACATCGCAGGGCGTGCCAATCATAGCGTGCCAGTGCCCGGTGTGCAAGAGCCTGGATCCAAGGGACAAGAGGTTCCGGTCATCGGCCTTTGTGGAGTATGAGGGCCTTAATATCCTCATTGATGCGGGACCGGATTTCCGAAGCCAGATGCTCCAGGCCGATATCCGTCACCTCGACGCCATCCTTCTCACCCATAACCACAAGGACCATACGGGAGGCCTGGACGATGTCCGCTCTTTTAATTATATAGACAGAAAGGCGGCGGAGATATACTGCGAGGAAAGGGTCCTTAAGAGCCTCAAGAACGACTACTCCTATGCCTTTGAGGAGGAAAAATACCCCGGTGCGCCGGAGTGGCACGTTCACCTCATCGATGAGAGACCTTTCCGTGTAGATTCCCTGGGGCATTCCGGAGAACTTGTGTGGGTGCATGACAAGGGGTATTATTACAGGCAGGCCGATGGCAGCCTCTCAAACACCGGAGAGATAGTGTCGGAGGCCTCACATGATAACCCCAACGTGATTCCCATCCGCGGCCTTCACGGCCAGATGCCGGTACTGGGGTTCCGCTTCGGGAACATCGCCTACTTGACGGACATGAGCCATATAGAAGACTCTGAACTTGAAAAACTCCGGGGTCTCAAGCATCTCACCCTCAACACGGTGAGCTATCATCCTCACCACTCCCACTTCTCCCTTGAGGAGGCCGTGGCGCTGGCCAAGAGGATTGGTGCAGAGCATACCTGGCTTACACACCTCAGCCATACCTTCCCTACACACGGGGAGTTTGTGGAAAAGCTTAAACAATATGGAGGAAACATTGAGCCTGCGTATGACGGGCTCACAATTGAAGACTGATGAAAGAGAAAGTAATAATAGTTGGTGGCGGTATCTCCGGCCTTACCGCCGGCATTTATGCCCAGAGGTCCGGATTTGACGTCCTTATCCTGGAGAAATGCGCTACGCCCGGCGGGGTTTCAACCTGCTGGAAGCGTAAAGGCTATATGTTTGAAGGCGGCGTACACTGGCTCAACGGCTCAGGCAGTGACCTTGACATCCACAAAGTGTGGCTTGAGGTTGGAGCGCTCCAGGACAACAATCCTATATATTTCAAGGACCCCGTTTATGTCCTCAAGAACGGAAAGGCAGATCTTGCCATCTGGCGTGATGCTGAGCGCACGCTTAAGGAGTTATCGGCCTACTCTCCCCGTGACAGGAAGGCCCTCAGGAGCATTTTCCGTGACGTGAAGATGTTCCGCTACTTCCAGTCCCCCGTGGAGGGAGAAACAAGCATTTGGGACTATATCCGTATGTTCCCGGCCATACTTATAACCCCACGCCTTTGGATGCAGTCTATAAAGTACTACCTTTCACGCATCAAGGACGATGATGTCCGGACCATTATGGAGGCCGTTGTGGCGCCTGTCAACAACGCCATGACCTTTGCTTATACCCTCAGCGGCTTTTTCACCGGAGACAGCGGCTACCCCAGCGGCGGCTCCCTCAGGATGGCCCTCAATATGGCCGACACCTTTGTAAAGGCCGGGGGTGAAATCCGCTACAACACGGCCGTTGAGAAAGTTGTGGACGGAGGCATCTATGTAGGCGGAGAGTTTATGAAGGCCGATGCCGTGATAGTCACCGTGGATGCCCGTACCGCCATTGACAAGCTCTTTGAAAAGCCCCTTCAGGACGGCTGGGCACGCAGGATGAGAAAACTCCTTGTCACCAGCCAGACCGTGTTTGTGGGCGTTGGCGTGGAGACCGACCTTAATCACTACCCCAAGTCTATGGTGTTCAAGGTCCCGTTCAAGGACGGCGGAGTGGACCTCCCCTTCTTTGTGGTGAGCAATTATGCCCGTGACCACTATTCACCTGAAGGCTGCACAACCGTAACGGCACTCTTCCCGGGTTATTCCTACGGCTGGTGGAAGGCAGCAAGGGAGGACGGCACCTATGAGGCCAAGAAAGAGGCCATGGCCCGGAAGTTTATCGGCATACTTGAAGAGCAGATCCCTGAAACCAGGGGCAAGATTGCCGTCGTGGACGTTGCCACTCCCGTTACCTACCAGCGTTACTGCGACACATATGAAGGCAGTTATATGAGCGACTGGCTTCCCCGCACCCTCACCACAAACGCCCCCAACCGTTATCGCAAGGGCTTATACTTCGCCGGTCAGCGGACGGCATATTCCGGAGGCCTGCCCCCGGCAGTGATAAGCGGAAGGCTGGCTGCACGCCTTCTTTGCAAGGACTTCGGACATAATTTCACCAAAGAATAATTAATTAACATTTTATATGGCACCTGACGTTATTAAAACCATTGACAGCATCAACGTAACGCTGAACGCCGGCGGGATGAACACCATTAACATCATCCTGGCCTTCGTGATGTACGGCGTTGCGCTGGGCATCAAACCTGCTATTTTCGTAGAAGTTTTCAAAAAGCCCAAGTCCGTACTTCTGGGCATGCTCAGCCAGCTTGTGCTACTGCCAGCCTTCACCTGCGGCCTTGCCATCCTCATGACCGGATGGATTTCTCCCATGATGGCAATGGGCATGATCCTGGTAGCAGCCTGCCCCGGCGGAAACATCTCCAACTTCATGAGTTCCCTGGGTAAGGCCAACATTGAACTTTCAGTGAGCCTCACGGCCATCTCAACGGCCCTGGCAGTGTTCATGACCCCATTCAACTTCTGGTGCTGGGGCAGCATCTATATGCACTTCGCCGGCGTCCATGGTGACATTCCCACCCTTGTGATTCCGCTCTGGGATGTGTTCAAGACCATCTTCATCCTCCTTGGAATTCCGCTAATACTGGGTATACTCACAAGCCAGTTCCTCCCCAAGGTTGCAGCCTTCCTGAAAAAGCCCCTGCAGTGGCTCTCAATTGTGATTTTTGTAGCAATGGTGGTGCTGTCCTTCTCCAGCAACATAGATGCGTTCCTCCTGAGCGTAAAGTACATTTTCCTGGTGGTTCTCATCCACAACCTCCTGGCCCTTGGCCTTGGATTCAGCGTTGCTACGGTTGGAAAACTCCCCTACCGTGACCGCCGCACACTCACCATTGAAACCGGCATCCAGAACTCTGGCCTTGGCCTAGCGCTGATGCTTGGAACAAGCCTTTTTGCAGGCTTCCCCCCTCACGGAGGAATGCTTGTAATCACTGCCTGGTGGGGCATCTGGCACATCATTTCCGGCCTTACCATAGCAACAATTTTCAACAGAACCAAAAAAGATGCGTGAATTCTGGGATAAAGACGGGCTGTACAGTTTCCTGAGGTACTACGTAGACTTTACTACGCGCAGGAGTTACCGCCGCATCACCGTTGAGGGGAAGCTCCCCCCGGATAATGATGGTGTAGCCACCATCTATGCAGCCAACCACACAAATACGCTCATGGATGCTCTTGTGGTGTTGCAGTTAAGGCACGGAGGCACCCTTTTTGGAGCCAGGGCCGATGTCTTCCGCAAGCCCGCCATAGCCCACATCCTTCATTTCCTGAAGATGCTCCCGCTTGCACGTCACAACCGTGACAAGGCAGAGGAAGTAGCCCATAACCGCATTTCGTTTGAGGATATAGACCGTGCCCTTGCCCACGGACTCCCCTTCTGCCTTTTCCCTGAGGGGCGCCACAGGCCTATGCACTCTCTCCTTCCAATGCGCCGCGGTATAGCCACTTTGGCCTTCAAGAGCGCTTCGCAGCGGCCTACGCGCATTGTCCCTATCGGCATAGATTATTCCGACTGGTTCCATTACCGTGGAGACGCCGTCGTGCGCATAGGTGAACCCCTGGACGTGAATGCGTTTGCCGCCGGAATTCCGGCCGATACACAGGACAGTGACCGTGACGCTCTGCTTCAGGATGAGATGTATGGGCGTCTCTCCTCCCTCATCTTCTTCCTACCGGACGATGAGCACTATGAAGAGGCCCTTGCCGATATCCGCGCATCGCACCCCGCCCCCGCAAGGTGGCCAAGGATCCTTCTTGCTGCCGTCACTTTCCTCTTTTGGCTGGTATCTGCTGTTTTATCGGCCCCGCTGTGGGTGCTTGCAGAGATCCTCTGCCGCAGAATGGTCAAGGACCCTGCATTCCAGAACACCGCCCGCTTTGGCGTACGGCTCATCCTCTGGCCCCTGTGGGCGCTTATCTGGCTCATTATCGGCCTATGTACTATGCCCTTGTGGGGAGCCCTCCTTCTTCTTGCCGCCTACCTCCCCTCCTACAGCCTCTTCTACGACTGGCTTAACCTGGTCCGTAATCCGTGACAACCAATCAGGCGGCTTCTGCCGCCAGCCCCTCTCCCGAGGAGAGGGGGGAGGGGTGAGGGTAACGTAAGCAAAAAAGGAGACATCAACCGATGTCTCCTTTAAATTAAATCGGCTTTGCCGATTATAATTTAGGGCCAGCCTTTACAAGGGCCTTGCCTGCGCGGTTGCTCTCATACTTGCCGAAGTTCTTGATGAAGCGGCCGGCAAGATCCTTTGCCTTCTCTTCCCATTCTGCTGCGTTCTTGTAGGTGTCACGGGGATCAAGGATACCGGTGTCTACGCCTTCAAGCTTGGTGGGAACGGTGAAGTTGAAGTAAGGGATTACCTTGGTGGGAGCCTTGTCGATGGCGCCGTTGAGGATGGCGTCAATGATACCGCGGGTGTCACGGATGGAGATACGCTTGCCGGTACCGTTCCAGCCGGTGTTCACGAGGTATGCCTTGGCACCGCTCTTTTTCATCTTCTTCACAAGCTCCTCTGCGTACTTGGTGGGATGGAGCTCCAGGAAGGCCTGGCCGAAGCAGGCGCTGAAGGTAGGGGTGGGCTCTGTGATGCCGCGCTCCGTACCTGCAAGCTTTGCAGTGAAGCCGGAGAGGAAGTAGTATTTGGTCTGCTCAGGGGTGAGGATGGAGACGGGAGGAAGTACGCCGAATGCATCTGCGCTGAGGAAGATAACCTGCTTTGCAGCCGGTCCGTGGCTTTCGGGGCGCACGATCTTCTCAATGTGATAGATAGGATAGCTCACGCGGGTGTTTTCGGTGACACTCTTGTCGTTGAAGTCAATCTTACCGGCAGCGTCTACGGTCACGTTCTCAAGGAGAGCGTCACGGCGGATGGCGTTGTAGATATCGGGCTCAGACTCCTTGTCAAGCTTGATGACCTTTGCGTAGCAGCCGCCCTCGAAGTTGAACACGCCCTTGTTGTCCCAGCCGTGTTCGTCGTCACCGATGAGGAGACGCTTGGGGTCTGTGGAAAGGGTGGTTTTGCCGGTGCCGGAAAGGCCGAAGAAGATGGCGGTGTTCTCACCGTTCATATCTGTGTTTGCAGAGCAGTGCATGGCGGCGATGCCCTTGAGGGGAAGGTAGTAGTTCATCATTGAGAACATGCCCTTCTTCATCTCACCACCGTACCAGGTGTTGAGGATAACCTGCTCACGGGAAGTCACGTTGAAGGCAACGCAGGTGCTGCTGCGAAGACCCAGCTCCTCATAATTCTTCACCTCTGCCTTGGAAGCGCAATAGACCACGAAATCGGGCTCCTGGTCAAACTCCTTCTGGTTCTTGGGACGGATGAACATGTTGGTCACGAAATGGGCCTGCCATGCAACCTCCATGATGAAGCGTACCTTCATGCGGGTATCGGCATGAGTGCCGCAGAAACCGTCAACTACAAAGAGGCGCTTGCCGCTGAGCTGCTGGATGGCAAGTTTCTTGACTTCCTTCCAGACCTTGACGGACATCTTGTGGTTGTCGTTGGGATAACCCTCGGTGGTCCACCAGATTTCACCGGGCTTGCCTTCCTTGGTGGTGTTGTCGTAGACAATGTACTTGTCTTTAGGGGAACGGCCGGTGTAGACGCCTGTCATGACGTTGATGGCGCCAAGCTCAGTTACCTGACCCTTGTCAAAGCCCTCGAGGCCGGGCTTTGTTTCCTCATTGTAGAGAACCTCGTACGTGGGGTTGTAAAGGATTTCCTTCACGCCCTTGATACCGTACTTTTTGAGATCGATGTTTGCCATAATGACTTATATAATTAGATTTTTAATTCCAGTCTACAAATTTACCTATTTTCCCTTACTTTTCCAAACGGGATTTAATCCTTTTTCTAAGCCCCTGAGACAGTGAAAGATTCTCCAGGGAATCTGCCATATCAAGCCATTTTGCGGCCATCTCATAGTCTTCAAGGAGGTAGAATGCCATGGCAATGTTGTAGGATGCCGCAGCCCTCTTGAGAGCGGTACCGCCTTTGACGAACTGCGTCCATACATCTATGGCCTTCCCGAACTTGTTCTCATAGGCAAGTTTCAGGGCCTTCTCCCAGCTGGAGGAGTTGAAGTCGTCAAAATAATACAGGCTGAAGGATTCCGTTTTCCATGTAGAGAGGAAGCGGGTGGCAATACGGCTGCCAACTTTCTCCGCCTCGTCTGAAAGGTCAGAGGTACCATCCTTGGGGGTGAGGAAAGCGCTTCCCTTGAATCCGTGCACCTTGTCCTCACCCATACTGTCGTAGACATTCAGAATGGTCCTCAGAGGCAGGCGGGCTTTGTCGTCAGGCATGCCGATAGTTGATGAGAGCAGGAACACTACATCGGCATCGGTATCCATCACAAGGGAATGCATGAGGTCAAGCGAAACGGAATCGGCTGAGGGAACGCGGTACATCTGCACAACCTCGTCTCCGCCGAAGTAATCCTGCTCCAGCACGCGGGCCATGGCCGATGCCGCGTTGCGGTCAAATGTGGAATCCGGGGTTTCCATGGTCACGATTGCCATGGATTTGCGGGCAAGGTCAAGGCCGGACTGTGACGGCTGGCGCACGTCAAGGATAAGCGAGTACACCTGTGGAGAGCAGGATACCGCTAAAAGCGCCAGAAGCGGGAAAAGGAGTTTTTTCATATTATTTCCGCAATTAAATCATATTCATCGGCAGCGGTGATTCTCACGTTGAAGAAGGTCCCCACAAGGGCGCCGGCATCTACGCCAGCGGGAGCCTTGACAAGGATTTCCCCGTCAACCTCCGGACTCTCAAACTCTGAACGGCATACAAGTACGCCGTCCTGCAGGGAGTCTGCGAGCACTTTTTCTTCCGTGCCGATTCTTGACTGATTATATGCAAGAGAAATGCCACGCTGGGCTTCCATAAGGGCGTCCAGGCGTTTTTTCTTTGTGGAAGGACGTACGGAATCCTTCAGATTCTCTGCGCCGAAGGTTCCCTCCTCCTCAGAGTACGTGAAGGCGCCAAGCCTTTGGAAGCGGGCTTCCTTCACAAAGCGTAGGAGCTCATTGAACTCACGGGTGCCTTCTCCTGGATGCCCCACAATCATGGTGGTTCGGAGGACTACTCCGGGGACGCGTTCCCTCATTCGCTCAATGAGAGCCCTTGTCCAGGCTCCGTCCACTCCCCTGTGCATTGCAGCAAGAACGCTGTCTGAGATATGCTGGAGGGGGATGTCCATATACCGGCATACCTTGGGATTGGAGGCCATTTCATCAAGAACGTCCTCAGGGAAATCTGCGGGATAGGAGTAATGGAGGCGGAGCCACTCTATGCCGTCCACCTTGGATAGTTCCTGAAGGAGACGAGCAAGGGAACGCTTACCGTAGATATCCAGGCCGTAATAAGTGGTGTCCTGGGCTATGATAACAAGTTCCCTGATTCCCTGAGCGGCAAGGTCGCGGGCCTCTGCCACCAGAGTTTCAATGGGGACTGACCTGTGCGGGCCGCGGATGTAAGGGATGGCGCAGTAGGAGCAGCGCCTGTTGCAGCCCTCGGAGATCTTGAAGAAGGCGTAAGGCCTTCCGGGTGTTGTAAGTATACGTTTATGGGCCGATTCCATTGACGGCCTGCACCCAAGCGCCGTTACCAGTGAATCCAGTTCACGTGCGCCGAACCATCCGTCCACCTCCGGGATAAGTTCCGGAAGCTCCGAGGAATACCGCTGGGAAAGGCAGCCAAATACAAGAAGGCGGCCAATCCGGCCAGCCTTTTTCTTCCCGGCCTCCTCCAGGATAACCTGGATGGACTGTTCCTTGGCGTCCCCTATGAAGCCGCAGGTGTTGATTGCCTCAACGTCTACTGCACGGAAATCATCTTCAGGGACAATCTCATAGGAACCCCGTACCTGATACAGAAGGTGCTCAGTGTCTACGGTGTTCTTTGAACAGCCAAGAGTTATGACCCTGAGGGTCTGCATTAAGCCTCCTCTTTCTTAGCGGCCTCTGCCTCACGCTCCTCATCTGTGAGGAAATCCAGTGAAGCGTACTTGGAAAGGATGTTGTACCATTCCGCCACCTTCTTCATATGGGACACGTAGAAGCGGTCACGGTCATAGTCAGGGAGAGCCTTCTCAAAGAGGGCCTTGAAATCGGAATCAGAAGCCTTGGGGGAAGGTGCCTCGGCGTCCTTAAGGACTTCCTTCATCTTGAGGAGGACCTCCTGAAGCTTAATCTCCTCCTCTGCGGTGTAGATGGAGATATCGGCAAGGGAAGTAATTCCGGCCGATGCACTTACATTGAGGCGTTTCTTGGTGTCAAGAGCCTCTACGATAGCGCCCTGGCGGGACTGTGCGATATAATTGAAAAGGCCGTGCTGACCACGGACGGAAAGGATTTTTGCAAGATCTGTTTTCATATTTTGACTTATTTTCTTTCTAACTTACAAATATAACTATTTTTGCTCAAAAAGACACGGCTTACCCGGCGGGAAAGGCTCTGGAGGGTGCCGTCATTGTGAATGACTACATCGGCCTTAGAAAGGTCCAGGGACTGGGAGGCCATACGGCGGCGGGCATCATCCTCAGTGAGGCCTCGGGCGACAAGCCGAGCAAGGCGGACATCCTCCGATGCCGTCACCGCCACCACGTAATCCGCGATGCCGTCAAAGATGGGTTTGGAGAGTATTATGGCCGATTCAAGCACAACGAAGGGAGCGTCCTGTGCGCTCCGCCAGGCCTCGAAATCGGCCCTGACAAGGGGGTAGACTATGGATTCCAGCTTTTCCCTGGCTTCATCAGATGAAAATATTGCTTTGGCAAGGTCTGAAAACGGCACTCCCAATTCGGCCTCTATCCTCTCCCGGAGCCCGGGAACGCTGTCATAGAGCGCCTTTGTGCGTGAGTCAGAGTCATATACAGGAATGCCCCTCTTTGAAAGAAGGGCGCATACAGCGGATTTTCCGCTGCCTATTCCACCTGTGACAATTACGGTGAGCATATCTCCCCTACTTCACCTCAACACAGTCAAATACCTCAGGATCCACCTGATACTCCAGTACCCCGGAAGGGAGGCGGAGCGTGCGGGGAGCGCATCGGCCAGAAAGGGATGCGCTGAAATCACGGTAGTCTATATACAGCTTGAATGATGCCAACGGGTCCTTCTTAAGAGGGAATGCGCAGCGCATCACAACTGACGCCGTGGGAGGAAAAACCTGAAGCTGATGGCCTGCAGGCACGTTCCAGACTTCTATTGGAACCGTGGTCCTTAGCTCCACATACCGTGAAATGGGGACCTCATAGCTTACCTCAGTCTTGGACATCCTCACTCCGGGAATCTCTTCCAGTTTCAGGATGCCGTGCTGGGAGCTGTGGAGATCCGTCATCACAAGACGGGCCGATGTAACCTTCTCTATTCCCTCAAGGACATCTGCCTGGGCATAGACCGTCACAGAATCCGGGGCATAGCGGAAATGGCCATCCAGCATGTACTGGGAGCGGCAATGAAGGGAACGAGGCACATCTACGGGCACTTTCTTGTGCATTTCCGTGGGGAATATAAAGCGAAGGGTATCCGTGATGAATGCCTCCACTGCAGTGCCTTCCCCAAAGAACTGGCTGATGTAATTGTTCTTGGCGCCACCGATCACGCAGAAGGTCTCGGGGCCGGTGCGGCGGAGGTCTCCGCGATCGAAGGAGACATTAACCACTCGCTTTTCCTTCCGGCTGTGTTCCCTCACAAGGCGGAAGCCGTCCGTGCGGCAGCGGGCGCTTACCACAACTGTATTGGCCGATGTTCCCCGGTGGCCGTCAATATTGCACTGAGCCACCACAGGAACGCTGATTGTGCCTGTATAGACGTTGGAGAGCTGGGACAGGAACCAGATAAGGCCGGCAATGAGAATGGAAGCGGCCAGGATGACCCACTCCCTTCCCAGGGCTCTCTTATGCCTGCCTATTCTCTCCCTGAGGGACATGGCTTACTTCTGCACCTCTGAGTAATCCTTCTGGAGGCCCTGCTTGTCTACGCGGAGCTTCACGTCACCGTCCACCTTGAGGAGGGCTGTTTTTTCATTTACCTCTACAATCTCTCCGTAGATACCGCCCACGGTAACCACCTTGTCACCCTTCTTGAGGGAGTTACGGAACTCCTGAAGTTCTTTCTGCTGCTTGCGCTGGGGACGGATCATAAAGAGCCACATCACAAGGATGATGGCTGCGAACATGATGATTGTAGGGAGGGCGCTGCCTTGCTGGCCCTGTGCTGCCTGAAGTGCGATGAAAAGTGTGTTCATTATTAATTAGATATTGTTTTTAACTATGATTCCCTCTGCTTCACGCTGTTTGATGAGGCGGTCAAGGATGCCGTTCACAAAGCCGCGGCTCTTGGGGGTGGAGTAATACTTGGATATTTCCACGTATTCGTTGATTGTCACCTTTACGGGGATGTCCGGGAAAGCCTCGGCCTCTGCCAGGCCCATTGCAATAAGCACTATATCCGTGGTGTACAGACGGTCCTGATCCCATTTGGAGACGGAACCGGCAATGAGGCTGTTATACTCTGCAAATCGGCCGTAGGCTGTGGTGAGGAGCTTTTTAACGAATTCCCGGTCACTGCTTGCTTCCCTGCCCTGGGCTATGAGGATGTCACTCTGGTAGAGCGGGGGGAAAGACCACCGGCCCAGGCGTCCTATCTCATCCAGGGAACGGATGCATGTACCAAGGGCATACGCAAGGTCATCGGCCCAATGTATGGAAGTGTCTTCCAGGATTGCAGCAAGGGAGGGATCATCCTCGAATTCTTCCTCGAAGATGCATTTCCAAAGGGCTGCGTCTTCCTTGATGGAAGAAACGGCAGATGACATATAATCAATGAAATACTGACGAGACCTGACACGGGTGTAAAGCTCTGACAGGAAGGCATCCTGCTGGGCCCAGGAGAGCTTTTTCTTTTCAGTGAGCCTTATGAAATCAGGGTCTCCCTCCAGAAGGGCCGATACACCGTTACGGACGAACTTCATATTGGGATTGAGGTCCTCCTCTGTGGGATTGAACTTGCCACGTGCCGCCTCTATACGGCGTGCTGCCACCTCAGTGAGTGTGGGGATGACAGACAGCATATAAAGATACAGGTCCCTTGTGGCTTCCTCAGATGTTTCAAGGCTGCCCAGCGCTTCTTTCAACGTAAGGTCCGGATTCTCTGCATAAGAATACAACACCTTGAAAGCCTTGATACGTAAGATTCGTCTGTTAAGCATATGTCAAATAATTTGTACAAAGATAGCGTTTTTTTAAATAATAATAGTTATATTTGTGCTTACAATCTTTTAAAAACAGACAAGAGAGATGTACAGTGAAGATTTTGAAAGGTCACATGACCGTGAGCGGGGCTCGGAGGACGTTTACTCAAAGCCTGTGAGGGCCGGTAAGCGCACTTATTTCTTTGATGTCAAAAGCACCAAAGGCAACAATGACTTCTATCTGACCATAACGGAGAGCAAGCGCCGCACAGAGCGTGACGGCTCATTCGTATATGACAAGCATAAGATTTTCCTTTACAAGGAAGACTTTGAGAAATTCTCCGAAGGCCTTCAGGAGGCCGTGCAGTACATCATGCACAACCTCCTCCATGACCAGCCCATCCGCCAGTACCCCTCCCGGGAGGAGCAGGACGGTGGTGAGGATACTGAGTTTTAAACCTTGACCCGGCACATATTGCGCCGGGTTTTTTGAATCCTAATTACTGCCATGCTGCTCAAAAACGTACTCTGGGAAGATTCCCAGGCCCACATCCTCATCCAGGGGAATCTCATCCAAAAGGTGAGCAGGGAGCCCATTGACGTTCCCGCCTCAGAAGAAGTTATTGACTGCAGCGGAAAGGCTGTGATTCCGGGTTTTGTGAACTCTCACACCCATGCGGCAATGATAATGCTGCGCGGCATCAACGAGGACCTCACACTTTACCAGTGGCTGGACAAGGTTTGGGCATCGGAGGCCAAGATGGACGGAGAGTTCATCTACTGGGGTACCAAGGCTGCCTGCCTTGAAATGATAAAGAGCGGCACCACCACCTTCAATGACCAGTACTGGTTTCCTTCCCACGCCCGCAAGGCAGCAGTGGAGATGGGCCTGAGGCCTGCGGTGTCCTTCATCTTCCTGGATTCCCAGGATCCAAAGATGGCCGCAATGCAGCGTATAGCCTGCCAGAAACTGTATGAAAAGTCCCTGGACTGGGGGACAAAGTCACTTTTCACCATCTCCATCCATTCCGTATATACCGTAACGGAGGAGAACATCCTCTGGGCGGCTGATTTTGCCCGTGACCGCGGTCTCAAGATCCATATGCACCTTGCAGAGACAGCCCAGGAAGACCAGGACTGCCGCCGCCTTCACAAGGGTCTCTCCCCTACTGAGTATTTTGACGCCCTTGGGGTGTTCGGCCCGGATGTAATTGCTGCCCACTGTCTGTTCCTGTCAGACAAAGACATCCAGATACTTGGAGACCACAAGGTCAGCTGCGTACACAATATCAATTCCAACCTAAAACTGGCTTCCGGATACCAGTTCCGCTTCAAGGAACTGCAGGAGGCCGGCGCAAACGTGTGCCTTGGCACTGACGGCGCGGCATCTTCCAACACCGTGGATATGCTTGAGCATATGAAAAACAGCGCCATGGTCCAGAAGGCATGGAGAAAGGACCCTGCCGCACTTCCGCTTAATGATCTTCTTGCCAGCGCCACCGTTAACGGCGCAAAGGCCCTCGGCCTCAACAGCGGAGAGATCAAGGAGGGGAAGCTGGCCGACCTCTCCCTCATAGACCTTGGCGGCACGGAGTTCATTTCCCCTGCCCCCACTCTTGCAAACCTTGTTTATGCCGCTCACAGCGATGTGATTACGGATGTGATGGCCGGCGGAAAATGGATCATGAGAAACCGCGTGGTCCCCAATGAGGCAGAGATTCTCCGTGAGGCCAGAAAAGTTCTGAAGCAAATCTAACCACATAATATGAATCCCAAAATTCAAAAGATAAAGGATATTGTCTCCGTGCTGCAAGACCGGCTTGGAGGCTTTTCACCGGAAATAGGCATAGTCCTTGGCAGCGGCCTTGGCTCCCTTGCCAATTCCATAGAAAACCCCGTCACGGTACCCTACAAGGAGCTTCCGAGCTTCCCTGTGTCCACCGCAACTGGGCACAAGGGCAACTACATTGCCGGCACCCTTTCAGGAAAGAAGGTCCTTGCAATGCAGGGACGCATCCACTACTATGAGGGCTATGGAATGGATATGGTAGTGCTTCCAATCCGTGTAATGCTCATGTTGGGCATCAAATACCTCTTTGTGTCCAATGCCGCAGGAGGCACCAACCTTGGTTACCACGTAGGTGACCTAATGATAATCAAGGACCATATCAACCTACTTCCAAACCCTCTTATCGGCCCCAATTTCGACGAAATCGGCCCGCGTTTCCCCGACATGACGCGCCCCTATGACCCTTCCCTCATCAGATTGGCTGAAGGACTGGCCGATGAAATGGGCATCTGCCTCCAGAAGGGCGTCTATGTTGGCGGCACGGGCCCGTCCTATGAGACTCCCGCAGAGTACAAGTACTTCCGTCACATCGGCGGAGATGCCGTTGGAATGAGCACCATCCCCGAGGTCATCGTGGCCCGCCATGCCGGTATTCCCGTCTTTGGAATATCCGTCATCACCAACGAGGCTCACGATGATTATGCCGATGACTACGTTAATGACGGCCAGGACGTCGTGGACGCCGCAAATGCAGCAGCCGCCAAGATGACGCTCCTCATTGGCAAAATGATTGAAAAACTCTAAAACTATGACATACTTGGAAACCATATACGCAGGGACAGATTATGTCCGCGAGAAAATTGGGGATATCCGTCCCACAACGGGCATCATCCTCGGCAGCGGCCTTGGAAAACTGGCCGATGAAATAGAAAACCCCATAGAGATACCCTACGGCACCATCCCAGGGTTCCCTGTTTCCACTGCTATCGGCCATAAGGGCTGCTTCATAGTGGGCACCCTGTCCGGAAAGACGGTCATCGCAATGCAGGGCCGCATCCACTACTATGAGGGCTACGGCACCGCCACGGCTACCCTCCCGGTACGCGTAATGATACTCCTTGGCATACGCAGGCTGTTTGTTTCCAACGCAGCCGGCGGTACCAACCTGGGATACCATGTTGGAGACCTCATGATTATCAGGGACCACATCAACCTGCTGCCCAATCCCCTTATCGGCCCCAACCTCAGCGAATTCGGCCCGCGTTTCCCCGACATGACGCGTCCCTATGATCCGGGGCTCATAAGGTTGGCGGAGGAGATTGCCGCAGAGAGGGGCATTCAGCTAAGGAAGGGCGTATACGTTGCCTGCAGCGGCCCTTCCTATGAGACGCCTGCGGAATACCGTTACTTCCGTTCAATAGGGGCCGATGCAGTGGGCATGAGCACCACTCCGGAGGTGATTGTGGCCCGCCACAGCAGCATTCCCGTATTTGGAATGTCCGTGATTACTGATGTAGCCCACGCTACAGACGATGAAGATTACGTGACGGACGGAGAGGCCATTGTGAAAGCCGCAGACGCTGCAGCAGACAAAATGACCACTCTCATCAAAGAAATGTTGATGCAACTTTAAGATATTTTTTGTAATTTTGCATAATGTAACCGGTTATGCTGGAAAGTATTAGAACTAATATAGAACAGCTGATTGCGCGCTATGAGGCTGTGAAGGCAGAGAATCAGAATCTCCGCCAGGAGTTACAGGCGTGCAAGGAAACCGGAAATGCCCAAAAGGCAAAGATAATGGAACTGGAGTCAGAGGTATCATCCCTGCTTCTGTCACAAGCTTTTAATGCCGCTCCCGGCTCAGATGCCAAGGCCCGGCTGGATTCACTTATAAAGGAGATAGACAAGTGCATCTCCGCTTTGGAGGAATCGTAATGGGTCAGAAGATTACACTGAAAATAGCCGGTCGTGATTATAGCCTCACTGCTCAATCACAAGAGCAGGAAGCAACCCTCCGCCGTGCAGCGGATGCAATAAACAGCCGCCTGGATGCTTATACACTCAGTCATCCCGGCAAAACTGCACTGGAACTGATGTCCCTTGTGGCGCTCAACGAAACCCTGTTCCGTATGAACGTCCAGAAGGAGATAGAGCAGTATAAAGCATCGGAAGAGCAGCTTGGACAAGACCTGGACCGCTACCTCAAAGACACGCAATAAGCCGCCGGGATCGATGGCTGAAATCAACACGTTCGATTGAACCGGGCGCACTTAGGCCGTGGATGGCGGGCCCTCTTTGAAGGGATACCTGAATCGGCCGGACCCCAAATCTTATTTATTAAGATTTTCTGACTGGATACGGCGGCTTTTTTTCCATATCTATTGCCTGTTAACAGCACATAACACACAATATATATGGACATCATATCTTTAATAATTGGATTTGTAGCCGGAGCGGTAATAGCCCTGGCGGCTTACATAGTGATAAGGCGCTCTATCCTCAAGGGGAAGCGTGACGAAATCATTGAAAAGGCAGAGATTGAAGCAGAAAAGATTAAGAACGAGAGAATACTCCAGGCCAAGGAGAAGTATCTTTCCCTCAAGAGCGAGCATGAGAAAATGGTCAACGAGTCCAACGCCCGTATCCATGAATCTGAGAATCGCGTAAGGCAGAAGGAGAACACCTTAAACCAGAAGATGGGTGAGGCCGATAGAAAAAACCGTGAACTGGATGCCCAGAAAGCGGCCCTGAAGGCCAGGGAAGATGAATACGACCGCCTTCGCGACCAGGCAATCCGCCAGATAGAGGAGGTTGCCGGCATGACTGCCCAGGAAGCAAAAACCCAGCTCATGGAGCAGATGAAGGCAGAGGCCCGCACAGAAGCTCAGGCCTACATCAACGACTGCATAGACGAAGCCCGCCTCAACGCCGCCAAGGAAGCAAAGCGCATAGTTATCAACACCATCCAGCGCACCGCTACGGAAACTGCAATTGAGAATGCCGTTACCACCTTCCCCATTGAGAACGACGAAATTAAGGGACGTATTATCGGCCGTGAAGGACGTAATATCCGCGCCCTGGAGGCCGCTACGGGCGTGGAGATTGTGGTAGACGACACCCCTGATGCAATCCTTCTCAGCGCGTTTGACCCTGTGCGCAGGGAGGTTGCCCGTCTTGCCCTCCACCAGCTTGTTGTAGACGGCCGTATCCACCCTGCCCGTATTGAAGAGGTGGTCACAAAGGTTTCCAAGCAGCTTGAGGAAGAGATCCTGGAAACAGGCAAGCGCACCTGCATAGACCTTGGGATCCACGGCCTTTCAATGGAGCTTGTCCGTCTTATCGGCCGAATGAAATACCGTTCATCCTATGGCCAGAACCTCCTTCAGCACTCACGTGAGGTTGCTAACATCTGCGCCATCCTGGCTTCCGAGCTTGGCCTCAACCCCAAAATTGCAAAGAGGGCCGGCCTGCTGCATGATATAGGAAAGGTTTCAGAGGAAGACCCTGATCTCCCTCACGCCCTCCTTGGCATGAAGCTGGCAGAGCAGTACAAGGAAAAGCCGGAAATCTGCAATGCTATCGGCGCTCACCATGAGGAAACCGAGATGACATCCCTCTACGCTCCCCTAGTGCTGGTTGGTGACGCCATCTCAGGCGCCCGTCCCGGTGCACGCCGTGAGGTCATAGAGAGCTACATCAAGAGACTCCGCGGCATGGAGAACCTTGCCGGCGCTTATCCCGGAGTAACCAAGGCCTACGCCATCCAGGCCGGCCGTGAACTCCGCGTGATTGTAGGCGCAGAACAGGTCTCGGACCATGACGCAGAGGTCCTCTCCGGTGAAATCGCCAAGAAGATCCAGGACGAAATGACCTATCCCGGCCAGGTGAAGATCACGGTCATCCGTGAAACCAGGTCAGTTGCTTACGCAAAGTAAACCCTTGTTATGAATACAATCCTTAAACTTGCCGCACCGCTTGCAATTGCAGCGTGTGTGGCATGTTCGCATTCGCTGAAGGACGGAGACTACACCCTTACTGTTCTCTCCACCAACGATGTCCACGGTTCCTGGTTCGATTCCACTTATGTGGGCGGCCGCATCAAGAATTCCCTTTTTGCGGTCAACACCCTTGTAGACAGCGTCCGTAAGGCCGATGGGGAGAAAAACGTCCTTCTCATTGATGCCGGCGACTGCCTGCAGGGAGACAACGCTGCGTACTACTACAACTATATAGATACCCTGTCTCCGCATCTTTTCCCCCGCCTACTTCACTATATGAATTACGATGCAGTGGTTTGGGGTAACCACGACGTTGAAACGGGGCATAAGGTCTACGACCGCGTAAACAGGGAATTATCGGCCTACAAGATTCCCCTTCTTGCCGGAAATGCCATCCGCAACGATAACGGAAAACCCTACTTCCCCCTGTACAAGATTGTCCGTAAAGGCGGCCTGAAAGTGGCTGTGCTCGGTTACCAGAATGCCAATATCAATGCCTGGCTGGGTGAAGAACTCTGGAGCGGGATGCACTTTGAACGCATTGCTCCCCGTGTTCAGCAGGATGTGGACTACGTCCGTGCAAAAGAGCATCCTGACGTAGTTGTAGTGGGCGTTCATTCCGCAACGGGCGCCGGAGACGGCAACAACCCCGAGGCTGAAGCCATGGACGTATTCAACAGCGTCCGCGGCGCAGACTTTGTCATCTGCAGCCACGACCACCGTCCTTTTGTTGAAACCCGTGACTCAATAGTCCTGATGAACTCCGGCAGCCACACGCGCTTCCTTGCCTGCGGCAAGATCCATCTCAGTGTCAAAGACAGGAAGATTGTCAGTAAATCATATGAGGCCGGACTTCTCCCTATCAAGGCCAGTAAGGCCGATCCAGTAATGCGTGAGCACTTCCGCAAGGAATATGAGGCGGTAAAGGCCTTCACACTTCAGGAAGTTGGCGTCCTGAACGTGGATCTCCGCACCCGTGACGCCTACACCGGCATGAGTGATTACATCAATCTCATCCATACGCTCTGCATCACCCAGGAGCCCGCTGAGATTTCAATTGCGGCACCCCTCACTTACAACGGCACCGTGAAGGCAGGCGTCCTTCTTTTCAACGACCTTTTCACCATCTACCCCTTTGAGAACCAGCTATACGTGGTCAAGATGACAGGAGATGAGATTGTAAGGTATCTTGAAGCTTCATATGACCGCTGGATTGTTACCGCGTCAAAGCCCGGAGACCACGTCCTTAAAATAGTGCAAAGGGACAATCCACGCAATATGCAGAAGGGATGGTCATTCGTGGGGCATTCCTACAACTTTGACTCTGCCGCCGGCATCAATTATTCGGTGGATGTGACAAAGCCCCGCGGCTCACGCGTTTCAGTAAGTTCCATGGCCGATGGAAGTGCCTTCGATCCAGCCCGTACCTACAATGTTGCAATGACCTCCTACCGCGCAAGCGGCGGCGGAAATCTCCTTCAGGAAGTTGGAATAGATACGGACCGCATAGATGAGAGAGTGGTGGCCCACTACCCTGAAATCCGTAATATCCTGTACGATTACCTGATGGAGAACGGCTCCATAGACCCAGAGGTCATTGGAGATCCGTCAGTGATTGGTTCCTGGAAGTTTGTTCCCGAGAAGATTGCCGGCCCTGCAATTGAGGCCGATATGCAATTGCTCTTTGGGAAATAGCTTGTCCAATGCTTCCCCAGGCGGCTTCTGCCGCCAGCCCCTCTCCCGAGGAGAGGGGGGAGGGTAACGTAAGCTTTTATTTGCAAAAATGAAAGGTTTATCTAAAACCTTTCATTCTTTGCATAAGGGAGCCGGTAACGGCGCCCTTCATCAGTTTGCGGGTGCCTTCAAACTGCTTGAGGAGCTTGTTTACATCCGGAAGGCTGGTGCCGGAGCCATCGGCAATCCTCTTGCGGCGGGAACCGTTGATTGCCTCCGGGTGCTCCCTCTCATAGGGAGTCATGGAAAGGATGATGGCTTCCGTGGACTTGAAGGCGTCGTCAGGGATATCCACATCCTTCATAGCCTTGTCCATGCCGGGAATCATACCCGCAAGGTCCTTGATATTACCCATCTTCTTCACCTGCTGGATCTGCTGATAGAAATCCCACAGGGTGAACTGATCCTTGGCAAGTTTCTTCTTGAGGGCACGGGCCTCCTTTTCATCGTACTGCTCCTGGGCTTTCTCAACAAGGGAAACCACGTCTCCCATGCCAAGGATACGGTCTGCTATGCGTTCAGGGTGGAATACATCCAGGGCCTCGAGTTTTTCTCCGGAAGAGACAAACTTGATGGGTTTTCCAACCACGGCCTTGATGGAGAGGGCCGCACCACCGCGGGTGTCACCGTCCATCTTGGTGAGGACAACGCCGTCAAAGTCCAGGCGGTCGTTGAAGGCCCTGGCGGTTTCTACGGCGTCCTGACCTGTCATGGCGTCTACCACAAACAGGGTTTCCGTAGGGTTCAGGGCTTTATGGAGGGCCGATATCTCGTTCATCAGTTCCTCGTCCACCGCAAGACGGCCGGCGGTATCCACAATCACCACAGGGAAGCCTTCAGCTTTAGCCTTCTTAACAGCATCGTGGGCAATTTTGATAGGATCCTTCTCCCCTTCTATCGTAAAAACGGGAACCTCTATGCTGTCTCCCAGCACTTTGAGCTGCTCTATGGCGGCGGGACGGAAGGTATCGCAGGCGGCAAGAAGGACCTTCATCCCTTTCTTGGACTTCAGGTGGAGGGCCAGTTTTGCACTGAATGTGGTTTTACCGGAACCGTTGAGACCAGCCACCAGCACAATGCCGGGGTTTCCCTTAACATTGATTTCCTGGGCCGACGACCCCATGAAATCCGCCAGTTCATCCCTCATGATCTTTACCATCATCTGCTGGGGCTTCACGGCGGTGAGAACGCCTGTGCCGATGGCCTTGTCCTTTACGCGGTTACAGAAATCCTTTGCAACCTTATAGCTTACATCGGCATCCAGAAGGGCCTTGCGGATATCCTTGACGGTTTCCGCAATATTGATTTCAGTTATTTTTCCTTCTCCCTTGAGGATCTTGAACGACCTCTCCAGTCTCTCTTGCAGGTTCTCGAACATACGTACAATTTTAGTGTGCAAATATAGCAATTTCTGCGTTCATAATAAAAAAGAAACGTTTCCTGTGTTGTTTCACGTGAATCACAAAAAACATTTCAAAAAGTTTTTACGTTTGAGGGGGGTCAGTTCCGGGAAAGGGCCATACCTTTGGCAAAACGCTTGCAATATGGAAAAACTGTTAAAATGGATGGCCATAATCCCGCTGGTGGCGGGACTGGCCGCATGCGATGATTTTGGGAAATACCCATCGGCCGATACCCACGGGGAGCTCCAGTGGGAGATTGACCGGGAGTCCGTTGCAAAAGCCGGGGCCCAGCTCCCGGATATAAATGACTTCCTGCTCACAATTATTGACAACAAAGGCGTAACCCTCTATGACGGTCCTTATGGAGACTCCCCGGCCAGTCTCACCGTCCCGGCGGGGAGCTACACAATAAGCGTAGTCTCAGGGCAGTTTACCTCCCCCGCCTTCGCACATCCCGTCTATGGAGATGAGGAGGTTGTGGTAATAAAGGCCGGGGAAAGCGCTACGGTCTATCTAAACTGTACCCTCATCAACTGCGGCATAAGGCTAAGAATCGCCCCTGATTTCCTCACCAGCTTCCCGGACGGAGTAATGTATGTGAAACAGGGATCGGCCAAACTAATGTACTCCTATATGGAAGACAGGATTGCATATTTCAAACCGGGAGAGATTGCCGTGGTACTATATAACGAAGGTAAGGAGGAGACACTTTTCACGCGCATCCTGGAGGCCCGGCAAATCCTTACCGTAAGCATATCGGCCCCGGGAAAGGCCGATGGCGGAGCATCCTCAATAAGGGTATCGCTGGACACAAGCAAGACATGGCTCACGGAGAACTGGGTCATAGGCGGGGACAATTCAGGAAACGGTCAGGGCGGAGGATCCGTTCCGGATGCATGCTCCGTATCCGAAGCCCGTGAAAGGATTGGGCAGAAAGATGTTTGGGTATATGGATATATAGTAGGAGGAGACTTAACCACATCTGCAACCGGAGAGGTCAAGACATCTGGCATCACAAAGGCAACACACCTTGCTATGGCCGACCGGTCTACAATCAGGGACAAGGCCGCATGCATAGCCGTGGAACTGCCGGCCGGGAAAGTGCGTGACGCCCTGAACCTGGTGGCTCACCCGGACCTGATAGGAACGAGGGTATACGTAAAAGGAGAGATTGTGGAAAAATACTTTGGGACCGTAGGACTCAAAGGGACAAGCGACTATGTGATGAAATAGCTAGAATTCCCTGTAGAATAGACGAACGAAGCTGGATAAAAGCATTCCCTTGATGGTTCTGGATGCCAGCCAGGATTCAAGGGTCCACTCCTTTGAACCGGAAAGACGCTCTTCAAATGCCTTCCTGAAAAAGGTAGCGGTTTCACGGTCGTAGATGAAAGTGTTTATCTCATTATTGATTGTGAAGCTCCTTACGTCCAGGTTGGTTGCGCCCACAACGGAGAGATAGTCATCGGCCACCATAGTTTTGGAATGGTTGAATTCTCCATCACTTTCAACTATTTTGACGCCGGCTTCAAGGCACTCTGCATAATAACCCCTGTTGAAATGACTCAGGATGGGGGTATCCACTTTCCTGGGAATCATAACCCTGACGTCCACGCCCCTCAGGGCGGCCGATTTCAGAGCCAACAGGAAAGATGCCGGAGGGACAAAGTACGGAGTCTGGAAATAGACATAATTCCGGGCGTTCCCAAGCACCCACTCGTAGGCCATCTGGGTGGTAGGCCATGGGAAATCAGATTCATCGGAGACTATCTGCAAAGTCTTTCCGTCCTCAAAGGGCTTCATCTTCTGGAAGTAGTCTCCAAGGGGTCTCTCCACAACTCCCTTGCAACTGATCCAAGTGTCAAGGAATGAAGCCTGAAGCCGTGCAACGGCAGGACCCTCTATCCTAAGATGTGTATCATGCCACACATTGAAATAATTGTCACTGATATTCATCCCGCCGGTATAGCCTATGTGCCCGTCTATCACGACTATCTTCCTGTGCTGCTGACAGTTAAGACGCATGATGAAAAGGCGGAGCCCCTGACGGATGGTTGTATAGCGCACAACAGCGATGCCAGCCTCCTCCATAGGTTTCCAGAACTTACGTGGTATTCTTCTGGCAACTATGCTGTTAAGCAGGAAACGGACCTCAACTCCTTCCCTGGCTTTCTCAATGAGAAGGTCTCTCACTTCCCTTCCGGAGGCGTCATTTCCAAAGCGGAAATACTCAAGGTGGATGGACCTTTGGGCATTCCTGATATCTTCAAGAAGGAGTTCTTTCTTGCGGGAGCCAGATGTTATGATCTCAAGTCTGTTGCCGTCATATATCCTGTTCCATTTCCAACAGGCATGGTTCAGGCGTGCCAGAGGGTAGAAAAAAGAATCTATGCCTTCAGGTATTCCGTCCGGGAAAAGGAATGATGCCATTTCTCCGGGGATTTCCTCCTTCATCCTTCTCTCCGCCTCTTCGTGAATATACTTACGAGCCTTGGCCGTGCGGTAATCCATGCCAAAAATGAGATATAGGACAAAACCGGCCACGGGTACAAACAACATCAACAGCACCCAGGCCATGGCTGTTTCCTGCACTCTTTTGTCCCTGAGCACCAGATAGCATAGCGCCAGACGAAGGAGCACAGGGAGGGCGACCAGGATTATGTTTGGGACACTGCTCATATACTCACAAAGATAACAAAAATTATTCGTATATTTGTAGCCCTTATACCTACTGCAAGTGAAGAACTACCTAAAGAAACTAGAAGACCAGATTCACCAGAATCCCACAAAGCCCGCCCTCAGTGACTATGAGGGCGCAAGCTACACGTATTCAGAGGTTGCAGAACTCATAGAGCGCTACCATATCTTCTTCCAGACAGCGGGTATAAAGCCCGGAGACAAGATAGCCATCTGCGCCAGGAACTCGGCCCGATGGGGCATCCTGTTCTTTGCGGTAAACACCTATGAGGCCGTTGTAGTCCCCATTCTGGCCGATTTCACCGCCAACGGTGCAAGCAAGCTCATCGGCCATTCCGACAGCGTACTACTGATTGCAGACCCTGATATCTGGAACCAGATGTCTCCGGAGGACATGCCGCTTCTGAGGGGGGTCATCAATTCCCGTGAGGAAGGCCTCCTGTGGCACAAGGATCATGATATTGCCCAGGCATGGGAAGACAGGGACACCCTCTTTGACCAATGTTACCCTGACGGCTTCAACCCTCAGGATGTCATATACCCCGGCGATGATAAAGCCCTGGCCCTTATCAATTACACTTCAGGAACTTCAGGTGATCCCAAGGGAGTAATGCTCAGTTACGGAGCAATGTCGGACATAGTGGAGCAGTGTCAGCAAAAACTCTCCAACACCCCAGACAAACTAGTCTCCATGCTCCCCCTTGCCCATATGTACGGCCTGGCAATGGAGTTCATATATCCCTGCTGCACCGGTTTTACAATCTGGTTCCTTGGAAAACTCCCCTCCCCTTCACTCCTTATGAAGGCGTGTTCGGAGGTCCAGCCCAGCATCATGATTACCGTACCTCTGGTAATGGAAAAGCTTTATCAGACACAGATACAGCCACAACTTGCCGGACTTGCAGCACGTGTCCCCTACCTAAGGATTCCTTTCTACAAGGGCCTTGGGAAAAAGCTTCTACAGTCACTCGGAGGCCGGATTGAGACCATCATCATCGGAGGCGCACCCCTTACCTGGGAAGTGGAGAGCGGGTTCCGTAAAATCGGCCTTCCTTATGCCGTTGGTTATGGTATGACGGAGGCCTGTCCCCTGCTTTCGCTGGAAACACCGGATCATTTTGAGCCCGGTTCCTGCGGCAAACCCACTCACCGCCTCAGGATAGAGTCCTCCGACCCTGAACGCATCCCGGGAGAAATCCAGGCACAGGGCCCCAACCTTACAATGGGCTATTATAAGAATCCGGAGGCCGATGCCAAGGCATGGACCCCTGACGGCTGGTTCCGAACCGGAGACCTCGGTATCATGGACGAGGACGGGAACGTGTTCATAAAGGGCCGCATCAAGGCCATCATCCTCTCCTCTTCCGGCCAGAACATCTACCCGGAAGAAGTGGAACAGGTTCTCTCCAAGCACCCCATGGTGCAGGAGTCCCTGGTAATTGAACGTGCCGGAAAAGTTGTAGCCCTGGTATACCCCAAACCCGGAGTTGTTCCCTCAGAGGACCACATCAGGGACTACACCAACCGCTCCCTTCCCATCTTCAGCCAGATTTTCCGCGTAGAGCTTGTAGACCTCCCTTTCCAGCGCACTGCCAAAGGCACAATCAAGCGCCACCTGTATCAGTAGGCCCCTCGCGCGTACTGAATAGTAGTTTTTCCGTCCGCTCCACAACGCCCACGTGCATATCTGCCAATATGGCAGAAAGTGCAGGTGTGGCTCAAGTTTTGACTTACAATCGGCCGGAATACAATAAAAACTACATATTATGGCAAACAAAGGACAGGTTGGAGTAACCACGGAAAACATATTCCCGGTTATCAAACAGTTTCTCTACAGTGACCATGAGATCTTCCTCAGGGAGCTTGTGGCAAACGCCGTTGACGCAACCCAGAAGATGAAGGCCCTGGCCGCTTCCGGAGACTGCAAGGAGGAACTTGGAGACCTTAAGGTTCACATTGAACTGGATGAAAAGGCCAATACCCTTAAGATTGCCGATAACGGTATCGGCATGACGGAGGAAGAGGTGGACAAATACATCAACCAGATAGCCTTCTCAAGCGCGGGAGAATTCCTGGAGAAGTACAAGGACCAGATCCAGAATATCATCGGCCATTTTGGTCTTGGCTTCTACAGCGCCTTCATGGTTTCAAAGAAGGTGACCATTGAAACGCTGTCATGGAAGGAAGGCGCAAAGGCCGTCAAATGGACCTGCGACGGTTCTCCTGAATACACCATGGAGGATTGCGACAAGGCCGATAGAGGTACAGTAATCACGCTCTACCTTGACGATGATTCCGCCGAATACGCAGATAAATCCCGCATCGAGACCCTTCTCCAGAAATACTGCAAGTTCATGCCCGTTCCCATTGTCTTTGGAAAGGAGCAGGAATGGAAGGATGGAAAATACGTGGATACGGACAAGGACAAGGTCATCAACTCCGTGGAGCCCCTCTGGACCAAGGCCCCGTCAGAGCTCAAGGATGAGGATTACCTTGGATTCTACCGCACCCTCTTCCCCATGAACGAGGAACCCCTTTTCTGGATCCACCTCAATGTAGACTATCCCTTCAACCTTACAGGTATCCTATACTTCCCTAAACTCAAGGACCGCGTGGCAGTGGAGCGCAACAAGATTTCCCTCTACTGCAACCAGATGTTCGTCACGGACCACGTAGACAACATCGTCCCTGACTTCATGACTCTCCTTCACGGTGTCATCGACTCACCTGACATCCCGCTTAACGTAAGCCGCAGCTACCTCCAGAGTGATGCTGCCGTAAAGAAGATATCCACCTATATCACAAAGAAGGTTGCAGACCGCCTGGAGGGCATCTTCAAGGATGAGAGGGAGCAGCTGGAGGCCAAGTGGGACAACCTCAAACTCTTCATTGAGTACGGCATGCTCTCCGACGAAAAGTTCTTCGAGAGGGCCCAGAAGTTTGCTCTCCTAAAGAACGTAGACGGCAAGTACTTCAGCTTTGATGAGTACAAGGAGGCCGTGAAGGACGCCCAGACAGACAAAGACAAGAAGCTTGTGTACCTCTATGCCACAAAGGCCGATGACCAGTACGCCTTCATCCAGGCCGCAAAGGACAAGGGCTACGACGTCCTCCTCATGGACTGCGAGCTGGACGCCCACTATGTGAACCTCCTGGAACAGAAGCTTACGGACACCCGTTTTGCCCGCGTGGACTCAGACGCCATAGAGAATCTCATCCCCAAGGAAGACAAGGTGAAGCTGGAGATGAAGGAAGACGAGCGCTATGACCTTGAGAATATGTTCAAGGCCGTCCTCCCTGAAGGAAACGACTACTTTGTACAGGGTGACAACCTTGGGGCAGACGCCGCTCCCGTCCTCATCACCCAGAACGAATTCATGCGCCGCTACCGTGAGATGAGCGCCCTTGGCGGCGGAATGAACTTCTACGGAGAGATGCCTCAGAGCTACAATATCACCGTAAATATGGAGAACCCTCTGGTGGCGCAGATCTGGGCTTCCAAGCAGGCCGATGTAAAGCCTCAGGGAGAACTTCCTGCCGAGGCCCCTTCTGACGCCCCCGAGGAAGAGAAGACCAAGGCCAGGGAAGCCCGTGAGGCCGTCCGAAAGGCCCACAGGGCCGATGTAGAGGCCTTTGCCCGGGAGAATGACCTCCTTCATCAGATAGCAGACCTCGCCCTCCTCTCCAACGGAATGCTGAAAGGAAAAGCCCTGAGCGATTTCATTGCAAGAAGCTACGCCATCATGAAATAGCGCGAAGGCGTTGTGGAGCGGACGGAAAAAAGTTTTGCCAGCCTTTTTTCAGGCTGGCAAAACTTTAATTCCGTACGCGCGTAGGGCCTATTTATAGAGGAACCTTCTGATACTCATCTTGGGAGTTTTCTCAAAGGGCTTGTCCATCAGTTCCACCTTTGCTATCTGGCTGTAGGTAGGAAGCTGGCGGTTGGCGCCCAGACGGATGTTCTCAGGAATCTCAGCCTTGGCTTCATTGTCAAGGAGGGCCTTGGCGATTGACTGCTCATCCAGGAATACAAGGGCTACAAGTTTACCGCCACGCTCCACAACAACAGACTCCATCACGTAAGGCTGGTTGTTCACAACGGCCTCAAGTTCCTCAGGGTAGATGTTCTGGCCGGAAGGGCCCAGAATCATGTTCTTGGAGCGGCCGCGGATGAAGATATTGCCTTCTGCGTCAATGATGCCAAGGTCTCCGGTACGGAGCCATCCGTCATCTGTAAATGCATTGGCGGTTGCTTCCTCATTCTTATAGTAGCCGACGGTGATGTTCTCACCGCGGGCCTGGATTTCACCCACAACGTGCTGGGGGTCATCGGAATCAATGCGGACCTCGGCCACGTCAACAGCCTTACCGCATGAGCCGGCCACATACTTGGTCCAGTGCTCATAGGCAAGAAGGGGGCAGGCCTCTGTCATGCCGTAACCGACAAGGTAAGGGAACTTGATCTTCTTGAACAGGCGCTCTACCTCTGGATTAAGGGCTGCACCGCCCATAATGAACTCCTGAACATTGCCGCCGAAAGCCTGTACAAGGCCGTCTTTCACCTTCTTGTAAACGATATTGTTAAGGAGCGGAACCTTGGTGAGGAACTTGATGAGGGGCTTGTCCAGAGTGGGCTTTACCTTGCTCTTGTAAATCTTCTCCATCACAAGCGGAACGGTGATGAGAAGGTAGGGTTTTACATCGGCAAAAGCCTTGAGAAGGGTGGCGGGGGTGGGAGCCTTACCCATCCAGTAGATGGACGTACCGTTGCAGAGAGGATAGAGGAACTCTATCACAAGGCCGTACATATGGGCCATAGGGAGCATTGAGACCATCTTGTCACCGGCAGGGACGTTACGCTGGGAGTAGTCTACGTTTGCGCTGAAGTTGCGGTAAGTGAGCATTACGCCCTTGGGGTCTCCGGTGCTGCCGGAAGTATAGTTGATGGTGGATAGGTTGTCCCAGTTGTCCGTGGGGAATACAACGTCTTCTGGGCCGAATCCCTTAGGGTATTTCTCTGCGAAGAGCTTGTCCAGGTTGTCCACTGCTTCCTGGATTTTGGCGTCACGGCAGAAGAGGACTTTCCAGTTGTCTACGTCAAAGACGACTTTGAGGGCGGGCATCTTCTCCGGGTCCATCTTGGCCCAACGGGCGGCGTTTGTGAAGAGGGCGATACTGTCACTATGATTGACGAGGCCCATCACGCTCTCCGGGGTAAAATCGGCCAAAATGGGGACGATTACTGTTTCATATGTGTTGACGGCGAGGTATGCAAAACCCCATTTGGCACCGTTGTTAGCACACAGGGCTATCTTGTCTCCCTTCTTGAAGCCGGCTTTTTCAAAGACGATGTGGAAACGGGCGATGTCCGTTGCCATTTGGGCGTAAGTAAATGAATCTCCGCCGATTGTGTTCAGCGCAGGCTTGTCCCAGAACTTGCGGGTGGCATCCTGAAGGCGCTGAAGATAATGAGGATAATTTGACATATCTTAGGTTTTAGGTTGTTCTTTGTATCAACAAAGATAGCAATTATTTTGGTAAGCAAAAAATCAGTATCTTTGCAGACTGAAAGATATTTAGATGAGAAGAAAACCTATCATAGCCCTTATCTACGACTTCGACGGAACCCTTTCCCCCGGCAACATGCAGGAATTCGGGTTCATTCAGGCCGTTGGCCAGACTCCCGCGGAATTCTGGGCAAAAAGCGACGGAATAGCCAAGGGTCAGGATGCCTCCAACATCCTGGCTTACATGAAGTTAATGCACGACGAAGCCCGCAAGAACCACATCAAGCTCACCCGTGAAGGATTCAAGAAATATGGGGCCGATATAAAGCTCTACGAGGGCGTCCGTGACTGGTTCCAGAACGTAAATGACTATGGCAAGGCCCACGGGGTAATCATAGAGCATTATATAAACTCGTCCGGCCTCACGGAAATCATTGAGGGCTGCCCCATTGCCAAGGAATTCAAGCACATCTTTGCCGGTAGTTTCATCTACGACGACAAAGGCGTGGCGGAATGGCCCGGCATAGCCGTAGACTACACCGGAAAAACACAATACCTCTATAAGATACAGAAGGGAATATTCTCGGCCCGTGACTCAAAGCTTGTCAACGAGAGCTGGGCCGATGCCGACAAACGTATCTCCATGGACCATATGATCTACTTTGGAGACGGAGAAACCGATATCCCTTCAATGAAGCTTGTGAGCCTTTCCGGAGGTAACGCAATTGCCGTTTTTGACCCTTCACGCCCCGGCAAGAAAGATGCTGCCCGTAAACTCCTGAGGCAGGGCCGCGTGAACTTCATCACCCCCGCATCCTATACCAAGGATTCCCGCACTTTCCGCCTTGTGTGCGCCATCATAGACAAGATCAAGGCCGAGACCGAACTCCGTCAATTCTCCAGATACAAGTAATGAGAAAGTTAAAAGTAGGAATGGTGCAGCAGCACTGCACCGCAGACATCCCCGGGAACATAGCCCGGCTTCAGGAAGGGATCCGCGCCTGCGCAGCCAAGGGCGCAGAGCTTGTGGTTCTTCAGGAACTGCACAACAGCCTTTATTTCTGCCAGGAGGAAAACGCCAAACTATGTGACCTTGCAGAGCCCATTCCCGGCCCATCAACAGAGAGTTTCGGCGCTCTTGCCCGAGAACTTGGAATAGTCCTGGTGCTGTCCCTCTTTGAGCGCCGCACTCCCGGCATCTACCACAATACTGCAGTTGTCCTGGAGAAGGACGGAAGCATTGCCGGCACCTACCGCAAAATGCACATTCCGGACGATCCCCTCTTCTATGAGAAATTCTACTTCACCCCCGGAGACCTTGGCTTCCAGCCCATTAAAACGTCTGTCGGCACCCTTGGAGTACTTGTATGCTGGGATCAGTGGTACCCGGAAGCAGCCCGCGCCATGGCTCTTAACGGAGCAGAGATGCTCATCTATCCAACTGCCATCGGCGGTGTTCCCACAGACCCGGAATGGGAACAGGCCCAGCAGCGCCAGGCCTGGCAGCTGGTCCAGAGGGGCCACTCCGTTGCCAATGGCCTGCCGGTAATTACCGTGAACCGCACCGGCGTGGAGCCGGATCCCACCGGACACTCCACCGGAATAGATTTCTGGGGCCATTCCTTCGCTACCGGCGCCCAGGGAGAACTCCTCACTGAGTTTGAAAAGAGTGAAGAAGGTGTCCGCGTCGTGGAACTTGATATGGAACAGAGTGAGTACGTCCGCCGCGGCTGGCCCTTCCTTCGTGACCGCCGCATAGACGCCTACGATGTCCTCCTAAAACGCTTTGGGAAATGAGAATTCCGGCCGAATGGGAAAAACAGGGTTTCGTACAACTCACCTGGCCCCACAAGGATTCACTTTGGTATGAGGTAGAAAAAGTACAGGCCTGCTACACCAAAATAGCATCGGCCATCCTGTCTCGTGAACCTCTTCTGATTGTTTGCCGAGACAAGCAGGAAACGGAATCTGATCTCCGTCGCTGCGGCCTGAAGAGCCTAGATGGAATCAGGTTTGTAGAATCCCCGATAAACGACACCTGGGCCCGAGACCACGGTGCCATTTCCGTATTCGGAGACAGCGGAGAGAAATACATTCTGGATTTTGTCTTCAACGGCTGGGGGCTCAAATTTGCCTCAGACCTTGACAATCAGATTACAACCAATATCTATAATAAAGGCGCATTTGCCCCAGATGTCAAGTACATCAATATGCGCCCCTTCGTCCTTGAAGGCGGCAGTATAGATACCGACGGCGCAGGAACACTGATTGCAACATCTGAGTGCCTGTGCTCCCTGAACAGGAATGAATACCTTTCCCGGGAAGAGATTGAGAATCATCTTAAAGCAGCCTTTGGGCTTAAACGCATCCTTTGGCTGGACAACGGATCAATTGCAGGTGACGACACAGATTCTCACGTAGATATCCTTGCCCGTTTCTGCTCAGAAGACACAATTGCCTACACATCCTGCGAAGACCCTGAAGATGAGAATTATCCTTCACTTAAAGCAATGGAGAAGCAGTTACGCACTTTTCGCACACTTGACGGCAAACCGTACAGGCTTGTTCCGCTTCCACTCCCGGATGCTCTCTATCTTGATGATTACCGTCTTCCTGGCTCATACGCCAATTTCCTGATTCTTAATGGAGCTGTGCTTATTCCCGGTGCAGCATCTCCAAAGGACGAAATAGCACGTGAACGCCTTCAGGCAATATTCCCAGACCGTTCTGTTGAGGTTATTGACTGCCGGGCTCTTCTTTCCGGACACGGCGGACTTCACTGCATTACAATGAACTATCCGGAAGGGTGGTAGCACAATTTCTAGTGCAACTTAACTACCTGAGACACAGATCGTTACAGAGTTATTTGGGATTACCGGTAATCCCAAATAACTCTGTAAAACATTGATATTCAGAGAAATAAGTTCCACCGCATCGGCATTACCACAGGAGACAAAAAAAGACATCCCTTTGCAGGGATGCCTTTAGAAAAGGTAAGATAGATCTTACTGGAGCTCGATGGTAACTACGCGGTTCTTAGCAGCGCCGTCGAAGAGCTGTACGGTTGCACCGTGAGCTGCGCACTCGATGTTCTCTTCCTTGGCACCAGCCTTGGTGAGGAGATCAACGACGTACTTAACACGCTGCTCTGAAAGCTGCTGGTTGCGTTTTGCAGTACCAGTCTGCTTGTCTGCATAACCGTCTACCTTAAGCTTGGTGTCACCGTCTACGACAGTGTTGGTGAAGTACTCGAAGTGAGCTTTTTCACGCTCTGAAAGCTTTGCGCTACCGCAGTCGAAGTAGAGGGTGATAGGGCTGCCGGGCTTCACGTCAACAGCAGTGAACTTACCGTTCTCATAGAGATAGGTCTGACCATCAACAAGCTCACGGAGAGGAGCAACCTCTTCCTCAAGAGCTGCGATCTTGTCCTTAAGCTCTGCATTCTCTTTCTCCAGGGCTGCCACCTTGTCTGCAAGGGCATTGTACTGCTCTGTGGTGAAAGGAACAGGGATAACAACGGGAGTGATTGAGCTGTGACGGTTGAAACCGGTCTTGCCAAGCTTGATAGCTACACCGATAGTTGCAGAAAGAGGGAACTCGAAGTGTCCGATCTTCTTCTGAACTTCAACACCATACCATGAAGCCTTAGCTACCATTGCGCGGAAATCCAGGAGGAGGTCTACGCGGTTGCTGAGGTAGAAGCGGTTGAGGATACCACCACCGTAGATCCATTCGGCTGCAGCTACGGGAGTGATTGCAAGACCGCCGGAGAGGTAAGGAGCAACATTCCAAACGCGGGTCTCTTTGTAACCCCAGAATGTGTCAGTGAGGCTCCAGAGGAGGTCACCAGTGATGAAGTGCTGTGCAGGATTTAGCGGAACACCGTCTTTACCAAGAACGTTGTTTGCAAGGCCAAGCCAGTTGATACGGCCTCCGATGAAGGGAGTCCACCATTTGCCGAGGGATACGTCTACTGCGAGACCGCCAATGCCCTGTGCAAAGGGAATACCGGAAGTGTTCTGGAGGTTAAGACCTGCATTCCAACCAGCGCCAAGGCCAATCCAAGTGTTGTCAAAAGCCTTGTTGGTTTCATAAGCACCACGAACGACTTTACCGTTCTCATCACGGTTTGCATTCTCCTGAGCGAAAGCGTTCACGGAGAAGAGGAGGCTTGCTGCTGCAAGAGCTCCAAGAATCATTTTGATACCTTTCATAATTTTGTATTAACGTTAATAAAATTTGCCGTTTTACAATACCCATTTAGGGATTCTCATTTGCAAATTTAAGCAATTTTCTCCATAGAACAAATTTTTCCGGCTTTTTTTTAAATTTTTTGCGAATTACGTATCTTTGTAAAAAGTCCAGAGAATGCAATTCAAGCTCAATTCACCATACTCTCCTTCCGGGGACCAGCCGGAAGCAATAGACCAGTTATGCAGTGCCCTGAACCAAGGTGTGCAGGACGTTACGCTGCTTGGCGTAACAGGATCCGGCAAGACTTTCACTATGGCAAACGTAATCCAGAGGCTCCAGAGACCGGCTTTGATTTTAAGCCACAACAAAACCCTGGCGGCCCAGCTATACGGTGAATTCAAGGCGTTTTTCCCTGACAATGCCGTGGAATATTTTGTCTCCTACTATGATTATTATCAGCCGGAGGCCTATATTCCGGTCACGGACACGTACATTGAGAAAGACCTGAGTATCAACGACAAAATTGACGAGCTCCGTGTCAGTGCAGCATCGGCCCTGATGAGCGGAAGAAGGGATGTGATTGTAATCAGCTCCGTCTCATGCCTGTACGGAATAGGCAACCCCGACGATTTCCATGACCAGACCGTCACCGTCCATAAAGGAGAACGCATGTCCATGACAAGACTCCTCTATAAGATAGTGGACGCCCTCTACTACCGCACGGAAACGGATTTCAAGCGCGGCAGCTTCCGCGTACGCGGAGATACGGTAGATATCTTCCTCGGAGGGGCCGATTACGCCGCCCGCATAGAGTTCTTCGGAGACGAAGTGGACCGGATAGCCCTCATAGACCCCGTCACGGGCGCCATCTTCGAGGAAATGGAAAAGATAGACCTCTACCCCGCCAAGAACTTCGTAACCTCCAAGGAAAAGGGCGCCAAGGCCGTGAGCCAGATTCAGGACGACCTTGTGAAACAGGTGGAATACTTTGAGTCAATAGGCAAATACCTTGAGGCCAAACGCTTGAAACAGAGGGTGGAATACGACATAGAGATGATAAAGGAAATGGGCTACTGCCCCGGCGTTGAGAACTATTCCCGCTACTTTGAC
>JAFZOU010000136.1 GCA_017550525.1 Bacteroidales bacterium
CTTCAAGCTCTCCTCCAGCCAGGACGGCGTGTACGGCGTGATGAAATACGAATCCGGCGTGCACCGCGTCCAGCGCGTTCCGCAGACGGAAACCCAGGGCCGCATCCAGACATCGGCCGCCTCCGTGGCCGTGTTTCCGGAAGCCGGCGAATTCGACGTGGAACTCAATCCGGCCGATATCCGCAAGGACCTCTTCTGCGCATCCGGCCCGGGCGGACAGGGCGTGAACACCACCTATTCCGCCGTGCGCCTTACGCACATCCCGTCCGGCCTCGTGGTCCAGTGCCAGGAGGAGCGCTCCCAGCTCAAGAACCTTGACAGGGCCATGGAAGAGCTCCGTACCCGTCTTTACAACATGGAGCACCAGAAGTACCTTGACGGCATTGCCGCAAAGCGCAAGACCATGGTGAGCACCGGTGACCGCAGCGCCAAGATCCGCACCTATAACTACCCCCAGGGCCGTGTGACGGACCACCGCATTGGCTGGAGCATGTACAATCTTCCTGTCTTCATGGACGGTGACATCCAGGAGTGCATCGACCAGCTCCAGATTGCAGAAAACGCAGAACGTCTTAAAGAAGCCGGGGAGGAATAAGCCATGGCACGTAACAGAGAAGAACTCCAGGCCCTTGGCCGTGAAACCAGATACAGCCAGACCTACGCCCCTGAGGTCCTTGAGGCCTTTGAGAACGTCCACAAGGACAACGACTACTGGGTGCGTTTCAACTGCCCTGAATTCACCACGCTCTGTCCCATCACCGGCCAGCCGGATTTTGCAGAGATCCGCATCAGTTATGTCCCTGACGTGAAGATGGTGGAATCAAAGTCCCTCAAGCTCTATCTTTTCAGTTTCCGCTCAAACGGTGATTTCCACGAGGACTGCGTGAACACCATCATGAAGGACCTCATCAAACTGATGGATCCCAAGTACATTGAAGTTACAGGATTCTTCACCCCCCGCGGAGGCATTTCCATCTACCCTTACGCCAACTACGGCCGTCCCGGCACAAAGTGGGAACAACTGGCCTGGGAAAGGCTCAGCCGCCACGAATAGCCCGTTGAATACAACCGGCTTATTACCAATCATTTACACAAAATCCCCTGTGTGTTTTTACATAGGGGATTTTATGTAATCAATTGATAATCAACAACATCTGTTCAACGCAAACTACTTTATAAGGTTCCCCAGGATTGAGCGGGTGAGTTCCCTGGTGATTGTGGAAGTGGCGCTCTTGGTGGCCTTTGAGACCATCTTCTTGCCGGTGGAGGTGGTGCTCTTCTTCTTGGTGCCGGTTACCTTGGAGGTAACGGCATCTGCGGCAGCAGCGGCGGCAACGCCTGTGACTGCTGTGAGAACGGACTTGAGCACCTTGGAGGCAATGCTGTTCTTAGCCTTCTTGGCCTTTTCCTTGGCCTCCTTTTCCGCTTCCTTAGCCGCGCGGGCATCTTCCTTGGCCTGGATGGCGGCCTGCTTCTCAGCTTCTGCGGCGGCCTCTATCTCCGCCTTCTGACGCTCTGCCTCCTCAGTGGCTGCAGTGATAATCTCATAGGCGCTCTCACGGTCAATGGGACGGTCATATCGGCCATAAAGACGGCTGCGGTTGATAAGTTCCGTACGCTGCTCGGGGGTGATGGCACCAATCTGGCTCAGGGGGAAGAGGATCTTTGCGCGCTCCACAATGGCGGGAGTACCCTTTTCATCCAGGAAGGACACAAGAGCCTCACCGGTGCCAAGTTCAAGAAGCGTGTCATAAGTCTTGAAGGCGGGGTTGGGGCGGAAAGTATCCGCTGCTACCTTCACGGCCTTCTGGTCTTGAGGGCTGTATGCGCGGAGAGCGTGCTGGACGCGGTTTCCAAGCTGACCAAGGATATTGGACGGGATGTCAGTGGGACTCTGGGTGATGAAGTAGATGCCTACGCCCTTGGAACGGATGAGGCGGATAACCTGCTCGATCTTGTCCGTAAGTGCCTTGGAAGTGCCTTCAAACAGCATGTGGGCTTCATCAAAGAAGAACACGAGCTTGGGAAGATCCATCTCTCCAACCTCAGGGAGGGTGGCGTAAAGCTCTGAGAGAAGCCAAAGGAGGAAGGTGGAGTAGAGCTTGGGCTGGAGCATCAGTTTATCTGCGGCAAGCACATTCATGATGCCCTTTCCACCTTCGCACTGAAGGAGGTCATAGATATCGAAGTCAGGCTCCCCGAAGAATTTATCGGCACCCTGGTTCTCAAGGGCAAGGAGGGCCCTCTGGATGGCGCCCACTGAGGCCGATGTAACATTTCCGTACTTTGTGGTGTACTCCGCAGCATTCTGACCCACAAAGTTTAGCATAGCCCTGAGGTCCTTGAGGTCTATGAGGAGAAGCCCGTTGTCATCGGCAATCTTGAAGACGATATTGAGGACGCCGGTCTGGGTTTCATTGAGGTCCATGAGGCGGCCAAGCATATCCGGGCCCATACGGGAGATGGTGGAACGCATGGGGTGGCCCTGCTCCCCGTAAACGTCGAAGAAGCGCACGGGGCAGCTCTGGAACTGGGGATTCTCTATGCCGAACTCCGGCAGCCTCTTCTCAATGAAGCCGGATAGTTTTCCGGCCTGGGAGATGCCGCTGAGATCTCCTTTCATATCGGCCATAAAGCAGGGCACGCCTGCCTGGCAGAAAGTTTCTGCAATAACCTGGAGGGTGACGGTTTTACCGGTGCCGGTTGCTCCGGCGATAAGTCCGTGGCGGCAAGCCATTTTGCCCTGTAAAGAGATGGGGCCGTTGGATGAATGGGCTACGTAAAGCCCGCGCAGGGTGTCAAGCATAGAGGATCTGAATTATTTCCGCTAATATAGCAAAAATTATTCAGAGAATAAATCCCTATGCGGAAGAGAGTCGGAAAAACGCCTGCGGAGATTCTTTACAAGATAGGAAGTGTTGCGGCTGAACTTGGAGCCCCTCCAGGCCGATGTATTGGAGATGAGCACCCAGCTTTCCCCGTCAGGGAACACTTTGACTATGGCCGATGTCCCTGAGAAAGACCCGGTGCGCGTCCACTCGCCATCCTTTGTGTCCACCCAGCCGAGGGAGAAGGTGTTTTCGTCGTACCAGGTGGTCATCTTCTGGATGGAATCGGCACTTAGGATATCCTCAATGCCTTCGATGCCATTGATGGAGGACACCACGCGGGCAAGTTCCACGGCAGATCCAACCCACGCGCCGGCACCCATAAGGGAAGTGACGTCATTGCCGCCGTAGCATTTCTCAACGCCGGCGTACTTGCCGTCAAAGGAGGTGACTGGTTCTGAATCCGGCTGCATGAAATACATGGACTCACCGGGGTGCCTGTCCTTGAGGTAATTCCCCGCAATACGGAAGCCGCGGCAGCCGCATGGCTCAAAGACTTCCTTCTGCATGAACTCTTCATACGGCATTCCGGAAGCCTTTTCTATGACAAGTGAGAGTAGGAAATAGCCAAAGTTGGAGTACTGCTGCCACGATCCTGGCGTGAATGCCAGGGGCCTGCGGAGTTCTGACCGCACAAATTCATCCCTGTCAGGGTGATATCCGGTGAACATTACATCGGCCCCACGGTAATGGAAACCGCCCTGATGCCTCAGGAGATGTTCAACGGTCATAAGATAATAATTGTCGTCCCTGATACTGCTGTCAAACTCTTTCAGAATGCCGTAAGGGCCAAATACAGGGGTGTCCAGATACAGTTTCCCCTGCTCCTGCAGCCGCATCACTCCAATTGCAGTAAGAAGCTTTGAGACGGAGGCCAGCCTCATTATGGTGCCGGGGGTCATGGGCGTATCCTTGTCGCGGACGCCGTAGCCCTTCGCGTAGAGCAGGGAATCGTGCCGCATGATGCAGAGCGAGGCGCCCCGGAGCCCCCATTCCTGCATGTACTGACGGATCTGCTGGTCCAGGCCGCGAAGGACGCTGGTGTCGGACAGTTCGTTGGTCAGCGTGGCGTTGAGGTCCACGGGGACGCGGCTGTCCGTGTGCTCCCGCAGCTGCCCTGCGGCAATCAGCGCGCAGGCAGCGACCAGGAGGGCGGCGAGAACCGGCAGGAGGCGTCTTCTAGGCTTCATCGTCAGGGAGACAGCCCCTCCTCCGGGCGTAATCGATGATCAGGTCAGCGGTGCCTTCGAATCCCAGCAGGGACGTGTCGATGCAGAGGTCGTAGTTGCCTGCGACCCCCCAGTTGCCGAAGGTCAGGTAGTTGTAATAGGCCTCGCGCTCTTTCTCGCGCTTCAGGATGATCTGGCC
>JAFZOU010000013.1 GCA_017550525.1 Bacteroidales bacterium
CAAAGGCGATGGTGGCAACAATCACGTCTATCTCCTCCATCAGGAACTTATCCTGGTTATCGGCCCTTGTCTTTGCGTCAAGGCCGGCATGGTACGGGAGGGCCCTGATGCCGTTAATGGCAAGAAGCTGGGCCAGTTCCTCCACCTTCTTGCGGCTGAGGCAGTAGATGATGCCGCTCTTGCCGGGATTCTGGCGGATGAAACGGATGATGTCCTTTTCAGGTTCAACCTTATCCCTCACCTCATAATATAGGTTGGGCCGATTGAAAGAGCTCTTGAATATGGTGGCATCCTGGATGCGGAGATTCTTGAGGATATCGGACTGGACCTTGGGCGTTGCCGTTGCGGTGAGGGCAATCACCGGGGCGGGCTGTATAATGTCTATGATGGAGCGTATCTTACGGTATTCCGGACGGAAATCATGGCCCCACTCCGATATGCAGTGGGCTTCATCTACGGCATAGAAAGATATCTTGATGCTTTTGAGAAGGGCGATGTTCTCTTCCTTGGTAAGGGATTCCGGAGCAACGTAAAGGAGCTTTGTAACGCCCCTCAGGAGGTCTTCCTGCACCTGGGCTATCTCTACCCGGCTAAGGGAAGAATTAAGGAAATGCGCAATGCCTTCCTCTGAGGATTCAAATCCGCGGATGGCATCTACCTGATTCTTCATCAGGGCGATAAGTGGGGATATTACGATGGCGGTGCCTTCCATCACCAGGGCCGGCATCTGGTAGCAAAGGGACTTGCCGCCGCCGGTGGGCATGAGCACAAAAGCGTTCCCGCCTTCAATCAGATGGGTAATGATATCCTGTTGATCACCCTTGAAGGCATCCCAGCCGAAGAAAGTCTTCAGCTTTGAGTGAAGAATATTGGGATCTATTGGCATTTGCCTTGTCAATGTGGTTGCATAAATTTAGCCACAAAAAATATAAAAAACAAATATTTTTGCTGTTCAGCGCCTATTTTTACCGCTCGTCACAATTATCTATGAATTGTTCCAAAAGTTTTGTATATTTGCAGATTGAGCGCTTGAAAGCTCACTGTTTTTGATTTTTTACTTAAAAACAATTGATAAAATGAAGATTTCTAAGATTCTTGCCATCGCCGGCGCAGCCGCTATGCTGATGGCCTGCGGTTCTCCTAAGGTGGAGGGCTCAAAGGAAGTTCGTGACCTTCTCCCTAACAAGGGCCAGATTGACACCGCTTCTTACCTCCTTGGCGTAAACTTCGGTCTTGTCATGACCCAGAACGGTTTCGGTGAGCTCAACATGGCTCAGGTGAAAAAGGGTATGAATGACGCTCTGAAGGCAAAAGAGGGTGAGCCCATGGACTCCGTATTCGTAAAGCAGTTCAAGATTGATCCTTCAACCATGAACATGTTCCTCAATGAGTTCCTCCGCAAGCGCACCGCTTACGAAGGCGCCCTGAACAAGGAGAAGGGAGATGCATTCCGCAAGGATTTCTACGTAAAGAACAGCGCAGACTCCACCGCTTCCGGTATCGTTTACCTTATCCAGGACAGCGGCTCTGAGGTTAAGGCCGTTTCTGACCGTGACACCGTGAAGGTGAACTATCGCGGCACCCTCATTGACGGTAAGGAGTTTGACGCCAACGAAGGCATCGAGTTCTCTCTCAACCGCGTCATCCGCGGCTGGACCGAGGGCATGAAGCTGGTTGGTGAAGGTGGTAAGATCACCCTCGTGATCCCTGCAAACCTTGCTTACGGTGAGCGTGGTCCCCGTAACATCGGCCCCAACTCCACCCTTATCTTTGACGTAGACCTCCTTGAGGTTCACCCCTACGTTGAGGCTCCCGCAGAACCCGCCAAGAAGAAATAAGCTATGGCACTCGAACTGGAAGGAACGCTGAGGCACAAACTGGCTTCGCAGCAGGGAACATCGGCACGCGGCGCCTGGGCAAAACAGGAGTTCATCCTGGAATTCCCGGACGGCAATTACACCGCACAGGCATGTTTCAATGCATTTGGTCAGGACAAGGTGGCAGAACTGGACAAGTATCAGATTGGAGACCGTATAAAGATCTCCTTCAACATCAGAAGCCGTGAATACAACGGCCGCTGGTACAATGACCTCCAGATCTGGCGCATCGCTCCGGCCGGCCAGCCCACGGCAGCACCCGCTGCTGCACCTGCAGCACCGCAGGTTAACGCCGCTCCGGCTCCGGCCCCGGCGTTTGATGAGGCCCCGGCTCCAACCCTGGACGACATGCCGGGGGACAGCCCGGAAGAAGACCTTCCGTTCTGAATCTTTTAGGGTGACCGCTTTGGTCACCCTTTTTTTGCTTTTGGCCACCTGGTTTTTGGGATTTGCCACCCCGGTTTTTACATTTGGCCAGCTGGGGACACAAAAATGGCCTTTTTTGTATCGCGGGCTGGTCTAGAGGCCAGCTGGGGGAACAAAAACCGACGTTTTTGTTGCGCGAGCCGGTCCCGTGCCACAATTGAAGAATGCAGTGAACGGCAAATATATGACAATATGTCATCGGCATGGATTCTCGCAGGATTTTTGTATCTTTGTGGGTTATGATGAATATTGGATATAACAACAGGTGGTTAAGGCTTGCAAAGGACATAATCTTTGTGGCCCTTGCCGTCTGGATACTTACAAGGCACAGCATACTGGCATTCATTATTGGAGCGCTGGGCGCGTTCTGGTATGGGCGTGACGCCTATTTCCAGGCAAAGGCCCTGTGGCAGGAGAAGCATTACA
>JAFZOU010000014.1 GCA_017550525.1 Bacteroidales bacterium
GCGGACACTTTTCAGTGTCTTGAAAAATGCCGTGATTTTCTGCTGCTTTCCGAGTTTATTGACGACGGCATCTGAGATTGCCTTGATGAACTCTTCGATGGACAATGTGTCACTTATGTCCACATAAATGGTTTCAAAGGGCAGTTTTCTCGCCTTCATCTCGTCAAACACCCGAAAAATAAGACCAGTCTTTCCCAGTCTTCGGGGTGAGATGAGCGTGGTATTCCGCCCATTGGTGATATTGCGGATGATTTCTTCCGTTTCTTTCTCTCTGTCGCAGAAAAATGCCTTTGATCTATAAGGCTCTAGAATGAAGGGGTTCTCAAGCATAGCCGTATTTTTTCGCAAAATTAATTAACAAAATGTTAATAACAAAATGTTTATAGCATTTTTCGAAATTATCTGTCAATCTCTGGATCTCCAGCAGCCCTTCCAGGAAGCGGAGGCTCGATAATTTTTCACCGTAGTCTACTACGAGGTCAACTCACTTTTGAGTCAACCTCCTCGGCGTCAAAAGACGCCGCTCGCCTGCAGGCTCGGTCGGCCTACCGGCCTCCAAATTGTCACTATTCTGGCAGAATGATTATCTTTGTCTTCGTTAAATAGGATATCCGCATGCGCAGGCTTCTCATATTGATGGCTCTTCTGGCCAACACGCTGTTGTCCTTCGCCCAGAACGGGGTGAAGGGACGGGTGGTGGAGGCCGATGGAACGCCGGTGATGTATGCGGCCGTGATGCTGGAATCGGGCAATAAGATGGTTGCAGGAGCTATGACTGGCGAAGATGGCGCATTCCTTCTTAATGGGCAGTTCACGGGCAACTATCTACTGAAAATCAGTTCTATTGGCTATAAGGACCTGAAGCGTGAAATAGATCTCCCCGGCAAGGGTATGAAGGATCTGGGCGCTATTATCTTGACTCCTGATCCGACAGTATTGCTGGAGTCGGTGGTCGTTGCCGGAGAGACGCCAAAGAGCGTGAGTGTGGAGAAAACACGCATCAATACGTCGTCCAGCGCGGCTGCAGCAACGGGATCTGTTCTGGAGGTAATCCGCGGAGCATCGGCCGTGAATGTTGATGGCAACGGAGGCATTTCCATCCGGGGCAACAGAAATGTACTCATCCTTGTTGATGGGATTCCCACTACGCTGGGCGGGCTGGAGAGCATCCCGGCGGCCAATGTGCAAAGCATTGAGATTGTGACCAGTCCGGATGTGAAGTATGATTCCGAGGGCACCGGCGGTATTGTCAACATCATTTCCAAGAAACAGTCGGCCAATCTGTTCAGCGCAATGGCTGCGTTCAACTACGGTTTCAACGGTTTCGTAAACGGGAATGTGGCGCTGAACTACAACAAGGGCCGATGGGGCTTGCGCTTCAACTATAACGGCAAGTATGAGAAGGATCTGATTGAGAGCGAGCTGCATCGGCAGATTTTGGCAACGGGTACCCAAGTGGACCAGCTGATCAACGCTATCAAACGGACCAGCGGCCAAAATATCGGCCTAAATTTCCAGTTTAAGGCCACGCCCAAAGACATCCTCACGGCCGATTTCAAGGTGGCGCTGCCCCGGATGAACAATTTTCAGGACTTCAACGGCAAGCGCCAGACGGACATCACCTTCAACCGCGAGAACTTTGAAGGAGGCCTGGGCTATAAGCATCTCTTCGATCCCGGCAAGAAGGAATTGAGCGTAAACGCTTCCGTCTCCAGCATCACCGGACATCGGCCTTCCTACTACTACGAAGGCGGAAAGATGGTGCAGAAATCCCATTCCGGCGGGCATCCCTTCATTGCCGCCCTGCAGGCCGATTATCTGACTATGTGGGGCAAGGGGAAGTTCGAAACTGGCGCAAAGATGACATATCGGCAGAACAACATCGACCACAAGATGTATGAATGGGACGACGCTACGCAGGAATGGGTGCTGTCTATTCCACTCAGCAACGACCTGACACACCGGGAGTACATCCCGGCTGCGTATGCAATGTATTCCGGAAAGTTTACGGATGTGCTATCCTATAAGGCCGGTGTCCGCTTCGAATACAGTTATGTTACTCTGCACAGCAATGGTTCTGGCCTGGACACGAGTAGCGACTGCTGGTTCCTGTCACCCAGCGTGTCACTGAACTGGCGCGTGGCCCCTCGATGGTCGTTGAATGCAGCACTCACAAGGCGTATTTCTAGGCCGACGTATCCTCAGTTGAACCCGTACATCAACCTGATTGACATGCAGACTTACGAAACGGGCAATATGCAGTTGCAGCCGGAGAAGGCCAATAAACTGGATGCAGGGTATTCCTATACCGGCAAGTACCTGACGGTTAACGGCAACGCCTATGTGACCTATATCACGGGCTACATTAACCAGGTGGCCTATCTGGACAACGATATCCTGGTCACGACTTACATCAATGCCGATTCCGACGTAAAGACCGGCATCGACCATGATATCCGGTATTCGCCCATCCGGTGGCTGACGGTGGATCTGGCCAGCAATACCTTCCACACAGCTTCCCGCGGCTCTTTCAAGGGTGCTGACATCCGGAATCAGGGATGGACCAACAACAGCAACATCGGCCTTACTATCCGTCCTTTCAGCAGCACGGAGATCCAGGCACAGTACTTCGTTACCACGCCGCAGTATTTCCCGCAATTCACAACACGCACCATCCATTACGGCAATATCGGAGTGAAACAGTATTTCCTAAAGAACAGCCTTACCGTATCGGCCTTGATCACCGACGTGTTCAACACCCGCCGCTGGGATGTGCATTCCGATAACCCGGTGTTCACGCTGGTGAACAACAGCAAGAACCGCAGCCGGATGTTCTGGCTGGGCATCACCTGGAACTTCCATTCCTTCAAACCGGCCAAGGGCGGGCAGAAGCAGCAGGAAGAAGACAGAAGCGTAATCAGAATAGGAGATTAGATGATGGAACTTATCAAAACCATATTGGCAGTAGGGGCTGGCAGTTTCCTGGGCGGAGCAGGCCGGTATCTGGTATCGTTGGCAATGAAAGGCATCAGCAAGGGATTCCCGTGGGTGACACTGACGGTAAACCTTGTGGGCTGCTTTCTAATAGGCATCCTATGGGGCGTATTTAGCAAGAACGGCGCCGAGGGTAGCAACTGGGCGTTATTCCTTACCGTTGGTCTCTGTGGCGGTTTTACAACTTTCTCTACGTTTTCAAAGGAGGCGCTGGTAATGCTGCAGACCGGCAGTGTTTGGGGATTTGCCGGGTATGTGGCCATCAGCGTGATTGCAGGTATTGCCCTCGTTGCATTGGGGTATTACCTGTTGCGTTAAATACGGATTTACCGGTGTAAAGCATCAATGAACCGCTGGACCTCCAGCAGTCCTTCCAGGAAACGGAGGTTCGAGATTCGGAGTGTTTGTCTACTAAATAAAAGCGCCTAATTTCTCAGGGCGTGACCGGAGGTTTTGAGGGACTCGGTGTCAAGGACACCGTCTGCCAGGACTTCCTTACCGTTGATAAAGACGCGCTTGATACCGAAGGAACGCTCCTGGTCAGGAGTGGCAGAGGCCATTTCGGCTTCGTCAAAGACTGTAAGGTCTGCATAATAGCCGGGCTTTACGTAGCCGCGGTCGGGGATACTGAAGCGGTCTGCTACGGCGCCGGTCATCTTGCGGATGGTATTGGGCATGGTATCCCCCTTTCCAAGCAGGGAGAAATGGATGAACTTGGGGAAGCAGTCGTAGATGGCGGGGTTCTGGATACCGTTTTCCTCCACCCAGGCATCTGTCATATAAAGGACATTATCCATCTTGGACTGCCACTCAATGATCTCAGGAGTGGAGTAGGGGCCCATATTTGCACGGCCCTTGAAACCCGACATCTCTGCCAGCTCCAAGTATGTGTAGAAGCAGGACTTGCCCCATTCCCTGGCTATCTGGGCAATGGTCTTGCCCTCGTACTGCTCCAGTCCGGGGCCCAGATATGCTATCTGGATGTCCTTCCAGCCAAAGCCCAGCATCTTGAGGATGATGTTGTTGCATACGGTTGCAAGGCGAATCCTGTTCTTGGGCTTGCGGCGCTCTTCAGGAGACAGCTCCTGGAACCAGCTTGGCAGGAACACTGTCATTACGGAAACGCCAAGGGTTTCATTATAGATGTCGAACCACGCATCTACACCTTCCTTGCGGAGATTGTCCAGAATGCCGTGAAGCTCATCCTTGGTTTTGAATGTGCTTGTGCCCACAAAAATGGCGTGGGAATACTGCAGCTTGAGGTGAGTGCCCTTAGAGATTTCTACCAGCTCATCAAGTGCGCGCAGGTTGTGCGCCCTGCCAAACATGGGATAATCCATCGTTATGGCCGACAGGGCCCTGGCGTGGACGGTGAGCGGGCGGTTGTACTTTTCTGCCAACATTGCAACTTCCTTGGTTTCTGCAACGCTGGTGTACCTGCCGGGCTCGTACATCATGCCCAGTGAAAGGCCGCAGGCGCCCTCCTTGAGCCCCTGTTCCATGATGCCGAGCATACGTTCTTTCTCTTGAGGGTTTAGCTCACGGCTTTCCCAGCCGGCAACGCTTGTGCGGGCCGTGCAATGGCCCACCAGCACTGCAATGTTGCAGGGATTCTTGCCGTCTATGCCTTCCAGGAATGATTTGACGCTGGGATATACGTCTTTGGTTGTGGAGTCATAATGGAAGAGGCCGCCTCCTATCTTGTCAATATATGGGGTGTCATTCTCAAAGCCCACGGCCGACAGACCGCAGTTGCCGGTTATAAAGGACGTGATTCCCTGGCGGATAAAGGGCTCAAAGTACTTGAGGGGCTCTTTTTTGATGCAGAACCAGTCGTTGTGGGAATGGGCGTCAAAGAAGCCCGAGGAGACGCTCAGGCCCCCAAGGTCAATGACCTTATCGGCCTTTTCTTCAATTAAAGGGGCGACGGCGGCGATACGCTCATCTTCTACCAGGATATCTCCGGTGAAAGGGGCATTTGCTGCCCCGTCATAGATTTTTGCGTTTTTGAGAAGGATTCGCATAGTATAGGTAATAGTGTTTTGACAAAGTTAGCAATTTTTTGTTTATCTTTGTCAACATCAGCAAGTTATAATGGGCAAATCGTTTGCATAGCCATGGATAATAAGCATAACACCGGTAAATGGATAGCCATCCTGGCCACCTGCCTCTGCCTGGGCGGCTGTTTCAAAGGAGGGAACAACTATAACGGGAATCAGGATACAGGTTTTATACAAGTACCCGGTTACGGAGAAGACAACTGGGTAACGGACAGTGATATCCAGGATTCAGACCTGGACCTTCTCCTGGACCTCGGCGTCAAGATGGAGTTCATGCAGTGGCAGTTCGTCAAGATGCTCAGCAACAACTTCGAGGGAGACAGGTTGTTCTGCGGCTCCGGGGACAGAAGCGACCCTGATCCCACCGTCCATTGCTTTACCCGCCTCATGGCCGATGCAGATGCCTACCAGGGCGCTCTGGAACGCCTGGGAATGTCCAACCTCATGACTCCCACCACAAAAGGCAACATGGTGGGCAATCTGAAGTCCATTTTCACCGCCGGCATGACAGAAGGTCAGAAGGTCCGGGAAGAGATTCAAGACAACCTTATGCACATGCGGAGCGGTTATGACCAGGCCGCTCAGCAGCAGCTTTACGACTTTTATGTGGAAATGGAACCCACGTATGCCAAAAAGATCGGAGCATCTGACGCCCGCGATTTCTTCAAGAAACTCAACAACGGGGAACTTGATGCCTACGCCGTCAACATCGCCCATATCTGGCGGGACGGAGGTATTCGCTATTCAAGCCAGACGGGCAACCGGGTAGGAGACTATGCAGTAACGGCTTTTACGGGCAATGCCCAGTACCTGGAGTCGGCGTACCGGGTGAGCGGCAAGGTGGCCGTGAGCCTTGGAGAGCTCTATCTTACAGGTATCGACAACCTGGCCGGCGGCTACGGGGCCAAAATCATTGAACTGGGAGAGACAATCCAGACCAAGCTGGAAGCGCTCCGGCTTGCGGCCAAGGTACTGGAGGGGAAACCTGACTGGCAAGGTATGAACAAGTACCTGGTCAACAGTATTATGGGCGATGTCAAGGAAGCCGTTAAAGATGCGCTTGGCGGAGACGACATGAACTTTGGAGAAGACATCCTTAACCAGATTGCTGAGAATATGGTCGACAAGTTCTCGGAGATGTGTACGGAATCCAGCGCCGACGAGGCGGAAAGCGGAGAGGAGCAGGAACAGGTTGGGGCCGATGCAAAAGAGGGGGACCTGGCCATCCTTGACATCTATGCGGACTTTGGTGAAGAGGCCAAGCTCATCATCATAACGGATGACGCCACCGGCACCGTCTCCATGGGCCGGCCTGATGTCCACGGTCGCCTGACGGTGGCCACCACGCCCGGCAGCAAGACGCTCACAGTGACCAAGAGCAACGGCCAGCGGCTCACCAAGAAAGTGGTGGCCAAGATGGGCTTCAACACCATCCTTCTCAAGTTCCCGCAGAACCCGTACATCAGCGCCAATTACAACCCCATCCTGTTGCGCTTCGATGAGACGGAGGAATACTCCGGCATACTCACCAACTGCCGCTATGTCAAAATCAACTATATCGGCAAGCCGGCCTGGCTGAACGCCCACATAGATGTATTCGGCGAATCCATCCGGCTCACCGTCCAGGCGGAAATCAACAATACCGGTTCGGAACGGTCCGCCACGCTGGAACTGCAGGGCTATAATGAACAAGGCTTCTGGGGCAGGCCGCTCGCCACATGCAAGGTGGTGGTCCGGCAGTATGAGGAGCCGGAGAACTACGGCAGTATTTCCGCCGACCGTCTGGAATATGGTTCGGAGGGTGGAAAGCAGACCGTCAAGCTGACATCCAACACATTTACAAAATACGGTTATTTCGTCAGCAACGAATACAAGAACTGGATCAAGGCCAACCTGGAGGGAGGCGGCAGTATAGGTATCACCGTCCAGCCAAACACTGGGGCACAACGAGAAGGAGAGGTCATCTGCTACCTAACCAACGAGGAGAATCCCACCGAGGATCAGAAAGTCAAGTTCCCGGTACGGATAGTCCAGGCCGCAGGGACAGGCGTCGGAAGTTTTGCAAGAGCATCGGCCAGTTTCTGGTTTCAAGATGCCACCTCTTCATGGTCCGATTCCAATGGCGAATCCGGATCTATCAATAACGACTCTTACAGCGGAGGAGTCTCAGTTTCCGGGACTGTAAGTATGAGGCAGGATTCCGGAGTCTACGTCATTACGGCTTATCAAGAATCGGATGATGATTTCAGTTATGAAGACGGTCCCTGGAAAGGCCATGACGTGTTGCAAATGACCATTACCTTCACGGCTGGCAATCCCGCCAACCCAGAAACTTATATCATCCACTCTGCTGAGTGTAAGAAAAACCGCAAGGAAACACCCAATTATGCGGGCAGCGACGGTGATTATTGGGACGTAATCGATCTCATGAATTTCAGCGGCGTGGATATTCCATTCACCAAAAGGAGCGATGGAAACAAAACCTATGAATTCTCCCTTAAAGGAGAAGATGTCCCGCTAGGAATGACTATAAATGGCAGTCACTATTATAAATGTCATGATGATCTGGGAAGCTCGGTTAGTGATTACTGGCACAAAGATGAATTGCGCAGTTTCAATTCCAACGACAAAAACAGCCTCAAAGTAACCTTGACCACAAAGTAAGGGCAGACGATAAGGCTACTTCTTCAGTTTGAAGAGTCCCATGCAGAGCCAGTCCATGGTTTTGCCGAAGCGCTCCGTTTCTACGAAGTCCGGGGCGCCGCCCTGGCCGTCCAGTTCCACCTTGAGCTCCACTTTGCCGGTTGCGACATTGATTACCTCAAGGTCTCCATATACTTTGATGTAGGCGCTGCCCATCATACCACCAAGCTTGCGCTCGAATTCCCTAACTTTCAGAACCACTTTGTAGGGAGCTTTGCCCTTATCTACAAGCTTGAGGCCTTCGGAATACTTGTTGAACGATGCAAAGAAGGTGTCGTTCATGATTTTGACGCGATCATTGTAATCTGCACCGCACCAGGTTTTGAAATCTCCGTCCTTTTCAAAGACAGCCTTGGACAGGTCTATCTTCCAAGTGGCTTTGGCATTTTCTTTAAGGACAGCCAGGCTGCCGTCTACAACCTTCATGGGTTTTGCGGCAAAAAGGGAAACAGAGGTGAGCAGCAATGCTGCTAATGCAAGGATTCTTTTCATAATAGAGGAGTTTACATGATGTGAACAAAGTTAGCAATTTTTTGGTATCTTTGTATTCCCAAGATCACACAATGGACAAATTAATAGCACTTAACCCTAACGAGGTAGTCTCCTACCTTCAGAAACGGCCCGCAGAGTTCACCAGGGCCGACTTACTCAGATTCATCACTGAAAAAGGCATCCGTATGGTTGACTTCATGTATCCCGCCGAGGACGGCAGGGTGAAAACCCTGAATTTCACCGTCAACAGCCTGGCATACGCAGAGACCATCCTAACGGAAGGAGAGAGGGTGGACGGCTCCAGCCTTTTCCCTTCATTCATAGAGGCCGGGAACAGTGACCTTTACGTAATCCCCCGCTACCGCACGGCGTTTGTGGATCCTTTCAACGAGATTCCTACGCTCTGTATGCTCTGCGACTTCTACGACAAAAGCGGAGAGCCCTTCGACTGCGGCCCCCACGCCACCCTCATGAGGGCCGAAAAAGCCTTCGAGGCATCTACCGGGATGCAGTTCGAGGCCATGGGAGAACTGGAATACTACGTGATTACGGATGAAGACAAACTTTTCCCCGCAACCGACCAGAAAGGTTACCATGAGTCCGAGCCCTTTGCCAAACTGAACGACTTCCGCCGTGAATGCATGGACCACGTTGCCAAAACCGGCGGCCAGATAAAATACGGCCACAGTGAGGTTGGAAACTTCACCCTTGAGGGCAAGGTCTACGAGCAGAACGAGATTGAATTCCTCCCCTGCCCCCTTGACACCGCCGCAGACCAGCTTCTCCTTGCAAAATGGGTTATCCGTAACCTCGCATACCGTTACGGTCTGGATGTGAGCTTCGCCCCCAAGATCACCGTTGGCAAGGCCGGAAGCGGAATGCACATCCATATGCGCCTTATGAAGGACGGCAAAAACGTCACCCTTGGCAAAGACGGAAAACTCTCCGAGGAAGCCCTTCGCGCAATTGCAGGCCTTATGACCATGGCTCCGTCCATCACCGCCTTCGGCAACAAGAATCCCACTTCATACTTCCGTCTGGTTCCCCACCAGGAGGCCCCCACAAACGTATGCTGGGGAGACTGCAACCGCAGCGCCCTAGTCCGCGTACCCCTTGGCTGGAGCTCCGGAAAGGACATGTGCTCCAAGGCAAATCCCGTGGAGACTCCCGCCGCGCTGGACACCACCGCAAAGCAGACCTTCGAGATGCGCTCCCCGGACTGCAGCGCCGATATCTACCAGCTTATGGCAGGTCTCTGCGTAGCCGCCCGTATCGGCCTTGAGATGCCCGCAGAGAAGGCCTTGAAGATTGCCAGGGACACTTATGTGGATATGGATATCCATAAATCTGAGAACGCGGCAAAGCTTGCAACCCTTGCCCAGCTTCCCACCTGCTGCTGGGAATCTGCGGACAGTCTTGAGAAAGTAAGGGATGTCTATCAGCAGGCCGATGTCTTCCGTCCCAGGATGATTGACGGCATCCTGAAGAGCCTAAGAGCCCTCGGAGACTCTTCACTCCACTCCCAGGCGCGTAAGAATCCAGGACTAATGAAGCAGCTTGTAGAGCAATATTTCTATTGCGGATAGGACTTTTCAATCCTAAATAGCACAAAAATTCACCGGCCCGTTGCACTCACTGCGACGGGCCGGTTACTTAACCTAAACTTAAACTATGAAAAACTTCGTTGCAAAAATAGCACATTGCAAACACATATGCAATAGTTTTTCGCATATTTTTCAAAAAAAATCTGCAGATTCCTTGAGGAAAATGCAGATTATCACATAAGGACTTTTTACTCCTATTTAGCAATGTCTCATCTTTGCGAATTTGAGTATCAGCAGTTTATCTCCATACTGATCGAAATGGACGCGTGCTTTGAGATCCGGAACCTGGCCCAGAATCTCCAGGATTTTCCCTTTTCCAAAACGGTTGTGCTCTATGCTGTCCCCTGCCTTGAAGGAGGTCATGGGGTCCGGGACAAAGTTGGCGTCTATGACCGGCGGCTTCACCATGGACGCCCGGTCCTGGCCGGGCGTGACGGTAGGACGGGCCAAAGGCGTAGCGGAAGGACGGGCCGATGGTGTGGTGGAAGGTCTTGGGGGGGAAATGACGGAAGGCTTTGCGGCAGTACGTGAGCCGTACACGGTAACCGGACGGCGCTCCCCGAAGGAGCCGCGGCGCCAGGAGAATCCCACGGAGCCGAAGTCATCGTCGTCGTCACGGCGCCCCGCCTCCATGTCTTCACGCGTGAGCGGATGATCCAGATACTGGGGCGCTATCTCACGAAGGAAACGGCTGGGAGAATTGCTCTCGTGCTTTCCGTTACGCATACGCGTTTGCGCAAAAGACACGGTCACAACCCGTTTGGCGCGGGTAATGGCCACATAGAAAAGCCTCCTTTCCTCCTCAAGGTCCTGGGGCGTAAGGAGCCAGCCGCCGGAAGGGAACAGATTCTCCTCCATCCCCGTCACGTATACGTAAGGGAACTCCAGACCCTTTGCGGTATGCACCGTCATGAGGGCCACTTTATTGGCCGATTCTTCATCCGACACATCCACATTTGAGAGCAGCGACACATTCTCAAGGTAGCTTGCGAGGTCCACGCGAGGCGCCTCATCCACGGCTTCTTCCTCGGCGTCCTCCATAAAGAGTTTCACGCTGTTGAGAAGTTCCTCCAGATTCGCAAAGCGGGACTGGCCCTCGACGGAAGTATCGGCCTTGTAGAATAGATACAGTCCGCTTTCCTGAGCAAGTGACATTGCCGCATCATATGCATCCTGGAGCCTTTCCCGGGCCCTCAGGATTATGGCGCAGAATGCCCCGAACTTGGGATTTGACGTGGCCGATGCCGCCTGGAAAAGAGACACTCCCGCCACACGGGCCTCGTCTATAAGGGCATTCAGGGAAGTATTGCCGATACCCCTTGCGGGCTTATTCACTATCCTCTTGAAGGACTCATCATCATTAGGATTTACAGCCAACTTGAAATATGCCATCATATCCTTTACCTCCGCCCTTTCAAAGAAAGAGTTGCCGGAGTAGATCATGTATGGGATGTTGCGGCGGCGAAGCTGCTCCTCAAGTGCCCTGGACTGGGAATTTGTACGGTAGAGTATGGCAAAGTCCTGGTACTCCGCGCTGTCCATACGGATGCGCTGAAGGATGGAAGATGCCGTTTGTGCGGCTTCTTCCTGCTCAGTGAAGGTTCTCACAAGATGGATGGGCTCTCCCTTCTCCCCCATAGAAACGCATTCCTTGGGGATTCGGCCCTCATTACGGGCGATGAGGGTGTTGGCGGCATTTACTATATTCTGGGTGGAACGGTAGTTACGCTCCAGACGGAAGAGCTTTGCCCCCGGGAAATCCCTCTGGAAATTGAGGATGTTCTGGATCTGGGCGCCGCGGAAGCCATAGATGGACTGGGAATCGTCACCCACCACGCAGATGTTCCGGTGCCGTGCCGCCAACTTGAGAAGGATGAGGTACTGGGCCATATTTGTGTCCTGGTACTCATCCACAAGGATGTGGTCAAAGCGGGACGATATATCGGCAAGTGCCTCCGGAGACTTCTTGAGGAGGATATTCATGTAGAGGAGGATATCATCGAAGTCCATAACGCCTGACTGCTTGCAAAGCGCGCAGTAGGCGGAATAGATGCGGTAGATCTCCGGCTTTTTCTGGTGGTTGTCAGATTCCCTGTAGCCGCCGGCGCCGTTGGAGTACGGAGTGGGCGTGATAAGGTCATTCTTGGCCTTGGAGATGCGTGAGAGGACCTCCTTGGGCTTGTAGAGTTTGTCATCCAGATTGAGGTTCTTGATGCAGGTTTTCACTGCACTCGCGGAATCTGTCTGATCATAGATTGTGAAGGTAGGAGGAAATTCTATCACTGAGGCGTAATCCCTGAGGAAGCGGATGAACACGGAGTGGAAGGTTCCCATCCAGATTCGGCGGGCTTTCCTTTCACCTACCATAAGGCCTATCCTGTCTTTCATCTCACCGGCGGCCTTCTTGGTAAAAGTAAGGGCCAGGATGCGCTCAGGAGGCACCCCATTCTCAATCAGATATGCAATCCGGGAAGTTAAAACCCTGGTTTTTCCAGATCCCGCTCCCGCCACGATGAGCATCGGCCCGCTGACACACTCTACAGCCCTTTTCTGCTCATCGTTCAAATCCTTCAAAATCTCGCTCATACAGCCCAATTTTATTACGCGAAATTAGCAATTTTTTCGTAACTTCGCACAGTATTTTTGTAAATGCACAAAACCTTAACAATAATGTCAAACAATCTCGCTTTGAAAAAGGGTCTGAACGTACCTCTCAGTGGTACGGCAGCCCCGGAAGTCATAAGGCGGGTTACCCCTGACGTAGTTGCCGTAAAACCTACCGATTTCAACGGATTCCTCCCAAGGCTTCTTGTGAAGGAAGGTGATGCGGTGCTTGCCGGTTCCCCCGTTATGGCTCACAAACAAAACCCCGAGATCCTGCTCACTTCGCCCGTAAGCGGCACCGTGCAGCAGATCGTAAGGGGTGAAAAGAGAAAATTGCTTGCAGTTCTGGTGAAGGCCTCTGAGAAACAGGAAGCCGTGGACTTCGGTGCCAAGGCTCCCGCTACGGACGCAGATGTCCGCGCCCTTCTCCTCAAGAGCGGCCTGTGGGGATCCCTCATCCAGCGCCCCTACGGCGTGATGGCAGATCCTGCCGTTACACCAAAGGCAATTTTCGTATCATCATTCAGCACAGCTCCCCTTGCCCCCAATGAGGACTTTGTCCTGGGAGATGCCCTGGCCGATATCCAAGCCGGCGTAGACGCCCTGGGTAAGATTGCTCCCGTGCACGTTTCAATCCGCAGGGAGAATTCGGCCTCCACGCCTTTCCACAAGCTGGAGAACGTAACCCTCCATGAGGTGAGCGGCCCCCATCCTGCAGGTAACGTAGGTGTCCAGATCAGCCACATCTCCCCCATAATGAAGGGTGAGACCGTGTGGACGGTATCCCTCCTGCACCTTGCCGCTATCGGCCGCCTCATTGGCACCGGCAAACTGGACCTCACCCGCAAGGTGGCGGTTACCGGCCCTGCCGCAACCCGAAATGCATATGTGCAGTGCCTCCCCGGCACTCCCGTGAGTGAAATCACCCACGTCATGCCCGATGTCCGCGTTATCGGCGGAGACGCCCTTACCGGTGAACTCCTTGGTAAAGACGGTTACCTTGGCTTCTTCCAGAATCAGCTCACCCTCCTTCATGAAGGCTATGAACGTGAATGGTTCGGCTGGGCAAAGCCCTTCCGTCCCAAGGTACACTCATCATCCTGGTGCTACTTCTCCTGGCTCACCCCCGGCAAGAAGTACGACATGGACACCAACCTCCACGGCGGTCCCCGCGCCTTTGTGGAAACCAAATGCTTCGAGGATGTCACCCCCATGGACATCTTCCCCATCTACCTCATCAAGGCCTGCCTTGCAGGAGACATTGAGAAGATGGAGCAGTTTGGCATCTACGAGGTCCTTCCGGAAGACTTAGCGCTGTGCGACTACGTAGACCCTTCCAAGAACGAGATCCAGGCCATTATCCAAAAGGGTATTGACCTCATGATCAAAGAAATGGCATAAGCTATGGCAGATCAGAATAAACCTGGCCTTTTTGAAAAAGGCGGCAAGCTGTACTGGCTTCACTCTTCCATCGACGCTTTTGACACCTTCCTCCGCGTTCCCGGCACCGTAACATTCAAAGGCGCCCACGTGAGGGACGGCATAGACCTTAAGCGCGTGATGATCATGGTGGTCATCGCCCTGGTCCCCGCAGCCCTTTTCGGCATGTACAACGTAGGTCTCCAGACCTCCACGCTCTACGGCCTTGACTGGGGCTGGTTCCACATGTTCTGGTATGGTCTCCTCAGGATGCTCCCTCTGTTTGTGGTGTCCTATGTGGTTGGCCTTGGCATTGAATTCGCTTCATCCCAGATCAGGGAAGAGGAAGTGAACGAGGGATACTTGGTAACGGGTTTCCTCATTCCGCTCATCGTTCCCGTGGACGTTCCTCTCTGGATGCTGGCCCTGGCCGTTGCCTTCTCCGTCATCTTTGTGAAGGAGGTATTCGGCGGCACCGGCATGAATATCTGGAATCCGGCCCTTGTAGCCCGCGCATTCCTGTTCTTCTCCTATCCTTCCAGTATGTCCGGTTCAAGCGTGTGGGTATCCAAGACATGGGTTCCCGCCCTTAAGGACGTGGATGCAATATCGGCCGCAACTCCCCTTGCAATCGCTCACGACGGCGGCGTAGAGGCTCTGAGTTCCCAGTATTCCTTCATGGATATGTTCTGGGGCTTCATCCCCGGCTCTACCGGTGAGACATCCGTGATTGCAATCCTACTCGGTGCCTTCATCCTGGTATGGACCGGAGTCGCTTCCTGGAAGATCATGGTAAGTTCACTGGCTGGTGGCCTCCTTGTGGGCTGGCTTGGTCAGATTGGCGGAGCAACCACCCTCCCCTGCTACTATCAGCTGGTTATGGGCGGCTTCCTGTTTGGCTCCGTATTCATGGCAACGGATCCCGTCACCGCAGCCCAGACTGAGGTTGGCAAGTGGATCTACGGTTTCCTGGTAGGTGCCCTTGCCGTTGTGGTCCGTCTGTGGAACCCCGGCTATATGGAGGGCATGATGCTGGCCATCCTGTTCATGAACACCATGGCTCCCATCATTGACCACTGCGTAGTAAGCGCCCACACAAACCGCAGAATCAAAGCAAAAGCATAGGAGGAGAGTGATATGAATACAAACAACAACGTATACACCGTAGTCTACACCACAGTAATTGTTGTGGTAGTAGCCGCTATCCTCGCCTTCGTATCCCAGAGCCTCAAGGCAAAGCAGGACGCCAACGAAAAGGCGGAAACCATTTCCCAGATGCTCACCAGCGCAGGTTACGGCACCAAGGCGGAACTTGACCTCCTTAACAATATTGCTAAGCTGGACAAGTACTCAGAGGAAATTGAGGAAGCATTCATCATCAACCTGGACGGTGAAAAAGTCAGTGATCTTGACGGTATTACCGTTTACGGCCCCAAGGATCTCAAGCGTCAGAACTACAACATCAAGGGCGGCGCCAACAAAACCGGTGAGCCCGAGATTCCCGTTTTCATCTTCAAGAACGGCCGCACTGTGGTTCCCATTTACGGAGCCGGCCTGTGGGGCCCCATCTGGGGATACATCTCCTTCAACTCAGACCTTACCATCGGCGGTGCATACTTCGACCACGAGTCAGAGACCGCCGGCCTTGGTGCAAAAATCAAGGACGACCCTTCCTTCCAGGCAGAGTTCGTTGGTGAGAAGGCAGATTTCTCAGAGATCAACGTCTTTGATATCGTGAAGGGCGGCGCCCCCAAGGACGCAGATGGAAAGTCCGTAATTGACAACAAGATTGATGCAATTACCGGTGCCACAATGACCTCCCAGGGTCTTGACGCCGCCATTGACACCTGGCTTGCAGCCTACGCAAAATACTTCATCGGCTCAAAGCCCGCCTGCGACAAACCCTGCTGCGGCGGTCATGAGGAAGGTGAAGAGCCATGCGAAGGCAACTGTGAACACCATAATGAAGTGGAGGAATAAGAGATGGACGCAAAACTTAAAGAAACCATTCTGAACCCTATTTTCAAGGGTAATCCCATTACCGTACTGGTGCTGGGTATCTGCTCTTCCCTGGCGGTCACCGTCACCCTGAAGGGCGCCCTGGTCATGGCCCTTTCCGTAATAGTTGTCTGCGGCATTTCCAGCCTTATCCTGTCACTGCTCAGAAAGACCATCCCCGGCCGCGTACGTATCATCGTACAGCTTGTGGTGGTTGCCATGATGGTGATTCTGGTAGACCAGATCCTCAAGAGCTTCGAAGCCACATACGCCATCGACAAGCAGCTGTCCGTCTATATCGGCCTTATCATTACAAACTGTATCGTGATGGGCCGTATCGAAGCTTTTGCGCTTGGCAACAAGCCCTGGCCCAGCTTCCTTGACGGTATTGCAAACGGCGCCGGTTACGGCCTTATCCTTATTATAGTAGCCTTCTTCCGCGAGCTTCTGGGTAGCGGCACCCTCTTCGGGTTCGACATCCTTAACCGCTTCGGCTACGTTCCCAACAACCTGGTTATCCTGCCGCCCTTCGCCCTCATCCTCCTTGGATGCATCGTTTGGGTGCAGCGCTCCATCCAGAAAGGCCTTCAGGAAAAATAAAAGTACAGACCTATGGAATACCTTAGCTTATTTGTAAAGTCCATCTTTGTGGACAACATGATTTTCGCTTACTTCCTGGGAATGTGCTCTTTCCTGGCAGTATCGAAAAACGTCAAGACAGCAGCAGGGCTTGGCCTTGCAGTTATCTTCGTGCTTCTGGTCACTCTCCCTATCAACTATCTCCTGAACTCCTATGTCCTCCAGCCCGGCGCCCTTAAGTGGATAAGCCCGGAAATGGCCGGCGTAGACCTGAGCTTCCTCAGCTTCATAGTGTTCATTGCAGTCATTGCTGCGATAGTACAGATTGTGGAGATGGTAGTGGAGAAATTCTCACCGGAGCTCTACTCTTCCCTTGGTATCTTCCTGCCCCTCATTGCAGTGAACTGCGCCATCCTTGGCGGTTCCCTGTTCATGCAGCAGAAAGACTTCCTGAACATTGGAGAGGCAACCGTCTACTCACTTGGTTCAGGCCTTGGCTGGTTCCTTGCAATCGTGTCCCTGGCCGCCATCCGTGAGAAGATGAGCTACTCCAACGTCCCCGCAGCCCTCAAGGGCCTTGGCATCACATTCATCACCGTGGGTCTTATGGGCATCGCCTTCATGACCTTCATGGGTATATCACTGTAGGAGGACCGCAATATGACAAGTACTATCATTGCTTCAATAGGAGTCATCGTAGTCGTGACCCTTATCCTGGTTGCGCTCCTTCTCTGGATCAAGACCGCCCTCACCCCTTCAGGTACCGTCAAGATCAACATCAATAACGGCACCAAGGAGCTTGAGGTCACTCCCGGCGGAGACGTCATGCACACTCTGGCCGATCACGGAATCTTCCTCCCCTCCGCCTGCGGCGGCAAGGCCAACTGCGGCCAGTGCAAGCTCCAGGTACTGGAAGGCGGCGGCACCATCCTTCCCACTGAAACGGGATTCTTCTCCCGCAAGCAGATCAAGGAAGGCTGGCGTCTTGGCTGTCAGGTGAAGGTTAAGGACAACATTGAGATTGCCGTTCCGGAAAGCGCCCTCTCCGTCAAGAAACTTGAATGCGAGGTCATCTCCAACGACAACGTCGCCACCTTTATCAAGGAATTCACCGTCCGCCTCCCCGAAGGAGAGCACATCGACTTCAAGTCCGGTGAGTACATCCAGATTGACATCCCTGAATACGAGGCCGATTTCTCAGATATGGGCGTGGCCGATATCTACAAGGGAGACTGGGAGAAGTACGGCATCACTTCCCTGAAGTTCAAGAACACCGTTCCTACCATCAGGGCATACTCCATGGCCAGCTATCCCGCAGAGAAGGACCTTATCAAACTGAACGTGCGTATTGCCACTCCTCCGTTTGACAGGACCCAGCCCAAGGGCGTATTCAAGTTCGTCCCCGGCGTTCCTCCGGGAATAGCCTCCACCTACGTGTTCTCACGTAAGCCCGGAGACAAGGTTTGGATCAGCGGCCCTTACGGAGAGTTCCTCCTTCCTAAGGACGACCCAGATTCCCAGGAATACGTATTTGTGGGCGGCGGCGCCGGTATGGCACCTCTCCGCAGCCACATCATGCACCTTTTCAAGACCCTCAAGACCAAGAAGGAAGTTCACTTCTTCTACGGCGCCCGCGCCCTTGTGGAAGCCTTCTACCTGGAAGATTTCGCAGAAATCGAGAAAGATTTCCCCAACTTCCACTTCCATCTTGCCCTTGACCGTCCGGATCCCGCAGCAGACGCTGCAGGCGTGAAATACACCGCCGGTTTCGTTCACAACGTGATGAACGAGACCTACCTCAAGGACCACGAGGCCCCGGAGGACATCAAGTACTTCATGTGCGGTCCGCCCATGATGACAAAGTGCGTATGTGACCTCCTGGACAGCCTTGGAGTTGCCCCTGAGAGCATCCTCTTCGATAACTTCGGAGGTTAGCAGTCTCCACTCCTCAATGAAGCCGGCCCCCTTGCGGGACCGGTTTTTTTATCACAAAAAACAGAAACTTTTTTTGTGTTTTTCCCCTTGAAACGTAAAAACTTTGCGTTTTATCACGTGAAACAACACTTTTTTTCAAGGGATGCTTGGTTGACGGCTGATTGAGAGATAGTTTTGCTTCCGGACTTTTGTTGTAAACCGATGACCAGATTAACACATACAGGCCGGATGTCTTTCCTAATTACCGTCATCAGAAATCTATTTGCACGCCGCCCGTCTGCGGCAATATTGGCTGCACTCTTGCAGTATCCGGCCTTTTTTTGCTGCACACCCATCCCCGCCCCGGCAAAAAGAATTGCGGCGGGAGAATATATAGATGTATTCTTTTTTGATACGCTGTCCCCCCAGGACCTGGACTCATACCAGCGTCTGAAGGCCGGCGACGTCCTCTACGCCATGTCATCCGTTGGGCCCAAACGTGTGGTGGCCCTCTCCGTAGGTACAAAGGACGCAATGACCTGGGCCGATATCCGTACCTACGCAGACCTCTGCAAGTACCGCTTCTCCCTGAAGGAGGATTCCCCGGAAAAACCGCTGATGGCCGGAGAGGCCGTCCTGGATGACGGAATCTCACGCGTAGCGGACCTCGATATGAAGACCTCTCTTGCAAGGGTTGTCCTTGGGAGTGTTGCATGCGACTTCTCAGACACGCCGTACACAGGTTACGGCTTTGACAACAAGCTTATATATCTGCAGTACGCGGGCGTGGAAGCAAGACCCTTCGGCCCGGGTCAGGAAGTTCCGCTCTCAACGATAAACCAGGGCTGGCTGGACAGTGCTGCCGTTATGTCGTTCCCAAGGCCGCAGATGCTTCTCCAGAAAGGCCTTGGTAATATCTGGAGGCAGAGGGTCATGGATGAAAGGGTATTCTGGTGCTATGGGAACGATGTTGATACATCGGCCCTTGGGAGGCCCGTGACAAGGCTAGTTATGGATGGATATGTTGGAGAACATCACTGCTACTACCCTATAGACCTGCCACGGTTAAGGGCCGGTGAAACCATGAGACTGGATGTCACTTTGAGAAGGATGGGAACGCCAGACCCGGACATCCCTGCCAGCGGAGAAATGATATCGCTTGAAACCAAAACTATTCCATGGAATATCAGGGATGGTAGAGAGGAGATTTTTTGATGGGAAGAGGGGTTAGATGGTTAATAATTTTGCTTGCGGCCGCATGTACGCGTGTGGAGAGGCCTTCCAGTGAGGTTTCCATAACCCTCCTCACTCCTGGCCTCCACACGCGTTCAAGCGACCCTGATGAGGCCCTCATAACGGACTATAACCTATATATATACAACAGCTTCGGCCTTTTGGAAAAGAAGGCCTATGTGCCAAGGAGAGACTTTTCAGGTGAGGCGATGTCGGTATCGGCCCGACTACTGAAGGATGCCCCGTACGTAGTACTTGCTGCTGCAAATCTTGGGTATGAGCTGAACTTCGGGACAATTGAAGAAGCCCTCTCATACCGCTACCACATGGCTTATCCGGATGAATTCTCCCAGGGGATGCCAATGGCCGCATATATGGATGAAGCCGTTGCCGGGAATGACGCAAAGATAGAGGTGAGACTGGAGCGGCTCATGTCAAGGGTAGACTTAAGGATTGACCGCCGTAGCCTCAACCAGGATGTATCCATACGTGTAACGTCCGTGCAGGTGTGTAACCAGGCATCTTCCGTTGTCCTTTTTGGAGAGAGCCGCGTGGAATCCTGGGGCCAGATCTTCACTGAAGGGTACTTAAAGACTGGCCAGGACGTCTACAATCTCAATCATGAGGCCCTTGACGGCATAAGCGGGACTCTCCCCCTTTACCTTCTTGAAAGCGGCCCCGGCGGCCTGGTGCAGCCATATATAGAGATTAAGGCCGATTACCACTCTTCCTCCTGCCACACCCGGCCAGGAGAGTCACTGGTATATCGCTTTTACATAACTGAAGAGGAGGGTACGGAACGGAACTGCCTATACCCCATAATATTCAAACCAACCGGCACGGGACTGGAATGCACGGACGGGTGGAGGCTTGATAAGGAGGCGATCTCTACAGCATTTTAGAAAGGCACTCCCTGAGTGAGTCCGTCCAGTAAGGGATGCTGAGGCCAAATGTTTCCTTGACCAAAGTTTTGTCCAGGACGGAATATGCGGGCCGATGCACCTTTGAAGGGAATTCCCAGGAATGGCAGGGCTTGATTTGGCATGAAGTGTGGCCGGACAGCTGTGATATGGCCTTTGCGAAGTCATACCAGGAGCATACGCCCTCATTGCTGTAATTGAAGATACCCTCAACAGGGGCCTCAAGGATGCGTATGATGGCAGCGGCAAGGTCACCGGCATACGTTGGGGTCCCAACCTGGTCAAAGACCACATTGAGCACCGGCCTTTTGGCCGTAAGCTCAAGCATGGTTTTCACAAAGTTCTTACCATATGGGCTGTAAAGCCACGATGTACGGATAATAATATGACGCACACCAGAACGCAGTATGGCTTCCTCTCCATGAAGTTTTGTAAGTCCGTAGACTCCTGTTGGTGTGCCTTTGCGATCCTCCTTGCAGGGAGTATTGTACGGCTCCTTACCAAAAACATAATCAGTGGATATATGCAGAAGAAGCCCCCCAACTTCCTTCATGGCAATTGCCAGATTCTGAGTAGCCGTAGCATTGAGGAGCTCTGCAAGATTATAATTATCTTCTGCCGCCTCTACATTTGTGAATCCTGCGCAGTTCACAATGGCCTCTACCTTCTCCCTCGCCACAAGGGTACGAACAGCCTGAAGGTCTGTTATATCCAGTTCCTCAATATCCGTGTAGATGAAATTATCCGGAGACAGATCCTGGATGGAACAACCCAACTGGCCTTTTGCACCTGTTACTAATACCTTCATCTGCCGTAATAATCTATGGAATAGTCAAAAAGGTCCGTGACCTCTGATAGAAGCGGATGATGCTTATCCTTCTCCGAGAGGATAATATCCTCAGGGGGTAATCCCCAGTCTATGCCGAGTGCGGGGTCATTCCAGGCAATGGCGCCTTCCTTCGAAGGCTCATAAAAAGCATCGCACTTATACTGGAAGACGGCCTCCGGGCTAAGCACGGCAAAACCGTGGGCAAAGCCGCGGGGCACAAAGAACTGACGGTGATTCTCTCCTGAAAGTTCACAGGCAACATGCTTCCCAAACCACGGAGAGCCGCGCCTGATATCCACTACAACATCCAGCACACGGCCGCTTACAACCCTCACAAGTTTGCTTTGGGAAAAGAGCCCTTTCTGATAATGAAGTCCCCTGACAACGCCATAAGTACTCCTGCTTTCATTATCCTGGACAAAGTTGACAGGACCCACAAGGGAGTCAAAATCTCTCTTGTTCCAGCTTTCCATGAAATAACCGCGGCTGTCTCCAAAAACCCTGGGTTCAAGGATAAGGACTCCGGGAATCTCTGTTTGAATTACCTCTATCATCTGTGCCTTTTAATTCTTGCAAATATACGAAAATATCCGTATCATTGCATCCTGTATGCCTACAATAGCTTTTATAAACAAAGGATTCCCGGAGGGCGGCGTTGCCCGCGTAACAATAGACATTGCCCGCTATTGTAAAAAACACGCGCCTGAATTCAAGATCGTTATACTTGGGAAACGCATCCTCCCCATCCCGGAAGACATCCAGGACCTCATAGTAGGAGCCTATCCGGGCCTGAATGTCTACCAGAATGCCCTTAAGGCCGGGGCCGATATAATAGTAGCCTGCTCAACAACGCTCAAAGAGGCACCGGAAGCCCGCAAGAGGGGTATCAAGGTCATCTATGCAAACCACGGTGAATCATTCACTGACAAATACGCAATCCTGAGTCACCGAAAACAGCGGAAACTCCTCTGGCACCTCCTGTACAAAAGGAAGTTCCAGGACGGCACCCTTGCACTCAGGATGGCCCAGGACAGGGTTATCCGCAATTATCTTAACAGCGACGCCTATGTAGTGCTCTGTGAGGGCTATAAGAATGAAACCCTTGCAGTTCTCCCCCCGGAAGATACTCCCCGTCATATCCTTGCCATCAACAACCCGGAATACCCTGTTGAGAATCCCAATCTCAAAAAAGAGAAGATAATCCTTTTCAGCGGCCGCCTCAACGACTACGACAAAGCCCCGGACCGCCTCATGAGAATATGGGCCAAGGTCCAGGACCAGTTGCCGGACTACACTCTTGAAATAGTTGGAGACGGCCCCGAGAGGGCTAATCTGGAAAACCAGGCGGCAGAATTGGGTCTGAAGAACTTCCGTTTTGAAGGTTGGACAAGGGATGTCTCTCCCTGGTATGAGAAGGCCGATATCCTTTGCCTCGTTTCCAGGACTGAAGGCTGGCCTCTCTGCGTATCTGAGGCCCTTGCCCACGGCGTCATTCCCGTGGCATTCAACTGCTCTGCTGGCGTGAATGAGCTCCTGGAAGGCACCGGATTTCCAGTTCCGCCCGCAGACGAAGATCTGTTTGCGGAGACTCTTGTCAAGGCAGCCCGCCTTACAGAAGGAGAGAAGCTGGAACTGAGGGAAAAAGGCATAGCCAAAGCCGCCTCCCTGGACCCTGACACAATCTGTGAAAAATGGGTGAACCTCTTTAGAGAAGTACTTTCAAAATAAGCTGCCTGTGCAGTTTCAGGGCGCAGTCCCATTTTATGGGGAAAGCCTTTGCCGCCTCCTTCAGATAAGGGCGTTCCGTAAAGATAGTCCTGTCCTCCGTGAATGCCACCCAGGTGCTTCTCAGGATAAAATCGGCCTCAAAATCCTTTACTGGAGAGTCTTCCCTACCCTTCCAATACTCATAGAGGTCCAGAAAGTTTCTGGCGCTCTGGCCTCTTCGTACGCTGGTCTTAACCCTTGATGCAGAATCCGGATTGTCCCTCCTGTACATATAGAGTGGCTCCGGAATAAGGACAAGGGTACTGGCGCGGGCAAGAAGCTGACCGCTAAGGACCATATCCTCATGCATATTGAAACGAGGCCAGAATAACTCTGAGGCGTAAAGGCTGCGCTTCATAAGCTTGTTGCACATAAAACCGTGTGAGTGGAAGCGCAGCATCTGGGCCTGATAAAGATGAGGGTCACCGTAATCCTTATCCCTGGAGATATGGAAACTGCCATCGGCCTTTACTTTCTTGACGTAGTAGTGAATTACGTCGGCATCGGTCTCCATTGCCTTACGGGCAAGTTTTTCAACGGCCCCCGGCACAATCCAGTCATCGGAATCCACGTGCATGATATAGTCTCCGGAAGCAACCTCTACTCCGCTTTTACGGGCCTGCGGAAGACCGCCGTTAGGCTTATTCACAATCTTCACATTCCGGCCCGGGAACTCTTCCAGGACGGATTGAAGCACTTCCATACTACGGTCCGGTGTACCGTCGTTGACAAAGACAAACTCTGTGTCCTTCCAGCTTTGGGACAGAAGTGAACGCGCGCACTGGCCGATATAAGCCTCGACGCCATATATGGGGACTATTATAGAGATTGTCATACCACGTCTTCAAAACGGGGAGGTATGGCCACAATTATCTTGAGGCCGAACATTGCAGGCTTGTTCCAGGCATACGGCGGGCGAACAAGGGTCTGGCAGAAACGGGCGAACCGTACCCAGGTCTCAAACTTCCTGGCAGGGAGTTCCGTCACAAGACGGATGGCGCGGGAACGCTTCTTCATATGCTTTCCCCAGCCCTGTTTCAGGCGGTCCTTGTCATTGAAACGGTCTTCCAGACGCTTCTGGTCAAAGTAGCCGAAATGGAAGAGGTACAGGTCTTTTGCAATGTGGAAATTCTTTCCCTTGATACGGTGGAAACCGCTGCCCCAGGTAAGGGGCTCGGAGAGGATTGAAGGCTTGGTGTAACGCGTCCCAAGCTGGGCATAATGCCTCTGCTGCAGGAAAGGAATCTCATCTGTGATATCTCCCTCAACGCCAATCTTCTGGCCGAAATCAAGGCCAAGGGCAGAGCAAGAGCCCTTTATCTTGAGTTCGCTCAGATACTCTACAAGCGTCTTTCCAAGTTTAGGGTCCACCACTATGAATTCATCGGCATCAACCCCTATCACAAGATCGTAACCGCCGGAAAGGAGTTCCGCCGCCTTCCAGGAAAGGAACTGCAGGCGGCCCTTTTCCGCCTCCACAACCTTCTTGCCGATTTTTGGAACCTTGAAAGCGTTGGTTCCGCGGCAGAAGTCTCCAATTTCCTGATCCACCCCGTCATAGTAGATATACAGATGATCCTTCCCTCCAAGTTCCCGGGAATAGTACTGGACCCACTTGCGAAGGTAGAAATCGTCGTTACGGACCATGGTTATGGCTGCAATCTTTTTCATAGGTATTTTGCTGTAAATGTTTTTCCCTGTTTCTTAAGGTCTTCGGGAGTGCCCTCAAACACCACTTCTCCTCCCCTGTCGCCGGCGTCCGGACCAAGGTCTATCACCCAGTCTGCCGCCCTTATCACATCCAGGTTATGCTCCACCACAAGCACTGTGTGACCCTTGCCGATAAGCGCGTCAAAGGCCTTGAGGAGTTTCTGGACATCGTGAAAATGAAGGCCGGTTGTGGGCTCATCGAAGATAAAGAGAATCTTGTCCCTGGAGCCGTCACTGATGGAGAGGAAGTACGCCAGCTTGATTCGCTGGCTCTCGCCTCCGGAGAGTGTACTGGACGGCTGTCCGAGTTTTATGTATCCAAGGCCCACGTCAACAAGCGGCTGCAGCTTCTGGGCTATTGCAATGGCCTCAGGCTCCTTCTGGGCGCCAAAGAAAGCGATTGCTTCATCTACGCTGAGGTCCAGGATATCGCTAACGTTTAGGCCCTTGTAGTTCACTTCCAGGATTTCCGGCTTGAAGCGCTTGCCGCCGCAGGACTCGCACACCATGGTTACATCGGCCATGAACTGCATGCCTATCTTCACAAAGCCATCTCCCTGGCATTCAGGGCACCTTCCGCCCTCCTGGTTGAAGGAGAAATATGATGGAGTGAAGCCGTTGATGCGGGCATACTGCTGCTGGGACAGGAGCTTACGTATGTCGTCGTAGACCTTGAGATAGGTGACGGCGTTTGAGCGGGAACTCTTGCCGATGGGGTTCTGGTCCACGTACTCCACGCGCGTTATGCGGCTGAGGTCCCCTTCCAGGCCCTTGAACGTGCCCGGGACATCTCCTGTCTCATTGAGACGGCGGTGCATGGCTGGGTAAAGGATGTCCCCAACAAGGGAACTCTTTCCGCTTCCGGAAACCCCGCTCACCACGGTGAAAACGTTGAGCGGGATCCTTACATCAATATCCTTGAGGTTGTTCTGCATGGCGCCCTTTATGGTGATGGAGTACCTCCAGGGGTTCTTTTCCCGCTGGTACTGCTGACGTTGGCCAAAAAGGTACTGCAGGGTAAGAGATGGCCGGTCGGGGCCGGCCATGACGGCCTTGGCGTCATGCCTGACGGTTTTACCGTCATTCCCGACGTGATCGGGAATCTTACCTTCAAAGACCACCTCTCCGCCATTGATACCGGCCCTTGGACCAAGGTCAATGAGGTAATCGGCCGCCTTAATGATTTCAGGGTCATGCTCCACAACCACAACGGTGTTTCCAATGTCTCTCAGACGCCTAAGAACCGCAATGAGCCTGTCCGTATCCCTTGGATGAAGGCCGATGGAAGGCTCATCCAGGATATACATGGACCCCACCAGGGAGCTTCCAAGGGCCGTCACAAGGTTCACCCTCTGGCTTTCACCGCCGGAAAGCGTATTCATGGTGCGGCTGAGGGTGAGATACCCAAGGCCCACGTCCTCTATGCACTGAAGGCGGTAGCGGATTTCCTCTATGGTTTTGCCGGCTATTGCCTGCTCCGTTTCAGTAAGGGATTGCCGGTCTGGGCCGGCAATGACGTCAAACCACTTGAGGAGTTCCTCCACGGTCATGGAGAGCAGGTCATGGATGGTCTTTCCCGCTATTTTCACGTACAGGGCCTCCTTTCGGAGACGGCTGCCGCCGCACGCAGAGCAGGTGGTCCTGCCGCTGTATCGGCTTAACATATACTTGTACTGGATCTTGTAGCGGTTACTCTCCACCCACTCGAAGAACTGGTCTATGCCGCAGTATGCGTCAGGGTCCTCGTAGTCACCGCGATATGTCCAGATAATGCGTTTCTGCTCCTCCGTGAGCTTGCAGTACGGTTCAAATATGGAAATGCCAAGTCTCTCGGCATTCTTTATGAGCTGATCCTTGAACCAACTCATCTTCTCCCCTCTCCAGCAGGCTATGGCTCCGTCGTAGATGCTCTTTGTCTTGTCCGGCACCACAAGGTCCTCGCTTATGCCGATTATCTTCCCAAGGCCTCCGCACACGGGGCACGCCCCCAGCGGGCTGTTGAAGCTGAAAAGGTATTCATCCGGCCGCCTGAACGTGATCCCGTCCAGTTCAAACCTGGCGCAGAACCTGACAAGGCCGGAGGAGATAGGGGTGTCAGAATCCCTGGCCACCCTCGGCCGAACCACCCCAAAAATCGACCGATTTTCGGGGGCCCCGGATTCTAACCCTTCGAGGGGCCCGCTGGCGCAGCCAGTGGGAGGGGTCGGCGCAGCCGACGATTCGGACACCCCTGTCTCCTCCGGCCTCACCCACAGCGCCATATCACCGTTGCCTTTATCGAAGGCTGTTTGGACGGAGGCATGAAGGCGGGCGCGTAGGTCATCGTCAAGGGTGCCGGTAGTTTTGACACGGTCTACAAGGAGCATCAGGCCGGCAGGGTATGCGCCGTCCATACGGAGGACGTCCTCAATCTGGAGAATAGAGGAATCGGCAGGATTGAAAAGGCGGCCGAAACCCTCTTCCTTGAGGGCAAGGAGATACTCAACTTTGTCCTGACGGGAGTTCCAGCCTATATCGGAGAGAATATATACCGCCCTGGGAGTGCCGTCACTTAGAAAATCCAGCACATCCTTCACGGAGTGGGCCTTCACTTCACCGCCGCTGACGGGCGAATATGTGCGGCCGATACGGGCAAACAGGAGCCTCAGGAAATCATATATTTCCGTTGTGGTGGCAACGGTGGAGCGGGGGTTCTTGATGTTCACCTTCTGCTCTATGGCTATTGCCGGAGGGATGCCCTCGATTATGTCTACGTCCGGTTTTGACATACGCCCAAGGAACTGGCGGGCGTAGGAGGAAAGGCTTTCGGCAAAGCGGCGCTGTCCCTCGGCGAAGAGGGTGTCGAAGGCCAGGGAACTCTTTCCGCTGCCGGAAACGCCGGTGATGACCACAAGTTTACCGCGGGGTATTTCCACGGTAATCCCCTTGAGGTTGTTCTCACGGGCGTTCTTGATTATTATGCTGCTTTCCTTTGTCAAAGTTTACAAAGATACTAAATTATTCTTTGTCTTTTGAGGTATTATTGTTAGTTTTGTAGATGATTATGGATACCACAAGGATTTACAGAGTAGCAGATCTCCCTTTCAAAGTGAGTTGCAGCGGAGAAGATTTCCTCCCAGACCATTTAGTTAACATGAAGCCCTTCGTTTCCGCGCTGCTGCCCGGAGAAGAAGCCCTTTTTTCCGTCGATATAGTAAGGAAAGCCCTTGACAAACCTTCCGGAGAACTCCTTTACAAGACTGATGACGGTCCGCTTTTCCCGGAAATAAGTCTTTACAGGAATGCCGATGCTTCCATCGCTTCCCGCACCTGCCCCCTTCCGGGCCGTCCTGAGGCCATGGAACTCACCATGAGCCCGGATTTCAAAAAGGCCAGCCTCATACTTACCGGCAATGACGATGCCTTTGCATTCAACAATGCCCTCATGCTTCTTTTCACCTTTGCATCGGCCAAAATGGGAGCGCTTGAGATGCACTCTTCCGTAGTGGTAAACGGCGGCAAGGGATATCTTTTCCTTGGGAAGAGCGGCACCGGAAAAAGCACTCACAGCAGCCTTTGGCTAAAGCATATCCCCGGCTCCTGGCTCCTCAACGACGACAACCCCGTCCTGAGGCTCATGCCCGGCGGAGATGTCCGTGTGTTCGGCTCCCCCTGGAGCGGCAAAACGCCCTGCTACAAGGCCCTGAGCGTCCCCGCCGGCGCGGTTGTGCGCCTTAGCCAGGCCCCCTATAACAAGATTGAGCGCCTGACCGGAGTTAAGGCATATGCATCCCTGATGGCATCGGCCTCTTCCTTCAGACCTTTCTCTGAACTGGCAAACCACTGGCACAACACCCTTGAGGCAATGACAGGTATAGTCCCCTGCTTCCACCTTGAGTGCCTGCCGGATGAAGCCGCCGCCCAGCTTTGTTACAATACGGTAGTAAATGGATAAGAAGATAGTCCCAAATACCCTTATCCTGGAGGAGGCCGGACAGCTTCTCAATGAAGGCCGCACCGTGCGGTTCACCCCGCTTGGAAGCAGCATGCTCCCCTTTATCCGCGGAGGCCGTGACAGCGTGGTTCTTGCAAAGAAAGACACCGTGGAGGTTGGAGACATAGTGCTGGTGAGGCTGCCGGGAAGGTATGTGCTACACCGCGTCATAGCCCTTGACGGAGAGAAAGTCACCCTGATGGGAGACGGAAACATTGTCGGCACGGAGGAATGCACTCTGGCCGATGTAATGGGTACAGCAGTTGAAATAGGCCGCGGGAAGCGCTCTGTCAAACCCGGCAAAGGACGCATTTGGAAGGCACTGAAGCCATTTAGAAGATATATTTTGGCAATTTATAGAAGGATAATATGAAAATCAAGGAAGGATTCATTCTTAGGAAAATCTGCGGAGAGTACGTAGTGGTTGGAGAAGGCCTTGCACAGGTGAACTTCAACAAGATGCTCTCCCTCAATGCATCGGCAGCATACCTCTGGGAGCAGTTCCAGGGGAAGGAATTCACCGTTGAAGATATGACCGCAGCCCTCATGGAGCGCTATGAGGTGGAAAAGGAGCGCGCGTATCAGGACGCAGCCGCCCTCGCAGGCAAATGGGTTGAAGAAGGAGTAGTGGAGGCATAATGAAGGTCCTGCGCACCCTGATAGGCATGGCGCGTCCCGTAGCCGGGCGCGTAGCCGTCACCGTGGTTGTGGGAGTGGTAAGAATTGCCGCTTCCCTGGCTTTCGTGGCATCCAGCAAGCAGCTGGTAGACATAGCCACCGGAGACTCTGCAATGCCCCTCAGAACTGGTATCGGCATATTCCTTGGCATCCTGGCGCTTCAGCTGGGCGTAATCCTGTTTAGTAACTGGTGGGAAAGCTACACCCAGGTGAAGTCCCAGAACATCATGCGCCGCAGTATCTTTGAGACCGTGATGAAAAGCCGCTGGGACGGCCGTGAGCGTTTCCTATCCGGAGACGCCGTAAACCGCCTGGAAGAAGATACAAGGGTGGTTTCGGAACTTGTTGTGGCGCGTATCCCGTCCATTATCCTCACCCTTGTCCAGCTTCTTGCCGCGTCCATATACCTTATGTATCTGGCGCCAAACCTGCTGTGGGTGATTCTTATACTCACCTTCGCAATGGTTTTTGGGTCCAAGCTCTTCTTCAGGAAACTCCGTGAGCTTATGGCCGCCATCCGTAAGCGTGAAAGCGAGATCCAGCAGCTCATGCAGGAGAGCCTCCAGAACAGGGTTCTCATGCTCACCCTCACAAGCGTTGAGAGAGTTGTGGATAAAATGGGATGGCTGCAGGGAGACGTAGAGGACATAACCCGTAAACGCCTCAACTACAACGCCGTAGCCCGCGGGCTCATGTTCTTTGGTTTCCAGGCCGGCCACGCCGCAACACTCCTCTGGGGTGTTGTGGGCATAATGCACGGAACCATCACCTACGGTATGATGACTGCATTCATGCAGCTGGTTGGTCAGGTACAGCGCCCCGTGGCGGAGCTTGGACACCAGGTCCCCGCCATCATCCAGGCCATCACTTCCGTAGACCGCGTGATGGAACTGCTGGAGTTGGAGCAGGAACCGGCTTCTGAGCCTATTGTTTTGGCCGATGCCCCATCCATTGAGGTTTCCGGCGTCGCCTACACTTATCCCGGCACTCCGGAGCCCGTGCTGTCAGATTTCTCCTGCAGTTTCCCTGCCGGGCAGCTCTCCGTTATAGCGGGCCCCACGGGAATAGGCAAGAGTACCCTCATAAGGCTTATCCTGGGGCTCCTGAGGCCTTCTTCAGGCTCAGTCTTGATTGGCGGGCATCCGGCATCGGCAGCCCTGAGGGGCAATTTCCAGTACATTCCGCAGGGAAATTCCCTCCTTAGCGGCACCATACGCTCAAACCTTCTTCTGGCGGCCCCGGATGCCACGGAGGAAGAGATGAAAACCGCACTTGAAGATGCCCAGGCCCAGTTTGTCCTGGATCTTCCGGACGGCCTTGACACCCCTTGCGGGGAGGATGGCAGCGGCCTCTCTGAAGGCCAGTGCCAGAGGATAGCCATAGCACGTGCTCTATTAAGGCCCGGCGGCATCCTCCTTCTGGACGAGTCAACATCGGCCCTGGATTCCGGTACGGAAGCCCGCCTGATGGAATGCCTGGAGGCAAAGTATAAGGGCCGCAAGACCGTCATCTTTGTTTCTCACCGTGAGCGCGTCCTCAGCCACGCCGACAACGTGGTCACCATAAGCTAAAACTTACCTAAACATATGAAAACTAAGAAAGTATTAGGCATTGCCGGCAGCATCCTTGCCGTAGCTGTCCTTGGAGGTTGTATATACCTCAACACCCTCATGCCCATTATCACGGGCTATGCTGCAAAGAATCTTGCATCGGCCGTGTTTGTATCAGGCCGTAATCAGGCCGATGTAGAACCACTGGACCTTCATTTCTCCTTCATAAAGTTCAACAGGAACAAGGTGGACATGGAGAAAAAGACCGTCACCAGCCGCTTCCTCTGGTACAAGTCTACAGCCGCCTACAGGGAAGGCTACGGCGTTACCCTCCTTAGGGGAAAAGGCAAGAAGGAATTCCTAAGAGGCACCTATCCCCTTCCGGCAGATTCATACCAGGATTATCTTGAGAAGGCCGATGACAACCTCACCGCGCGTCTGGAGCCAATTGCAAGGGCTCTCGTGGATGAGCGTTCATACAACGGCCATCCCTTTGCCTTCGTTGCCCTGTATGATGGAAAGATCATTGCAGAGCGCTACGACAAAGGAATTGACGCAGGCACCCAACTTCTCAGCTGGAGCATGGGAAAAAGCTTCACAAACGCCCTTGTGGGCATAATGGCAGGAGACGGGCTGGTGGACATCAACGCCCCCATGGACATTCCTGAGTGGCAAAATGATGCCAGGAAGGCCATCACCCTCAACAACCTTCTCCAGATGCAGAGCGGCCTTGGGTGGAACGAGAATTACGGCAACAGGTCTGACGTTAACCTCATGCTTCACCGTGAGGCCGATATGGGCCTCTATGCCCTCTCAAAGCCCCTTGAGTACGAGCCCGGCACCCACTGGTATTATTCCAGCGGCAGCACCAACATTGTGATGCGTTATCTTCGCGGCAAGTTTGATTCCGACCAGGCCTTCCTTAATTATATGCGTGAGCGCCTGTTTTCTCCCCTTGCCATTGCAAATCCTCACTTTGAGCCGGACATGAGCGGTACTCCGGTGGGCTCTTCCTACCTTTATGTCACCGCCAGGGACTATGCCCGCTTTGGCCAGATGTTCTTGGACGACGGCTGCGTTGGAGAGGAGCGTATCCTTCCCGAAGGTTGGGTTGAGTATACCACCACTCCTGCCCAGGCAAGTGAAGGCAGGTACGGAGCCTTCTTCTGGCTCAACCGCTGCGGGGTCTGCCCCGATGTCCCTGAGGACATGTTCTCATGCAACGGCCATGACGGCCAGCAGATCTACATCGTCCCCTCCAAGGACCTTGTGGTGGTGATTCTTGGCTACTCTCCCAAGCCGGACAGGGTGATTGATTTCAACGGACTTCTCCGCGACATCATCTCCTGCCTCCCAGAAAAATAATTGCAAAAATTTTAATTAATTGTTTGCAGATTCAAAAAAAGGTGTTACCTTTGCAATCCCGAAAGGGAAGTTCACTGAAAACTTGGTGCGGTAGTTCAGTCGGTTTAGAATACCGGCCTGTCACGCCGGGGGTCGCGAGTTCGAGCCTCGTCCGCACCGCTGAAAGGGTAAGATGCTGATAATCAGCGGATTACCCTTTCTTTTTTGTCTAAAAAAGGGTTAAAATTGATGATTTTCGGCGAAAAACAATGCCGAAAAATGCCGAAAAACACCGAAAAACATGGAAAAAACCGTGTGATAATCGTGTGATAGTGCTAAAAAAACTGTGCAACCGTGTGATAACCGTGTGACAAAGCATCGCTCGTAACCCACTGTAAAACAGGTAGTTTAGACGGGTAAACGCCATAAAAAACATTAAAAAACCAAGAAGTTATGGCTACCCTACAACTCATCCACGACAGACGTGGCATCAAGAAGGCTTCTACGCCTTCTACCCTCCGGATGATGATCCGGCACAAAAACACTACCGCCTCTATTCCCCTAGAAGTGCAACTTGCTGCAAATCAATGGAATGGTAAGGAGGTCGTGAAGCATCCCAACGAGAAGCAATTGAATGCAGTAGTAAAAAAGAAGAGTTCCGACATTGAGACTGCGTTCATGATGATTGCACTTGGAGGTGAGGAGCATTTCATTAATGCAACTGAAATAAAAGAGTCAATTCTGGATAAATTGGATCCAGACAGAATCAAGCTGAAGGAAAAAGAACATTGCGGGCATCGTTTCGTTCCTTATTATTTACAGTTCATGGAACGACGGAATGCCAAAGGAACGAATGAGATATATGAAAGGGCGCTCAAGTGGATTCGCAAATATGACCTTGAGATAGAATCCAAAGACATAGAGCAGCTGGACCGGAAATGGCTGGAAGGACTGGATAAGGCGATGTCGGTCACTAACAAGAAAAACTCCCGCAGCATTATGCTCCGGAGTGTCCGTGCCGTGTTTTCCCATGCTAATGAGGAGGGAATAGTTAAGACAGACCCTTTTATCGGGTTTGACCTCAGAGAGGAAACCACGGTAAAACGTTCAATGAGCCTAGAAACGCTCCGAACCATCCGGGATTGGAAAGTATCTCCCTGGCAGGAGGAATATCGCGACATGTTTATGCTGATGTTCTATCTTGTAGGCATTAATGCGGCTGACCTCTTCCTTGCGAAGAAGGAACAAATGGTGGACGGGCGACTAAACTACAAGCGAAAAAAAACAGGCAAATTGTATTCAGTTAAAATACAGCCTGAGGCAATGGCTATCATTGAGAAGTATCAAGGCAAGGATTTTCTCCTTTCACCAATGGATCGCTACAATAATTACAAGAATTATCTGCAGCACATGAACAAAGCGCTATCCACACTGGGTATCAATTATACCACCAGTTCTGAGAAAAAGGGAAAAGCCATATTCCCACAGTTGTCTACTTACTGGTCCAGGCACACTTGGGCAACGCTTGCCTATGAGATTGGCATCCCTGTTGATGTCATTGGACAGGCACTTGGCCATTCTGACCGACAGCATACTATTACCATGATTTACATCAGAATGGATGATAAGAAAGTGGATGAAGCAAATCGGAAGGTGTTAGACTACTTGGCCAAAGCATAAAAAAGTGCGCCTTGATGACCTCACGGCCTCGGCGCACACACTTATAGAAAGGGTCAAAATAGTGTTTAGACGCGTAACGCGTTATTCTCAGTATCGGGCGTTGAAGAACCGGATTATCTCACGACCTTTTATTATGGGATAACCGGTTCTTTTGCTATATTCTGCTTTGAGTCCGCCAGGCTGGTTTATCCAGTTATGTACAGAGTCATAGCTCACCCCAAGAAGTCGAGCTACTTGGGTCTGGCTGTACCATCCGTTAAGGGCTATTTCGGGTAATTCTGGGACCATGGCTGCTTACATGTGCGGTGTTAATAACATATTCGCCGTATAGCCCCGGGAGGCCTGCAGCATTTCATTCAGGTCTTTGTGGGCTCCGTAGAGGTCGGACATGTCCAGAACTTCCTTCCCCTTCAGCATGTCACGGATTCCCTGATAGCAGCGCTCTCCGGCGGGGTCGTTGTCCAGGAAACAGGTGGCGCTGTCATGCTGCCGGATGTAATCGGCCGCCCGCTGGAGGTTGTTGGTGGAGTTCAGGATAACCACGTCGCAAGTCGGGAGCTCGCTGGACTGCATCACCCGCCAGCTGAGGAAGTCGAACATCCCTTCAAAGACGGCGACCTTGCCGGTGGACGGCTTGGTGGTGAATTTCCCTTCCTTATTGATAGTGGTAACGTCGGCCTTGTTAGTGCCCTTGAATCCGTTGGGCCCGCGCAAGGCGTATGCTCCGGAGTTGTTGGGAATTCCCAACAGGGTGTAATGGAGATTCCTTGCAGGGTCGAAGATGATAATTTCCTTGAGATAGCGCCGGGCCAGCTCCATGGGAATCTTCCGGGTCTCCAGGTACTGCAGGAGATATTTGCTGCGGATGTCCCTGACGGTCTGGATGACGTTGGGGCTCTTCTTCTCCTCTACCAGCGGCTTTACAGTCGCCCTCACGCTGTCAGGCATCAGCTTCCCGAGGAAACGGTACGCCTCCTGCTGGGAGCAGCGCTTGGCCATCATTACCAGCTCCACGACGGTGCCGCCCCGGGTAATGCCGAAGTCGTACCAGACGTTCTTGGCGGGATTCACGTGCAGCGAAGCCTTGTATTCATCGCGCATGGGAGAAGTCCACATATCCTTCTCCTTTCCCCGCCGGGAGCCGAGAGCCTCCAGTACCGTCTCTATGGGAATGTTGTACAGCGTATTGTTGAACATGCCTGTAATTTTTTCACTTTTTTGCTTGCAGAATCAAAGATTCTCCTTACATTTGTCAAGTCAAATCTGACAACTTTGTCCTTTGACTGACATTGCAAAGGAAAAGGATACGTGTCGGATTTGCAAATTTGAAAAAGAAAAGTGATGGAAAACGAAGTCAAGAATGCAGCAGTAAAATCTGCCGCAGAAGGCATCCAGCCGCAGAATACGAGGGCCCGTATGCCCTTTTCTCCCGGGACGAAGAAGGGAGCCCGCCTGCGTCCCGTGTTTGACTACCTGATGGACGAAAACGTCTCCCTCTCCGAGCTCGGCCGCCGCGTGGGCATCTCCCGCCAGAGCATGAGCACCCGCTTCGCTGTGGACGACTGCAAGGTCTCCGACATGGAGAAGATGGCCGAGGCCCTGGGCTACGAGTTCGTCTGGTCCTTTAAGAAGAAGGCTCAGGTGTAGCCCCCTCCTTCGGAGTGTTCAGCTCCGTGTACAGCAGGTTGTAGACTTCCGTGCGGATGCGCTCGTAGTTCTGCCGGACCTGCTCCTGTATCATTTCCTTCGTAGTATCAACGACCTGCGGGACTTCCTCCTTGTGGGTCGTTTCTTTTCCTGCCTTTATCTCCCCGCAGAATATCTTCGGGTTAATCTTCTGCCGGAACTCATCGGCCACATACCCGCAGAAGGAGCCCTGCGATAGCGCCTCGATACGGCTTGCAGGCAGGACATCCCTTAATTGATAGGAGTACGTGACGTGTTCGGATGTGTCGCTCTCCTGGTAGGAGCGCGTCTCCCGTTCCGTCTTGCCGAAGGATTTGGAGAGGCTCTCGGCCGTGTCCCCCTTGACGGCGCCGGCAAAGACGTTCCCCACTGTGTTGAAGATAACGTCGGACTCCTTCTTGTCGTAGTCCTTCACCAGCTGGCTCTTGTCCTGGGCGCCGAGGACCACGGCCACATGATTGCTTCGGGCCGTGTTAATGAGGTGGTCCAGCCCTTTCAGGTAGATGGTGGGGAGTTCGTCGATGAGGATACCGCAGCGGCGCATCTTCGGGCGGTTGATAATCTTGAAGAGCTGGGACATAAGCATTGCCAGCGTGGTGCCATAGACCTGCTGCCGTGCAGGATTGTTCCCCACGCAGACAATCTTGGGGTGGTCCGGGTCATTAATCTGCAGGTCGAAGTCGTCCCCGGATAGTGCCCAGTACAGCGTCTCCGAAGCGAAGCGGTTCAACGGGACGCGGGCCGATGCAATCTGGCCCTGCAGCTGCTCAAAGGCCTTGTCGGTGATGGCATCCTGGAAGGTGTTCCGCTTGATGTCCAGCTCCTGATATCGTTCCATAAGGAGCAGTACGTGCTTGTAGTTCTGCCCCATCAGCTCAATCAGATGCGGGAAGGTACAGTAGCGACCGCCCTCGTAGATACGCAGGAACCAGATGAGCATATCCACGTAGCAGCGGGCCGACAGGGAGAAGAAGTCTTCCCCCCTGGCATTCTCGCGGTTGGCGTTCTTCATGATGACCTCTGCGATTTCCGTAGCGTCGATGGGATCCTGCAGGTAGCGCGGGTGGATGGGATTGAAGCGGTGCGAGTACAGCGGGTCATCGAAGTTCACAACATACATCTGCGGCAGATTGTCACCGTAGCATTTGTAGTTATCCAGCAACTCGTTCATTACCAGCTGCGTGAGGTCCGGATACTTGTAGTCATACACGAAGAGCGAGTACCTCTTCTGGATCATCTGCCGGATATAGGGCCCGTAGACGGAGACCGTCTTGCCGGAGCCGGGCGTGCCGATGACCATCGTTCCCCGGAAGGGGTTCACTACGTTGATGTAGCCCCGGCGCAGACGTCCCTGGTTCTGATAGGTTGTGGGGATATTGATGCTGAAACGGTTCTGGATGAGCCGCTCGCACTGCGGGAAAGTATCGTTCTCCTTTGCGACGGTGGCAAGCTTCATCGCGTTGATGGCCCGGCCAAGGGCGATGTTCCCCAGCAGATACAGCCCATATCCTACAGTTGTCATCACCACGTAGAGCAGTCCGTTCCCGGCCGATTTCCCGCCAAAGAAGAGCGCCAGCCCCAGGGCGATGGGCAAGGCAATCTCCTGCCACTGCGCTTCCTTGGAGCTGCCGCTTCGAACGATGACGGAATACGTGCAGAAAAACAGGATGACCGCCCGTACATACCACCAGTTGCGCATCAGGCCCGATTTGTAGATGCTCAGCATCAGTGCATCTGTCATCTTTGCGCTTAGATGCAGGCCCGCCCAGAAGGGATAGGCCTCATAGTAAATCATAAACATGGCCAGGGCTCCTGACAGAATCAGGAACGCCGTAAACATGGGTTTTGTCTTTGAATCCATACGCCTCAATCTTTATCTGTGTCTTCCTCTTCTCATGATTTCCTCATCCTCGCCCCGGCGGCTGCGCTCGGCCGCCATCGCCGCGATAAGGGTGTCAGCTGCATCTTCCGCAGCCGTTTTCTCCTTCGGTTCCTCATATACCTTCCACTCTCTGTCTTCCGCAGGCCATTTGGTCATCCGGGCATCTTCGAACTGACCGGCCGTGATGCCCTTCAACTCGCTGGCCTTGAAGACGCATCGGGTCTGGTGGTCGATGAAAGTGACACCGAAAATCTTCCCCTCCTTGGTGCGCGAGAACACCACGGCGATGTTCTGCTTTCGCAGGATACGGCGGGAGTGCAATTCTGATTTGCCGTTTTTCAGGGCAATCCGCGCCAGGTTGGCCACCCGCTCCTTCTCCCGGTCTCGCTTCTCCTTCTTCGCCTCTTCTGTATGCTTCTGAATCTCCTCGACCGAAGGGACTTTCAAGTCCTTGGCAGGAATGGGCGCTGTGCATCTGCGGCCGGTCTTGGGGTCGATACCGGCAAAGGTCATCATCCTTTGCCGGCGCACCTGCTGATAATCCACGTCCACCCCAAACTGGCGCATCAGCATCTTGAACTGCTCCTCGCTGGTGAAGTGATACTTCATTGCCTGCTCCACCAGCTCTTCAATCTGCTTCATGGCATCGCCTTTCTCCGGGTCGAATCGCTGATAATTCAGCTTCTCGGACTTCTTTTTCGTCTTGTCTTCTTCCTGCTTTTCACCTTTGCCGATGGTGAAACCGTACTTCGGGGCCAGTTGTTTCATCAGCTTCTGGCACTTTGCCTGTTCTTGATGGTCATTAATCTTCCGGCCTTCCTTATCCACGCGCACGGATACAATATGGTAGTGCTCCCGGTCGATGTCGTTGTGCCGATAGATGATGAAGGGCTGATCTCCATAGTCCAGACCCTTCATCAACTCCTTGGCGAATTCTACCACCTGCTCCTCTGTCATCCCATCCGTTTTGGACGGATTGATGGACATATGGAAGGAAACCTTTTCACACCTGCGGCTGCCCCGTTCATATCGTTCGAAGGTCTCCAGCGGATTGTTCGGATCATCCAGCCCCTGCGAATAGACCACGGCAGCCTTGCCCTCCTCCACCTTCCTCTCATTATACTGGAGGCTGGTAGAGCAGTGCGGCGTGGGTGCGTTGATTTTCACTACCATATCAGAATGCGTTCAGGTCGATGGAGTAGATTTTGACCAGTCAGCTCTCCTTCGGGAGCGGCGCCAGGTCCAGGCTGTTCACCCAGACGTCCAGGTTCACATAGATCCTGTCGTCCTTCTCCACCACGTTCACCTTCAGGTTCCCGATGATGGAGACGAAGCGTCCCTTCTTGAGGTACTCGGCAATGCCGGTCTTTTTCATCCGACAGGTGTAGTAGGTGGGTTTTTCTTCCTTGTCCCTGCCGTCCTTGACAGCCACATCGAAGCGGAGCAGCTCGGCTCCATCCTTACCTTGGATTACCTCGCAATCCTTGGCGAGGTTCCCCGAAATCAAAATGATTTGCATAATGCGATTGGGTTAAAATGTTGAACTTAGGTATACAGAAGGCCGATGCCCGTCTCACGGGCCATCGGCATCATCTTTTTCCTTCTCATCTTCTTCCTCCTCTCCCTCCGAATCCAGCACTGCCGCCCGAATCTCCGAGAATGTCTTCACCATCCCGTCCATCATGCGCTTCATCTCCGACATATCATGCTCGATGTCCCGCGCATTGACGATGGCTTTCCCTTGCCGGTCTTTCAAATTGGCCAGGCGGTTGAGTGCCTTTACGCGCTGGTTATAGTTTACGCCGATGCGTTTGAGATCCAGGCGCAGCAGCTCAATCTGTTTCGACACATTCGCATCATTCCTGCTGAGAAAACGCCTCCTGTCCCTTCTTTGAAGGATGGAATAGCGGATAAATTTTGAACGGTTATTGTACCCTGAAAGATGCATCAGGGTGTTCAGTTTCTCGAACTCCTTGTCCGAAAAACGTACATTGACATAGTGTTTTCTTGTCTCTCTCACAGTTCTACCTCCTCTATAAACACTGTTTCATCCTCTCACGGGCCGCAAGGCCCGAAGAAGGCGACTTCGGAGCCTTCTATGCCCGCCGTCAGGCGCACGAGATGGCCCGCAGGGGCAGCGTTTGTGCCACAAACGCCCATCTCGCAATTTGGACTAACGCCCAAATCTGGCACTCCTCTCCAAGTCGTGCTGCAAACATAGGGATTTTGCAGCAAATTGACAAATCCAATTTGACAAAGTAAGGCAAAACTTATACATTTGTGCCGGAGTTTTCTCTCGTAATCAACAGAACTACAGATTACGAGAATACGAGAACTAGTAAACTAGAGATTACCAGAACTGGTGATTACAAGAACAACAGAACACCAAATTACCAGAATTACAAATCTCCAGAACTTGTGATTACGAGATTACCAGATTACCAGAACTAGTAATCACCAGATTGCGAGAAAACCAGAATACGAGAACTATAAATCTAGAGATTACGAGTATGAGCCAGTTGGATGATTTCAGGGAGCAGCTGAGAAACGCGAGACCTGCAGAAGAAGAGAAAGAACAACCGAAGGAGGAGGTCCGGACATCCCCTGTCCCGAGGAAGGTGAGAAGAAAAAAGGATGCCAATGCCGGGCATGCTTCCGTCTGGCTGCCCAAGGATGCCCAGCGAAGGGCCAAACTGCTGATGCTATGGCTGGACGCCGAAGGGCTGGAATGCCCCGGTTCCATCGGCGACTTGGTGGCCGAGGCCTTGGACGTCCTGATAGATACCAAGTATCCCAAGGCCAAGAAACATGTCGATTTGTAGCCGATTCTTGTCGGAGGATGTCGATTCCGTAACGAAAGATGCCGGGAAATGTCGATTGATACCGGCAGTATAGCCTTCCTGCCCGGCTTGTCCGGGCTGGAGGGCGGTGTGAGGCGCGGCGTCGGAACAGTCTCCGGGAGCTGGACAGAACGGCCGACGGTCGGGCGGGCCAACTCCCGGAGTCTATGGAGACGTGAGACTTCGGCGACGGTTTACCGGCGTCGAGGTCTCAAGCGCCGAGAAGCGGAAGTGGTGTTGTCGGCTCGCCGGCAACACGACTGGAGCGACCTCGGTTGATGTTGTGTAACAAAATGACTATATTTGCATATTAGCGATAAGACCCAATATGACAGAACTGGAAGCCATAAAAGCACGACATTCCGTGCGGAAATATACCGACAGGCCCATTGAAGTGGCGAAGATTGCCACACTCAAAGCCGAAATCGAGCGAGTCAACGCTACCGCCGGTCTGAATATCCAACTGGTCCTGGATGAGCCGAAGGCCTTCTCCACCGGTATGTGGAAATATGGCCAGTTTTCCGGAGTGAAGAACTACTTTGTGATGGCCGGACCCAAAGGGCAGGACGCCGAAGAGCAGATTGGCTACTACGGAGAAAAGCTGGTCCTGCATGCACAGACACTAGGCCTGAATACCTGCTGGGTGGGGCTTACTTACAAGAAGATTCCCGGTACGTTCACCCTGCGCGATGGTGACGTTGTCCACTGCGTGATTTCCCTGGGCTATGGCACCATCCCCGGCGTGCAGCATCCCCAGAAACCGGTTGAAAATTTCTATGAATCCAACGGCGTTCCTCCCGAGTGGTTCAAGGCCGGGATGGAAGCGGCCTTGCTGGCTCCTACGGCAGTCAATCAGCAGAAGTTCAAGTTCATCCTGCACGACGGCAACAAGGTAGAGGCCAAAACCTTGTTCTCAATGGCCGGCTACACCAATATCGACCTGGGAATCGTCAAATACCACTTCGAGGTTGGTGCAGGAAGGGAGAGCTTTGAATGGGTATAAGCGAACAATCGACGCTCCGGGATTTCTTTTGCTAATATGGCCAGTTTGGCACGATCCCGGGTGTGACACCGTTCAGGTGTGGCCGGAGTCCTCTTTCACGCGGGGCTCCGGTTTCGTTTTAAACGTTACCAGTAACATCCGACATGGTTTTTGCATCTATAGTGTGAAACAAAACTCATTCACAATGAAACCGAATAGGAAACAGAAGAAGCTGCGGATTACGGAGGCGGACTTTATGCTTGCGAACCGCAGGGCGGCAAGGCTCGAAGAGATTGCCGAGCACGGGAGGCCGGTTTCAATGAGGTCGGCGCTCCACAAATCCAAGAAGGTCTATGACCGAAAGCGCTTGAAGAAGGCAGGCATCACAAACGATGACCTGTCTTTTTTCGTATTTAAAAGCCCCCACTAGGCGGCAGCGAGGGCATTAAGGACGGCTTTGTTGTACTTGCTCACCTTCTCTTCCTGGAAGGAATAGTACGAGGAATTGGCAATAATGATGTGGTCAAGGAGCGTCAGTTCCAAGGCTGCACAACTCCTTTCCAAAGACTTGGTTGATAAAACGTCGGAGTTACTGGGTCTGGGGTCATCGGTGGGATGGTTGTGGGCGATGATGATACCCTGTGCTCCAAGGAGGATTGCATTACGAAGGATCTGCTTGTTGTCGATGGTAGTCTGCGTAAAGCCGCCTACAGACAGTCTCATTCTTTTGATGATAGTGTTCTTGCGGGAAAGGTACAGGATGTAACTCTCTTCATGATCCAGGTTCTTCATCAGCGGATAGAGATAGAAAGTCGCCAAATCGGCATTGGTGATAGCCACGTTCTGATTCACAGGGATTGATACCAGGTACTCTGTAATCGCTTCATTGAGGACACCCAGTTTGTCCAGCTGTTCTTCTGAGAAACCTTCCAGATAACCGTTGCGGCTGGCAAGGATAAGGTCGGATACATTCCAGTCTTCGGAGAGTCCAAGACCAAGTTTGTTGAGTTGTTCGCATCTCATAAGGCAGCGGTGTTAATGGTTGAACGGGATACATTGACAAGGGATAACCCCAACTCATCAATGAAGTTTCTGATCTCTGCCCTGGCGGAAGCGCTCATCTGAGATGCCATCTCCTGAAGCATCTGCTTCTTGGAAGGAATGTTCTTTTCTGAATGTTTCATAATTCAATCAATTAGAGGGTTTTACGAATTTTGAGCGTTGGCAATCAATGCGGTTTGAGATGCAAGGTTTTTGTCGAAAATACTACCCTGGAGGGGTGGAGATTTTCGGCAAAAGGCCGCAGGCCCTTGACCTTTCAGCTCAAAGACGGCCCCCGCCGTCAGCATTGATTATTTTTGCGGGGAATTCGTAAACCCTCTGATTGATGGAGAAAAGAATTTACTCAAAACTTAGGAAACGGATAGAAAAGTACTCAATCCTTAGGAGGAATCTACTCAAAACTTAGGAAGAAGTTACTCAATTCTTAGGAAAACGGCCTGGAAATCTACTCAAAACTTAGGAGATTCAGGTGGAATCAACTCCGCAAACCCTTAATAATCAGGCACTCGCAAACGCCTGATACGGCCGTACAAATTGAATCAATACAAGAATAAATAAATATCTCAACAACGCGTGCGCGAGAGAGGATGAGAAAAAAAAGATGTTTTATTCGGTGTCGCCGTACCGAAGCAGCCAGTCGGACTGCCAGACGGCCATTGCGGCGTGGACGTAGGCATCCACGTTGGTGATGTTCCGGCGTATGCGTACTTCGGCGGTGACGCTGGAGAGTTTGTCCATGAAGGAACGGAGATCCTCGAAGTCAATCCCGGCCCAGATGTCGGCAAGCGACTGTACGTTGCCACCGGCCGCACTCATCAGGCCCCGGCAAAACTCCCACGCCTCCTGAATGAACCGGACACGCTGCTCTTCATCAACCTGATAGCCTATCTTGAAACAGATATACCTTCGGTCGACCCGCTCCACCAGGCGGAATATGAACCAGATGGGATAATGGGCCTTCAATTCGGCCGATGACGGCTTCAGTATGTGTGTGACGATGTTGTCCGGACGCTCATAGGCCTTCCCCAGACACATCATACGGCGGAATTCTTCCACGTTCAGAACGAACCCGCCCCGGTTGCGCCAGGAACAGACAAGCCAATAGAGGCGCACGGTGTATTTGTTCGTGATGGACAGCGCCGAATGGTATGAGTATCCTGTATAGCCCTCTTCCACCAGCAGCAGACGAGCCACCATCTGTTCTCGCAGCAGCACATCCACCGTTCGTCCGTATGCCGTAAAGCCGTAACCGGCAATCAGACCTCGGAATTCATTGACGTAGCCATTGTCCGGGAAACGGACACCTATGCGCGAAAGTTCATCCAGGCACTCGCGAAGCCGCTGGCCGTTGCTCTTCCCCAGATGAAAGGCGCTGACCGGAATGGTCAGCACCCGTAGTCCCTGTTCATTTTTCGGTGGCAATAAGACTTCGGGCACTCCCTTACGTTCATTCCCGCGCGTGATACGTAGGCGTAGCGGCCGCTGGAGCTCTGAAATCAGCGCCATCAATATGCGAAGATGGTTCAGCTTCAAATCCGCTTCTATGTATGTGATTCCATTGACATGCACAAGCCCATCCCCACGCTGGAGTGTGCCATAATGTCGTTTTTTGTCTGTATATGTCAGTTTTTTACTCACAAAGTAAGCCGGATTTTGCGGCAAAAATATCTGAAATATTTTGAAAGTACAAAATTTTGCCTTTCCTTTGTTGTCAGATTGCGTATGACAATGCAAGACTAACAATGTCAAACGAAAAAGCAAAATGACAAAACGAGCAATAATAGGCAAAGCAGTCGGAGCCATCCTCACCGGGACTCTCCTTCTCTTCGCATCTATACCGGCCTCGGCACAGCGGACCATCTCTGGCCAATCTGCACTTGCGCTTTCTGCATACTACAATGGTACGTCCGTAAGTGCCGAGGCTTTCTATCAGCAATATACTCTAGGCGGCTTCTGGGAGACTGGGGCCATCTTCTCCGACAACAGCCTTCCACTGTCTATCGGAGGCCGCCTTTATTATGAGCATATCGCTGCTGCCGGAGGGTATCTCTGGAGACTTGCCGCCACTCGCAGCCGAAGCTGCAACTGGTACGCAGGCGCAGGCGCGTTCGCGGGAATAGAATGGTTGGACCCGATGGGAAAGCTGCCGGAGTACATCGACCTGGGTGTTGCGGACATCCGCTTCCTCTATGGGGTCTATGCCCGGACGATGCTGGAAATATTCCTCTCCCCCCGCTTCGCTCTTCTGGTGCAAGGGGCCGCCCCCGTCAACTTTTCTTCGGTCACCGGCTTTTTCCACTGGCAGGCAGGACTGGGAATCAAATTCATGCTAAACTAACTCACACAGATATGACACCATTTATCAACTGGGCGGGAAGCCGCGTAAAAGACTTGAGGGTGATTCACCCGCTAATTCCGAAGGATATCGAGACATTCATTGATCCGTTCGTCGGCGACGGAGCCTGTTTCCTTGAAGTGGAAGCAAAAAAATATGTGCTTGCCGACAAGAACCAAGACCTGATGGACTGCTGGCGTACTGTCCAGACCAGCGGACCCCGCTTCCGGGCGCTGCTGGCCGAACTGGGCCACGTATGGCAGAGGTGTGATGCTGCTTTCGAGCTTATCCGTGACGGTGTCATAGAAATCAAGAACAGCGTGGACAGCGGCCTGTTCTCCGATTATCCCGCCAAAGTGAATGCAGTGATACGCGTCGTGGACAAGATTGGATATGACGATGTATTCGGCATGTCTTTCTCCGAGCCGATGGAGTTCCAGATTGAGCTGCGTCACCAGATGGTTTGCACATTGGAGCGCATGGATCCGTTCACCGATAAAGATTTGGCCGAATCGGCCTTCTATACGGCTTTCAAAGCTGCGGTTTTCAAGTACCTTGTGGAAGTATACAACAAGCCGGAGTCCAAGAACGCTCTACGTTCTGCTCTTCTGATTTTCCTGATGGAATACGCCTGGAACGGCCGTTTCGTGGCCGAGGGAAATGAATTCCGCCCCGAATATGGCGGCAAGCACGTCAACAACCGGACTATCAGCTTACGTGAAAACCAAGCGATCTGTGAGGAATTGGTTGCCAAGCTGGAAAAGACACGCTTCTTCTGCCAGAACATCTTCCGCTCGCTGGGTTTCCCTTTTGCCAAGGATTCCGGCAGCTTCTTGTTCCTGGACATCCCCTCCAAGTCCTCAAAGGACCTCAGCCAGACAGGCCGCAAGCGCCTGGCCTCCTTCCTAAGAAGCGGAACCAAGGCACGCTGGATGGCAATCTGTGACCCTAACGATATCATTGTGGATAGTCTTCTGTTTGAGGAGCCCAAGATGATTAGTCATGCGATTCCTCTCGGCAAGGAGATTATCATCATGAACTATTGACCCTTCGGATGAAACTCCCCGGTGGCGACGTGAGCTGGATTTCGTGTGTGAGAGGCCACGGGGAGCGGATTCCGTTTTCACATCATTTTTCTTTTTCACCACGGGAGGGACGTTGGGAAACGTCCTTCCCCATCATAAACCAAGTAAAACCATTAAATATGAGGAAGTTAGTTATTCTTATTTCATCTTTATTCTTGTTCGCGGCAGCCGCCTCGGCCCAGACCTGGGCTGTGGCGGTGAACGCTGCTGATGCGATTGACCTCGGTACCATCGGACTGGAAGGTTCGGTGGCCGTCGGCCAGCACTGGAGCATCCATGCCGGGGCTAAGGTGAACCCTTGGACCTTCAGTAAACACGACACCTGGAACGGGCTGTTCAGTGAACCGGATCCGGACCAGAAGCAGGACCGCAAGCAGGTCTACGCTATCGGCGCCCGCTGGTGGCCGTGGAATGTGTATTCCGGATGGTGGGTCGGAGCCAAGGCCCAGTACCAGGAGTACAACCACGGCGGCATCATCACCAAGACCGCCGAAGAGGGCGATGCCTTTGGGGCAGCCCTTGCCGGCGGGTATTCCCTGATGCTCAAAGAGCACTGGAACCTGGACTTCGGCCTGGGTGTCTGGGGAGGCTGTACCAAGTACCGGAAATTCGCTTACCCTGAGAACGGAAAGATCACTGAGGAGGGCCACAAGTGGTTCTTTCTGCCCAATGAAGTGATACTTTCACTCGTGTACATCTTCTAAAACGTAAAATCATATGAGACAGTTATTTATAGCTGCGGCAACGGCCGCAGCGGCGCTAGCCCTGGCTTCGTGCGACCCGAAAGAGCTCGTCGTGACGGACAATAGCGCCATTGAAAGAATCACCATCGAGGTGAGTAACGATAACCCCAAATGGGACTACGGCGAGGAGCGCATCTTCACTATTGTCCCGACCCCGAACACCGCCATAGTGAGCGAATATGGGCTGAGCTTTTCCAACCCTAACCTTGTGGAATTGCGCCAGGGTGAACTTCCGAACCAGTTCAGGCTTACGGCCATCGGTGAGGGGAAATTGACCATTACTGCCCGGGCCGTCGGCCACGGAGAGGTTCCGGGGCAAAGCGGATCAGACTGGAAGGTAGAAAAGACCGAGCAGGTCGGCTTTACCCTGCAGGACAACCGCGTGAAGCCTACACGTCCCGTGCTTACGGTGAACATCGCGCCGGGGACTGACCTTAATACGAAGAAAGTGCTTGCCGAGGACACGGCGTATGTGACGGCCGACGGACAGGATCTGGTGCTGACCGTTTCCAGCGACGAAAGCAGAGCCACCTACTCCCTTAAGTCCGATGATGTCAAAATCATCAGTGTTGAGCGCACCGGCACGGAAAGCTGGATGCTGAAAACAGTGGCGCCAGGAAGGACGTGGCTCCGTATGACCGTCACGGACGGACTAGGCAATCCCTTTGAATACGCCTTTCTGGCCTATGTCTTCGGCCATATCACAATGGAAACGCAGTATTGCCCGCTGGATGGGAGCGCCGGATTCTCGGTGAACGAGCACGCCTATCCAAATCTCACCGCGCAGGTATACATGGCTGGAGAACTCTTTGGCTGGCCTTGGAATGATGAGAATAACATTGAATCCATCGCCCTCCCCATCTATTCCGGGACACTTGATATCTCCAGTGAATTCGTCCATGACGCGCTGCTGGACTGCCGTGAGCAGCAGGACTATCTCTATAGCCTGTCAACAGGGCCCAGCTACAATCCTGCGCCCTTCACGCCTCACAAGGCGAAACTCAACTACATCGTCACCTTGAGCAACCCCTATATCATCATCGACACACTGCTGGATGACACCAATCTGGAGGAGCCCCGATGGTTCAACTTCTGGACGGAAGGTGCCCTGCAGCAGAATGGTGTTGCCAAAGTAGAGCAGCCGGATGAATTGAACCCCATCACTTTCAACCCAGGCGTAGAGGATTGGCAGGAAGGATCTGAATACACGATACCATTATGAGTTCAATCAGTGAATACATGCGAGACCCGGAGGTCAGCAAGGTGGATTTGCTCTGCGATAAGCCGATGCGCTACGCCATTCGGTTTGATGACGGATCGGCCATGCTGGTTGACGGCGATGGCAAGCGGATAGAGAGTCCGCTGAGCCGATATGATGTCATCACGGACGTTCAGTTCATCGGCCGGGCAAACGGAGTTCCGCATTTCGCCTTTGAGGGCCGGGACTGGGCAACACGCCATACTTCCGAAACTGGCATGTTTGATTCGGAGGGACATCAGAAGCTCTTCCGTGACCCGCGAAATGCAGGGCTCGATGGCGTAGACTACATCAAATGGGAATTCGAGCGGATGGAGAAACTCTCCAATGACAAGAGTAACCCCCGCCGTAATGACCCGTTTCTGGTTGATATCGATACCCCGCAACAATATATGAGAATGGGAAGATGAAAAAGCTGTTCAAAAAGATAAAGGCCTGGCACAAAAAGTATTGCCAGCGCCCCGATGATTGGGAAAAAATGAGCGAGCATGACAGGAAACTGTTCCTCGTCAGCGCCTGTGCAGCCTTCTGCATGGTCATGTGCCCCATCCTGTTAATACTTGTAATCCTGCTGCTCTGTGCCCAGAGCTGTTCCACCCCGTCGAAATTGGAAACGGTCCAGCGCGAAAAGCTACACGCAGAGATAGGACTGGTTCAAGAGCCCGTGCTCCACAAGGAAGAAGTCCACGAGATTGCCCGCCCGGATACGCTGATTATTCACGATGATGACGGCCGGGAACTGATATTGATGAAGGCCGTCAAGGACGAAAACGGAGAGATGGTGGCCACTGATGTCATCAATGCAGCCGTTGTGGAAGCCCGCTTCCGGAATGTGGCCGAGCGACACGGGAAAGTGGACATCGAGTTCCAGATCCGCGTGCCAAAGGACATGCAGGACGAAGCCTGGCAGCTCAGGTTCTATCCCAGGATGCACATCCTGGGTGATACGCTCAATCTGGAACAGGTCATTATCACCGGCGCCAAATACCGTAAAGCGCAGCTACGAGGGTACCAGCAGTATGAGAAGTATCTGGCCAGCATCGTGACGGATAGCACCCGGTTTATAAATATGCGGCTGCTGGAACTGTTCATCCAGCGGAATATCCCCGACTTGTATGCTTTCAAGGCCGATTCCACCGAGGTGGCCGATGAAAGTTTCAACGCCATCCTGGACACGAAGGTGGCCAGCAGCTTCGCTTCACAGTACGGAGTGACCGGCCGTGATGCCATCGAACACTACACCAATACGATATCCAAACGCCTCAATGCCCGTCGGTGGGAGCAGAGAGAGAAGATGTACCGCCGGTACGTCAAGGCTCCCATCGTTCACGAGGGCTTGAGGCTGGATACCGTGATTACGGCCGCCAACGGCGACTTCATCTACAACTACGTGCAGACCATCCATACCCGGCCGAAACTCCGGAAGGTGGATGTGGTGCTGTCCGGTGACATTTATGAGCAGGATAAACGTCTGTACGAGATTCCTGAGACGGAGCCATTGACATACTACATCAGCAGTCTCTCGGCCTTCGTGGATGGAACGACGCGCTACAAGAAACAGATTATCAGCCGTCGGGTGGAGGCCAATACGGCCTGCTACATTGACTTCGAGCAGGGTTCGGCCGAGATTATCGAGGATATGAGCAATAACCGGAGTGAGATGGGCCGAATCAAGGGAAACCTTGGCAGTCTAATCGAGAACCGTGAATTCGACCTTGACAGCATTGTGGTAACGGCTTCCTGTTCCCCCGAAGGTAGCGTCCCGTTTAACACCAGACTGTCGCAGAGGCGTTCCGAATCGGTCAGCCGCTATTTCAGCCAGTTCATTCAGGCGTACAGGGATTCCCTTCGCGAAGAGAATATGATTCACGTCTATTTCGACGGGATGAAGGAGGAAGACATTCCCGGCCAGTCGGAAACCGATGTCCGGTTCATTTCAAGGAGTAATCCGGAGAACTGGCAGATGCTGGACGTGCTGGTGGAACAGAGTGAGGTCCTGACCGAAAATGAGAAGCTGATTTACAAGGACATCCGTGAAGTGGAAGATCCTGACCTGCGGGAGCAATCGCTTTCCTGGCAGGATTTCTATCCGCACCTGCGGGAAGTCCTCTATCCGAGACTTCGCACCGTCAAGTTTGACTTTCATCTTCACCGGAAAGGAATGGTTAAAGATACAGTCCAGACCACCGTTATCGACGAGGAGTACATGGCCGGTGTCCAGGCCATCCGCGACCGGGATTATGAGACAGCCATACAGATTCTAAGGCCCTATCAGGACTACAATGCTGCCGTGGCGTTCTGTGCGATGGATTACAATGCTTCGGCCCTCCAGATTCTGGAGGAACTGCCGGAGACAGATCAGGTGAACTACCTTTTGGCGGTTATCTACAGCCGTCAGGGAAAAGACAAAGAGGCCGTGGAGCGCTATCTCAAGGCCTGCCGCCAGACGCCATCCTACTGGCACCGGGGTAATCTGGACCCGGAAATATCCGCACTGATTAAAAGGTATAACCTTAATAACAATTCATTTCAAACCCATTAAACCTAAAAAGTTATGCGAAAGATTGCATCTCTCGCGGCCGTAGCCGCAACCCTCTGCACCGTAGCGTGCAACAAAGAACTTCCCACAGCTAAAGTGGAGAACCCTTCCGAATCGGTCCAGATGGCCGAGTTGAACCTTTCCATCGTCGGCAATGCACCGGTCACCAAATCCGCTGATGCCGACTTCGACGGAGACCACAGCGAAGTGGTGAACATCCAGTTCTTCGTTTTCGACGGCGAGGTACTCGACGCCTACAAGAAGATTACAAGCGGGCTCTCCACCTCCATGACCGTCAAGAGCGGTGAAAAGACCGTCTGGGCAGTGGCCAATGCTCCTGACATCAGCAACGTGACCACCCTCACGCAGCTCAAAGCCGTCAGCAGCACGCTGCTCAACAACGCCAGCAACTTCGTGATGGTGGGCTCCAACACCGGCACTGTGCCCAGTGAAGACCCTATTGAGATCGAGGTCAAGCGCATCGCTTCCCGCGTGGTGGTGAAGAAAGTCACTGCCGCCTTCACCAACCCCGCCTATGCTTCCATGAGTTGCAAACTGGTTAAGATGTTCCTCATCAACGCGCCGGGCGACATCAATCTGGAGCTTACCAGCGCACCTACCACATGGTATGCCCAACGTACCTATGAAGCTGTCAGCGGCCTGACCGATTTCCTCTCCACCAGTGGCGGCAACCACGAACTGAATACCGCAGCATTCGATACCGACTGTTATCACTACTGCTATCCGAATCCGACCACTGCTGATTCTCAGTCCAGTACCTGGAGCGCCCGTCACACCAGAATGGTCGTTGAGGTGCTGCTTGGCAGCGAGACTTTCTATTATCCTGTCACCCTTCCCGTACTGGAGCCCGGCAAGTCTTATGAGATTGAGAACCTGACTATCACCAGGAAGGGCTCCAACAATCCTGACCAACCCATCTCCCTCTCCGACGCCACTTTCGAGATCAGCGTCAAGGAGTGGACCGTAGTTCCAATTACCGAAGGAATCACCATCTAAACGTCGCGAGGACGTGATTTGATACTTGTTCATAATGTTTGGGGCCGGTGGACCATCTGTGAGAATCCGGCCCCTTTTTATAATCCATTTTAGTATGCGAAAAAAACTGTTATTTCTGCTGCCTCTGGCCATGCTGCTGGCGGCATCCTGTAACAAGGAGACTCCCGGAGAAGCCAGGAAGGACTTATCTCTTGCGGAAGAGGAGGTTACAACCTCTTTGCGTATCATTACGGGAAAAACCGGGACCAAGGCTTACAACGCTACGGATTACCCACTGAATGACGGTATTGAACGTCTGGATATCTACACCTTCCGCCAGAGTGGAGAGAACTCGGGCGAAAAGATTCACTACACGGTTACTCCGGACCCGAGCGGAGTTACGGTATACAATCTTAAGGATAAAAAGAATTCCGATATCGGAGTCCTTGTATTCGCTAATCTGGACGAAGATACGGCCACCCTGTTTGAAGGGTTTACCCTGTTCAATTTTTATGACAATGGTAAAATCTTCATCAATGCAGGAAATTTTGCCCCGGACGCCATGCCGATGGCCGCAGCCATCAAACTGGATTACTCGGAGGACAAGACCATTGATCTGCCCCTAATGCGACTGTTGTGCCGCATCGACCTTGACAAACTGAAAATCGACTTTGACGATGAATCCCTCCGGGGAAAAGAGGTTTGGGTGCGCAACATCATTATCGGCAATGCGGTCAACGTGATGACAACGGTCAAATCCTACAACTTTTCTGCAACGGATTTGTACGCTATGCAGTTCGGCTCGAAGACTACTCTGGCGGCCAATTCCTTTGGCGGGTTAGCTTACGGGTACAAGTTCACAACTACGGCATACAGCCCTAGCGTAACATCCACCTATTACAGCCCTGGAGCAGGAAAGCTGGCGACCACGATTAAAGCTGCGTACAATGTCGTCTATCAGAAGGCCAAGGGGGTACTCACCATAGATGCCCCGGGGAATCTGTATGAGGCCACCGTGCAGTCTTACGACAAATCGGCCGGGCAAGGCCGCATTGTAACTGCGGGCGACATGACTTATCCGCATACCTTTACGGTCAACAAGAGCTTCTATGCTTACTATGCATCCCTTGCTAACCCTTCGGACATCATCTGCGACTACAACAAGCAGGTGGCAACACAGAAACTTATCGTAGAACTGGAGATTGACGGAGAGACCTGGTTCTATCCCATCGAGCTCACAGACACCCAGCCCAACACGGTCTATCAGATTGAAAACCTGACTATCAAGAATTTGGGCTCGGCATACGCCAACTTCTACGAGAAGAAATACGCAGCCGAATTCACCATCTCCGTGGCCGAATGGACGGAATGCCCCATTGCCAACTGGAACGTGGGAGTGGACCCGAATACCGGAGAGCCCGCCGCACAGGATTAATAGGAGGAAAGTATGAAACGATTATCAATCATTCTGGGAGTGCTGGCCGCCGTGGCGGCCACCTCCTGCAATAAAGAATCGCCCGAAGGGCCTGCCGGAAAGGACGGGCTGTGCTCGGTCACCATCAGCATCGGGATGGAGCGCCCCGTCGTTCTCACGACCAAAGCCGATGCCTACAGCGCCAGTGAGGAAGATGACTTCATTGACCGCCTGGATATGTTCGAATATGACAACACCGGCGTATTGGTTAACCGTAAGACTTGGGAAAACCCGTCCGGCCTGGACCTTTCATCCATCAGTTACACCGGTTACAGCGAATACAACAAACGGAGGTACTGGCTATTCATGGCAAATTTCGATGAGGAGTCTGTGGAATTCCTGGCCAGTCTGGACGGGACGCAGATAGGCAGCGCCCCCTACAGCGTCATCCCGCTGGAGGCCGGCAACTTCCGGCTTCACAAGCCGCTGATGGGCGGCGGGGCGTCTTATCAATTCAGTAAAGACGGGACAACCACCGCCACGCTGTACAGGTATATGACCAAGTTTGAACTGGGGACCATCACGGCCGATTTTGACGACAGCGGCTATCTGGAGAGCGACGTAAAGCTCAAGAAGATTGCCATTATGCATGTGCCGAATTTCCTGAGGCCCTTCTATCGCTCAGTCACCAATGTCTTTGATCACAGCCAGATACCTCTTGGGCTGGGTTATTCCTATTCCAATGGCGGGAAAGGGAGCAGCATCGGCAATCTGGGTACTTATAACACGGGCGTAAACAGTGATGTCCGGGGCTATACGGCAACAGGGACATTCAATCCCGGGGACTACGGCGCGACCGGGGCCCTCGACGCGGACTTCACCTATGCGTATAATTACAACAAGGGTGCGGCCAAAGGCGTCCTTACAACTGATGCACCGGGAGATATGCTGACGGCCACCACCCATACGTTTGGTGCCAGTGAAGGCATCCTCTGCAAGAGTGATGACGAAGACTGGCCGCACACCTACTCCATCAACAAGGTGCTTTATACCATTCCCTGGTATCGCTACCAATATGGATACCTTTGGGGAACGGAAAGCAGTCAGGATGATACCCAGAAAATGGTCTTCCAGATTGAGATTGACGGCAAGGACTACTTCTACATCATTCCCATGCGTGAGTTGGAGGCCAATATGATATACAAGCTGAACAACATCAGCATCAAGGGACTCGGGAGTGAATACTGCAACTTCTATCCACGGAAATATGCCGGTGAAATCAACCCCATCAGCGTTGCCGGATGGACAGACTGCGAGATTGACAATATAGACATGGGGTACAAGGATTACCTCGGAACCGAAATCTACTAGGCCTATGAGAAAGACAATCAGATTCTTAATCCCGGCAGTGCTGGTGGCGCTTGCCGGATGCGAGTCGGAGCCGCTGGATATGGCTTTCGGGGTTGAAAGTGGCGGACAGGAGGTGGTGAGCATCTCTTTCAGCGTGATGCCCTTTGACACGCCGGGCACCAAGAGCATCGCGGCCGACAACGTAGATGACGAAGTGGACAGGATAGACATCTATGCTTTTGAGAGCAACGGCGATGTACACGGACACACCGTTATCGGCGAATATGGCGGCGACCCGCTGGACCTGACACAGGTAACGTTCAAGGATTCCGGTCCGGCCGGAACTACCAGGAAATACCTCATTATCGCCAATCTTGATCCAGATAGCGCAGCCTATATCGCCACGCTGGACAAAACCGGCATCTGCACTTATCCCAAGGCCTTCATTCCCTGGAGCGCCGGAAACTGCAGGCCGAACCGTCCACTGATGGGCACTACTGTAAGTCTCGGTTTTTCCGCGAGCACTGTCAATACTGCGCAGGTTTCACTGATGCGCTATATGTCCAAGTTTAAGATTGAGACCATCACGGCCCAATTCTGGGGTGACCCGGACTTGTACCGGAACGTGTACGTAAAGCACCTGGCCTTTATCAACGGCTGGGATATTGTGCGTATCTGCCAAACGGCCCCGCAGGACTTCTATAACGCTGACTGGGACATTTTCGGCCCGAAGGGATGGTCCAGCTATACATTTGGCGGAGCCGAATATCATTATTACATGGCTAATTGTTTCCTTGGTCAGAATGAGTGGAGCACGTACAATATGACCTATGCCGATATGCACGGGACCTACAATCAGGGCACCTACGGCGGTACGGGTAAATTGAACCAGAACTTCCACTATATCTACAACGACAATTGGATGCAGGAAAAGAATACCATCAATCTTGATGCTCCTGCTTCGTTGGCCGCAGTCTCGCAACAGACCTGGGACACTAACGCCTACCTGCCCCAGTTGGCCGGGAAACTGTGCAGCGATATCGATGGTTATCTGGGCCCACTGCAGGTGAACAAAGTGTTCTACACCCTTCCAACCAAGTTCAACGCCTGGTTCTCGGAGCCAACTTATGGTGACGAATCTCAGAACAGCGAACTACGGCTGTGCCTTGCCGTGAAGATCAATGGCACGCTGTACTTCTACACGAAGATGATTACTGGCTTGAATCCCAACATGTACTATATCATCCACAACATCACTCTTGCCGGTGAGCCGTCAGAGTATGCCAACATATGGGTAAGGGGCGGCCAGGTTACCAAGGCTGGTGAGACTGAAGAACAATGGCGCGTTCACGGCAATGTGGCCGAAATAGACAACCTTGTGTTATGAGACAGTTTAGATGCTTCGCGATGCTCAGCATGACAATTCTGCTGGCATCCTGCTCGGTCAAGGAAGACCGCAGCGACTGCCCCTGCTGGCTCACGGTGGATGCAGAAAACACAATCTCCGTAAGTGCATGGTTCGGCAGCCACCAGTTACTGGACAATCATTCCGGAGGTTTTGTAGACCACACTGTTCCCAGGGGCATGGTGGAACTCACCGCACACAAGGGAGCCTTTACCGTTGAAGTAGGTCACCAGATGGACAGTCTCTTCGCCCAGCGGTCGGTGTTGAACACCAACGCAGAGACGGCCGGACACACCGTCCACCTGAACAAGAACTTCGCCACGGTGGAATTGGACTTCAAACAGGAGGATGACGGTCGCACAAGCTACGACCTTCTGGTAACCGGAACAGTGAACGGCGCGGATACACGCACGCTTGAACCGGCAGAAGGCCCATTCAGCTGCGTTCCGGAGCTGAATTCCAAAGGCAGAGGCTATGCCTTCCGTGTACCTCGCCAGAAGGATGAGAGCCTGAAAGTCATCCTTTCCTCAGAAGGCAATCCGGTGGAGACTATTGACCTGGGCCACCTGATAGCTAAGAGCGGATTTGACTGGACCAAGGAATCCCTTGGCGATGTCCATATCCTGGCCGACATTCCCGCTAACACCTTCACCATCACCGTCAAGGAATGGGAAGGCCCGGTGACTTTTGAGATAACCATCTGATAACGAAGCGAGGACTTGGGGTCTTCGCTTTTTTGTTTGATAATTCGTGTAAAAAAGCTAAATTTGACAATAATCAAATAGCAGTTCTGTATGAAGCGGTTATTGACTGTGTTGATTGTCGCAATAAGCTTGCAGGCATGTGAAAAGAATACGTTGTGCGTGAGTTCTCCTGATGGAAGAATTGATGTATCTTTTATTCTGTCAAAGGATGGAGACCTGGCTTACAAAGTGGATGTGGATGGACGTCCATTTGTGAGCGAATCGAGTCTCGGAATGGAATGCAGAGATAGCGCAGTTATGCTTTCTAGTGCTTTACGTTTGATGTCTTCAAGAGAATCATCACACAAGGAGCATTGGATGCAGCCATGGGGAGAGAATAAGGAGATGCTTGATGAACACCGGGAGTTGGAGGTGAAACTTGTCAATGACGATTGCACTCTGACGCTTCGTTTCCGTGTGTTTAATGACGGGGTGGGGTTTAGGTATGAGTATGAGATTCCAAGCGAAGCGAAGGAATCTATTATCATCACCGATGAACTGACTCAGTTCAACATCGCTCAGGATGGCGACTCCTGGTCCATTTCGGCGCACTTTGATTCATACGAGCAGGAGTACCGTAAAATGAGGCTCTCTGAGCTGGAGGATGCGAATACGCCCATGACTTTCCGCACCGATGACGGTCTCTACGGGAGCATCCACGAGGCTGCGCTGGTCGATTTCCCGGAAATGACGCTCCGAAGGAAGGATGGTATCCTCACCGCCGCTCTTGCCCCGGACGGCCCCGGGAACCTGAAGCAGAAAGCCATCGTCCCTGGAACCTTCCATAGCCCGTGGCGCACCATTCAAATCGGCCGGAAGGCCGTTGACCTTATCAATTCCAGCCTTATCCTTAACCTGAACGAGCCTTGCGCCATTGAGGATGTCTCGTGGATTAAACCGGCCAAGTACGTGGGCGTATGGTGGGGGATGCATCTTGGCCTGTATTCCTGGGGCAAGGATGCAAGGCACGGGGCAACAACCGAAAGGGCTAAGCAGTACATCGACTTTGCTGCGGCCAATAACGTTGACGCAGTGCTCTTTGAAGGCTGGAACGACGGCTGGACTGTGGCTAATGCCCACCACGACTTCGACTTTACTAAGCCCGCTCCGGACTTTGACCTTGACACCGTTCTTGCATACGCCCGGGAAAAGGGTGTTGACTATATCATCCATCACGAGACCGCCGGCGAAGTGGCGTGGTACGAGAAGCAGTTGGAAAAGGACCTGGACTATGCCGCCCAAAGGGGCATCCACGCACTCAAGACCGGCTATGCCGGATGGCTTCTGGACGGGCACTACCACCACAGTCAGTACGGGGTGAGGCACTATGCCAAAGTGGCCCGGGAGGCTGCTGATAGGCATATCATGGTGGATGCCCACGAGCCCATCAAGGAGACGGGCCTGAGGCGCACCTACCCCAACTTCATGACACGGGAAGGCGCCCGCGGAATGGAGTGGAACGCCTGGAGCAGCGGCAACAAGCCCTCGCATCACGAGATACTGCCGTTTACACGCCTTCTTTCCGGGCCGATGGATTATACCCCTGGAATCTTCGATATTCAGTACCGGAGCATCGCCGGAAACCCTGACGTGAAGGTATGGAACAATGTCCATTCGTCTCAGTGCCGGGTTAACACAACCCTCGCCAAGCAGATTGCCCTCTGGGTGGTACTGTATTCCCCGATGCAGATGGCAGCAGACCTTATCGAAAACTATCAGGGTCACCCGGCTTTCCAGTTCTTCAGGGACTTCAATCCGGACTGCGACTGGTCCGAGGCCCTGCAGGGGGAAATCGGTGAGTGGGTTTCCATCTCCAGGCGCGCCGGGGACGAGTTCTTCTATGGTGCCGTGACAAACGAGGAAGGCCGGACGCTCAAGCAGCCGCTGTCCTTCTTGAAGCCCGGAATAATCTATACCGCCACCATCTATGCCGATGCCCCTGACTCGGACTGGGAGACCAACCCTTATGCATATTCCATCGGCACAAAGATGGTCACCTCGGATGACTCTCTGGATGTTATCCTTGCCCCCGGTGGTGGCCAGGCAATTAGTTTTAAGCCCACGGCCTGTTATGATTCCTGGAGCATCACGGCCATAGACCATAATTCCACCGAATACTACGGCATAGCCATGGCAAACGGGCATCTGGGAATTCTCCCCGGAAGGGAACCTTTCAGCATACAAGAAGTGGTTCAGAACACGGTCTATGCCTATAGCGAAGAAACCGGTGTAAATGCCGTAGTCCCTGCGCCTGTTCCGTTTAATGTAACAATGTCTTTGGACGACATTGCCATCCAAGCGGTGTCGGACTGGAACCAGACAGTGGATATGCGAAAAGCCGAACACCGGACAAGTTTTGTTGCCGATGAGAAAGTAAAGGTAGATTACCGGGTCGTGGCCCTAAGGGATAACCCCAACTGTTTGCTCATGGATATCCGGGTTAAGGCCATGATGCCTTGCCGGGTAGCGTTTTCCAACTCTCCCGACAACTGCCCGGAAGGGATGAGAATAGCGGTAAAAAGCATCGGCAGGAAGGAGAGAACCCTACGGCGGGGTGAGACGATGAGTTATGTGCTGGTAGCGTCAATCCAGACTTCCCCCCAGCCGTTTGGCCCGGAGGAAGAGCTGGCGTCACTTGACTGGGAGGATGCCGTGAAAAGGCATCACAAGGCATGGGCACGCCTATGGGAAAGCGACATAGTGATCGAGGGTGATGCCAAGGCTCAGGCTGTGGTGAGAATGGCACTTTTCAATCTGTATGGTTCATGCCGGGAAGGCTCTCCACAGAGCATCCCGCCGATGGGCCTTTCTGCCAGAGGGTACAATGGTCATATCTTCTGGGACTCTGAGATGTGGATGTATCCGATACTGCTGGTGATGAACCCGGAGATGGCGAGCTCAATGCTACAATATCGTCTGGACCGTCTGAAAGGGGCGGCAGAAAGGGCCCAGTCGTTGGGATACCAGGGCCTCCTATTCCCATGGGAGTCAGACGCTGACGGTAATGACTCCACTCCATCCTGGGCCCTGACTGGGGAGTTGGAACAGCATATATCGGCCGATGTCGCTATAGCCGCATGGAATCGGTATTTGGTTACGCGAGATACTGTAAGGCTTCGCGAGTGTTGGCCACTTCTGAGCGGCGTGGCGGAGTTTCTGGAGAGCCGTGTGACTGAGAATCTGGACGGCAGTTACTCAATTCTGGATGTTGTTGGGGCCGATGAATATGCGGAGCACGTGAATGACAATGCCTATACAAATGGTTCGGCCAAGATAGCTCTCCGCGCCGCTGTTGAAGCTGCCGGAATTCTTGGAGAGAACACACCTTCTAGCTGGACCGATATAGCCGACGGGCTCCGGATTCCGGAGAGAGGCGGCGTGACAATGGATTACGAAGGTTACGATGGCCGCCTTACAAAACAGGCCGATCCCAATCTTTTAGCCTATCCTCTGGGGCTGATTACAGACCCGGAACGTATCCGGAACGACCTTGAGTATTATTCCTCAAGGATTGATATGAAAGATGGTCCAGCCATGACCTGGGGCATCTTTGCGGTGCAATATGCCCGCCTTGGAGATACAGAAAAGGCATATGAGTATTTTCGCCGGAGCTATGAGAGCAATCTCCGTCCTCCGTTTGGCGCACTTGCAGAAACCCCTGTTTCAGGAAATCCCTACTTCGTTACCGGTGCCGGAGCGCTGCTGCAGGCGATCATTTATGGCTTTGGTGGGATTGCGATTGGGCCGGCAGGTGTTGAAAGGAAAGAATCGCAACTCCCAAAAGAGTGGCGAAGTATGACATTATCTTTCACTCATAATGAGGTGATGAAGTGACTTTTAGATAAATAACTCATCCAGTGTAATGACACGATATTGTGCAGTTGATAAAAATATTTATTATTAAGTGTTTATTCCTAAAGGTTGGATTATTAATTTATTCTTTGTTAATTTGCAGAATGAAAAGTAAAGCCATATGATAAATCCAATGATAACACCTGTTTTCGACAAAGATAAGGCTATAAATGTAGTCTTATATGTTGCCAATAGACTGGAAAAACGGGATTTTCATAAGATATTCAAGATTATTTATTTCGCCGACAAAGCACATCTCTCAGATTGGGGACGGACTATTTCGGGTGACTCATTCGTCGCTATGAATGATGGGCCTGTCCCTACACGCATTTATGATATGTTCAAGGTCGTGCGTGGAGACAGTCTTTATTCCTCTGATGAGAGCATAGTTGAGTTCTATTCTCAATTCTTTAGTGTGGAGGGTAATTATTTTCTTAATCCGTTGAAAGATGCGGATATGAGTTATCTTTCACAAAGCGATATAGATTATCTTAATCAATCCTTGTCGGAAAACAAGGATTTGTCTTTCGGTGATGTCAGAGAAAAATCTCATGATTTTGCTTGGAGGAATGTAGCAAAAGATACGATCATGAATTTTTCTGATATGATGAGAGAGGAGGGTAATACTGAAGATTTCGTTTCTTTTGTTAACGAGAAGATGCTCATTGACAAGTTCTATGCAGCAAGACGCGAGAAGGTATGCCAATAGAAAGAGGAGACATTTACCATTCTGAAAACTTCCCTTTTATTGACCATGGGAAGTTTTTTGTGGTTATTGGAGAGAATGCTGATGAGGTTATAGGCTCATTCTTTATTAATTCCAACATCCGTAATTTCTTGATGACTAAGCCAAAACTGCTTGCACTACAAGTTGGACTTGGATGTGAGGAATACCCTTTTTTGACGCATAACTCTTTCCTTGATTGTTCTCATATTGTCCGTATTTCTAAACATGATTTGTCCTCAGATTTAGAATCTGGTGTCGCTTCTTATCGTGGCAAATTGAGTGTCGTGGATATGGATACAGTTTTAGATTTGATTCGTGCTTCTGAGGTCTTTTCACCAGCAGAAAAAGAGTTTTTCAAATAAACGCTTCGTCATTACGACACATTTTAAGAGGAGATGTGTTTTTTGGGGTTAGCGGAGGAACAAATAGGCTTATTGTTGGAATTGCTGATTATCGTGTCAGGATAAGACAACAGGTCTTCACCATGCATATATGATAAAGTGCTTAATTGGTGTTTTGATGTGATACTCTAAAGGTCAAGTGAGCACCATTCCTGATAGGGGCTATGTCAACGTAGTTGTTATTAATAGGTTTACCATTAAGGCGGATATCGTTGTAAACTGGGTTGGAGCCTTTGGATGTGATGGTGAGTGTTTTGCCACCGGGGAGGGAGACCGCGGCTTTTGGGAAAAGGGGTGATCCGAGTGCGTATTGGCCGCTTGCGGGGCAGACGGGGTAGAAGCCAAGGGCGGAGAAGACGTACCAGGCCGATGTCTGGCCGTTGTCTTCGTCACCGCAGTAGCCGTCAGGGGCGGCGCTGTAGAGGCGGTCCATTACCTCACGGATGTATACGCTACCCTTTTCCGGATGAGCAGTCCAGTTATAGAGGTACAGCATATGCTGCGAGGGCTGGTTGCCGTGGGCGTAGTTACCCATATCGGCAACCTGCATTTCCGTGATTTCGTGGATGCGGTAGCCGTAGTAGCTGTCGTCGTAAATGGGAGGGACTTTGAATACGGAGTCCAGCATCTGCTCGAAAGACTCCTGTCCGCCCATTGCATCCACAAGGCCGGGGATGTCGTGGAAAACGCTCCAGGTGTAGTGCCATGCATTGCCCTCGGTGAAGTCTCCGCCCCATTTGTAGGGGCTGAAGGGCTCCTGGAAGCTGCCGTCGGCCCTTCGGCCACGCATCAGACGGGCCGATGGATCAAAGACGTTCCGCCAGTTTCTGGAGCGCTTCAGGTACAGGTCGATTTCCTCCTGCGGGCGATCCAGCAGCTTCGCTACCTGGGCGATGCACCAGTCGTCATAGGCATACTCCAGAGTGCGGGCAACGCTTTCATTCACGCCAACATCGCAGGGGATGTAGCCAAGGGTGTTGTAGTACTCGTGTCCCTTGCGTCCGGTAGAACTCACCGTGGGATGCACGTGTTCAGTTCCATATACAAGGGCATTGTAGAGGACCTCCAGGTCTTCGCGGGAGACAAGGCCTTGTACTGCGGCATCGGCCACCACGGCGGCTGAGTTGTTCCCAATCATGCAGTCCCGGTGGCCGGGAGAGGCCCATTCCGGAAGGAAGTCATTTTCGCGGGCAACGTTCGCAAGGCCTTGGAGAATCTCCCTGCTTACGTCGGGATAGACAAGGTTCAGCAGCGGGAATAGTGCCCTGAAGGTGTCCCAGAAGCCGGTGTCAGTGTAGAGGTAGCCGTCGTGGACTTTGCCATCGTAGGGGCTGTAGTGGACGGGCTCTCCATCGGGGCCCATTTCGTAGAACTTCCGGGGGAAGAGAGAGCTTCGGTAAAGGCAAGAGTAGAAAGTGCGGTATTGTTCCTCGGTGACGCCGGAAACGCGGATTCGGCCAAGAATCTTGTCCCAGCGCTCCTGTGCGGCAGTTTTTACTTCGTCAAATGAACGATCAAGGACTTCGTTCAAATTGCGCACAGCCTGCTCCTCCGAAATAAAGGAGGATGCGATATATAGTGTTACAATCTGGCCTCGTGAGGTGGCAAAGGCCTCTCCAAGCGGAACATCGGCCTTTATCACAAAAAAGTTGCGGAAGCCTTCCGGCACCCCGCCGTGGTTCTGGACGCTGTAGCCCGTGGCTCCGGCATCGTCAAATGCGACCTTGCCGCCTTGGAAAGGGTTCACCCCGATGATGGAACTGTCGCTTTCCGGGAAGGTGAGGCGCATCACGGCAGCACGTTCGGTGGGGGTGATTTCCACGGTGATGTCGTGGTCGGCCAGATACACCTTATAATAATAGGGCCTTGCCTCCTCGCTTTCGTGGGAAAACCAGCTGGGCCCGCCGCCGGGAATGATGGAAAAGGCACCGTAGTCGTTTATCCATGGCGATGGCTGATGCGTCTGCTTGAAGCCTGTAATCTTATGTTTATCATATTGATACGCCCAGCCGTCTTCCTCCCGTTCAGCCGTTACCGGCGTCCAGAAGTTCATGCCCCAGGGCAGGGCTATCGCCGGATAGGTGTTGCCCGTGGAAAAAGTCCAGTCGCTCTGCGTGCCGACGAGGGTTGACACGTATTCTGATAGGTGAACGTCTTCTGTCGGGTGGCAACAAGCTGATAGCAATATTATAATGGGAATCAGACGCTTCATCGTATACTATTCAAAAGATCCAGTTTGCCGTCATTAACAAGTTTCAGGATAAGTTCTCCGAAGAGGCTGTTCTGCCAGGCGAACCATTCGCGGGTGAAGTGGGAGGCATCGTCCTTGTGGAAACTCTCGTGTATGAAGCCGGTGCCGGCGTCGGTAGCAAGGAGCGTGGCGATGCAGTTGCGGATCTCATCGTCGCTGGTAGAAGTGAAAGCCCGCATCATTATGGACATGGGCCAGACCATGTCGTAGCCGATATGGGGGCCGCCGACTCCATCACCGGCGGCGCCGCTGAAGAAGCAGGGGTTGTCTTTGGAGAGGACAAAGCGGCGGGTGTTCTGATATACGGGGTCGGAGGCCATTTCAGGGATAAGGTACGCGAGGGATAGCAGCGACGGCACGTTGGAATCGTCCTGAAGGAGGGCGTTCCCGAAGCCGTCAACCTCGTAGGCGTAGATGGGGCCATACTTGGGATGCTTCACAACGGCATTGACCTTCAGGGCAGCTTCAACTTCGTCTGCAAGGGCGGTGCATTCGGAGGCTAAGGCGGCCTCTCCATTAACATCGGCAAGTATCTCGGCAGCCTTTCGCAAACTACTTACAGCCATGAAGTTGGAAGGAATCAGGAAGTCCAGGATGGTGCTGTCGTCGGATGGACGGAAGGCCGATGCAATAAGTCCGCAGGGTTTCAAAGGCGCTCCATAGCCGTCCCAGCCCTTGGTGTCGAACTGGCGGTCCGTCTCACGGAAGAAACGGTACTTCCCAAGGCCGTCAAACTTCTGCTGTTCCCGCATAACGCCAAGCACGGTGCGCATCGCCTCCAGCCAAAGGTCCCCGAAGACCGATGTGTCTCCGGTCTCCTTCCAGTAGCCGTAAGCAAGTCTGATAGGATAGCATTCGGAGTCCAGTTCCCACTTTCGCTCGAAAACGTCCGGGACCATGTACGTGCCGTCCTTGTGCCAGCCGTCATTCGTGGGACCGGGGTTGAATGCGTTGGCGTATGGGTCTATCACAAGGCATTTCAGCTGTCGGATGATAGTGCCTTTAATCATTTTTGCCAAAGCAGTGTCCTGATTCGCCAGCTGCACATAGTGCCACACCTGCGCCCCAGAGTCGCGCAGCCACATAGCCGGAATATCGCCGGTCCAAACGAAGGTGTCAGGCGTGCCGTCTTCGTCCTCTGAGTAATGGACGGTGGTGTCGATGGTGTTGGGGAAGCAGTTGATAAACATCTGCCGGAGCTTCGGGTTTTCAAGCAGGGCGGCGGTTTCCGCCACTGTCTTTTCCACGGCTTCCGAGGTGAAAAGCCTGTCCTCAGGGGCCGGCCTTCTTGACGGCGTTCCAGTGAAATAGTCCTCCCAGGCATACCAGATGGCAGGTTCCGGACCCATTTCAAAGGTGAGCGTTCCGCCTGCTTCGATATCGGCAAACTCAATGTAAGGCTTGGTATAAAGCTTTCCGTTCAGGTAAACGCGCTGAATATAGCGGTTGGTATCGCTTGTTGCAGGCGCTTCAACAGTGAAGGCGCCGCCGGAGACGGCAAGCTCGGCTTTCTTGAAAAGAGGAGAGCCGAACCAGAAGCGCTTACTGGCAGGTTCCACCTGGTAGAAGCCAAGGGCCGACAGGATATACCAAGCACTCATCTGCCCTACATCTTCGTTGCCGGAAAGCCCGTCATAACCGGTGCCGTACTGCTCGGAGAGAATCTGCCGTACCCGGTCTGCAGTCTTCCAGGGCTGCCCCATCATGGTATAAAAGTACGCGATATGATGGCTGGGCTCGTTCCCGTGGACATATTGGCCGATGAGTCCGGACATATCCGGAGGGGCTCCGGGGCCGAGGGTCTCAGGCGCAGTGAAGAGGGAATCCAAATGCGCCAGCGTGACATTCCGGCCGCCGAAGCAGTCCATGAGGCCCTTGAGGTCCTGAGGGACTAGCCATGTGTACTGCCAGGCATTGCCTTCGCAGTAATCATCGGCGCGGTGAAGAGCATAGAAGGGATTGAACGGGGTGCGCCAGCCGCCTTTGGAGGTACGGCCACGGACAAAGCCTGTCTCCAAATCGAAGAAGTTCCTGCAGCTGTGGCTCCTTTCGGTAAAGAAAGCCGCATCTTCGGCATGGCCCAGTACCTCTGCCGCATGAGCCACGGCGGCATCGGCAATGGCATATTCCATATCGTTGGCGCAGGCTTCGCCGTAGAGGTCGCAGGGGATGTAGCCATATTTTTTGCGGAGGTCCTGGCCGCGCTCGTCCAGCATCACAGAGGCCTTGCAGGCGGCGTAGGCGCGTTCATAGTCAATTCCGGGAATTTGTTTCACAATGGCATCGGCCACGGCAATTACGCCGGGGTTCCCCACCATGCAGTTCGTCTCGCAGCCCATCAGGTGCCATACCGGGAGCTTTCCCTGCTTGTCGTATATGTCCAGCATAGTATTCACGACATCGGCCCGCAGCTCCGGGTGAATCATGTAGTAAAGCGGCATTGCCGCGCGGTAAGTATCCCAGAGGGAATAGGTTGTGTATGAAGGCCTTGTACCGATGTCCGAGAACAGCGACGGAGCTATCATCGTGTGATAAAGCGCGGTGTAGAATATCTTCCGGGCTTCGGCATCATCGGTGTCTATACGTACTTTGGATAAGGCGTTATTCCACTTGGCACGGGCTTCTTTACGGACGGCATCAAAGTCCCAGCCGGGAAGCTCAGCTTCCAGTGCGGCTTTGGCAGCCTCGCAGCTGCTCCCGGAGAGCGCCACTTTCAGAAGGACTATTTCTCCGGCTTTCGAAACGAAGGAGCATCGGGCATACATGCCTTCCTCCTTAACGCTCAGCGGCTTAGAGAATACGGCATAGAAGTACTGCTTCTGGTCATTGGCCCACCCCTTGGAGAAACGCCAGCCCTGAAGCGTCACATCGTCCACCACCTCAAAATGAGTGTCCGTGGCCTTGTCCCAGCATCCGCCGTTTTCGAGGTCGAAGACCAGCGCGGCATCGTCCGAAGCAGGGAATGTATAACGGTGCATGCCCACCCTCTCAGTGGCGGTCATTTCCGCAGTAATGCCGTAGCGGAGCAGAGGAACGCTGTAATAACCGGGCTCCGTAACCTCCTTGCTGCGTTCTGCATAGGACCACATTCCGTCACGGGAGTAGGTTACTTCACCCACAACCGGCATTACGGTGACATCGAACAGATCCCCGATGCCGGTGCCGGACAGGTGCGTGTGGCTGAAGCCTATCACGGTTGAATCGGAGGCATGGTATCCCGATGTCCAGTCCCATTCCTGCGGAATACTGGTAGGTCCAAGCTGCACCATCCCAAAAGGCACATTTGCTCCCACGAACACGTGCCCGTGCCCTCCGGTGCCGATGCGCGTGTCCACGTAAGAAACGAGGTCCGTTTCAGGCCTGGAAGTACATGACATCAGGAGATTGCCAGTCAAGCCGACAATGACGGCTGCACTGGCTGTCATTCTGAGTGTCCCTTTTGTCATTCTGAGCGAAGCGAAGAATCTCATATTATGCTGGTCTTTTTTGTAAAGTTAACGATTTCAGGGATATAACCAAAGGCGAGCCCCGTGACAGTGTCTGCGCAGCCATAATAAACGGCTATCCGGCCGGTGTCAGGGTCATGCAGTGCGGCGCATGGGAAGGTCACGTTAGGGACATCACCGGTAAGTTCATAGATTTCCCGCGGGCTAATAAGATACTGTCCGCTGCGGGCGATAACCTTCCAGGGCTCCTCCAGATCCAGGAGAGCACTTCCGAAAGCATACACGTAACCATTGCAGGAGCGTAGCACACCGTGATAGATAAGCAGCCATCCTTCCGATGTTTCTATCGGCACAGGGCCAGCACCAATCTTCATGCACTGCCATGCACTCACTTCAAACGGTGCCGGAGCCATTACATGCCTATGCCTGCCCCAATACTCCATATCCGGAGACTCGCTGTAGAATATGTCCCCGAATGCGGTGTGGCCTGTGTCTGACGGCCGCGACAGCATGGCAAACCTGCCTCTAATCTTGCGCGGGAAAAGCACCCCGTTACGGTTGTACGGCAGGAAAGCGTTTTCCAGCTGATGGAATGTCTTGAAGTCATCGGTCCATGCAATGCCGATTGTGGGTCCATGATAACCGTTGCACCATGTGACGTAATAATGGTCATCTATGAATGTCACGCGTGGGTCATAGCCGTATACCCATTCCGCCACTTCCGGGTCTGCCCCTTCAAAACGGATTGTGTCCGGGCATATCTCCCACTTGAAACCGTCCTTGGAGAAACCCGCATGCAGCGTCATCCGGCGGTTCTTGTCATCCACCCTGAACACCCCGGCAAAACCTTCTCCATAGGGCACCACGGCTGAATTAAAGATACTATTGCTGTCCGGAAGAAGGTCTCTAAGAATCACCGGATTCCTTGAATAACGCCATAAAACATCTTTGCAGCTAGAAGGTCTTTCTTCCCAAGGTATATTGGGCTGACGTGGGCCCTTGATTATCAAATTGTCGTTTTTCATTTGGCATGCCTATTACAAGCTTATAAGAGAATAATTTAGATGATGAGGCACCACCTGACTAATATAAAAAAAGATAACAGGAGAATCTCTTCCAGAGTAGTCTGGAAGATACTTCGTCAGGATATTACATATCTTTTCAAAAGTTACAATGAATGGCATTATATCCATATCAACCGTATATTAATCTACTATTAAATACGATTAAGAGGATATATGTTTTCTTAAAATGACTAATTTAGAAAAGATTCACTTGTAATTAGAAATCATCCATCACTTCTTTAGCCATGAATAGAAAAAAGACAGTCTCAGGAGACTGTCTTAACATAACTAAATCTAAATCTTGTATCTAACGACCCCAACGACAGAATTCTGCGAATGAGGATGTGAAGATTTGACTCGTTTTCCCATGTCATCAAAACGATATGTTATCAATTGATCATGATCATCAAAATGGTCGAATACTCTAATCTTATCAATTTTTTTGTCATTCAGATGAATCATAACAATATCGTCTTTTTTCAGTTTGCTTTTCAAAGCAGCTTGTTCAATCCTTTCAACAAGCAATTGCGTATTATCTGAGATACCTTTAGGTTTCATACAATTACCACAAACGACCACGCGTATCATCCCCTTTGTACTCAGTGGATTACCGTTTTCATCGCAAATCTTTAGCGGAGACGCCACAAAGGAACGTCTACGAATAAGTTCTGCATCATATTTATCTATTGGTCCGGCTTCAACCCCTTTGACAACATCTCTTCCCTGAATGCTACTATAAGCATAAAGAGCTAAAACAATGATTATTGCCAATATGAAATAAATGCTTTCCATAATAAATAAATTATATTCTTGTTGCAATAATATAGGATCCTGGTTTACTTAATGAACGATATTTAATGTACCAGATAACAGTCAATAAGACACAGTGAAATAGAGGGGAAAGCCACCTATTGTTTATGATATACTTATACAAATAGCCCTTTTCATCATGTATAATACCACAATGTACGTAAACAACAAACGTCGCAAAAACCCCTATTGATAATATCAAAGCTACTCGCCAGTCAATAGTCGGGTATACGCTAAAATAGTCTATCAAGACCATACCAAGTAGGCCAAGATTTACAAATAACGAAATAGCTAGATGCTGTGATTCAAAATAAGAATCCACAACTGAACCGTTATTCATAAACATTGCAGCAACTATTGGCGTGTATGTAAACAACACCAATAACAATAACCATGCTAAAGCCTTCAATACGTTCATTACTTTCATCTTTAATGAATTATCTGAACTCGTTAGCAAAGATAAAACTTTTTTTGGGAACATTGATAATAGTATTAAAAATATGTTGTGAATACTGAATTCCACAAGTATAATATTGAGTAATAGAATCCCTAGTACAGTCGTTAACTCCTTATTATTTTAATAAGATCTTCCGTTTTCTCAACATCAATAATTGTTGCAAGAGAGTCAGTAATATCTTTTCTTGTGCTGTGCCTATTTTCAAGGATGATGGCAAGCTCTCTTAATCTGGCCAATTTTTGTGGTTTGATAACTCGGCTGAATACAGCCTCGTTCGATTTAATGACATCAAGGAATACATCTGTTAGGCCATCATCAAAACGTGAAAAGATGCGTTTGATCACTGGTGCGGCCGAATCAGAATAGAAATCTGTACGCGACCAGTTATAACTGTATCCGTTGTAACCGATGTATGTCATGACCAGGCTGGATACATATCTTGTTTTTAGTTCATCTGGTATAATCGTTCCTAGCCGTTCCAGATATTTAACCGCTTTGCCTTCTTCCGCCCACTGATCAAGACTGTCTTCAAGAGCTTTAATGGCCGGTTCGAATACCATTCTTCTTGTTGAGGATGAAACGTATCTAAGACCATTTGGTGCGAGAAGTATAAACTCCACGGCTCTTTCAATCTTTGTTTTGTCTCCGGCGATAATTTCCGAATCCACACGTTTTCCTATCTGCAAACGCTGTTCTTTATCAAGGATTTCCCAAAGAATCGGAAAACAAAGTTGAATATTAGATTTAAGCTCAGCAGAACTACTATCATGTAAGTATGACGCATAGAATTTGTTGGCCAATTCATATTTGTATACATTGGGAAGATCGCTAAAAGCCATGTCAATTGCGGCTGCGTTCTTCTCAAATTTAGGGCCGTCCATCACGGATAGATATTTGTCTATGTCAATAATAGGGGCAGGATACTCTTGGGACAATACATATTTATTGCAGTCCGTTATCATGTCCAGAACTTTGAAGATATTGGGATCGCTACTTGAAGGATGGCCATCGAATATATTTCTGGTTTCACGGGCCTGATGAAGCATTCTTTTGGCTTCCCAGCCGATAACACCAATACGGTATGCGCCATCAATCAGGTCATAATCCGTCACGTAATCCTGGAAATCCTCGTAGGTCTTTATGGTCTTTTTAGGAGACACTTCTTTATTGAATAAATCAATGCTTCTGTGGAAAACCTTTTTTCTCAAATCGTCAACGACTGCATTCCAATAGCATCCGATTGCACTTCTGTAGCCGCCAGTTGGAAGGACTTTAAGCGCTTCCTTTATATATGGACTGCTTATAACCTCTTCTCTCACATTCGTGAGTTCCTTTCTTAGAAGAGCAAGTTCCTCTTCTTTAACAGTCGGCTTTACTGGCTTGGAAATAATATATCCTTTTTCGCTCATAATATTGATGGTTAAGTTAAAGTGTAAACAATTAAGAATCACACGGATTTCCGCATGACAAGTGGGCAGGAAGAGTAGTTCAACCTGGTAATATATGCTATTTACTTAATGACACAAATTCTATGGCCCTCTGTCAAAGGCCAATAGAAATGAATAATGAAACGTTGCATTGGTTCATCGTATTTAGGGGTATTCTACCAATTAATACGACGAAGTGGACCAATATTTCCAAGAAAAAAGAAAATAAATCAGTTAAGTTCCTTGAGGAGAGTGATAAGGATGATGAGGGACAAGTAGTCTTTCAATGAGATGCGGAGCCGTTTGAGGACAGCATGGATATCTTTTGCGACGCGGCTATACTGGATTCCCATCGCCTGGGCAATCTCTTCGTAAGAGAGGCCTTCGACGCGATTCTTCAGAAACGCTTGCTTTTGTTCGTCAGGAACTTTCTTTAAGCTTTCGCGTGCAATAGCTAATATGTCTTCTGTAAATAGTTCTGATGGATCGGTGTTTTGAATGGTCTCGGTGAACAATTCCATCAGTTCGCCTTCTTTGTTAAGAAGCGATTCTCTGATTTCATTGTTGTGACGTGCCGATTTACGGTAGTCAAGGCAAGCATTCTTGACAGTCTTGTACATATAAGCAAGAACACTTTCCGAAATGATAGAGTCTCTTTTTTCCCATAATTTGGCGAAACAATCGCTGACGATATCCCTGGCTTGTTCATGGTCTCCCACATATGAATATGCCAAAAACTCGAAGATCTCCCGATTCTCTTTGAAGAGGTCTTCATACAACTTCTTGGATAATGTTTCGTCTCTTAGCATACAACTAACAAAGATAATAAGATTTTGCCAAATCTGTAACATTCTTTTGGCCAAATTGGTCATGGTAAAGAAGTTGCGGTTGATTTGTTCGACAAACCTTGCAATTATAGAAGGAATTTGAAAAAAAATGTGGAAATTCGGGAAACCTTGCCAAACTTTCTCGTATTATAAGTGAACGCGGGAAAGATGACAAGTTCAAAACAACTTGAAGTCTTTAACCATTTTGATTATGAGAGTAGATAACGAATTGCTTTACAAGTTCTTCGCCAAAGAAACTTCTTTGGAGGAGGCTAATTCTATTGCGGCATGGACGAAGGAGAACAAAGCAAATGAAGAACAGTTCCAAAAGGCGTTTAGACTCTTCCTTGTCAGCCAGATGGCCTTAAAAGGAAACACTGTGGAACAGGTGACCGATAAACAGTCTAAACGCAGACATTCAAGAAAGGTTATTCTCACATTTGCAACTGTTATGGCCACTGCGGCAGCTATTGCTGTCGGAGTGTTCATTGGTGGCCATCTCCAAGATGATTCATCGCTTAAGGATTCCGTTTTGACGACAGAAGCCAAGTTGGGGAAGATGCTTACGCAAACACTCTCTGACGGAACTATCGTAGAAATGAATTCCGGAGCGAGAATTGAGTATCCGGCAGTATTCCTTGAAAAAGAACGCAGGGTTAAACTTGAGGGGGAAGCGGTTTTTGATGTTACTCACAATGAAGATCGCCCGTTTGTGGTTGAAACGTTTGCATACGATGTCCGTGTTTTGGGGACCAAGTTTGACGTTGTTGCCAACCAGAAGGACAATGAATTCTCTGCAACTCTTATTGAAGGAAGCATTGAGGTTATTGATAAGGCCCAGGTAGTTAAAGCAAGGCTCGCCCCCAACCAGGTAGTCAAAATGGATGAGAACGGGAACTTGTATTCCGCAGATTTCTCTGAGGCTAAAGACAATATGGCTTGGCGAGATGGTCTGATCTCTGTTGCCGGGGTTGGATTTCTTGATATAATGAAGCGTCTAGAAAAAGGTTTTGGAGTATCCATCATGATTGACATAGCCCATATTCCGGATGAGGTACTTCCTTACGGCAAAATAAGGATTAATGATGGCGTTGTGTCGGCGTTTGACGTCCTGAAGCATCACTACGATTTTGAGTACGAGTACGACGTCCAAAAGAACTTGTATATAATCAGGTAGCTGAATTTGAGGCCGCCGGCTCCTTTGATTGCCGGATGACAGGTAGGAAAGACTGCCCCGCATTAAACACTATAATTAATAAACAAGCCTATGAAGAAAGGTCTTCTTCAGCGTTTTTGTTTGATGGTTTCAGTGGGACTAGCCTTACTGCTTCCATCAGGAATTGTAGCTGCGCAAGATGTACAAGTTACTTTGGATATGAAGGATACATCCCTTGAGAAAGTGCTTGGCGCTATTGAATCTCAATCGAGGTATCTTTTCTCTCCATCTTCAGATGTGAATGTCAAGCAAAGTGTAACGATACAAGTATCAAATGCAGGGATAAAAGAAGTCTTGACATTATTGAAAGCGCAGACCGGTCTTGACTTCTCAATAGAGAATGCCACTATATTTATCACAGTTCCCAAGCCGCCCGTTTCCAGGACCGTGCGTGGTAAAGTGGTTGACACATCAAATATTCCTGTACCAGGGGTGTCTGTCTTTGTGAAAGGAACAACCCTGGGTACAACAACAGATTTGGATGGTAATTTTTCACTTACTATTCCAGGTGAAATGCTCGGTGGCCGGTTAGTTTTTTCTTCTATCGGTTATGCCGAAGTTGAAATGTCCATAGGCAATCGCCGTACATTTGATGTTACCATACAGGAGGCGTCTGTGGAGCTTGAGGCAACCGTTGTTACTGCTCTTGGGATCAGAAGAGATCAAAAAGCACTGAGCTACAATGTTCAGGAGGTAAAAGCCGACCAAGTTACCACGGTGAAAGATGCCAACTTCATCAATAGCCTTAACGGTAAAGTTGCGGGCGTGACCATCAACGCCAGTTCTTCCGGTGTGGGTGGCGCTTCAAAAGTGGTGCTGAGAGGTAATAAGTCAATCTCACAGTCATCCAATGCCCTCTATGTAATTGACGGTGTGCCGATGTACAACTTCGGAGGCGGTGGCGGAACTGAATTCGATTCAAAGGGCGCTACGGAATCTATTGCCGACATCAACCCGGAGGATATTGAGAGCATCTCGGTCCTTACCGGTGCAGCGGCCGCAGCACTTTACGGCAGCGAAGCTGCCAATGGTGCCATTATGATAACTACGAAGAAAGGCCAGGCTGGAAAGATGAATGTCACTTTCAGCAGCAATACCGAGTTCCTGAGCCCTTTTGTACTGCCTGAGTTCCAAAGCCGGTATGGAACAGGGCTGAATGGTAAATCCGGCGACCAGACTTTCAGCTGGGGAGCATATCTTCCGGAAAATGCCCGTTACAATTACAATCCCCGTGATTTCTTTCAGACGGGAACCACTTATACCAATGCGTTCTCTCTCTCCGGAGGTACGGACAAGAACCAAACGTACTTCTCCGCTGCTGCCGTTAACTCAGACGGTATCATTCCAAATAACAAGTACGACCGATACAACTTCACATTCCGGAACACCACTTACTTCCTTCATGACAAACTGCGTCTGGATTTCAATGGCAGTTATATCATGCAGAAGGACCAGAACATGACCAACCAGGGTGTTTACGCAAACCCTCTTACCTCCATCTATCTTTTCCCTCGCGGAAACGATTTCTCAGTGTACCAGTCTTATGAACGCTACAATCCGGGAACTAAGATGATGGAGCAGTTCTGGAGCGATGCACTTGCAGGAGACCTGCGTATGCAAAATCCTTACTGGATAGCCTACAGGAATCTCCGCAATAACAACAAGCACCGCTATATGCTTAATCTGACGGCATCCTACGATATCCTTGACTGGCTGAATGTGGCTGGCCGCGTCAAAGTTGACAATGCCAGCAATATCTATACTCAGAAACTATTTGCCACTACAGAGCCTACAATCTCCGAAGGAGGAAGCAACGGTCATTATACAGAGGCCCGTACGGAAGATGCACAAGTTTATGCAGACATCATTGCCAATATCAATAAGACATTCGGAGAGGATTGGAGCTTGGTGGCCAACATTGGCGCTTCGATTAATAACATTAAAACCAATACGCTAACTTATGGCGGCCCCATTCAGGAAGACGGCCTGGCCAATGTGTTCAATGTCTTTGACCTGGACAATGTCAAGTCCCGAGCTTCCAAAAGCGGATGGAACGATGAAACCCAGTCCGTTTTTGCAAGTATCGAAGTGGGTTGGAAGAAGATGCTTTATCTCACTCTTACCGGCCGTAATGACTGGGCATCACAGCTTGCCGGTTCCAGTAGCGAGAAATCAGGTTTCTTCTATCCTTCGATCGGTCTCTCATGGGTTCCAACATCACATTGGGAACTTGGTCCTGTCACTTATTTGAAGGTAAGAGGTTCCGTTGCCGAAGTTGGCATGCCTTATCAGCGCTTCCTAACCATTGAAACCTACGAATACGATGCTATCTCCCGCATTTGGAAAGACAAAACCCACTATCCAATAGGAGACCTCAAGCCGGAGAAAACCCGCACCTATGAAATGGGTCTTGAAACACGCCTGTGGAAGGATGTCAGTGTGAACGCCTCATGGTATCTCGCAGACACATTCAACCAGACCTTTGATCCAGCTCTTCCTCCGTCTTCGGCCTATAGTACGATGTATCTTCAGACCGGAGCCGTCAGGAATACCGGCGTAGAACTAGCTCTTGGATACAATCACACATGGGGCAGGTTTGGATGGGACAGCAATTTCACATGGTCCTGGAACAAAAACAGAATCATGGCCCTTGCGGAGGATGCCGTGAATCCCGTCACGGGAGAGAAACTCAATCTTGACGAACTCAGAATCAAGGGCCTTGGTAAGGCCATGTACATCCTGAAGAAAGGAGGCACACTGGGAGACTTGTACACAACCTCCAGTATTGCATCTAATCAGCATGGCTATGTGGAGATTGACAACGAAGGAAAGCCTCTTATGATTGAAACGGATAATGAAATACTTCTTGGAACTGTTTTCCCTAAATACAATCTTGCTTGGAGGAATGATTTCACCTTTGCTGGATTACATCTGGGGATACTCTTCAGTGGACGTATCGGGGGTATCTGCTATAGTGCCACGCAAGCGAACCTTGATTTATATGGAGTTTCTGAAGCATCGGCTGCCGCAAGAGATGCCGGAGGCGTTTTGGTAAACGGTAGAGATTGGGTAGACCCGCAGAAGTGGTATCAGTCATTAGGTTCGCAGAGTGGTTTGCCTCAGTTCTACACTTATAGTGCAACAAACTTCAGGTTGCAGGAGGTGTCCTTGGGATATACTCTTCCAAGAAAGTGGTTCCGAAATGTCCTGTCTGCCACTGTTTCTCTTGTGGGAAACAACCTATGGATGATATACTGCAAAGCGCCGTTTGATCCAGAATCCGTTGCAACTACCGGTAACAACTACCAGGGCATTGATTACTTCATGATGCCCAGTCTCCGCCGCATTGGCTTTAATGTGAAACTTAATTTCTAGGAGGAGATGACAATGAAAAAGATACTTATAATCACCGTCATTGCCGGCCTGACCGGCAATCTCCTCACCAGCTGCACCGGCCGCTTCGAGCGCCTTAACACAAACCCCAATCAGGTCACGGCAGACCAGATGGAGGTGATGAATTACCGCACGGGGACAAAGGTTACTAACTTGCAGAATCTGGTTATCCCTGTAGAGGAACATATTTACCAGTTTGTAGAAAGCCTATCAGGCGGGCCGTATGCCGGTTATATCGGATCAACAGTCAACACTTGGCAAGACCGTTTTGAAACTTTCAATGAAAGTACGGACTGGCGCAAGTGGCCATTCTCCAATGTAATGACGGAGATGTACGCTCCCTACCGCGCCATCATTGCCGAAACTGACGATGAAGTTGCTCTTGCCTTTGCCCACCTCTTCAGAGTAGCCGTAATGCACCGGGTTACCGATTCTTATGGACCTGTACCTTATAGTGATGCTGTCTCCAATGAAGGCATCTTTGTGAAGTACGATTCACAGGAGAGCGTTTACGACCAAATGTTTGAGGAATTGGACCTTGCCATATCCCTTTTCAAGGCAAATGAAGGCTTGGACCCTTCAGGCTGGACATCCTACGACAAGGTTTATTACGGCAATATGGCTCAGTGGAGCCGCTTTGCCAACTCCCTTAAACTTAGGATGGCCATGCGCCTCAGTTATGTAAAGCCGGAACTCAGCAGGCAGAAAGCGGCAGAGGCCATTGCTGCAGGAGTCATTGAAAGCAACGCCGACAATGCCGCCATGCATGCCACCGAGAACCGTACCACTCTCATCTACAATGACTGGCAGGATCATCGCGTGGCAGCTGATATCATCTGTTACATGAATGGTTATGAAGACCCCAGGAGGGAAAAGATGTTCCTTCCGACGGTCAGAAATGCAAATGCATTCGCTGGCGTCAGGGTGGGCTCTGTAGTATCCAGTAAGACCGATTTCGTGGAAGCCTATTCCAATATGATTGTTGCATCGGATACACCTTACCTATGGTTCAACGCTGCAGAAGCCACCTTTCTCCGTGCCGAGTACGAACTCCGCTGGGGCAGCGCTGAAACTGCCAAGCAGTTGTATCAGCAGGCCATACGTTTGTCATTCGAAGAGAAGGGGGCAAGCGGAGCAGACGCATACATTGCCGACAATACGAAACGTCCTGAGGCATATACTGATCCTTTAGGTGCATGGACCGTAGGGACTCGTCCCAGCAGCGTAACCATCGCGTGGGACGATGCCGCCACGGACATAGAGGTGAACCTGGAAAAGATAATCACTCAGAAGTGGATAGCTATCTTTCCGCTTGGCGTAGAGGGCTGGAGTGAGTATCGCAGAACCGGTTATCCAAGACTATTCGATGCCGCACAAGATCTTTCCGGCGGTGCCGTGAACGTGAGCCATCACGCCAGGCGGCTTCGTTATCCCGCAGAAGAGGCCAGCCAGAACAAGGCTAACTATCAGGAAGCCGTCTCTATCCTTGACAGGGAAGCCACAGGCGCCGGAAGCCTTACAGGTGATAACTACTCCACCCGCGTGTGGTGGGATGTAAAACCCTTTAACGACTAAGCGCTATGAAGACATTGAATTATTTATTCATCGTTTTGTCATTCATGGCATTTGTGTCTTGCAGCAAATGGACGGAGACAGAACCTATCAGTATAAACTACTTGCGCCCCTGGGACCAAAATCCTGCCCTGTGGGAAGCATACAGGTCTTCGCTCTGTGCGTACAAAGAGAGCGACCACTACCTGTTCTATGCTCGTTTTGAGAACGCTCCGGATAAGGCCACAAGTGAAAAAGATTTCATGCGTTGTCTTCCGGACAGCCTTGACTTTGTAAGTCTGACAAACGCAGATAATTTCTTGGAGTCTGACAAAGAGGATATGGCATGGATGGAGAGTATCGGAACTAAAGTCCTTTACCAAATTGATTTGGACAAAAAAAGATTTGCGGATGCCTTATCCTTGAATGCCTATTTGGAAACCGTAATTGCATCAGTTAAGGAATTAAAACTTAATGGCTACTCGTTTACCGGTTCTTACAAATTGGGCAGTGTAGAGAATGAAGCACTGGCCTCTGCCTTGGTAAACAAGTTATCAGATGCAAAGGATGAAGGGCAGGTATTGGTTTTCGAAGGCAATCCTCTGTATGTGCCCAAAGCAGACAGAGATAAAGTAGACTTCTTTGTTCTTGACAGCGAGAATACGGAATATGCTCAGGATCTTCACTTCCAGATTCTGACCGCAATTGACTATGCCGGAATTCCGGCTTCAAAGCTGCTACTTGGTGCAGACATGGATGGAACCATCAAGAATGAAGCACGTGAAAAGTGTAATGATGTGGAGGAACTCTCCAAACGAGTTATATCGTTTGGACCCTTGGCCGGACTTGGAGTGTACAATATCAAGTCAGACTATTATTCCTATGATGGAAACTATGTCGTTACCCGTAATGCAATTCAACTTCTGAACCCTTCAAAATAAGAGGAGTATGAGAATGATGAATAAACATATATACTTGACGGTTATACTTGCAGTTGTGGCGCTGTGCGGTTGCGACCGCTTTGCTGTAGCCGAGCACACATTTGAGAACTCCGTATATCTGAATGTAAGTGCAACAGACCAGGTTCAGCTGACCACTTTCAGCAACAATCTCCAAGAGTTGACAAAGGAGGTTATCGTGACTTTGGCATATCCGGCTAAAGAGGCAGTGGCTGCAACTGTATCAATAGATGAAAGTCTTATTGCAACATACAATGAGAAGCATGGAACTTCACTGGGGCTTCTCCCTTCAAAGTATATTGATTTTTCAAGTGCGGATGTAACAATCCCGGTTGGGAAAACGACATCTGAGACAGTCTCTGTGAAACTTAAAGGCTTGATGGGTGAAGGAGAAGAGCAAACCGGGGCTTTGGCGGTAGATGAAACATATCTTCTTCCTTTGAGGATTTCTTCCTCAAGTATGAAGATTATGGAGAGCAGCGCCATTGCATATTACCTTGTTCGCCGTTCTTCCGCCATTACTTCAGCTGCGTCATTGCACGATAACTGGATTAATTTCCCTTTGCTGGATGTACCGGACAGCCCTCAGGCAAATGCTTATAACGGTCTTACGGCCGTCACCTATGAGGCGTTGATATACCTTGACCAGTTTGATTTGACAAACGACTTCGGCGCTTGCAATATATCCTCTGTCATGGGTGTAGAACAGTATCTGTTAATGCGTATCGGAGATACCAATTTTGAACGGCAGCAGATTCAGTTTGATGGCTCCGGCGGTGGTTCCGCCTTTGGCAAGTTCCCTGCAAGCGACCCTGCAAAGAAACTCTATGAAGGACAGTGGTACCACGTTGCCTGCACATACGACCAGGCCGCCCGTCAGGTAAGAGTATATGTCAACGGCAAGTTACAGAGCGAAGCCAATGAACAAGGTATTTCCGTAATGGGTGCAGACAACAGAATTAACCTCGCTCAGAGGGCTCTTGGTGCCGGAGAGGCATATCAGTTCTTCCTCGGGAAATCCTATAATGATTTCCGCCCTCTCCAAGGGAAAATTGCAGAAGCAAGGGTCTGGTCCGTGGCCAGAACACCGGAAGAGATTTGGGAGAATATGTACCGGATAAAGAACCCGAAGGACCTTCCGGAACTTATTGGCTACTGGAAATTTGATGAAGGTAAGGGCAATACAATCAAGGACTACTCCATGTATGGAAATGATGGTGTGGCGGAAAAAGACATTGTCTGGCCCGCCGGCATTGAAATCCCGGAGATTAACAAAGAGGAGGAATAGCGTATGAAACAACTGTCATATCGACCGCGCACCACCCTGTCATTTCGAGCGAAGTCGAGAAATCTCATCCTTCTCGCCGTCATTGCTGGCGTGACTGGCAATCTCCTTCCCTCCTGCGAAAAAGCTAACGTGGCAAAGCTCCAGATGGGACAGCTTCCTGATGAAGAAGTCCTTACTGGCCTCCCCGCAATTAACCTCCGCGCCTTGGGCAGTTCTGACAACATCGTCAGAATCAATCTCCCCGAAGGCGGTGACTTTACTTCCGTGAAAATCTATCTCCAGGCCTCAAGAGAACTTGAAGCCTCCCAGACAGTGCTTCTTTCAGTAGATGAGGAACTCCTGGGCACATTTAATACGCAGAACAAAACAAACTTTACCTTGTTGCCTGCTCCATTTTATTCCATTGATAATGGTGGTGTTATAGATATCCCTGCAGGAACAAAGGAGAGCGATGAGAAACTTGTGAGAATCTACGCCACCAATCCTATAGGGAATGTGCTGGAGGCCGGGAATTATCTGCTACCACTTAAGGCCTCTATGGGCGGGGTTGTATATGTTCTGGTTACCGTACAGGCTCCATTCTCAGGAAGGCCGGATCTTTATACCGGGGAGGATTGCTTCACCGTTTTCTATCTGAATACCAGCCAGTTTGACCCGAGGCTTGCGACTGACTTTGTGGTTCAAAAGTTATCCCCTTCTTGGGAGGTGATTTGGCACAATGCAATTGGTAACATAGTCAACTTCAGGACAGTAACCGTCGATTATGATGCCGAGTCAGACAGGCCGATGTTGAATCTTGGCTCAGATATGCGCTATTTGTGCGATAATTTCAATACATATTTCAAACCTGTCAAGGACACGGGTAGGAAACTGTGCATCTGCATCGAAGGCGGCGGCAAAGGTATAGGATTCTGCAATATGACTGACGCTCAGATAACAGACTTTGTCCATCAGGTGAAACAAGTCATAGAGCAATACGGTTTTGACGGTGTTAACCTTTGGGACAGGAATTCCGGATATGGAAAAGAAGGATTCCCTGAAATGAATACCACGTCGTATCCAAAACTGATTAAAAAGCTGCGTGAAGAACTTGGTCCTTACAAACTAATCACTGTTGCTGATTACGCTGCCCCCACAGAGTATTTCTGGGATATGGATGCGATGGGGGGAATAGAAGTGGGACAGTATTTGGATTACGCTTGGTCAGGGTATGTGAATGGGGACGAGCCGATACAGATAATTGATCCATATCATCAGGGAAGTGAGTTCGTTTCGACAAAATACCCGCGACAACCAATAATAGGACTATCCTCAAAGAGATATGGATGTGTTCATACTACATGGTATGCTCAAAGCTCTAGTTCAGGATATGATGGTGTCGTTCTTTGGGTAGAGAATGGAATGTCAAACAATAATCTGTCCATATATTATGACGTCCGATCAATTATACAGGATAGGTTCGAAAGAGGGATTAATATGCCTCATCAACTCCTATCCACTATAGATATCAATAATGACTACATGTTGGACATTGCAAACTTTAATAATTCAGGTTCGACTTTTTATGGAAAATGGCTCAAAGATTGGTAAATGATTTGCCCTAATTAGAGCAGCTTTAATATTTTAATTATTAACACTTTAACAGTTTTATTATGAAAAAGAATTACGTGTTTCTCGCTGCCACAGCAGTGCTAATCACTTTCTCTTGTCAAAAAGAAGAGAACGTGATTGTTTCTTCTGAACCCGCTATTTCTCAGTCAGTAGGAGTATTGACTAAAGGTGTAGGAGAAAAAACTCCAACAACGTTTGTTTACGTCGAGACAAATGATGTTAATCCATTAAATGCAATGGACTATTGGCTAAACGATGGTACTACCTTCTTCGATTATGTATGCTTTTTCTCCGCTAACATCCACGCGACGACAGTAAGTAGTGGTGTCACTCAGCCAACAATTTATCTAAATCCGGAACTTACTCCGTA
>JAFZOU010000015.1 GCA_017550525.1 Bacteroidales bacterium
CGGCGTCTTCTGACGCCGAGCCCCTCTCCCGAGGAGAGGGGTTTGGGGAGAGGGTAACGTGGACAAAGGGTCAGCCTCCGCGGAGAAGCAAAAAAGTCAGCGATTAAGCTGACTTTTTTCTTCGTAGCGGAGGCTGGACTCGAACCAACGACCTCCGGGTTATGAGCCCGACGAGCTACCGACTGCTCTACTCCGCGGTTTGGGATTGCAAAGGTAAGGAGAAAAATTTAATTCTCCAAATTTTTATGCCAGTTCTATTCCGGCGGAGGCGCACTGGCGGCGCATCTCTTCCGGCCACACGGCGGACTGGATTTCCCCGATGTGGGCTTTTCTGAGAAGGAACATACACAGGCGGGACTGGCCGATACCGCCTCCGATGGTCTGGGGCAGTTTCCCTTCCAGGAGGAGCTTGTGGAAGTAAAGATTCTCCTTCCAGAGCTGGTCACGGGCGGCAAGCTGGCTGTGAAGAGCGGGGGAGTCTACCCTTATACCCATAGAGGAAATCTCAAATGCGCTCTCAAGGATAGGATTCCACAGGAGGATGTCTCCGTTGAGGGACCAGTCGTCGTAGTCGGCGGCGCGGCCGTCGTGGGGCTCTCCGTTGGAGAGCGGCCCGCCTATTCCCATTACAAAAACGGCCCCGTACTCACGCGTAATGGTGTTTTCTCTCTCCTTGGGAGTAAGGCCGGGAAAGCGCTGAAGAAGCTCCTCAGCCGTTATGAAATAGATGTCTTCCGGCAGGATGGGAGTAATCTGCGGGAACTCCACGTAGAGTTTGTTCTCCGTAACTTTCACGGCCTCATAGATGCGGCGGACGGTTTTGCGGAGGTACTCCTGGTTTCTCTCCTCAGGGAGCATCACCTTCTCCCAGTCCCACTGGTCTACATATATTGAATGTATATTGTCAAGGTCTTCGTCCGGACGCAGGGCGTTCATATCCGTATAGATGCCGCGGCCGGGAGCCGTACCAAGCTCCGCAAGTTTGAGCCTTTTCCACTTTGCAAGTGAATGAACCACCTCTGCGGGGGCCTCATTCATGCTTTTTACTGGAAAACGGACCGGGCGTTCAACTCCGTTCAGGTCGTCGTTAAGACCCTGGCCTGAGAGCACCATCATAGGGGCGGTAACGCGAAGCAGCGCCAGTTGGGCGCTCAGGTTTACCTGGAACATGTCCTTGACGGCCTTGATGGCCTTCTCGGTCTGCTCCACACCGCCAAGGATGTTGCGGTAGTTCTTGGGTATTATGAGCATTATGACAGGAAGTCCAGGATGGAGTTTATATCATTGGCGGGGAAAGCCTTCTGCTCTCCGCTCACAAGATTCTTGAGGTTCACAGTGCCGGCCTCAATCTCTGAGGATCCGTTGATTGAGATGAACGGAATGGCCTTTTTCTGGGCATAATCAAACTGCTTTTTCAGTTTGGTAGCCTCAGGGTACACCTCAACTGCAACGCCGGCTTCGCGGAGAGCCTTTGCAAGAGGAAGGACATAGCGTAGTTCATCGGCCCCCATCACCGCAAACAGAAGCTTTGTGGACTGCTCCAGGGCGGAAGGGAAGAGTCCAAGGCCCGTAAGGACGTCGTAGATTCGGTCTGCGCCAAAGGAGATGCCAACCCCGGAAAGGTCCGGAAGGCCGAAGATTCCGGTGAGGTTGTCATACCTTCCGCCGCCGCAGATTGAGCCGATTTCCCAGTCCTGGGCCTTTACCTCGAAGATTGCGCCGGTGTAGTAATTGAGGCCTCGCGCAAGGGAAAGGTCCATCTCCACGGGCGCTTTTACGCCGGCGGCTTCAATGAGGCCGAAGAGCTCTTCAAGCTCCTCAAGGCCCTTGAGGCCGGTCTCAGACGCTTCAAAGAGAGCCTTCATGGCGCCAATCTTATGGGCCGAACTGCCCTGGAGGGAAAGGATTTTCTCAATGACGGCAATTCCCGCTGCCGGGATGCCTTTTTCGGCCATCTCTTCCTTTACCTTCTCAAGGCCGATCTTATCCAGTTTGTCAATGGCCACGGTGATGTCCACAACCTTGTCAGGGGCGCCGGCAATCTCTGCTATGCCGGTAAGGACCTTACGGTTGTTGATGTGGATCTTGACGCGCACACCAAGCTTTCCGAATACAGCATCCACCATCTGGACCAGTTCCAGCTCATTCACCTGGGAACGGCTGCCGATAACGTCTACGTCGCACTGGTAGAACTCACGGTAGCGGCCCTTCTGGGGGCGGTCCGCCCTCCAGACCGGCTGGATCTGGAAGCGCTTGAACGGGAACGAAATCTCATTCTGGTGCTGAACTACGTAACGGGCAAAAGGCACTGTTAGGTCATACCTCAGCCCCTTTTCGCATACCTGGGGAGTGAGGGGCTTGCTATTGTCCACATTCGCAAAAGCGTCACCGGAATTCAGGATGCGGAAAAGGAGTTTGTCTCCCTCCTCGCCGTACTTTCCAAGCAGGGTGGAGAGATTTTCCATGGAAGGAGTCTGGATTTCCTGGTAGCCAAACGTGCGGAAAACGCTGCGGATGGTATCGAAGATATAGTTCCTGCGGGACATATCGGCCTGACCGAAGTCACGGGTGCCCTTGGGTATGGATGGTTTCTGGATAGCCATTTCACAAAAATTTTGACAAAGTTACAATTTTTTGTGTTATCTTTGCAATCCACACAAGCGAGATTAGCTCAGTTGGTAGAGCGTTGGCTTCCCAAGCCGAAGGTCGCGAGTTCGAGACTCGTATCTCGCTCAGATAAAGATTTCCGCCCTGTCCCATTCACGGGCATATCTGAGGGCAAGATTCTCAACGTATTTCCAATACTGAGGGCCGTGGGCGTAAAGCTCCACGCCGCGGCGGATATCGGCCTCGATCAGGGCCTCATATTCAGGCTTCAATGCTACGGTGATGCTCTTTTCCCCG
>JAFZOU010000016.1 GCA_017550525.1 Bacteroidales bacterium
GAGGACTACTTCAAGGAGGACGGACTCCGTTATATCGTGAACCAGCCCCTCGTTCTCACCCAGACTGAAGGTCAGTTTGACATCAAGGTCACCATCGTCGGTGGAGGTACCAAAGGTCAGGCAGAGGCCGTACGTCTCGGAATCGCCCGCGCACTTTGCGAGGTAGACAAAGAGGCTTACCGCGCCACCCTCAAGGCCGCCGGATTCCTCACCCGTGACGCTCGCGAAGTTGAGCGTAAGAAGCCCGGTCAGCCTGGCGCACGTCGTCGCTTCCAGTTCAGCAAGCGTTAATCGGCCTGAACAATTTACGTCAGCACGGCTGCGGTATTCATCAAATCCTGAGATCCCGGTGAGGATGAGAATCTTCCTGAGGCTACAAAAAGGATTGCCGCACCGCGAAAAAATCCCGGAGACCAGTCAAGGACTGCTACTCACGGGGATTGATGAAAGAGTTATTATTTAGACAATCAGAAAAACCATGTCAAGAACCAATTTTCAGGAATTGCTCGATGCAGGCGCACACTTCGGCCACCTTGCCCGCAAGTGGAACCCTAAGATGGCTCCGTATATCTTCGACCAGAAGAACGGCATCCACATCATAGACCTGCACAAGAGCGTCGTCAAGATTGACGAGGCCACAGAGGTCCTTAAGGAAATGGCCCGCAGCGGCCGCAAGGTCCTCTTCGTTGCCACCAAAAAGCAGGCAAAAGACGTCGTCGCCACCAAGGCTGCAGAGGTCAATATGCCTTCAGTGACGGAGCGTTGGCCCGGTGGAATGCTCACAAACTTCCCCACCATCCGCAAGGCCGTCAAGAAAATGAACACCATCGACAAAATGAAGGAAGATGGCACCTTCGAGAAACTCGCAAAGCGTGAGCGCCTCCAGGTGGAACGTCAGCGTGCAAAGCTGGAGAAGAACCTCGGTTCCATCCGCGACATGTCACGCCTTCCCAGCGCCCTCTTCGTGGTAGACGTCCAGAAGGAAGCAAATGCCGTTAAGGAAGCTGTCCGTCTGAACATCCCGGTAATCGCTATGGTTGACACATGTTGCGACCCCACCCCCATCGATTACGTGATTCCGGCCAACGACGATGCCACAAAGTCCATCGAACTCATTATGGACGTGATGTGCAAGGCTATCTCCGAAGGCCTTGAAGAGCGCAAGCTGGAGAAGGAGAAAGAGGCCGATGCAGCTCCCGTTGAGGAAGCCGCAGCAGAGGCCCCCGAGCGTAAGCTTCGTCCCCGTCGTGGCGCCAAGGCCGAAAAAGCCGAGGCTGCCCCCGCAGAGGAAGCCGCTCCTGCAGCAGAAGCAGAATAATTATTAACCGTTAAAAGCAAGTAAAAAGTTATGGCTATTGCATTAGCAGACATCAAGAAGCTGCGTGATATGACCAGCGCCGGTATGATGGATTGCAAGAAGGCCCTTGAAGAAGCCGCCGGCGATTTCAAGCGTGCCGTTGAAATCCTTCGTGAAAAAGGAAAGTCCACCCTTGCAAAGCGTGGTGACAATGAAACCACTCAGGGTGCCGTTCTCAGCCGCATCAACGGCGGAAAGGCCATCCTCGTATGCCTGGGTTGTGAGACAGACTTCGTGGCCGCCACCCCGGACTTCAAGAAGCTCGCAGGTGAGATTGCAGACGCAGCAATCACCGCTTTCCCTGCCTCCCTGGAGGATCTGAAGGCCGTGAAACTTGCAAGCGGTTATTCACTTGAGGAAGACATTACAAACCAGGCCGGTAAAACCGGCGAGAAGCACGTCCTGGCTTTCTACGGCGCCCTTGAGGCTCCGTTCGTGAGTGAGTACGTTCACTTCAATGGCAAGCTTGGCGCCATCGTGGCTTTCAACAAGGTGGTTCCCACTGAGATTGCCCGCGGTATCGCCATGCAGGTGGCTTCAATGAACCCCGTGGCCGTGGACGCAGAGTCCGTGCCCGCAGAGGTCATTGAGAGTGAGCGCACAGTTGCTATCCAGAAGACAAAGGACGAGCAAGTCCAGAAGGCAGTTGACGCCGCCCTCAAGAAGGCCGGTATCAACCCCGCCCACGTGGACAGCGAGGATCACATCGAATCCAACACCGCCAAGGGTTGGCTCACGCCCGAGCAGGCACAGCAGGCCCGTGAGATCATCGCCAAAGTCGGCGCAGAGAAAGCTGCGTCCCTCCCTGAGCAGATGATTATGGGTATTGTGAACGGCCGTATTCAGAAGTTCCTGAAGGAAAACACCCTTCTGGAGCAGGAATACCAGCTCTCTGATGACAAAGCCACAGTGGCTGCCGCTCTCAAGGCCGCAGACCCTGAGGCAAAGGTCCTTAGCTTCAAACGCTTCTCCCTTTCGGACTAAAACCGAAACTCCTCAAAACAAAAACGGCACCCAAAAAGGTGTCGTTTTTTTTGTATATTATACAAACGAAACGTTTTTTTGTTTACATTTGTATTTGACATACTAAAACATGGACACTTATAACCTCATTAATAACCAAAAAATTTAACAAATGAAACGGTTTTTTAAATTTGCGCTTGTCGCATTAGCAACTGCAGCAGTAGCTGTAGCTTGCCAGAAGCCCGAGCAACAGCCGGAAAAGATTGCCCTCAAGGGTATTTCCCTTAACAAGGAGGCAGTTGAACTGGCAATTGGTGCGAAGGAAACACTTACCGTAAAGTATGACCCTGAAAACGCTACTGAAAAGCCCAAAGTGGAGTGGTCTACCTCTGCTCCCGCTGTGGCAACCGTCGCTGATGGCGAAGTAACAGCTGTGGCCGCAGGTGAAGCAACCATCACTGCAAAGGCCGGCTCCTTCACCGCAACCTGTAAGGTTACAGTAAAGGGTGAAGAACAGCCCGAACCTGGCGATTTCACTAGCCCCAACTGGGCAAACATCGGTGCTATCACCAATGGCAACCACACATTCAAGTTCACCAAGGATGACAAGAACGCCTACTTCTTCTCAGAGAGAACCAGCGAGGGTCGTTACAATGACATCTGGGGTGGTGAAGGTTATATCTATTTCGCCCTTGACTTCGATAATGACCTTACAACAGGCGAAACACTGAACAATAATGGAAAGTATGAGTACATCGGCTACATTTTCTGCTTCGGTGAAAAACCCAAGGTGGAAATCGTAGCGGAAGGTGACTGCCTTCCCGCTACCTACACCGTTAAGAATGTTATTGCTAAGGGTACCGCAGACGACAACAGTGTTAAGGTTGAGTACTGCGTTCCTCTCGCAGACCTCCCTCAGCTTCCCGAGAACTTCACCATCTACACCTGGGGTAACAAGGATATGGCAAAGGTTATCTATAAGTATCCTTATGAGGCCCCTGCTGCTCCTGAGGTAGCTTCCTGGGCAGAGGCCGAGGCCGCTGGTGCCATCCATTTCTTCCAGTATCTTTCCGATGGTAACTGGACTCCTTATCCCGGCTATGAAAGTGTAGAAGCTGCATCATTTGACAACCTCACAGTTGCCAATGGCGTTTATACAGTCACATTGGACAAGGTGTGCCCTGAGACTTGGAACGCACAGTTATTTATGCGCCCCAACCCGGAAATTGCCACCCTGCCTCTCAAGGCCAACAAGAGGTATCTTGTTTCCTTAACTATTGAATCAAGTGTAGAATACTCCCCCTTTGTAAAGTTCTGTCAGTATAAACCAGAACTTAATGATAATGGCGAGCCCAAGCACGAGGGCGCTACAATTTATGAATGGGGAAGTGTTCACGTTAAAGCTAATACTCCTAAAACCCTTGCCTACGTATTTGAGGGGGTAGAATGCGACAACGTAAACTTCACCTTGGGACTTGGTGGTTACTCGGAGTCCACCACGGTTATTATCAAAGACGTCAAGGTTGAGGAGACAGACCATGAATTAGGTCTCATCGAGGATGATCCCGGTACAGTCGCAGAGCCTTGGGACTACACACCCAGCGAAGAATATCTGGCTGCTTCCAACCTCTGGAAATCCATCGATGATGCTGGCGCTTTAAGTTTCTTCTATCATTATCCTGCAGCAGGATACCCCGCTGCAAATGCTGACACATATGAGCTGCTTTCCAAGAATCAGTCCACGTATGTTCTCAATTGCCCCGTGGCAGCCGCAGAGGGACTTTGGTCAAATCAGCTCTTCATGTATCCTAAGGAAGGCCACTTCATTGCCCTTGATCCCGCCAAGACTTACAAATTCAAGGTGACCCTTGGCAGTAACAAGGATTTCGCCGGTTTCTTCAAGATGACCACCTATAATCCTGATAATGTGAATAATCATGTAGAGGGTGCTTCATTATGGGAAACCAACTATGAGGACGGCTTCTTCTTTGACGGCGGAAAACCCGTTGTTGTAGAAACCGAGTTAACCGGCAAGGAAGCAAATAACATTGTCCTCATATTTGCATTTGGCAAGAACCCTTCAGAATGCGAAGTCTACATCAAGGATATCATCATTAGTGAAGTTGGTGGTGAAGAACCTCCCGTATCTGCTACAGTTGTAAAAGTAACCCCCGACCTTCTCCCTACCGCTTATGTGAAGGACGACGGCGGAAGTTATATTGAATCCAGAATTGCTTCAGGAGACGTCCAGTTCAACATCTTCACCGTAGCAAACTATGGTAACGGCATCCAGATCAGGAAGGAAGGTGGTTATGTATCCAATCATACCTCCTTCGGCAAGATTGAGAAGATCAAGGTGACTGTATTTGAAGGAAAGAGTTGGTATCCCTCAAATCTTGTGCTCTATGCTGGAACAGAAGAGAATCCTTCTGCAACTGTTATTGAAGCTTCTTCCGATGATGCTTCATCAACATTTGACCTCAGCGCCGGTGCTTATACTCACTTCACCCTTATGAACACAAGCACCTATGCTGTTTATCTTGACAATATCGAGGTTTCCTACACCGGTGATGCTGTCACTCCTTCAGATCCCACACCAGCTGCAAACATCAAGCTCGATGGTGACTTATCAGATTGGGACGCTGTAGAAGGCGTAGAGGCTGGTTCCTTCAAGGATTTCAAGTTCGCATCTGATGCAGAGAACATCTACATGTACTTCAAGATCAAGCGTTCAAAGATTATTGCAGCTAAGACTGAGCCCTTCGTTTTCAACTGGAGGCGTTACATCGCATTCGGTATTGATGCAGACAACAATGCTGAGACCGGAACAGCCGTAACTTTCGCAGGTATGAATATTCCTGGTTGCGAAATTGGTGGCAACTTCTATCCGTTCAGGGGAACAGCTTCTGAGGCAAGTGGTACTGACAACGTGGAGATTGTTAACGGTGTTGAGGAGCAGGGTGGTGTGACCACAGAGATTGGTTCCAATGTGCCGGACGGTGCCGAGAAGAAAGTTTCTGCTTTTGGTAAGGTTGACGATGAATTCGTTTATGTAGAAGCCGGCTTTGCAAGAGCAGATGTTGGCTCTCCTGCCGCAGGTACCATAAAGATTCAGCTTTCACTGGCTTGGGACCTCACAGACATTCTCGAGTACAGTCTTAAGTAGTAATCTTTACATCATAGATAAACTGACCCCCGGAAGTTTAATTCTTCCGGGGGTTGTTTTTTTAGTATATGTTCTTGCTTGGTTTCCTTGAAGGAAGGAGCGTGAAGGAGTAAGAATAACTTTCATCGCTCCAAAGGGTGTAGGCTGGTTCCGGGCGGGCGCCCCAGCTGTCATAACCGCCTATTCCGCTCATGCGGTAGTCTATGCATACCTCCGTGAAATCATTGAACGGAACATCCGTAATGTGAGTCTGGCTCTTCTTAAGGCCGCCGTCAAGGTCCTCAATGGTCTGCCTAAGGGCATTGAATTCAAACAGTCCCTGAACGGTGATTCCGCCTATGCTGAGCCAGTTCACATCAGTGTGGTGACCGCATTCCTGAGGCCTTACATAAGGATAGTATTCCTTTGATGCCGCGCTCTTGAATATACTCTTGAAGGTGCAGGAAGCCCTGTCCCAGTAGTTCTCCACCGGGCCGCGGCCAAAGTATGAGAAGGCGTCATCGGCCACTCGGAACCTTACGCCAAGGCGGGGGATTTCAATGCCCTTGAGAGTAGGCTCCGCGGCGGTTTCTACCTCAATCTTTATGGTGCCGTCAGGGAATACGGTCCAAACCTCGGATGCCCTTACGCCCTGACCCTTCACGAGGATACGGACAGTGCCATCGGCCTCTTCTGCCTTTACAGCAATGGGCTTCCAGGCTTCCTTATATATAGAGGTGCGCTCCGGGGCGAGGTTGCCGTAGTCGTTGTCAATGGGCGCGCGCCAGTAGTTTGGCCTGATGCCGAATGACGGGTCCACAACGTCCTTTCCACCCACCTTCCAGCTCTTCACGCAGCCCCATTCCTTGTTGAAGACAAGTTCTACCTTCTGGCCGCGCACAACAATCTGGGTATCTCCGTCAGTGAAGCTCACAGAACGCTTTACCAGCACTTTTTCCTGGGCCGATGTATCCTTGATGAAGATCTCGTCGCAGGCGTCTTCCGTAGTGAAGAAAATGCGGTACTGGCCGGGCTTCTTCATTCGGGGAAGGCGAACCTTGAATTCCTGGTATTCCTGGGGGGCGACATTGAGCTTTACCTTGCCCTTTGCAAGGAAGATGCGCTTGCCGTCACGCTCTACCCACCATTTGAGTTTTACGCCATTCACAGTGGTGAAATAGTAGCGGTTAAATACCTGGAAGATGCCGTTTTCAAGGTCTTTGGCGGTTACGCTCAGGTTCTGGTGGATGTGCTTCACTTCATAGAAAGCGGGATGAGGGTCACGGTCAGGATTCACTATACCGTTGCAGCAGAAATTGGCATCGGACGGGGGATTCCCTCCATAGTCTCCGCCGTAGGTCCAGCCGCATTTTTCGTCGTACAGGCCCTGGTCCACCCAGTCCCAGATGAAGCCGCCCTGAAGGTGGGTATGGCCGTAGAACTGCTCCCACATAAGGTCCATGGAGCCGTTGGAATTACCCATGGCGTGGGTATATTCGCAAAGCACAATGGGACGGGCGCTGTAGGTTTCACCCATTTTCTTGAGCCAGCGAGTATCCGGGTACATAGGATTGATGAAGTCGGTATTATGCTCAAACTCCGCCCTCTCATATACTACAGGCCTGTTCTGGCCGTCTTTCTCAAGGGATTTCAGGAGCTTGTAGGTCTCATAGAAGTTTACGCCGTTACCCGCCTCGTTGCCAAGGGAGAGGATGGTGACGCAGGGGTAATTGGCCGTACGCCTGTACATGTTGAGGGTGCGGTCAATGTGCTTTGTGAGCCATTCCGGCTTGTTTCCAAGGGTTTGGCTGAGGTTATATCCCATACCATGGCTTTCAATGTTGCATTCGTCGTACACGTAGAAGCCAAGGGAGTCACAGAGCTCATAGAACTCGCGCGGCTGGGGATAGTGGCAGGTGCGGATGGCGTTTATGTTGGCCTTTCTCATGAGGAGAAGGTCCTCAAGTATGTTCTGCTTTGTGGTATAATGGCCGGTGTAGGGGTTGTGCTCATGGAGGTTTACGCCCTTGAACTTGACGGGCTGGCCGTTCACAAGGAAAGCGTGGACCAGGCGGCCGTCAGTATCGGGAACCTCCTTTATCTCAAGCCTGCGGAATCCCACGTGGAAGCGGGTGTACTCTCCGTTAACCCTGAGAAGGAGTGAGTACAGCTCCGGGGTTTCGGCGCTCCAGCGGCGTACGGAAGGGATAGTGTCCGTAACCGTTGCCATAGAGCCGCTGAACTCGAAGATTGCATCGGCCACGGCGGTCCCGTCCTTGTCAAGAAGCTCGTAGAACACCTCCACGGGCTCCTTGGAGTTCATCCTCAGTTTGAAGATACCGGTCTGAAGGTCCTCGTCAAGGGTGGAAATGACACTGAAATCAAAACCGGTATCGGCCTTCTCGCTTGAAAGATACACGTCTCTTTCAATGCCGCTTATGCGCCAGAAATCCTGATCTTCAAGATATGAGGCTGCGGTATAACGGTAGATCTTGAGCTTCAGCTCATTCTCACCGGGCTTCAGATACTGTGTAATATTATAGCGGTGCAGGCTCTTGGAGTCCTCTCCGTAGCCCACCTCCTCTCCGTTCACATACACATATGTGCCGCTCTTGGTGCCGCAGAGGTTGAGGAATACCTCACGGCCGGCCCAGCCTTCCGGAACGGTGAAAGTCCTGTGATAGACGCCTGCCGGGAAGGATTCCGGCAGCATTGGCGGCTGCGGATTCTCCGGACAGAAGTCGTAGGGGATATTGGTGTAATAGGCATATCCGTAGCCCTGGATTTCCCAGTTTCCGGGAACCTTGATCCTGTCCCAACTGGCGGGCTCAAGAGTGAGGTCATTATAGTCCTCAAAGTACTTGAAGTCCCATATACCGTTGAGGTCTACGTAGTTCTCACTCTCACGGAAACCCTTCCTGAGGGCGTCCTCACGGTTTGCATAATAGATTACTTCAGTGCGTTTTGTCTCTGCATTTACGGAAGTTGCCTGCATGTCCTGCCAGAGGGGAAGGACCGCTGCGGCTAGTAGTATAAGATTCATAGCGTTCTTAGTGTGGTTAATTACACAAAGATAGTCATTATTTCTTTACCCTCCGCCAATAGATGGTAAGGTATATGGAACGGATGGCAAGGTGCACGAAATAAGCAGCCATGAGGATATGGATGGCCGTAGAACCGGATGGGGCCGATTCCCCCAGGGCCGTCACCAGCCAGTATCCGCCAAACCACATGGCAAAAAAGCCCACGGCGCAAAGAAGGGTGCTGTTTCTCATGGCCGATGTTGCCGTAGCCCCCGTGAAAACCCCGTCCCAAATGAAAGCCGGAACGCCGATAAGCGGCATCAGGAGCAGCCATGGAATGAATTCCCTCCCGGCTTCTACCACAGTGATGTCAGAAGTCAGAAGGTGGAAAGCCGGCACTCCGCCAAGTCCGTACAGTAGCATGAAAGCTCCGGCAAGGCCCCATCCCCAGATGAAGCAGCCTTTTACGGCGTTGTTCACTCCTTGGCGGTCATGGGCTCCGATAAATTTTCCCGTAAGCGCTTCTCCGGCATAAGCAAAGCCGTCCGTGAAATAACTGAACACCAGCAGCAGTTTCATGAGGATGGAACTAACCGCCAGCATAGTGTCTCCAAACCGGGCCGATATCACCGTGAACCCAATATACACAGCAATCATCCCCAGGGCCCTCAGCACAAGGTCCCGGTTCATACGGAAGAACGACGGCTGCTGGACCTGGTCCACTGGGTGTGGCTCTGAGGGCGCTGTGGATTGTTGTGCCTGGACCTGGTCCACCGCAGGGCCGGCGGGGGACACAAAATTGGCCGATTTTGTGTCGCCGGCTGTCCCGGAGACCGGCTGGGGGCGCAAAAACGCGGTTTTTTGTGTCACCAGCTGCCCCAGGGCGTGCCGGGCGGCGAAGGCGGCGTACGTGAAGCCGCACCACTGAGCGATGAGCGTGCCGGCGGCAACCCCCGCAAAGCCCAAGGCGGGAAGGCCGCAAAGGCCAAAGCCCAGCCCAAAGGACAGCGCAATATTTAGCCCGTTCACCAGCAAATCGGCAATCATGGGCTTCACGGTATCCTGAAGGCCGATAAACCATCCCTTGAAAGCGAACAAAGAAAGCGTTGCCGGGGCTGCCCAGATGCGGATTTTAAAGTACTGGGATGCCAGCTCACGCACTTCCGGAGAGCAGTCTACAACAAGGAATGCCAGCCACAGTACAACCCATTGAAGGGCAATGAGCGCCACGCCGGATAACAAGGCAATCCTCAGGGCTCGGAGCAGTATGCCCTGGACCTGGTCCACCCCTCCGGCGCCGGATATAAGCCTTCCGTAAGCCTGTGCCGTGAGCCCGCCCGTGCCGGCGCGTAAGAATGCAAAGTTCCAATCAAGGAGGTCGAACAGCATTGTGCCGATTGTGATGCCGCCGATGAGCGCAGCCGCGCCGGGGCCGCCGCTGATGTGGCCGGCCACGGCGATATCGGCCATCCCAACTAGCGGGACGGTTATATTGGCAAGGATGCTGGGAACTGCCAGGGAGAGGATTTCCTTATGGAGATTCTTCACTTCGTTCAGAATGACAGCTAACGGAATTTCTTGTCCTCTTCAAGCATGCCAAGATAGGAGTTATAGCGCTCCTGGGCGATGATGCCATTCTCTACGGCTTCTTTAACTGCACATCCAGGCTCATGGGTATGTGTACATGGAGTGAACCGGCAGCCCTCAGATACGCGTAGCATTTCCGGGAAGTAGCGTGCAATCTCCTCCTTCTCAAGGTCCACAAGCCCAAAGCCCCTGAGTCCCGGGGAGTCAATCACGTAGCCCCCGGATGCCAGGGGATACATCTCATAGAGGGATGTGGTATGTTTTCCCTGAAGATGTACGGCCGATATATCGCCAATCTTGGGGTCCAGTGAGGGGTCAAGTGCCTTGATAAGGGAAGACTTTCCAACTCCGGACTCTCCGGAGAAAAGGTTTACGTGCCCACGGCAGGCTTCCCGCAGGGAGTCAATACCCTCACCGTTCACAACGGATGTCTCTATGACCGGATACCCGGCACTTTCATATATGTGGCGGAAGACTTCAATGGCTTCCGGGGCCTCTGTTCTGTACATGTCTGTCTTGGAGAGAACTATGGTTGCCGGAATGCCATAAACCTCACAGGTTACAAGTACCCTGTCCAAAAACGGCAGTTTAACCTCCGGGAAGTACAGGGACACAACAAGATACGCCATATCCACGTTGGCTGCAATGATGTGCGCCTGGCGGGAAAGGTTTGTGCTGCGGCGGATGACGTAATTGTGGCGGGGGAGTACGGAAGTGATGACGGCCATGCCGTCCTGCCCTTCTTCATAAGACACTATATCTCCCACCGCAACAGGGTTGGTTGTCTTTCCCGCACCCAGTCTGAGTACGCCGCGGAGCACCGCCGGGAACACGTTCCAGGCGGGTAGTTCACTCAGAAGATAGTGGCTTCCGGCGTTCTTGACTACGGTTGCTGTTTTCATTCGTCGGGAAAAAATCCCTGCTCGTTGATTAATCTTTCACAAAGATAGTTTATTGTTTTGTAAGTCGGTACAAAATAGCTAAATTTAATGGCTTAATAACACGCATTATGACCATCAATATCCAGTTGCAATACCACACTTCCTGGGGAGAGACCATCCACCTCAGGATAGGCAAGCGCCGCGTTCCCATGCAGTACTCCTTCGGGGGGCTTTGGCAGATTGTCCTTACCGGCAGGGATCTGAAGGAAGGGGATGCATTCTCCTTTGAGACAGTCCGTGAAGGAAGGGTTGTAAATAAGGAATGGCGCGGCCATACGTACAAATCTCCGTCGGCCGGGAAAAACATCATAGTACGTTCCCGCTGGCAGGACAAGCCGTCAAATTCCGCATTCTATTCATCGGCCTTCAGCGACGTAATTTTCAGAAGGCCTTCTGGCGCATCTTTCCGCAATCCGCAGCCGGAAGCAGGCCAGAGGGGAAACGTCAGTTTCCACGTTCCCGCCCCGGAGGTCCGCAGTGACGAGTCCCTCGCACTTGTGGGAACCGGAAACGGCCTTGGCAATTGGAAGAAGGTGCACCTTATGGAAGACGGTATCTTCCCCTGGTGGTTCCTCACAATGGACGTGAAGGAGCCCATGGAATACAAGTTTGTGATTGTGGACACCAAAACCAAGGCTATCAAGCGTTGGGAAGACGGCCCCAATCACTTTTTCGCAGAGGTTCCGGCAAAGGATACCCAGCTTGTCATAGCAAATCTCACCCCCAATTTCCCCACGGAGCCGTGGAGGGGAGCGGGCGTTGCCGTTCCCGTGTTCTCGCTCCGTACCAAAGACAGCTTTGGCGTAGGTGAGTTCAATGACCTCAAACGCCTCGTAGACTGGGCTGTAGCAACCCACCAGAACGTAATCCAGCTTCTGCCTGTAAACGATACTACCATGACTCACACCTGGAAGGATTCCTATCCCTACAACGCCGTGAGCTCATTTGCCCTTCACCCGCAGTTTATCCATCTGCCGGAGGCCGGTATCCGTAAAAATGCCGCCTACAAGGCAAAGCAGGAAGAATTTGAAAAACTTCCCCAGATAGACTATGAAGCCGTCAATCAGGCCAAGCTTGATATGCTCCGTAAGCACTACGCTGTCCAGAAAGACACTCAGACTTCGGAGTATGCGGCCTTTGTAGAGGAAAACAAAGAGTGGCTTATTCCCTATGCCGTTTTCAGCGTCCTGAGGGACATCCACGGCACCCCTGACTTCTCTCAGTGGGGCAAATATTCCGCCTACAGCGCCAAGAAGGCCGATTCCTTCACGGAGGAGCACCCTCAGGAGGTTGGCTTCTACTGCTATCTCCAGTTCCTGCTGGACCGTCAGCTCAGGGACGCCGTGAAATACGCCCATCTCCATGGCGTAGCCATCAAGGGAGACCTTCCAATCGGCGTTTCTCGCGTCAGTGCCGATGCCTGGCAGCATCCCCACCTCTTCCACCTGGACAGCCAGGCAGGAGCACCGCCGGATGCCTTCAGCGCAGACGGCCAGAACTGGGGCTTCCCCACATACAACTGGGAAGAGATGGCAAAGGACGGTTATGCATGGTGGAAGGCCCGCATGGGCAAGATGGCCCAGTACTTCGACGCCTTCCGCATAGACCATATCCTTGGATTCTTCCGTATCTGGGAAATCCCTTCTCAGTACACCAGCGGCCTTATGGGTCATTTCTCTCCGGCCCTGCCTTATTCCGGAGACGACCTCCGCGCCCAGGGCTTCGACCCTTCCGCAGGTGAGGGCACAGACCGTCTCTTTGTGGAGGATCCCCGCCAGAAGGATTACTGGCATCCCCGTATATCGGCCCAGTACACCCAGGCCTATGCCTGGCTGCCGGAGTGGCTCAAGCATCGCTACAATGAGCTTTACAATGACTTCTTCTGGCATCGCCACAACGACTTCTGGCGTGACAGCGCAATGCGTAAACTTCCTGCCCTTCTCCGTTCTACGGGCATGCTTGCCTGCGGAGAAGACCTTGGCATGATCCCCGCCTGCGTTCCTTCCGTGATGGATGAACTCAATATCCTGAGCCTGGAAATCCAGCGTATGCCAAAGGATCCCAAGGATGCCTTTGCAAATCCCGCCTGGTATCCTTATTGGTGCGTCTGCGCCACCGGCACCCACGACACATCCCCGCTCAGGGCCTGGTGGGAAGAGGACCGCGAGGCCACCCAGAAGTTCTACAACCAGATGCTCGGCTGCGAGGGAGACGCCCCTTACTTCTGCGAGCCCTGGGTAGCAGACCTTGTGGTTTCCCAGCACATGAAATCTCCCGCCATGCTTGCCATCCTGCCGCTGCAGGACTGGCTGGCTACGGACGGAGAGGTGCGTTATCAGGGCAATCCCGCCGATGAACGCATCAACATCCCTGCCATCCCCCGCCACTACTGGCGTTACCGTATGCACGTGGGCCTGGAAGAGCTTATCGGCAACGAAAAGCTCAATACCCATATCATTAACCTCATAGATGCCGCAGGACGCGGAAGATAATGGCGGGAGGAGACTGGAAAGAGCGTCTTGGAGTTGTGTACTCCACAAATCCGGACTTCAAGTATGAGACTGCTCAATCCCCGGAGGAAGAAACCCTTCCCCCGGGGAAGCAGCGTCTCATAGTGGGTATAGACAGGCGCAACCGCGGCGGCAAGCAGGTTACCCTCATAACCGGCTTTGTAGGAAAGGCCGATGACCTCAAGGAGCTTGGCCGCACCCTCAAGACCAGGATCGGAGTCGGCGGCAGCGCCAAGGACGGTGAAATAACCATTCAGGGAGACTTCCGTGACAAGGTTGTGGAAATCCTGAAAGGCCTTGGGTACAATGCAAAGAGAGGCAATTAGATGATAGTTAATATCATAATGGTGGTATTTGTGGCATTGGCGCTGGCGCTTCTGCCCACTTTTTTCCACTTCGCCCCGTATCTGGCCGATGCCGTTTTCCGCGCCCGCGGATCGGAAGCCCTCGAGTTCAGTGTAAGGGTGACAAGGGACAGGAACATGTTCGCATACGTCCTTCTCATACCTGCCGTCCTCATAATGTCCCGCTACCGGCTGTATGACCCTTCTTTCATGCAGCAGATCAGCGCCATGGCCGAGGGTTGGTACCTTCTGGCCTGTGTGGCCGTACTGGCGGCATATCTACTTGTGAGGCTTATCATATATCTTATCCTTAAGCCCCGCCGCCATTATGAATATTTCCGCCTGGCGCACAGGGCAATATACACGTTCTTCATCCTGTTCATGCTCCTGGCGCTCCCGGGTATCGGCCTTATGACCATCCTTGATGCCAACGATGTGATAATCAGGAGCGTACTTTATGTCCTGATGGCTGTGGTGTATTTCATCTTTTTGGTACGGAAAGCGCAATTATTGTCATTATCTTGCAATGGTTTGAGAACTTTTTTGTACCTTTGCGCGCTTGAATTTATTCCCACTGCTGCGCTGATTGTTTCAGCAGTGGTTTTGTAGCGCTAGAAAGACAGAATGAGCATCAGTAAGATTTTGGTTTCCCAGAACGCCCCGCGCGTTCTCACGCAGTATCAGGCCGTTTCCCAAAAATTCGGAGTAGAGTTTACTTTTTGCCCCTTTTTCCAAATAGAGCCCCTCACTTCACGTGAATTCCGCGCCCAGCGCATCAACATTCTGGATTACACGGCAATAATCTTCTCCTCAAGGCATGCAATTGATGCATTTTTTGCCCTTGCAGAGGAACTCCGCAACAAGATCCCTGAGACAATGAAATACTTCTGCACCACGGAAGCCGTGGCCATGTACCTGCAGAAGCACATCGTATACCGCAAACGCAAGATTTTCTTCGGTAACGGCACTCCGGAAAGCGTTGTGGACCTTATCGGCCCCAAGCACAAAGGGGAGAAATTCCTTGTTACAACAAGTGACAATTCCTCCCAGGAGACCCTCACTTCCCTCCTTGAAAAGAAGGGCCTGGATTACACCAAGGGCGTTTTTGTAAAGTCCGTGAGCCAGGATTTATCGGCCGTTGACATCAAGTCCTTCGATATGATTGTCTTCTATAATGTGGCCGATGTAAAATCTCTCCAGGAGAACTTCCCGGATTTTCAGCAGGGGGATATCAAGATGGTGTCCTTCGGAAAGTCCATCGTGAAGGCCATGGAAGATGCCGGCCTCAGGATTGATGTAAAGGCTCCCACCCCGGAGGCCCCTTCCGTAGCACGTGCAATAGAGTTATATCTGGAAAGCCTGTAATGCCTGAAACCCTTCCTAAAAGCGAGCGCCTGAGAGGCCAGACGGCTGTCTCTGCTCTCTTTGAACACGGAAAGGGTCTTTCTTCCGGTTGTCTCCGTTGTAAATACATCGCCAGCCCTGCGCACGCAGATGCCTCCAGGATTGTAGTGTCGGTCCCAAAGCGGCTGTTCAAGCGGGCGGTGAAGCGTAATCTGCTGAAGCGCCGGATCAGGGAGGCGTATCGGCGCCAGAAGGAGCTATTATCGGCCCCCTGCGACATCCTTTTTGTCTACTCCGCCCCGGAGGTCCTTCCGTATGAGGTGATTTATGCCGATATGACCGCCATCCTCCAGAAGATATGTTAAAGGAAACGGTCAAAAAGATACTTATTTTCCCGGCGGTGGTGCTTATAAAGTTCTACCAGCTGTGCATCAGCCCTTTTACGCCGCCCACTTGCCGGTTCACCCCCACCTGCTCCCAGTATGCCCTGGAGGCTTTCCGGAAGCATGGCCCCTTCAAGGGGCTGTACCTTACGGTGAGGCGCCTTCTGAGGTGCCACCCCTGGGGCGGAAGCGGTTATGATCCAGTGCCTTAGTTATGCCGAAGAAAGAACACATAGAGAAGATGTTCAATGACATCGCGCCGTCCTATGACAGGCTTAATCACCTCATGTCCATGGGTATTGACAATATCTGGCGGAAGAAGGCCCTGAAGGAGATTGTGGACGGCACCCAGCAGCAGATACTGGACGTGGCGTGCGGCACAGGTGACAGCACCATTGCCATAGCAAAGGCCATGGAGCCCGGAGGCAGGGTTACCGGCATAGATATTTCGGCCGGAATGATGGAGCCGCTCATGCGTAAAGCCGCCCACGAAGGCGTCCATGACCGCATTAAGCTTTTAAAGGCCGATGCCCTCCAGATGCCTTTTGAGGCCGATACTTTTCATCGCGTAACCTGCGCGTTCGGCATAAGGAACTTTGAAGACAAGAAAAAGGGTCTGGCGGAATTCCTCCGCGTCCTGAAGCCCGGAGGCCGTGCCGTCATCCTGGAACTGGGAATCCCTGACAAGCCTTTTATCAAAACCCTCTACGACATTTATTTCAGGCACATCCTGCCTCTTATTGGAGGTATCATTTCCGGAAACCGCACTGCTTACCATTATTTGCCTGAATCCGTTTACGCCTTTCCCCGGCCGGAGACATTCTGCGCCATGATGGAAAGGGCTGGTTTTCATAATGTTAGGCATCGCAATTTCACTTTTGGCCTGTGCCGGCTTTTCATAGGTGAGAAATAATTGCTATCTTTGTACGATATGACTAAAACCGCTATAACCGTACTTCCCGTAAGCGGGAAGAAAATGCTTAAGGAATTCATAGATTTTCCCATTAAGCTGTACAAGGGATCGGACAAATGGGTCCCTGCATTTGAAGACGACGAATATAAGTCCCTGGGTAAGGATAATCCTTCCCTGGAATTCTGTGAGCGTGAACTTTATCTGGCCTATAAGGACGGAGAGGTCGCCGGTAGGGTAGCCGCCATCATCAATCACAACGCCAACAAAAAGTGGAATGAGAACTCAGTCCGCTTTGGCTGGATTGACTTCATTGAGGATTTTGATGTCTGCAAGGCCCTCATTGACGCCGTTACCCAGTGGGGTAAGGAGCGTGGGGCAACCAAGATCAAGGGTCCCCTGGGCTTCACGGACATGGACCGTGAAGGCCTCCTTGTGGAAGGCTTTGAAAATGAGAGCCCGTTCACCGTCATCTACAACTATCCCTACTATCCGGAATATCTGGAACGCCTTGGCTTTACCAAGGACGTGGACTGGACCCAGAGGGTGATGGACATCCCTTCGGAGCTTCCTCCCATGTTTGCTTTTGCCGATAAAATCTCTGAGCGTTTCGGCATCCGCATCTACACCGCCAGCACTCTTCGTAAGATGGCTAAGCGCGGCCGTGAGATGTTCCACGTACTCAACGAGGCTTTTGCAGGTCTGTACGAGTACACCAAACTCACCCAGAAGCAGATAGACGGCTATGTGAACCAGTATGTCCCGGTTCTCAACAAGGACCTCGTGGCCTTTGTGGTCAATGAAAAAGATGAACTTGTTGGCTTCACCGTAACCATGCCTCATATATCGGCCGCAGTACGTAAGGCAAAGGGCCGTATCCTGCCTTTCGGCTGGATCCACCTCCTTCCCGCCCTTTCTCCCAAGCGCAATGATACTACTGAGGCCCTTCTCATCGGCATACTTCCTGAGTATCAGGCCAAGGGCGCGGCTCTCCTTATGTTCAAATACCTTATGGAGAACTATATCCGCCTTGGCATCAAGCACATGCTCATGAATCCCCAGCTGGAGGAAAACCATAAGGTCCAGTCCCTCTGGGACAACTTTGACACCCGCCTCTATCAGAGAAGGCGCTCATACGTAAAAGACATCGCAGAAGATACAAAACCTTTAACCAAACAAATAATGACAAACACAGAGTACTTCCACAACATGCTCCCCAAGGAGGAGTTTGAAGCATTACCTTACTTCCCCACAATGGGTCAGTTTGTGGACTGGTTCCCCAAGCAGTATGCAGATAAACCTGCTCTCAGCGATCAGACAAACACCATCACCTACGAAGAACTTGGAAAGCGCATCGCACGCCGCAGGGCCTTCATCAACAGCCTTGGTCTTCCCAAGGGTGCACATATCGCAGTCTGGGACCGTAACAGCCAGAATGCAGTAGAGCTGTACCTTGCCATCACATCGGCCGGATACGTAGCAATGAACTTCCCCGCCCAGCTTCCCGCTCCCGCAGCGGTTGGCTGCTGCATGAAGTTTGACATTGCCGCCATCTTCGTGCGCGATGAGTTCATGCCCCTCACTGAGGGCATCCAGGGCACCAAGGTGCTTCCCGCCGCTTCCATCGCAGACACAGAGGCTCCCGCAGTCCTTGACATAGATCCCGAAAGCCCCGCCGCCATCTTCTTCACAGGTGGCACCACCGGCTCTCCCAAGGGTGCAGTCCTCAGCCACAGGGCCCTTATGAGAGGTAACTACAACACCATCTTCAAGCCCGGCCATATCATCGGCGTACACCGCTATATAGCCCTCCTGCCGTTCAGCCACGTATTCGGCGCCATCGCCGGCATGGCAGGCTGCTTCTATTCCGGTAACCTCCTCTTTACCGCAGAGGACATGAAGGCAACCATCGGCAAGCTGCCCATGATCAAGCCCACCCTCCTGGTGATCGTTCCCGGTATCTGCGACATCCTTTCCGGACTTGTCAAGATGTATGGCCCTCAGTTCCTTGGCGGTGAGCTCCGTATGATCATCTCCGGCGCTGCAAACGTACCTCCGCGCCTTGTGGATATCTTCACCAAGCTTGGTGTAGAGTTCTGCTTCGGCTATGGCCTTACAGAGACTGCAAACCTTACCAGTGCTAACGCAGACGCTGTCCGCAAGCCCACTTCCATCGGCCGCATCTATCCCGGTCAGGAGACAAAGCTTGTTGACGGTGAGCTCCTTGTGAAGGGTGACAACGTGTTCTCAGGTTACTACAAGGATCCTGTCCGTACCGCCGAGGCATTTACGGAGGACGGCTGGTTCCGCACCGGAGACCTCTGCCGCTTTGACGACGAAGGCTTCCTCTACATCACCGGCCGTATCAAGAACCTCATCATCCTCCCTAACGGTGAGAATGTGAGCCCGGAATCCCTTGAGGAGCCCTTCTACGCAGATCCTTGCGTGCGTGACGCCATGGTAAAGGAAGATGACCTCAACGGTGCAAAGGTAATTGCAATTGAGATCCTCCCGTTCATGCCCGCATTTGACGGCAAGACCCCTGAAGAGATCCACGCATACATGCAGGCCCTTGTGGACAAGGTGAACGCAACCCTTCCTACCACCCACAGGATCATCAAGATGACTGTGCGTACAGAGGACTTCAAGCGCACCGGCAGTATGAAAGTAGCACGTGTATAAGCTATGACCAGACAGGAAGTTTTTGACGGTCTTAAGGAAGTTATCTCCGTCATCAGGCCCAACACGGACCTCACAGATGTCACTTTTGACACTCCTCTTACCACCGGTCTTGGAATTGACTCACTTACCATGATGCTCCTTTCCCTTGCCGCAGAGGAAAAGTTCAAGATGCGCTTCCCTGACAACGCACCCCTTCCCAAAACTGTGGGTGAGGTGTGCGATGCCGTTCTCTCGGCCCTTGGCGCTTAACCAGCTGTTATTCAGCTAATTATAGAAAGTCGGGTGCACCTGCAGGTGCACCCGACTTTTTGTAAATCGCTGAGAATGAGGCGTTTAATCGGCAGACTTCAAAAGGGCGTCGAAGGTGGAGGTGAGGGACTCTGAGAGGTCTGTGTCTCCGTACTGCTTGCAAACATCGGCAATGTAGAGGAGCACGCGGCCGGCCTGTTCAAACTCGTTCATTCCAAGGCTGCCCCACTGGATGTAGAAGTTGGCGGTTTCCATGAGGTCTTCGGTCATTTTCACGGCAAGCTCGTGGGCCTTGTCCTGGGCGCCAAGGTAGTAGTAGTTCTCAATGAGCTGGGCTACCATATAATCATTGCCAGCAAAGCCGATAGGGATGCTCTCAAGAGGGAAGTTTTCCTCCGGGAAGTTCTCCTGGCAGAGGTCCATTATCTCTATGGCCTTTTCATCCTCTCCCTCGTCTATGAGGGCGTTGGCAACGGTTAGGTACATCTGCCTCTGGCCAAGGACGCCAAGGAAGGTGTAGTGGTTCTGATAGTCCACAAACCAGTCCTTGCGCTTAAGGGCGTCCCACTTGTACTTGGTCTTGAAGTCATTGTACAACTGAAGGGCATCTACCTTTCCGGCGTCAGTGGAAGAAATCTTGTTCTTGATGGGAGTGAAGCGATAGGAGAAGCCGTCATACATGAGGTAATCCTTGATTCCCACGTTGAGGTCTCCGCCCTGGTTCAGGACGTGCAGGGGCCTGTCCCAATTATAGCCGTCCAGAAGGTCCAGAAGGAATATTTCCGGTTTGGAAAGGTAGTTCTTGTCCTTGGACATGGTGAGGACAATGTGCTCCGGGATTTGATCGGCAAACTTCTCAGGGACAATGCCGTATTTCAGGCAGTTCTCCTTATTGACTGGCATCACTATGTTGCGGGCGCAGATGAAATCATACTTGCCACCGCCCTCGAAGACTGCCTTCATCTTGGGATCCTTGAACACCTCCATTACGTCGTGGAGGAACATGGGAGAACCGTCGTCGTACTGGATGGTCACAAACTCATTGGTGCCATAGAGGTACTGGCTCTGGGGCACGGTAAGAGGCAGCGGGGCGCTTTCATTGCAGGCCCACTTCATCTGGTCTATATACCAGTCCGTACCAAGCAGGGACGTATTCACAACGCGGACATCCGTACGCACGCCTTCCACCTCCTGGGCATACCAGAGCGGGAAGGTGTCGTTGTCTCCGTGGGTTACAAGATAGCCGTTGGGGCCAACTGAATTGAGGTAGTTGGTGGCCATCTCAACAGCCGTGTAGCGGTGGGAGCGGTTGTGGTCGTCCCAGTTCTGAGCGGCCATAAGCACGGGAACGCCCATGCTGAGGACGGCAACGCCCGTTGCCACAAGCTTCTCACGGCCCTTGAGGGCATCGGCAATCCACCCATACAGCGCCAGAACGCCAAGGCCGATCCATATTGCAAACATATAGAACGAACCCGCATATGCGTAATCCCTTTCACGCACCTGGTACGGCGGCTGATTGAGGTATAGCACAATGGCAATACCCGTCATGAAGAACATGAGGAACACCAGCCAGCTGCCGCGCTTGTCCTTGTCAAACTGGAAGATAAGGCCCAGGATGCCAAGGAGCAGCGGAAGGAAGAAATAGTGGTTCTTGCCCTTGTTCTCACGCAGCGGCGCAGGAGCGTCTCTCTGGTCTCCCAGCCTCAGGGCATCCAGGAAGCCTATTCCGCTTTCCCAGTTGCCGTCAAATATGTTGCCGGGAACGGGGCTGTGGATGTCATTCTGACGCCCAACGAAATTCCACATGAAGTAGCGCCAGTACATCCAGTTGAGCTGGTAGTCAAAGAAGAATGCAAGGTTTGCCCCGAAGGTTGGCTTGCGGGTTTTGGAGCCGCGCACCCTTGTGCCTTTACCCTGGGTGTACATCTCATAGAACTCCGCGTAACGGGGATCTGCCGATGACCACATCCTGGGAAAGAGCATCTTGCCTTCCGGCTTGTAGATGGCCTCCGTGGGGGCATCGGCCTTTATGTACTTGCCGTTCATGGGAGCCCAGTACTTTGAATTGTCAAGGTCATAGGGAGCGTCCCAGTACTGACCGTAAAGGAGCGGCGTGGAGCCGTACTGCTCACGGCTGAGGTAGCGCACAAGCGTATAGGGGTTATCAGGCTGGTACTCGTTGGTGGGCGTTTTCACGCTGGAGCGGATAATCACTATTGAGAACAGGCTGAAGCCCATCACAAGGGTGGTTACGCAAAGAAGGACGGTGTTCCAAAACACTTTCTCTTTCTTAAGCGTTGCAAACAGTCCCCAGAAACAGAGAGCCAGAAGGGCCACCATGAAGAACAGAGCGCCGCTATTGTAAGGCAGGCCGAATCCGTTCACGAACATGCGGTCCACCCCTGCTGCTATCTTAGGAAGATACGGGATAAAGAGGTATACCAGCAGGAATTCTATTACCACACCTATGAGGAATATGCCGATAAGTTTTTTAAACGGCAGGTTCTTGTCCTCATTCATTCGGTAATAGTACATGAACACAAACGCCGGAATGGTAAGGAGGTTCAGAAGGTGAACGCCTATTGAAAGGCCCATGAGGAAAGCGATGAGCACTATCCAGCGGTTTGCATGGGGCTGGTCTGCGGTGTCATACCACCTGCACATGGCCCAGAAGACCAGGGCCGTGAAGAGTGAACTCATTGCATACACCTCTCCCTCAACCGCGCTGAACCAGAATGTGTCACTGAAGCAGTATGCCATTGCGCCAACGGCACCGGAAGCAAGGATAGCTATGGCCTGGCCGATAGTATATCCTTCCGGGGCTCTGACCACAAGTCTCCTTGCAAAGAATACTATTGTAAGGTACAGGAAAAAGATGGTGAGACCGCTCAGGATGGCGTTCATGGCATTCACCGCCACGGCGGCGTGCGCGGCGTCAAAGGGAATTGTAAAGAAGCGGGCCAGAAGCTGGAACACGGGGTTTCCCGGAGGGTGTCCCACTTCCAGTTTGTATGACGACGCTATAAACTCCCCGCAGTCCCAGAAAGATGCAGTTGGTTCTATTGTGGCCAGATACGTGGCGCACGATGCCACCAGCACCGCCACTGCCACAATCCAGTTCCACTTATTGAATGTTTTCCTGTCCATATCTATAAATAAAGCCTACAAAGATAATAAAATCTTTGTAAACAGGGTAGCCGTGGGGTCAAGTTGTTGACTGTCAAGGTATTATAGAAAAACGTCTGCCTCAAATCAGGCAGACGTTTTTGTGCAAGTGGCTGTAGTTCAGCCTTTTACCTCCACGGGCTTACCGCTTCAGTCGCACGTAAATGCTGAGCGGAAGTACCTTTCCGAAAGAGTCGTTGAAGGCAAGTTCTCCGGAAGTCATATCCTTGAAAGCACCGCGGAAGGCTTCTCTCACCACGGTCTCTCCAAGAGCCGCGCTGTAGCCGTTTGAATAGAGGTTGAGCACCATAAAGGCGTCCCTTTCAGAGAGTATGGCCGATACATTCTGCAGAAGCCCGAAGAGGAGCTCATCCAGCTTCCACTTCTCTCCGTCAGGGCCGTGGCCGTAGGCAGGAGGGTCCAGGATAATTCCATCATATTTGTTGCCCCTCTTTGCCTCACGCTTTGCAAACTTCAGGGCATCTTCAACCACCCAGCGAATGCCGTCAAGGCCGCTTCTCTCCATGTTTTCACGGGCCCAGGTGACAACCTGACGGACTGAGTCCAGATGGGTTACATCGGCCCCGGCGCACTTGGCGGCAAGGGATGCGGCGCCGGTGTAGGCAAACAGGTTCAGGACCTTGGGGGCGGGAAGGCCGTTGGCCTTGTGGATGCGCGTAAGACGGGAGGTTTCCCTGTATATGAATTCCCAGTTGGGGGCCTGCTCCGGGAAAATGCCAACGTGCTTGAATGAGGTGAGACCAAGGCGGAGAGAAAGATGAAGATCTGACGCCGCGTGAGTCTGAGGGTCCGGCTCTCCGTTATAGACTATCCCCCATTGGTCGTCCATCCGCTTTGATTTCTCCCAGGTTCCGCTGTCTTCCTTCCCCGCCTTTCCAAAGCCGGCGCCGGGTTTGAAGACCACATGCGAGAGGCGCTTCCAATCGGCCTCAGGCATGGAAGGCGTCCAAAGAGCCTTTGGCTCCGGGCGGCGAAGAACATATTTACCGAAGCGCTCCAGTTTCTCCCCGTTTCCGGAGTCCAGGAGCTCATAGTCTTTCCAGTAAGATGCGGGGAATTCTACGGCCATAATTCATAACTTAATCTATGCAAAGATACAGAAATTATTACTAAATTTGTAGGTTAGACAATAAATGTAAACCAATATATACTATGCAACAGTTTATTGACAAGTACAATTTTGCCGGAAAGCGTGCAATCGTCCGCGTAGATTTCAACGTTCCCCTCAATGACAAGTTTGAAATTACGGACGACACCCGTATCCGCAGGGCCATGCCCACCCTCAAGAAGGTTCTCGCAGAAGGTGGTTCCCTCATCATCATGTCCCACCTTGGCCGTCCCAAGAAGGTAGATCCCAAGTTCAGCCTCAAGCACATCGTGGGCCGCGTGTCTGAATGTCTGGGCGTTCCCGTTCAGTTTGCAGATGACTGCCAGAAGGCAAAGGCTCAGGCCGATGCCCTGAAGCCCGGTGAGGTCCTCCTCCTTGAAAACCTCCGTTACTACGCAGAGGAAGAAGGCAAACCCCGCGGCCTGGCAGAAGATGCTACCGACGATGAGAAGAAAGCCGCAAAGGCAGCCGTGAAGGCCTCCCAGAAGGAGTTTGTAAAGACTCTCGCAAGTTATGCCGACTGCTACATCAACGACGCCTTCGGCACCGCTCACCGCGCACACGGTTCAACCGCCCTCATCGCAGAGTACTTCCCCAATGACAAGATGTTCGGCTACCTCATGGAAGGTGAGATCAAAGCCATCGACAACGTTCTGAAGAACGCCCAGAGGCCCCTCACCGCCATCATCGGCGGCTCCAAGGTAAGCTCCAAGCTTGCAGTTCTGAAAAACCTCGTGGGCAAGGTTGACAACCTCATCATCGGCGGCGGTATGGGCTACACCTTCATCAAGGCACAGGGCGGTCATATCGGCCAGTCCCTCCATGAGGATGAACTCATTCCCGATGCCCTTGAGATAATGAAGGAAGCCAAGGAGCGCGGCGTAAACCTCTCCCTGAGCGTTGCAACCGTTTGTGGCCAGAGCTTTGACAATGATACTCCCCGCCAGATCTTCCCCATCGACCAGATTCCCGACGAATGGGAAGGCATGGATGCCTCTCCCGCATCCCTTGAGATCTGGAGAGAGATCATTATGAAGTCCAAGACCATCCTCTGGAACGGTCCTGTGGGCGTTTTCGAGCTTCCTAACTTCGCAAAGGGAACCCTCCAGATTGCACAGGATCTGGCCGATGCTACCGCTCAGGGCGCTTACACCCTTGTGGGCGGCGGTGACTCCGTCGCTGCAGTTACCCAGATGGGCTTCGCCGACAAAGTGAGCTACGTCTCCACCGGCGGCGGCGCCATGCTGGAAGCTATCGAGGGTAAGATCCTCCCCGGCATTGCTGCCATCCAGGACTAATCATCCATTCTCTAAGAATTAAAGGCCGGTTTAGTAAAATCGGCCTTTTTTGTGTATCTTTGTAAGCACTATGAAACGCTTTTTTGTAGCCACACTACTACTGATAGCCGCCATCCCTGCATTTTCGCAGGTGAAACAGCTTTATGGGGAGACCCGCCTTGGGTATGAGGCTGCCAGTAACGGCGGCCAGTATGCCGGTAATGTCAGGGCAGATTACCTCAGCCTTATTCTGGATGGTAATATCGGCCCCAATATATCTTTTTTCTGGCGTCAGCGCTTTACAAAGCCGCTTTACAACCCCAATATCCCCCTCAACGCCACGGACCATCTCTGGATAAGGTGGGACATCAATGATCACTGGGCCATCCAGGGCGGCAAAGTGCCCATTATGGTGGGCAGTTTTGAATTTGACGACGCCCCCATAGACCTCTATTACTGGGGCATGTTTGCAGACCGGATGCCGGACGTTTATGCAATTGGCGGCAATGTCATTTGCAAGATAACGCCAGCGCAGACCCTGCTCCTGCAGTTCACGCAGTCTCCTCTTGGCTTTGGCTACAATGACCTCTTCCACGCCGGTCTCATTTGGTATGGACGCATAGCCCCATGGTGGAACACCATCTGGAGCGTCAACTGGATGGATGATCCTACCCATAGCGGCTTTATGATTGCAGGCCTTGGCAACCGGATGGAGTTTGGCCGCTTTGGCCTTGAACTGGATGCCCTCTACCGTACCGGCCTTGCAAAGGATTATTTATCGGCCGATTATTCCGCCATCCTGAAACTGGAGTACAAGTTCCCGGTTGTTACTCTCTTTACCAAGGGCAGTTTTGACTACAACAAGGATTTTGCAGAGGATTTTGTCCCTGACCATTCCCGCTTTCTGACTGTTGGCGGCGGCGTGGAGGTGTTCCCGCTTAAAAACGACGACATCCGCCTGCATGCCGTCTACTGGACCAATTCAGATGCGGCGTGCTCAAACTTCGGGCACCACTTTGCCTTTGGTATTACTTATCGGCTGCGGGTGATAAGAAATCTTCCTCAATAAGCTCGTAATCCAGGATCTTCTGTTCCAGGGACGTACCCTTCACGCGTATGCGGAGAGGGTCTCCAAGGCGTATGGATTTGTGGGTACGCTTTCCAACGGCCCTGTAGTGGTCCTGGTCAAAGATGAAGAAGTCGCACTTGATGGTGCGGTAGGGGATCATTCCCTCAATCTTGGTGGGCTCAATCTCCACGTAAACGCCCCATTCAGTAACGCCGGACACATGGCCGTCGAATTCCTGGCCAATCTTGTCCTGCATGAATTCCACAAGCTTGTACTTGATGCTTTCACGCTCTGCCTCCGCGGCAACAACTTCACGCTCCGACGCGTGCTTGCACTGCTGGGCGTAATACATTGAATCCGCATTGGGGCCCTTCCTGAGATACTGGGAGAGGAGCCGGTGCACCATCATGTCCGGATAACGGCGGATAGGGGAGGTGAAGTGCGTATAGTATGGGAACGCAAGGCCATAGTGGCCGATATTGTCCACGCTGTAGCATGCCTTTGCCATGGAGCGGAGGGCCAGGATCTGGATGGCGCCAAGCTCCGGCTTGTCCTTGGCATCGGCCATAAGGCCATTGAGGGCGTGGGCTATATCCCTGCCGCCGTCAAGCGCGCCCATCTTGTAGCCGAAGTGGCCGGCGAAGTCCCTCAGACCGGCAAGTTTCTCCATATTTGGTTCGTCGTGGACGCGGTACACAAACGTGCGCTTGGCCTTTCCCACCCATTCCGCCACGGTGCGGTTTGCAAGGAGCATGAACTCCTCTATGAGCCAGTTTGCCTCGGCCGATAATTTCTGATGCACGCCGATGGGCCTTCCCTTGTCATCAATGTCCACCTTCATTTCCGGGCGTTCGAAGTTCACGGCGCCGTTCTTGAAGCGCCTGTCACGGAACTTGAGGGCCAGTTTGTTGAGGACAAGAATGGCCTCCTGGATATCCTCAGGCACGTCTTCAGGCTTGGCGCCCTCTATGATGGACTGGGCCTTCTCATAGTCAAAGCGGTAATCGGATATGATGTGCGTACGGCCAAACCACTGGTCCAGGACCTTTCCCTGGGGAGTGATTACAAACACCGTGGAGAAGGTGAGTTTCTCCTCTCCGGGGCGCAGGGAGCAAAGCTTATTGGAGAGTTTCTCCGGAAGCATGGGAACGGTACGGTCTACAAGATAGACGGAGGTTCCGCGCTCCTGGGCCTCCTTGTCCACGGGGGTGCCGGGCTGTACGTAATAGGTTACATCGGCAATATGGACACCAACCTCGTAATTGCCGTCTTCAAGTTTCTTGAAACTGAGGGCATCGTCAAAGTCCTTGGCGTCCGTGGGGTCTATGGTGAATGTGAGGGTTTTGCGGAAGTCCTTCCTGCCGCTGCGGTCCTTGTCAGTGATTTCATCGGGAATCTTATCGGCCGCATTCTCAACCTCGGGGCTGAATCTGTAAGGAAGGCCGAACTCCGCCAGGATAGCGTGCATCTCGGTCTCATTCTCTCCGGGAAGGCCAAGGACGTCCACAACATGGCCGTAAGGGCCGCCGCCTCTTTCCCAGCCGTCCACAACAGCTGCAACCTTCATTCCCCTCTCTGCGCCTTCCGGCACGGGAACGGATATGTCATAGGGCATGGTCTTGGAACTCATAAGCACCCAGGCCTGCTTGCCCACAACGTGGAGGATGCCAACAAAAGGCTTATTAGAACGCTCTATTATGTCAATAACTTCACCGCTGCGGCGCTTGTCACGGCCCTTGCCCTCCTGGGTTACGGCCACCCTCACGGTGTCTCCGTGAAGCGCCCCGCGGGTTTTGGAGGCCTTGACATAGATGTCATCCTCCTGTCCTTCAACCTTCACAAAGATAAAGCCCTCACGGGACATATGGGCAACTCCCACATACTCCGGAACTACCCTCTTCTTTGACCTTTTTTCCTGCCGGCTTGCCCGCTTCTGGCTGCCTCCACGCCTTTTTCTTGACATAATAATAGGTTTATCTTTACAAAGATACGCAATTTTTGGCAGCCGCGGCCCGTTCGGGGCAACGAGACGCACAAAAAAGGCCGATTTCGTGTGTTTCGTTGCCCATTTGGTCAATGAAATGCACAAAAACAGCCGTTTTCGTGTAAATCGTTGCCCACATCGGCATTACGCCGAAGGGTGATTTAGATTGATGGCTTCAGAAGGGCCTGGTGGAGCTGCTCATCGTAGCGGAGGCGCATCTTTATGCCGGCTTCCTGGAAGTAGTAGCGGACCACAATCTCTTCCTCTATGAAGGGGATTATCTCATCCTTCTTGAGCCGGAGGAACGTATCCTTATCCATCTCCAGAGACTTCTGGAGGGCATCAAGCTGGGGCGCCATGGTGGCGGCAAGACCGTCTTCCTCCAGGGTCTTTTTCATTTCATCGAACATTGCGCGGGCGCTGGAGCGGTAATCGAACTCCTTGTCACGGGCAAAGGCCACGAAGTCCTCATAATCCGTGAAGTGGAAATCATCCACTGCAGGAATTGACTCATGCTCACGGACGTACTTCATGGTGTACTGGTCCACAATGCCTCCCAGCACAAGAGAGAAGGTGAGGCGGGAATACTTACGGGGCTTCACCTCAAAGTCCGGGGTGATTCCGCCGCCGTCACGGACCGTGCGGCCGCCAACCGTCTTGAACTCATGTGTAAGGGAATCCGGGATATGGCCTACGGAGCCGTCCTCATTGCGATTGGAGTAATCAATAGCCTGGACACATCGGCCGGAAGGAGTATAGTACTTGGACGTAGTAACCTTCAACTGACCGTCATACGGAAGCGGGCGGATACTCTGGACAAGGCCCTTCCCATAGGTACGTGTGCCGATAATTGTGGCCCTGTCATAATCCTGAAGGGCGCCGGATACAATTTCTGAGGCCGATGCACTGCCGGAATCCACCAGCACCACAATTGGAAGCTTGGTATCAAGAGGCTCTGTGGATGTCTTGTAGGACGTTTCTCCGCCGGTACGGCCCTTTGCCGTAACTACCACGGAACCCTTGGGAACAAAGAGGGAGACTATGTTCACAGCCTCTGACAGCATGCCGCCGCCGTTACCCCTGAGATCCAGCACAAGGCGCTTCATCCCCTGTTTTTTCAGTTTCAGGACAGCATCTCGAATACCCTGGCCCACGCCTTCCGTGAACTTTGACATCATTACATAGCCATCCTCCTCATTCAGCATCCCCACATATTCAATGGAAGGAAGCACAATGCGCTCACGGCGCACGGTTACGTCCACCATCTCTCCCCTCACTTTCTTCACATGGAAAACCACGTCCGTGCCGGGCTTCCCACGCATCTTTTCCGTGCACTCACCGCTTTCAAGGCCATGAGTGGTTACTCCGTCTATGAGTTCAATCTCATCTCCGCAACGGAGGCCTGCGCGTGCCGCGGGAGAGCCTTCATAGGGCTCGTTGATTATTACGTTGCCGTTGATGTCCGGCTTATAAATGATGGCTCCTATGCCCCCGTAGGCACTGGTGAGCATCATCTGGAAGTTTTCCTGCTCTTCTTCAGGGACATACACGGTATATGGATCCAGCGCATCCAGCATGGCGTCCACGGCGGCACGCTCAATGCGTCCCACCTCCAGGGAATCTACGTAGGAGCGACTGAGCTCCTTCAGGATGGCATTATGGACTTCTACCCATTTACCCAGAGTAAACTGACGTGACTGGGCATAAGCGGGGGCGCAAAGAAGCGCCGCTGCCGCTATGATAATAGCAATTCGTTTCATATCGTTACGCAAATATAGCAAAAATAGTGCTATCTTTGCGGCCGAAAACTGAAAGATCCTTCGTCGCTATGCTCCTCAGGATGACAAGGATGTCATTCTGAGCGAAGCGAAGAATCTAAAAAATATATACCATGAAATTAGTTTTTGCAACAAACAATATACATAAAGTCCGTGAAGCTTCTGAAATACTGGGTAAAGGTTTTGAAATTGTAACCCCGGCCCAGCTTGGTATCACGGAAGACATACCTGAGACAGGGAATACCTTAAGGTCAAACTCCCAGCAGAAAGCCGATTATATATTTGAGAAAACAGGGCTCAACTGCTTTGCCGATGACTCCGGCCTGGAGGTGGACATCCTCTGCGGAGCTCCCGGCGTTGAAACGGCCCGTTATGCCGGTCCCGAGAAAAATCCATCGGCCAATATAGCAAAACTCCTTGATGAGATGGCCCGACGTGAGATGGAGGCATCCTTTGCAAGGGAGTTTGGAATTGAAACAACCCGCGCAACCCGCAAGGCCCGTTTCCGCACCTGCGTCACCCTCATCATCGATGGCCAAAGGCATTTCTTTGACGGATGCATGGAAGGGGAAATAGGCCGTGAACTATACGGGAACGGCGGTTTTGGCTATGATCCCATCTTTATTCCGGAGGGCCGTGACGTTACTGCCGCGCAGCTTTCGGAGGATGAGAAAAACGCCATCTCGCACCGCGGAAACGCCCTCAGGGCCATGTCTGAATATCTTAATGGATAACCTGGAATTCATAGTCCTTGCAACCACAAAGGTTAAGGAGGGGGCGCTTGTAGTGCACACCCTCTCAAGGGACTATGGCAGGCGCGGGTTCATCGTGCGTCCCGGCAAAAAAGCCGCAGCGGCGCTTTTCCTCCCGCTCAATATCCTGGAGGCCGATGTAGTTGAAAACCCAAGGAGTGACTTATGGTCCCTCAAAGGCATCCACGCACTTGATTCCCTTACCGGAATCCGTGGGAACATCCACAAGAACACCATGACGCTGTTCCTCTCAGAGGTCCTTTTCCGGACTCTCCGTGAAGGCGCCGCGGAGGACGGCCTCTATGAGTGGTGCGTAGGCAGCATCCTTGCCCTCAATGCCCTGGAGGCCGATTTTTCAAACTACCACGTCCGCTTCCTATTGGAATTTGCCGGAGCTCTTGGCTTCAGGCCCACGTTCCAGGACATAGCGCCGTTCGTTCAGGAGCACGCGATAGAAATGCGCCAGATGCTTCAGGGCAGTTTCTCTGAATCCATGCTGGTGCCCCTCACAGGCCCGGTTCGGAGTTCCCTCTGCGAGAGCATCCTCAAATACCTTGAGTATCACACAGACCAGCCCATCCGCATAAAATCCCTCTCAGTCCTTCGGGAACTCTACGCATAGCAATCCCTTTGCTGGGCAACGATTTACACGTTTTCCTCCATTTTTGTGCATTTCATTGACCAAATGGGCAACGAAAAACACGAAATCGGCCTTTTTTGTGCGTCTCGTTGCCCCGAACGGGCCGCGGCTGCCAAAAATTGCGTATCTTTACGGAAAATTTGGCACAATGATTCCGGAAAGCACCATCTCTGAGGCCTTGAAGAGCCTTTTCAGCAATATTGAGTTCCAGAAAGAACCCGCCGGGCTCTATGATCCGCTGCGGTATATGATTGAGATTGGCGGAAAGCGCATCAGACCCCGTCTGTGTCTTACCACGTACGGTATCTTTGCCAGTGAACTTGGCCCTCACATCCTTGAACCCGCAGCCGGTCTGGAGGTTTTCCACACATTCACTCTTATCCATGATGACATCATGGACCGCAGCCCTCTCCGCCGTGGTCATGATACCGTGTGGAAAAAGTGGAACGAAGACACGGCCATCCTCAGCGGGGACGTGATGTGCATTGACGCCTACAAGCGCATAGCCCAGGCGCCTGCCGCAGTGCTCCCGGAAGTCCTGAATCTTTTCTCAAAAACGGCTTCGGAGGTATGTGACGGCCAGCAGATGGACATGGATTTCGAGCGCCGTGATATTGTTCCTATGGAGGAATATATGACTATGATCGGCCTTAAGACCGGAGTCCTCATTGCCTGCGCCGCCCAGATGGGTGCCCTCATTGCCGGGGCCGACAAATGGAGCCAGGAGTGCCTCTACGAATACGGTTATTATCTTGGCTTGGCATTTCAGGTGGCCGATGACTACCTTGACGCCTACGGCGATGAAAAGGTCTTTGGAAAGCCCATCGGCGGGGATATCCTTAACTGCAAGAAAAGCTGGCTCACCATCAGGGCTCAGGAAAAGGGTGCGGAGGGCATAATCGAAGCCCTGAACGCTCCGGCAGGTACCCCGGAGGAAAAGGCGGCCAAGATTGCCCGCGTGAAAGCCCTCTACGACAGCGTAGGTGTGGCCGATGACGCCCGCAAGGCCATCGGAGACCTCAGCACCCGCGCAATCTTCAAGGGCACCGATGCCCGTATGGGCGCCGATGGCCATGAAGCCCTCAAAGCCTTTGCCAACAGTCTCGTCGGCCGCACGGTATGACCAGGAAGGAACTTGAAATAATGGCGCCTGCGGGCAACTTCGGTTGCCTTATTGCCGCAATCCAGGGCGGGGCGGATTCCGTGTACTTTGGAATCGGCCACCTTAATATGCGTTCACATTCGGCCAATAATTTCTCCAGGGAGGACCTCCCGGAAATTATGCGAATATGCCGTGAATATGGCGTGAAGGCATATATGACGCTGAATATCACCCTTTACGGGGAGGATCTTCAGCCGGCATATGAGACGCTTGATGCCGCAAAGGCAGCGGGTGTGAATGCAATCATCGCTTCCGATATGGCGTGCATCCTCTATTGCCGGAAGATTGGCCTGGAGGTGCATATTTCCACCCAGCTCAGCATATCCAACATTGAGGCGCTGCGTTTTTACGCCCAGTTTGCCGATGTAGTTGTGCTGGCACGTGAACTGAACCTGGACCAGGTCCGCGACATCCACGAGGCCATTGTCTCAGAGCATATCACCGGCCCGTCAGGGGAACTTGTGCGCATAGAGATGTTTGCCCATGGAGCATTCTGTATGGCTGTTTCCGGCAAGTGCTATATGTCCCTCAGTGCATACGGGGCCAGTGCCAACAGGGGCGCCTGCCTGCAGCCCTGCCGGAGGGGTTACCTCCTTACGGACTATGAGACAGGCTTTGAGGTGAACGTGGACAACAAATACCTGATGTCACCCAAGGACCTCTGTACCATAGATTTCCTGGATAAGTTCGTGGAAGCCGGCGTAAAGGTGTTCAAGATTGAAGGCCGCGCCCGCAGCGCAGACTATGTGAAGACAACGGTGGAATGCTACCGTGAAGCCGCAAATGCAGTGGCCGATGGCACCTACACCCCGGAACTTGGCGCCTCATACAAGGACCGCCTTGCAACCGTATTTAACCGCGGTTTTTGGGACGGTTACTATCTTGGAGCCAAGATGGGTGAATGGAGCTCAGTATATGGCTCCCAAGCCACCCGTAACAAGGTTTACATAGGAAAAGTGACCAACTGGTTTGGCCGCATTGGCGTAGCAGAAATCCAGGTGGAAACGCGTGACCTACCCAAGGACTGCGATATTTTTATCATAGGCAACACCACCGGCATCATAGAATTCAAGGCCAGTGACCTTCGCGTGGATTATGAGCCCGCGGATGTAGCTCCCCAGGGCTGCCGCTGCTCCGTTGCCGTTCCGCTGGACGATATGCCAGAGGACCACGTGGATCCTGATCCAGAGAACAGCCGCCTTCACCCTCACCGCGGCGACAAAGTGTATATCTGGGTTTAGTTTCCTTTACCTAGTATATAAGTCAGCCTGTCATCTGCCGCCAATTGCTCTGGCGTTGGGGCAGGAATAATCCCACTCAGAGCCTGTATTTGAGGACTAATCTTAAAGTCTTTTGGTAATTTTGGAATAGCTGGCATAACTGCTGTTGAAACAACATCCTCAAGGTATTCGTTAAGAGATATATTATACTGCCAGGCTTTGAACTTGGCGCGTTCAATTATATCCTTTCTGAGCCAGACAACCACTTGTTCTTTGAATTCAGTTTCTGGCGAGGTGGAAGCCAAGTGCTTTATTATTAAGCATTTACCGAATCATTTGGGAAAACGGGTAATCCCAAATGATTCGGTAATGCGCTGTAAATCAGATGTTTAAGCTCCACCGCGTCGGCATTACGCCGGGGGTTACAGCTCCAGGGACCCCGTGCGGTAGAAGTGGACCAGGGCGGTTTGGAAGAGGTATTCGCAGGAGGCCTGGACAAGGTCCGACTCTGCCTTCATCATACGGTTACGGGCGTCGGAGAACTCCGTGAGGGTGGCGGCCCCGGCCTCATAGCGGGCTTCCATCAGGGTGAAGGCGTCCTTGGCGGCGGCGCTGGCTTCCAGCGATGCATCATATTTGGCCTGGGCCGCAACGGCGCCGTTCCAGGCCTGGTAAATCTCCTTGTACAGACCCTGCTGGGCGCGGCGCAGCTGCACCCGCTGGGCTTCCTGCTGGATTTTGGCCGATCTTACCTGATTCCTCACCTGGAACCTGTTGAAGATGGGGATGTTGAGGGACAGTCCCACATACTGAGAGAAGTTTGCTCCAAGCTGGTTCCAGAAACCGGCGGAAGGGAAGCTGGAGTAGTAGTTTGTCCCAAGACCGGCGCTCAGTGAGAGTGAAGGGTAGTATCCGCTCTTTGCAATCTCAATGGAACGCTCAGTGCCCTTCAGGCGCAGTTCCTCGGCCTTGATGGAAGGACGGTCCATGACTGCATCGGCATAAATGTCATCCGGATGTCCGAGGGATACGTCTGAGGGCGGAGCGGGGGATGTTCTCACAATAGAGAAACCGTCCCAGGAGGGGAGTTCCAGAAGTTGGGCAAGGTCAAGGATTGCGGCGCGGACATTATTCTGCGCCTGAACCAGGGTAACCCTGCTCTGAGCAAGGGAAGCCTTCTGCTGGGAAAGTTGTGCCTTGGAGCTCTTCCCTACTCCCAGCATCCCGGAAAGGCGCTCCACCTGCAGGGAGTCAATGCTTACCTGCTGGGCGGCCACGTCCTCTATCTCCAAATTGTATATTATCTGGACATAGGCCTTTGCAACGGCAACGCGTATGTCCTCGTGGGCCTTCTCCAGATCCTCGGTGGCCGCATCAAGGTTAAGACGGGCAAGCTTTATGCGGTTTGGTGTTGCCAGGCCGTCGAACAGCGTCATGGAACTACCCACGGAGATGCCCGTGGTGCTGCTGTTGCCGTATTCGTATGTGTTGTCTCCGCCAAGGCCTCGGCCAAAACTGAGATTCTCACTCACCTGGGCGTTGAGGTTTGGAAGCCATGACCTCTCGGCGGTATTCTTATCAACGTCTTTTGACTGATGGGACAGTTCCTGCTGAATCACTGTCAGGTTATGCTCCAGGGCCCAGTCCATGCACTCCTGAAGGCTCCAGGGATGGGAGAGGTCCGGGAGGGAATCGGCCGGCTGCTGAACGGCGGCAATGGCAAACGCCAGTAAAAGTGCTTTCATAGGCTACTGCTGATTCTTCTTAATGATAATCTGGGCTCCGCGAACCTTGTCTCCCTGCTTGATGCCGTCCTTCACCTCAATGTTGATGCCGTCTGAGAGGCCGGTCTCAACGTCACGGCGTACATATTCATCGGCCTCCTTGATCATCACATAAGTCTTTTCTCCTTCAAACTGGATGGCCGATTCAGGAAGCATCACCACTCCTTCGGCCTGGTCAAGCACTATCTCTGCGTTGGCGCTATAGCCGGAGCGGATGGTTACGTCGGAAGGGATTTTTACGGAAGCCTTGATCTCGAATTGGTTGGCGCCGTTGTTGACGGTGGCCTTGGGGGAGATGTACTCCAGCATGGCGTCAAAGGAAAGGTCCTGCAGGGCGCCTACTGAAATCTTCACGGGCATGCCGGTGGAAAGGCGGCCCACCTCAGTCTCGTCAATGTTGCCGTCAAAGATAAGGTCGTCCATATCGGCCACGGTGGCAATGGTGGTTCCGTCGTTGAAGGTGTTTGACTGCGTCACGGAGTTACCAACCTTCACCGGGACGTCCAGGATGAGGCCGGAGATAGTGGAACGCACAAGGGTTGAGCTCCCGCTTGCGTTGGCCGATGAAACGCCGTCCCTGATAATCTCCAGGGCTTCCTTGGCGCCGGCAAGCTCCTCCTTGGCCTGGTTGTAGGCCTGAAGCACTTTCTCGTATTCATCGGCACTTACAAGTTCCTTGTCATAAAGGGCTTTCTCACGGTTGTAATTGGTCTTGGCCTGGTTAAGGTTCACCTCTGCAAGGCGCACGCGGCTCTGGGCGCTACTGAGGGACCCCATATCCGGAATCACCTTCACCTTGGCAATGATCTCATCCTTTTTGACCATCTGGCCGGCCTCCTTGTAGAGCTCGGAGATGATGCCGCTTATCTGGGGCTTGATGTTGACCTCGTCGCGGGGCTGGATCTTGCCGGTGACAACGGTGGAACGGACAATGTCTCCAACCGTTGCCTCCTGCTCCTCATAGAGCGCCTCCTTGGGGCGCGAGCGCTGGAAAAGGTACACAAATGTTCCTGCAAACACCACAACTGCAAGGAAAATCATTAAATACTTACCAAACTTTTTCATATATAATAACTTTTTGTTCTTTATGAGATTCTTCGCTTCGCTCAGAATGACAAGGGGTTATTCATCTCTCATTGCATCTACGGGCTTGATGGCCATGGCGCGGAGGGACGGCGCCAGGCCGGCAAGGGAACCAAGTACAGACAGTAGCAGGGCTGCAAGGAGGGCTATGCCGAAAGATACCTGGAAAGTGGCCTTCAGGATGCCGTCCTCAGTCATTCCAAGTTCAAGGCCTGCCAGAACCAGCACGCTGGCCACAATGCCCATCATTCCGGCAACCAGTGTGAGCACTATACTCTCCGCAATGATCTGCCACAGAATCTGGTTTGGCGTAGCGCCGATTGCGCGGCGTATGCCTATCTCCGTTGTGCGCTCCTTAACGGATACCATCATGATGTTGGAAACCCCGATTGCACCGGCAAGGAGCGTCCCAAGGCCGATTAACCACACCAGGAAGTTGATTCCCTTGAACAGGTTATCTATGATGCCAAAGAGCACCTGGGTGTTGATCATGTACATGGCCTGCTCGTCGTCCGGGTGGACGTAGTGGTTCCTGGCAAGGATGACGCGGATTCGGGGGATAAGATCGGCCATCTGGATGCCCTCCTTTGCCGTGAAGCACAGGAGCTGGATCTGGTTGCCGAAGTTATATGTGCGGGACATGGTGGACATGGGGATGGTGAGAGCTTCATCGGCCCTTCCGTTCACGTTCATGTTGCCCTCGTTGTAGTCTACGCCCACAACCTGGTAGTACACGCCGTCCATCACCACCTTTTTTCCGCAGGGGTCTCCGCCTTCCGGGAAGAGCGTCTTGTAGACTTTCTTGCCGATGACGCACACCTTCTTGTCCTCCTGGATGTCCATCCAGTTTATATACCTGCCGTACACCAGTTTAGGCGTTTCAATATTGGAATAGTCAGGCCTCACGCCCTTCACGGAAGCCGTGAAGAGACGGTCTCCGTTGGAAACGCTCCTTCCCCACATGCTCACGAGGGGCGTTACGGTCTCAAGTTCCGGAACAAGATTCTTGAGGCGGTCTACGTCCGTGAGGTTGAGGCTCCAGTACCTGCCCTTCTGGAAGCCCTTGTACGGCTTTGTGGTCTCCGAGGGGAAAACTATGCACGTGTTGTGGGCAAAACCCTCGAAGTTCTTTTCCAGAAGTTCCCTGAATCCGTTGCCGCCGCCGGAGAGGAGCATGAGCATAAACACGCCCCAGAATACCCCGAAGCCAGTGAGAAGGCTCCTTGAGCGGTTCCTGAGGAGGCTGTCCAGTATCTCCCTGAATGTGTCCCTGTCTATTCTCATTCCGCTCTCAGTGCTTCTATGGGTTTAACTTTTGCGGCCTTCCAGGCGGGGATGAGCCCGGCAAGGGTTCCTGCCACAATGAGGAGCAGGGTGGCTTCCAGGGCAACGTCAAGGCCAACGGTGGGGTTATCCATCATCTTGATGGTGTCAAAGCCAAGATTCATACTCCGCTGCCCCAGAGTCTTGTCCATTATCTCGCAGGCAAGCATCCCTATTCCCATTCCTACATATCCAAAGAAAGCGGTAATGCTCACGCTCTCCGCGATGATGAGGCTGAGTATCTTTCCGGGTTTTGCACCGATGGCCTTACGGATGCCGAACTCGTGCGTGCGCTCCTTAACGGATATTAGCATGATGTTGGAAACGCCCACAATTCCGCTTATGAGTGTGAGGATACCAAGTATCCACATTCCAATTGAAATGAGCCTCTGGCCCTGGCTTATCTCTGCGTTCTGGGTGTACCGGTTCCATATCCAGATGGCGTTGGGGTCGTCAGGATGGGCCTCATGATGGGCTTTCAGGCGGCTTGAGATGGTGCTTTCAAGCTCCAGATTCTCATCAAGGTTACTCACCCCGTTGAAAGTTATGTAGATGTCGTCAATCTCTTCTCCGGGCTTGAAGATGCCCTTCATCGTGGAGTAGGGGATATAGGCCGATGTCCTCCAGTCGCTTTCGTCGGAATGATATATGCCGATAACCCTGAAACTGATTCCCTGCATGCTCACCCATTTACCCACGAGGTTCCGGTCAAGTTCCCTTTCATGCTTGGTGCTCAGGACAACGACTTTACGGCGCTGATCAACGTCCAGGGGGTTGATGAATCGGCCTTTGTCCATCTGGATCTTTTCAATTTCCAGGTACTGAGGCGTCACGCCCCGCATGGAAGTGCTTACGGTCTTTACGCCAAGGGCCATCTTATCCGATACTCCGCTGGTCACAGGGGCAACTTTATCCACCTTGCCTTGGAACTCCTTGCCTTTAATAATATCAAGGTCTCCCTTGTCAAGGTTAATCCATCGGCCTTCTTTGTAGCCGTTTGCCGGAAGGGAGGTTCGGCCGCCCATGATGTCCATGGAGTTGGTCACAAAGCGGTCCGAACTGCCCTGGAAGGCATTTATGATGCCGTTGCCGGCACCAAGGAGGCAGATGAGGAGGAAGATTCCCCAGCTTACGGCAAATCCGGTGAGGGCTGTACGCAGCTTGTTGTTGCGTACGGAATTCCATATTTCATTGAGAAGGTCCCTCATCGTTACTTCATCATTGTTCCGTCCCAGGCGCTGTGGCTTTCGTTTTCTTCAATCTGGCCGATAATTCCGTCCTTGATGTGGATTATCTTATTGGTCTCGTTGGCAACGCCGCTCTCGTGGGTTACCACTATGATGGTGATGCCTTCCTCCTTGTTAAGCTGCTTGAGAAGCTGCATCACCTCCACGCTGGTCTTGGAGTCCAGGGCACCGGTAGGTTCATCGGCCAGGATAATCTCAGGCTTTGTGATGAGGGCGCGGGCTATTGCGACGCGCTGCCTCTGGCCGCCGGACATCTCGTTGGGAAAATGCTTCGCCCATTGCGTGAGGCCCAGCTTTTCGAGGTACTCCATAGCCATCTCATGGCGCTTCTTCCTGGGTACTCCCTGATAGAAAAGCGGCAGTTCAACATTCTCCACGGCGGTTTTGAAGCCGATGAGATTGAAACTCTGGAAGATGAACCCAATCATGCGGTTGCGGTAATCCGCAGCCTGGCTCTCGCTGAGATCCTTGATGAGCTTTCCGGCAAGGTGGTACGTGCCGGTGTCATAGTTGTCAAGTATCCCAAGGATGTTGAGGAGGGTGGATTTTCCGGAGCCTGATGCTCCCATTATGGAAACGAACTCACCGCGCTCTATGTCAAGGTTAATGCCCTTGAGCACGTGCAGCGGCTGTCCATTATTGTAAGTCTTGTTTATGTCCCTAAGCTCTATGAGCGCCATTGTTTATGCTGTATTAGTATGCTATTACACTGCAAAGATAAAGCGGTTTTTTCAAACCGCCAAACTTTTTTGCAAATATTTTGCCAATAATACACCAAAAAGCCTTATTGGGCCATCTGGCGGAACAAAAACATGGAAAAATGTGTCCTCAGCCGGCCTTCAGACCGTCTGGGGGAACAAAAACGGCCATTTTTGTGGCCCCGGACGGCTTTCCTCTTTTCCGTTATGCGGTGGCTGCTAATTATTTGGAGCGTCCAGACGCAGTTCCGGGTGACGGAGAGAGGTGAAGTGGAATATGAAGGCCACGGCAAGAGCCGCAATACAAAGGCCGAAGAACATTATTTCCACGGCAACGGGGCCTCCTGCATCGGCCGAATGCGCCCCCAGGATGTTGCCGGCGATCATCTTGAAACTGAGGAGCCCAAGGTTCTGCACCCAATAGATAAGCGCGAAGGTGGTCCCAAGCACCTTGTCCGGAACTATCTTGGGTACGGACGGCCAGAGTGCTGCCGGGACAAGCGAATATCCAAAGCCCAGGAACACCATTGCCAGGTATCCCCAGAAGGGGACTCCGGCTGGAGCAAATGCCAGGATTGCGTGGGCAATGAGTGAAAGGATGGCTCCAAGTATCATCCAGCGGGTTCCCTTTCCGGCCTTGTCCACCATCATGCCAAACAGCGGAGCAAAGATCACGGTAGAGAACGGCAGCATGGAGACCATCCATCCCGCTGCCTGCGCCGGAATGTCAAACCGCGGCACCAGGATTGCTCCCGCGAACTTCTTGAACGCTATGATGCTGCTGTAAAACAATACGCAGAGAAGTCCCAGCAGCCAGAAGTTCTTGTTCCCAAGCACTCCCAGCACATCCTTGAACCGGAAAGTCTCATCGTCATGGCCTACCTGATCGGCCATCTCAGGCTTTTCCTCCGGGGCAGAGGCTTCGGACCGGTACGCTCCTTCGGAGCTATCCCTCCCAGACAAGTCTGGGCCCCTCCCGTTCACGAAGCCACGGGCGGCTACGCCGTCCGAAGCCTCTGCCCTGGAGGAAGCCTCTGCCCGGGCATCCAAGGCCACAAAAATGGCCCAGAGGATAAGGCCCAGGGCCATGAGGCCCATGCCCACAAGGGCGGGGCGGGAGGTTTCGGCCAAAGAATATACATGGTCCGGGACCTGCTGGACAAGGCGGGGTGAGAGTACCAGGGCGAAGGCGGTTCCAAGGCGCGCAATGGCAAGCTGGAGGCCCATGGCAAGGGCCATCGGCCCTCCGCGGAACCACTTTGCTATTGAACGCGTGACGGCGGTTCCGGCAATCTCTGAGCCAAGCCCGAAGAGCATAGTGCCCACATAGGCCACCTTCAGGGCCGCAGGGCCGCCATGAAGCACAGCCCCCGTAACCATCCCGGCTCCAAGCACCATCATACCCACAAACAAGGATCCGCTCACGCGCACGCCCCATTTGTCAAGGAGTATTCCGCCAATCACAAGGCCGCCGAACACACACAGGACGCTATATCCGCTGGTGTACAGGCCATACCCTGCGGCATCCCACCCAAGAGCCGTCAGGGACGGATTCTCAAAGAGGTAGGATATGCTTGAGAACATATCGTCAAAGTAGTACGACGCGAACATCGGCACTACAAGACAGGCCAGCGCAATCCATGCAGCCGGCCTGTAAAACTTCTTAGCGGAACCTGCCATTATTTATCTGAGCATTCGTCCTTGGAAAGATCCTCTGCAAGGATTTCTGCTTCTACCAGTTCAGGGGTCTCCTTCTGGACATTGGGAAGCTCCAGGCCATAGCCCTTGCCGCCGTTTCCAACCTTGTCCTCAATCTTGAGGAGGAAGGTGAGGATGAATGCCATCACGCCGAAGCTTGAGAAGATGAGCATGGGGGCAAGGTAGCCGCCGGTTGCCTCAAGGACCTTGCCTATAAGCAGCGGAACAAGGCAGAGGCCGATATTCTGCACCCAGAAGATAAGGCAGTATGCGCTTCCCAGAACCTTAGCGTCCACAATCTTTGTTACGGAAGGCCACAGGGCGGCAGGCACCATGGAGAAACTCACGCCAAGGATGGCGATAAGGGTAACTGCAAGCCACTTGCTGGGGAATGCGGGAAGAAGGAATGCAAAACTGAGGTGGCACACGATCATGATGACGGCGCCGCCCATAAGCATTGTTGCGCCCTTTCCCTTGAAGTCCAGGAAGCCCGCCAGGATGGGGGTGAGGATCATGGCAAGGATGGGGAAGAAGCTGAACAGCTGCGCTGCCGATGCTGCATCAATCCCAAGAGTTGTCTCCAGGAAGTTGGGAGCGTAACGCTGGAACGGGAAGATGGCGCTGTAATAAAGCACGCACATGATAGCGACAATCCAGAACATCTTGCTGGAAAGCACGGTTCCAAGGTCTGAAACCTTGAATTCGTCCTCGGGGTCTGCGCCGGGAACGCCCTTGCCGGAGGCAATGAGCTGGGCGTCGAACTTACGGTCAAGCACGCAGAAAACGCAGTAGAAGATAAGGCCGATTGCAACCAGCGCGGCGCAGAACGCCACGGGAGCCACAATTGAATTGTCAAATTTGGCCGATATAAGCGGAACAATCCACATCACCCCGAACACGCCAAGGCGGGCGATAGCCATCTCCAGGCCCATAGCCAGGGCCTTTTCCTTGCCGTCGAACCACTTTGCAATGGCTTTGGAAACGGTGGTGCCGGCCATTTCGCAGCCGCAGCCGAAGATCATGAATCCAAGGCTAGCCATCTTGGCACTGCCGGGCATTGAAACCCACCAACTGTTGAGCCACTCGCAGAAAGCCGTGGTCTGGAACCAGTCCGATATACCCACAAACTTGATTGCGGCGCCAACAACCATAAGGCTGGCGCTCAGGACACCCGTGAAGCGGATGCCCATCTTGTCCAGGATGATGCCCGCAAGGATGAGGAAACCGCATACGTTGAGGATGTATTCAGATGCCGCATATGTTCCAAAAGTGCCGCTGGACCAGCCTCTTGCGCTTTCCACCAGGGACTTAAGCGGGGACATCACGTCCACGAACATATACGCAAAGAACATCATTGATGCAATCAGGACCAGCGCCGACCAGCGGGCCACAGGATTGTCGTTCAGGAATTTGTACACTTTTTCTGACATATCTTGTTTTGTTTATTTTCCGGACCGCTAAATTAACTATTTTTTTTCTTCTTTCGAGTCGAAAATCTAGACAAATTCTGGACAAAGTGGTCATATTCACCACAACTTGTTATTTATTAATGCGTTACTATTGTATTTACAATACATAGTAATTATATTTGTGAGAACATAGCCAAATCCACAATCAATTAATAATATGTTAGTTACCCAATTTAAGCAATTTCTGGGCGTCCTGGTGGCGTTTCTCGCTCTTGTGTCGTGCGAGGCCATCTCTGTTCAGGCAAACCTGAACGTGACGCCCAAGACGGTATCAGCCCCTCCGGAAGGAGGCTCCTACACCGTTGCTTTCACAGCCGGGGTAGCGTGGGAAACCTCCACTTCGGCAGACTGGATTCACATCTCTCCTGCAAGCGGTGAATCCGGAGACATCACCATTACCATCACGGTAGATCCCAACCCTACCACGGAGCCCCGCTCCGCCGGCGTCCAGGTCACTGCGCCTGAATATAAGGTTACGGAAACCGTGGCGGTGAGTCAGGAGGGCAAACCCGCGCCCCCGGCAGCAACCCTGTCCCTGTCGGCAGAGAGTTCTACCCGCCCCTATTCCGCCGGATCGGCCATCATTACCGTGAATTCCAACAGGGATTGGACAGCAGAAAGCAATGCCGACTGGCTTACTGTGGACCCTTCAAGCGGAGAAGCCGGCCAGACACAGGTTACTATGACTGCCCTGGAAAACACAATGGACCAGCCGCGTTCTGCCGCCATTACCTTTAAGGCGGAGGATCTTGTAAAGACGTACACCCTTACTCAGGAGGCACGTCCGGCAGCGTCAATAGACCTGTCAACGGGTTCACAGCTCTTTGCTGCGGAAGGCGGAGAATACACGATGATCGTAAACTCCAACCGCGCCTGGACTGTCACTAACGCTTCACAATGGGTGAGCATAGATCCTATGAGGGGAGAGGCCGGATCGGCCAGCATTAAAGTGAAGGCCGTGGCAAATACGGATTATGAGAGCCGCACCGCTACCGTTGAGTTTGTGGCCGATGATGCCAAGGCAACCCTGGTAATCACCCAGCTTGCCGCTCAGAAGGATCCTGATCCTTACGTTACGGTTTCATCACAGCAGCTCACCGTACCCGCTGCGGGCGGCACGCTCAGCATAATACTCAACTCAAACAGGGCCTGGTCAAGCTCTAAGGACGTAAACTGGGTGTCGGTAAGCCCCGTAGAAGGCATTACCGGAATCTCTGAAGTGGCAATTACTGTTGCCCAGAACAGTGATACTCAGGACCGCGTGGGCGTCATTGTATTTGCGGCAGGCACCGCAACGGCCAGCGTGTCAATACTCCAGAAGGGCGCCACGCCTACTGAGAATCCCGACGACCCTGAGCAGGATCCCTCGCTGGATCTGTCTACCAGCTCGATAGTCCTTCCTGCGGAAGAATCACAGTCGTCATTCACCATTATGACAAACCGTGACTGGTCACTCTCTACCCAGTCGTCCTGGATCCATCCGGCTGTAAGCTCCGGAGAAGCCGGCACCGTGCAGGTTAGTTTCTCGGCCGATGCCAACCCGGATGAAATTGAGCGCACCGGCAAGATCTACGTAAATGCGGGAGGGCTCACTAAAGTCCTTAACATCACCCAGCAGGCCAAGGAGCCGGAACCGGAACCTCAGGTAGACCTTTCCGTCCTTTCCCTCTCCTTCACGGAAGAAGGTGGCACCAGCCAGGCGGCGGTCATTTCAGACACGCCCTGGACGGCAAGCTGCAGCGCCAACTGGGTAAGCTTCACCCCCCGAAGCGGTAACGCCGGAACCACAACTATCCAGGTAACCGTCCAGGCCAACAGCACCAACGCAGACCGCACTGCAGAAATCATCATCACCGCCGGAACAACTTCCGTACGTCTTACGATCAACCAGAAAGCCAAGGACCAGCAGGGTATGGGCGGCATCACAGGTGAAGTCCTTCCTTGGGATGACGGCGGAGAAGCAGGCTTCCATCAAGAATAATAAAAGTACCGCATATGAGAAAATCACTATTCATCCCGGCATTGATAGCCCTCCTCACGGGGGTTTCCTGCCAGGTGCTGGAAGATCCCTCCGGAAAGGATGATTCTCTGCTCAAGGAGATTGTCATCACCGGTACGGTGGGAGATTTCACAAAGATTTCGGAGGCGGGCTTCGACAACGGTGACGTGGCAGGCCTTTCAATCGGCCAGCCAGTAGGCGCGTCAAACGTGCCCATTACCTATGCCGGAGGCTCGTTCACTCCGTCCTACACCCTCTATTGGGCGCAGGGGCAGGCCAATGACCAGAAGGCCGATTTCGCCGCCACCTTCCCATATCAGCAGGATGCAAACCTGCTGGAGGGCTTCAGCTTCACGGTCAAGACAGACCAGAGTGCAGACGGCGCTGTGGCGGCCTCGGACCTCCTTACCGCCCACACCCAGGCCTCCCCGGCCGACCAGACGGTAAAGCTCAGCTTCGGCCACGCTCTCTCAAGAATCCTCTTTGACATAGACGCAACCGATACAGGCGCCGGCATCCAGTCCGTGGTACTGGAGGGCGTCCAGACATCGGCCAATGTCAATATCCTCCGCGGTAGCGCAGTTGCTACGGGAGAGGCTTCCGTTGTTAAGGCAGGCCGTGACGGCAATTTCCTTGTGGCCGTCGTGGCACCCCAGACCGCAAGCCCGGCCGTGCTCATCACTACGGACAAGGGCAAACAGCTCAGATATGTCCCGGATGAACCTCTCAGCCTGGTTCCCGGCAAGCAGATTGTTGCACGCATAGTCATTGAAAACGACGCCGTGGTATCATTTGTGGCCGAGATCACGCCCTGGACCACCAAGGAGGTTTATATGGGCGGCGGCGGTTCCGGAGAAACCGGAGAGCACAGCTGGCAGATTATCTACGGCGGAGAAGACGGAGCAGAATATGTGGATATGGAACTCCAGGCCGATGGTACATACACCGCCAGGCTTGACGGCTGTCCTTATTTCTGCCTTATCCGTGACGAAGAGTATTACTTTGGCTCTGTCATTAACACCAACCAGTTCCATTACGGTGTGACTGTTTATTATGACAGCATAGAGATTCCTCTCATCCTTATTGACAAGACAGACCTGAACAATGACGTTGCACACGTTATCAGGGTACGTAACGGATCCACGGAAAGAAGTGCAATGGTTGTTCTGGACCCTGCCAAATACGTCATTACCCTTAAACCCATTCCCCATAGCTGGGAGCCCCTTGGAAAGGGTAAGTTCATAGACGGCTTCCTATACGACCGTTTTGTATCATATCCTGAAGAGGTGGAAGTAGATATTGATGCCGATGCCGCTTATCCCGGCACCTACCGCATCCGCAACCCTTACAAGAATTCAAGCTGGTTCCAGGATGGTTCGGAGCTTACTTATGAAGACGGCGGAGAACTGATTTTCAATATCTCCGATGATGAAGTCTGGTTCAGCGACACCTATACTGGTGTGAAGTTGAAGAGCGGCAGCCGTATTTTCGCGGCATCATTGGTTAATGACATTTGGTGGTGGGCAGGTATGGAGTATCCTTGTGGAGAGTATGATGCAGCCAAAGGTTTTATTTCTTTCCCGGATTTCGCTGCTATTCACTATGGTCGTATGGATAACCCGGACAACGGCATGTCAGGCGTCTTCTCCGCCAACCGTTTGGGAATGATGTCCATAACCCTTCCCGGCGGTACACGCCCCGTGAAGTATGACACCCTGGAAAACATCAATTCCTGGGTTGAAGAAAACCAGCTCCGGATAGAGTTCTATGCTGGATTTGAGGTTGCTTCCGTAGAATATGCCTCAGTGGCCGGAATAGTATCGGCCGCAGAGCTGCCTGCAGGTACGGAGTTTATGACTTTGCCCACCCTCCTTTCCGGACAGTACAACTCGTTTGGAGTGCCGGTAATCAACAACGGCACGTTCACCGTTGTCCTGAAGGCTGTGAGCAAGTATGGCACAAGCACTCTTTATACTATAATAAAGAATGAGGCCTACGATCGTTGGATTGGAGACTGGGACGGTTTTGAAATCCTTGAGAAAGAGCCGGGTGTTTTAGTGGCCAGGGATGGCTATATAAACGGTCAACCTTTAGATATGCCCCTTGAGTTTGACCAGTCTACCGGTAACCTTCTTTACAAATACGCCGTTCTGGATATAGATTATAAGGATTATTTTTTCTTTATCTCCGGCGTCACCGAAGACGGTTATTACTGCCAGGATCCTTCTGTAACAATTGCCACCTTCCAGTGGATGGGAGATGATACCGCACAGATTAATCCCGGAGTATACAACGGATCGCCTATTGTCAGGTTCGGTATTTATGCTATGCTTCCTGAGGAAGGAGTAGTAGACTCTCAGGAGGCCAGTCTCCCGATGAAAATCAGCAAATACACAAGATAGACCCACTCACAGAAGATAATAATTACACAATATGAAAGCATATAGCTACCTTTTAACCGTTCTTTCCGTCTGCGCAGTCGCAATTGGCTGCCAGAGTGAGGAAGGCACCAAAGACCAGGGGCCGGTGAAGGAAATCTCCTTCAAGGCCGGCCTTGGCAAGTATGAGGTCAAGGCTACGGACACTGCCTTCGAGCAGGGCGATGTAGTGGGCCTTTTTGCAGCAGCTCCCGTTGAGGCGGAAAACATTGCCTTAACCTGGGACGGAGAAACCGTAAAGCCGGCTCAGCCCATTTACTGGGGGGCCGACCAGGCAGGAGACCAGGCATCGGCCTTCTATGCCTATTATCCTTATTCAGGGCAGGTGAACCAGACGGAGTTCCTGTTCTCTGTTCCGGCCGACCAGAGCACGGAGGCCGCCTATAAGGCCGCAGACCTTCTCACTGCATCGGCCCTTGGAACGCCGGACGTTGGAGAGGTTTACCTGCGTTTTGCCCATCAGCTCACCAGGATCATCATGGAAATAGACGCTTCGGCCTATGAATCGGAGATTGTATCCGTAGAACTTGACGGCCTGTACCTCCAGACCGAGGTTGATCTTACCGTCCCTTGCGTGAATATCCCTGAGAATGCTCAGCGCGGGAAGGTCAAGGCCGCTCCTCTGGCGAAGGCCGACGGCACCAAAGCCTGGGGCGTGATTGTACCTCCGGACGAGGACGTTGAACTTCTCACCCTCAAGGTTACCCTTGCAAATGGAGAGGAACTTTCTATCTCCCAGGAGGGCATTTGCCTTGAAGAAGGCGTAAGCTACACGGTAAAGGTTCTGCTTGACGAGTCTTCTATGCCCGTGGGCTTTGAATTTGAGGTATTTGACTGGATTGAAGCCGGATACGTCTACTTTGGCAAGGGTTCTGATCCCGGCACTTGGGAGCACGTCTGGGCGGTTGAAACCTATGACAACAGGATTCAGATGGAGCAGGGCGAAGACGGCCTTTATTATGCCTCCCTCTCCGGCAACGGCAATTTTGAATTCCGCATTGTGCGTGAAGACACCGGCAGTCGTTGGGGCCAGGCTGTGTACTATTATATGGAGGTGGGCAAGGAAGGAGTTGAAACAGTTATCGCCCCCAACGACAACTGGATGTATGCTTACAGTGAGACCGGTGGTATTCAGCTCATCCTTGATGCCGTACGCAAAGTCCTTTACCTGAAGCCTGCACAGCGTGAATGGGTATCTCTTGGTACGGGAAAGATGATAGAATCCGTTGTGTGTGAGATGTACGGTTACCCTCATACTGAAATAGATGTGGAGATTCAGAAAGACGCCAATACGGATACTTACCGTATTGTCAACCCTTACAAGAACTGGCCGTACAGACAGTATCTTGACGGCAACGCGGAAGGAGAAATGATTCTCGCAAGCAAGGGTGACGGAAGATATTATATTCAGTACAGTGACATTGGTTTGAGCTCTGAGAAAGAAGGTGACATTGCCATTGTGGGCCTTGTTCCGGAGAATGGCTTCGATAATATCTCCAGCTACGGATACTACGAACAGAAGTACGGCTCCATCCAGTTCTATGATTATGTAGGCATATCTTTCTCTAATTACGGCACATATAAGTCCAACACTGAAGGGATGTTGACCATTACCCTGCCCGGTTTTGAAAGGACACGGTATTACTATGAGTTGAAGATAGAAATGTTGGAGCAGTTCGTGGATGAAGCAGGGCAGACCTGGGTATCGCTGAGCGTTTTCACCGGTATGGATGTCACAGGTCTCCGTTACGGAGTATACTTTGGAAAATTATCCCGCGAGCAAGTCTACGGCCAGGGAGGTGTCTATGAAGATGTGATGGCTAACGGTATAGAGGTGGAAAATGTCCCTGACGGATGGGTAAACATCAATCTGCCTGTTTCCCAGACCGGAACTTACACCATAGTCTTAGACGAAGATGTTATGGGTATACCTCACTATTCCGGCCTGTTTGACACGCACGGAATTGTGATAGAAGGGGATGAGGCTCCGGAACTCAGCGTTTCCGTTGAGGTCACCCCCAATCCATATTTCCCCGAGAGCGACGCCTCCGTCAATTATTTCTTCTCCAACCCCGAAGAAATGTGGGTGATTGTTATGGAAAAGGCTTTTCTTGAGGCCGATGGAATCACGGATGACAGTATCTACGATTATACCCTTTCCAACGGCAATCAACTGAGTAAGTACACCTACGACGAAGAAACCGGAGGAACCCTCACGGTGAAAGACCTTGTTCCGGACACCGATTACGTGGCGGCTATAGCCGGGACGGACAGTTTCGGCCAGATGGGCTGGGATGTTGTAGAGTTCAGGACAGCCCCGGAACCCGCTTTTGAGGAGATGGGCTATGGCAGTTTCGCGGATTACTGGACCTGGGGAGAAGGTTCTGTCTCCGTAGATATATTGGGTGCCGGAGACGTCCCTTCACGTTACCGTCTTATGTATCCTTACGCCGCCCACTGGTCCGGTCTCAGTCCGGGAGATTATTTCTCGGATGACTGGTATTACACCGGAGAGGAAACGCCTTACATAGATTTCTTTATTGACGGAGACGACATCCATTACAAGGATTTCTATAATGGGGAATGCTACGAAGGTTATGGTCCCATTATGTTCAGGTGCTTTGACAGTTACGGCAATTTCCTCCCCGGCAATACAAAGATCACGGAGGGTGTTTACAATTTGGCGCCCCACCTGCGTCTTGCCTGGTCTACGTCTTATTACAATTGCTCCAATTACTGGGCGCAGATATATATTGTAATGCCCGGATATGAGTATACACCTTCTTCCTCCGGAGCACCTGCAAAGATGTCGGTCCGCAGCGGTATGAGTTCCGGCCCTCTGGCCCCCGTTACGGCAATACGCCCCGTCACCGGAGAGCGTTCGCTCAAACGCCATATGCTTAAAGGCGGAAAATCGGCCCCCAGGGCTCAGGAAGCAAGTCGTTCACTGGAGATAATCAAGTAAGTTTATGAGATACAATATATTAATAGCCTTGGCAGCCGCTGCGGCGGTGCTTCTTCCCGGGTGTTCCCGCACCCAGGAAGAGGATATGGCCGCCGGGGGAAAGCAGGCCCTGCGCTTCACTGCGTCCGTGGGCGGCTATGCCACAAAGGCTACGGACCGCGCCTTTGAAATAGGCGACGCCGTATCTCTCTACACATACGGGCCGTCCTACCAATTCAATGTAAAGATGGAGTATGACGGACAAACCCTGGTTCCGGAAACCCCTGTATACTGGAGTGATTCCCAGTATTTGGAGGAGACCACGGAATTCTGGGCATTCTATCCCTATATGGAGAACGAGGCCTATTGGGAAGGCCAGTACTTTGTAGTCCGCACCAACCAGAGCACCCATCAGGGCTTTACGGCGTCTGACTTCATGACTGCCCATACCCTCAACGCTCCAGTAGACGGCACCGTGCACCTTCACTTTGTGCACCGCTTGTCAAAGCTCCTGGTTTATGTAGACAACCAGCTTGCCGATGTAGACATTGCCGAGGCCTACCTTGGTAACGTCACCCCTGAGGCAATGATAAACCGAAACGGTGAAACTTACGGTGTGGTTGAGTCTGAGTATTCGGCCCTTTCTTCCATCAAAATGGGTCAGGTGCTGGATGCCGCCGGCCGCCCCGCCTGGGCTTGTATCATACCTCCCCAGTGGGCGCAGCCTTCCATCACCCTTGTTGGAACGGACGGCAAGTACTACATTTATGCCCTCTCTTACGAGGTCAGATTCCAACCCGGCTGCCGTCACACTGCAAGGGTAGAACTTGATGCCGATACAGTATCGGCCGAATTCTCCAAGGACGTGGACGAGTGGGTGGACAACGATGATGCAAACCACCAGTCCAATCCCCGCAAGGCCACGGTAGAGGAGGTCCTTAAGGCCGATGACGGCGAAGTCTTCATTGTCTCCGCCATCGTTAGGGACCTCAGCAGCATCCAGTACGGAAACTACTATCTGGTAGACGACATTAACTCTGAGGATGCCCTGTATATCTACGGCACCGTGAATGCCGAAGGGCTATTCCCCAAGGATTCCGGCGGATGGTATTCCGACGGATGGGGCTTTGTTCAAGGAGACCGCATTACCGTAAAGGGTATCAGGGCCACTTACAACGGTGTGGTTGAGTTCAAGAACGCAGAGCTTGTGTCCATAGATGCCCTTATGCCGATAGGTATGCTTACGTACCAAAACAAGATTGAGGCTGTCGGCGGCCAGGCTTTGTTCACTGTCCGTGGTGTAGGAGACTGGGATATCTTTGTCCCTCGCGAGTGCACATGGGCCACGGTGAACGAGCTTCAGTCCCTTGGGAATGACTGGTATTACCTGACCGTGGACGTAGAAAGGAATACGTCAACCGAGGAAAGGCAAACCATCCTCTACGTAGACCTTTACCCTGAAGATGAGGATCCTTACCGCACCGGAGACTATATCTACCAGGCTGCCTCCACAGGTCAGACTTACATAGTAGATGTTCTCAACGGTACCGACGGAGAGACCTTCACCGTCACTGGTGAAGTGTACGCCCTCGCCAACATCTCTTACGGCAACTTCTACATCCAGGACGACTCCGGTGAGCTGTATATCTATGGCACAAAGACTGCCGATGGCCAGTATCCCAAGGATGCCGGCGGATGGTATACAGAGCAGTTCGGCCTTGTTGCCGGAGACGTTGTAACCGTTACCGGAGCAAAGACAACGTATAACGGTACTGTTGAACTGGTGGATGTCCAGATAGAAAGTGTGGAAAGGGCCGATTTCGGATTGGTGTTATTGTCAACCTCGGCAACTTATACCGGAGGAGCCGTAACCAATATGGTAAGATGTGTTGAAACTCCAGTATTCACTTCAGATCAGAACTGGGCTCAGGTCAGCTACCAGGCCAAGGATGCCAACTGGTATGAGTTTACCACAACTTTGTCTGAAAACGAGTCCCTGGATTCCCGTACCGTCCGTATATACGTGAGCTATAGCAACCGCCGATACTACTTTGACATCACCCAGGATGGCGCCCCTGCTCCTATTGTGAATGACGGAACTCTCGAGAATCCATACACCGTTACAGAGGCAAGGACCATTGCATCGGCCCTCTCCTGGACCAACAACAGCACATATGATCAGACGGATCCCGTGTATGTGAAGGGTGTTGTCGCCAAGATCACCAGGGCATTCAAGGCCAATGACACTGCCGTCATCTTTATTTCCGACGATGGCGTCGATCAGGATGTCCTCCAGCTTTACAACGTCTGGTATGTGGGCAATGAGCCGTTTGCCGACGGAGATGTCCAGCCAGAAGTGGGAGATACAGTTGTGGTGTACGGTCCACTGATGAATTACAGGGGCAACACACCGGAAACGGTGAGTAAGCAGGCCTATCTTGTTTCAATCAATTAAACGGAATAAGCTATGAGAAGAATATTTACATATATTGCAGCAGCGCTCCTCGCAGGAGCAGCATTCAGCGCCTGTTCCGTCAAAGAAACAGCCAATGACAGCCTCGGCAGCAGGGAAATAAAATTCACTGCTTCAGTGGGTCAGTTCCAGACAAAGGCCGATGAGGCCCAGGTTGAATCAATCGGCCTGTTTGTCTATGGTCCCTACTCCAGCCAGCTTAATAAGCGTCTGGACATCGTGGAAGGCGCTGTTATCCCGTCCGAGCCCATTCTCTGGGATGCGGAGCAGTACGTTGAACAGCCTTCCCGTTTCATCGCGTATTTCCCGTATGACCCCGAGCGTGAAGACCTTTGGGCAGATTATTTTGTCAAGCAGGATCAGAGCACTCTTGAGGCTTATAAGGCTTCGGACCTTCTGATTGCCGATACGGAGAGTGCTCCGGCCGACGGTACCGTACACCTCAGCTTCGTACACAAGTTCACGCAGGTTACGCTTGTCATAGACAACCTTGTCAACGATGAGGAAATTGTGGAAGCGTACTTTAATAACGTGTGGATTGGCGCCAGAGGATCGGAATTGGAGTACGGTAGTATGTCCGGAGACCTTGAGCAGGCTTCCGTGAAGATGCTCCCCGTGCTTCTTGAAAACGGCTCCCGCGCCTGGAGTATGATTATCCCCGGTCAGTCTATGTCTAACCCCAGCATTACAGTGGTTACCGCTTCCGGCACCCGCCTTTCCACCAGCTACGACTACCAGTATTTCAGGGGCGGCGCCAGTTATGTGGGCACTGCGGACCTTGTCCCGGAACAGGAAATCGGCAACCTTGACTTCGGTGAGGAGATTGCCGATTGGAACGAAGGTTGGGATATGGAATTCCCCAACCAGGGCCAGGATCCCGGCTGGGCCGTTGTGAGCGGCACATGGAGCTTAATCGGCGACATGGACGGCTGGGAGAAGGATCATAATTTGGAGGTTGGCGATGGCTTCATACGCTACATTACCATCGAGCTTCGCAAAGACCAGTGCTTCAAGTTCCGTCAGGGCGGCTCCTGGGACTACAACGACCTCGGCTTTGATGCCGATTGGGACGGCACAACGCACTATATGCAGGAAGGCCAGATGAATCTCCGCCTCAAGGGCCAGGACATCTATGTCCCCACCAGCGGTCTGTGGTATCTCCAGGTTAATCTTGAAAAGCTAACTCTGTACGCCTATCTTATGGAGGAGTATCCGGACAACCCGGATCCCGACCCCGATCCTCAGACAGATGTCTGGAGCCTGATTGGCTCAATGACCGATTGGGTCGGTGACATCGATATGACGGCCGGAGCCGACGGTGCCACTTACGATTTAACCATTGAGCTTGCCAAAGGCGACGAATTCAAGTTCCGTAAGAATGCTGATTGGGACCAGGGCGACCTGGGCGCAAATGCCTCCAACAATACGCTCACAGAGGGAACTATGCTACTGTTGGCCAAGGGTGCCAACATTGCGGTGGCCCAAAGCGGCAAATGGCATCTTGTCCTGGATCCTGGTACCCCCAGTCTGGAGGTAGAACTGGTTGAGGCTTATACAGACCCTGATGATCCGGATCCCGAGCAGCCCACACAGCCCGTTTGGAGCGTTATCGGCTCAATGAACGGCGAGGAATGGGGCGTAGACCACGTCTTTGAACTCGTCACAACAGACTTTGGCGATGTCTTGTATTACATTGAGATAGATCTTCAGGAAGGCGATGAGTTCAAGTTCCGCAAAGATTATAGCTGGACTGTCAACTTCGGCTATAACGGAGATGATAATCCCTATGTCTTCCCGGACAGCCTTATCATCTGGTCCGATGAGTCCACATATGATGTTCCGGACATTTCGCTTGCCCTTAGCGGCAGTAACTTCTGTGCCCCCTCTTCCGGCACCTGGTCCATTGAGCTCTATCCCGATGAATACGCTTGTATAATGTACAGGCAGCAGGATTAGCCCTTCGGCCCCTCTACCTAAAACCCGCGAAGCCCTCCGGCCCCGCGGGTTTTTTGTTACGCATCATTTCACAAAAAATGCGTATCTTTGTAAGCTATGTATAAGCTTTTGGAAAAGATTGATTCCCCGGAAGACCTCCGTAAACTGCCTAGGAAAAAGCTGGAGGAAGTATGCAGGGAACTCAGGGATTATATGGTGGAGTGCTGCAGCGTCAACCCCGGTCACCTTGGCTCAAGCCTTGGCGCCGTGGAGCTGATAGTGGCTCTCCATTATATATATAATACGCCCGAAGATAAAGTTGTCTTTGACGTGGGGCATCAGGCCTACGCCCATAAAATCCTCACCGGACGCAGGGAACTTTTCCGTAAAAACCGTATGAGGGACGGCATCAGCGGTTTCCCCAAGATGGACGAAAGCCCCTACGACGCCTTTGGCGCAGGTCATTCCTCCACGTCAATATCGGCCGCGCTTGGATTTGCAGAAGCTGCAAGGCTCACGGGCGCAACATACAAATCCGTTGCCGTGATAGGTGACGGCGCCATGACGGGCGGCCTGGCGTGGGAAGGCCTCAACAACGCCGGCTCCTCCAAGGCCGATATCCTTGTGATCCTCAACGACAACGACATCTCCATAGACCGTAACCTTGGCGGCCTGCACGACTACCTCCTAAGGGTTACCACATCCCAAACCTACAACAGGGTGAAGCGTGGAATATGGAACCGCCTTGGAGAAGGAAAACTCCGTGACTGGATCCAGAAGCGGGTTATAGACACCAAGGCAAACATTGTCCGCTCCAGCGGCGGGGCCCTCTTCGAAGCCCTCGGGTTCAGGTACTTCGGCCCCATCGACGGCAATGATATCGGCCAGATGGTCTCCGTCCTTTCCCGCATAAAGGACCTTCACGGCCCCCGTATCCTTCATCTTCATACCCGTAAGGGCGCGGGATACGCTCCCGCAGAGGAAGACCCTACAACATGGCACGCTCCCGGAAAGTTTGACGCCGCCACGGGTACCCGCCTTAAGACCGTAAATGCCCCGGACCGCTATCAGGATGTATTCGGTAAGGTCCTTGTGGAACTTGCGGCAAAGGATTTCCGCGTGGTGGGCATCACTCCCGCCATGGCCTCCGGCTGCGGGATGAACCGCCTCCAGGATGCCTTCCCGGAAAGGTTCTTTGACGTGGGCATTGAGGAAGGCCATGCTGTCACATTCTCTGCCGGCCTTGCCGCTACGGGCCTAAGACCCTTCTGCAACATCTATTCATCGTTCTCCCAGAGGGCGTACGACAACATTATCCACGACGTAGCCCTCCAGAACCTTCCAGTCACCATGTGCCTGGACAGGGCTGGCCTGGTGGGGGAAGACGGCGCCACCCATACCGGAGCGTTCGACCTTTCCGCATTCCGCTGCATTCCAAACGTGGTGATATCGGCCCCAAGGAATGAACTTGAGCTTAGGAATCTCATGTACACAGCCCTGGAGTATCCAGGCGGGCCGTTTTTCATCCGCTACCCCCGCGGTTACGGAGAGGGCATGGACTGGGAAAAGGCCGATGCCTCCCCGCTTCCCGTAGGAAAGGGAGAGTGCCTTATGAAGGGGAAGGGCGTTGCCGTCCTTGCCCTTGGCCCCGTCGCTAACAGGGCCCTTGAGGCTGCACAGCGTCATAAGGCCGATTATTGGGTGGGGCCCTCCGTCTATGATCTCCGCTTCCTGAAGCCCCTTGATCTTGACATCCTGGAGGAAGTATCCTCTTGCAAGGCCATCCTTACCTTGGAGGACGGCAGCCTCAAGGGTGGTCTCTATGGCGCCGTAAGCGAGTTTTTTGCCGCCAGGCCGGATGCTCCTATAATTAAAGGTGTAGGCATCCCGGACAAATTTGTGGTGCAGGACTCCCAGAAAGCTCAGCGTGAGGAGTGCAGTCTGGATACAGAATCCATCTTCGATCTTCTTAGGGAGATGATGAAAAATGTTTAAAAAAGTTTGGCGGATTCAAAAAAAGTAGCTACCTTTGCAGTCCTTTAAGAAGTTAGAGGGCTTATGAGCGCCGATATAGCTCAGTTGGCCAGAGCACGTGATTTGTAATCTCGGGGTCGTGGGTTCGAATCCCTCTATCGGCTCAAAAAGGGGCTTTGACATATTGTAAAGCAACATTTGGGAGGTTCGCATAGTGGCAATTGCGGCGGACTGTAAATCCGCTCCCTCAGGGTTCGGTGGTTCGAGTCCACCACCTCCCACAAATGCAAAAAAAGGTGGAGCTACTTCCGCCGATTTTTGCAAATCGGCGGAAGTAGCTCAGTTGGTAGAGCATCAGCCTTCCAAGCTGAGGGTCGCGAGTTCGAACCTCGTTTTCCGCTCTTAGAA
>JAFZOU010000017.1 GCA_017550525.1 Bacteroidales bacterium
CGTGGAGGAGCGTCTGGAAGCTGGGGTAGTAGCTGGAAGCCTCCACATAAAAGCGCTGCCGATAATCCGGGTATACGCCCTTGTAATTGAAGATATCGGCACATACGCCAAACTGGACGCCAAGGTCTGAGTTGTAACTCACGCACGGCAGGGGACCGAAGTTCCAGCCGTCTTTCACAATCTCGTCTTCCTGGGCCGATAGGGATGTGCAAACTGCCAGCGCGGCGATAAGGCTTAGTATCCGTTTCATGGTTTGAGGTTTATACACAGAAGGGTAAGGTCGTCGCTCTGCTCAGCGTCTCCCACATGGGCCGATACAACCCCCTGGAGCATGAGGACGGTGGTTTTGGCGTCCTTGAAAGGATTGGTGGCAAGGCTCTGGAGAAGGCGCTCATTGCCAAGTTCCTCGTGGGCGGAATTCTCCGCTTCATTGAGGCCGTCCGTATAAAGGAGGATGGGCGTGCCGCGGAAACCTTCAATGCTCTGGCCATTGAACTGGAATCCCGGAGCTATGCCAAGCGGAACGTTAGGCTCACACTGCATGAATTCAGGCTTGTCCTTAAGGAGCACCGGGGGATTATGACCGCAGTTACAGAAGCTGAGGCTGCCGTCCTCAAGGTTTATGCGGCCGATGAACATGGTGATGAACATCAGCTGCTCATTGTCCTCAGATAAGGTGTTGTTTATCTGGCGGGCTATTTCCTCAGGAGGGAGGCCGGCCGATCCCACCACGCGGAAGAGGTTTCTTACAACGGCCATGAAAAGGCTGGCGGGAACGCCCTTGCCGCTTACATCGGCCACTGCAAAATACAGGTTCTGGTCCTTGATGAAGTAGTCGTAGAGGTCTCCTCCCACTTCCTTGGCGGGAGACATGGAGGCATAAAGGTCAATGTCCTGCCTGTCCGGGAAGGCGGGGAAGGTGCTGGGGACCATGCCCATCTGGATGTCCCGTGCAATCTGGAGTTCTCCCTCAATCCTTTCACGCTTTGCCGTTGCGGTGGTGAGCTCATCTATGTACTTTCTCAGTGACACCTGCATATAGCGGAACGTCCTGTTCAGAACGCCTACTTCATCAGTGCGGTCCATATGCGGGAGCTCCACGTCAAGGTTTCCGGAAGCCATGGTCTCTGCGTGGGAGGCCAGCCTGCTGAGCGGCCTTATCTGCCGATGGATGATGAAATACATCACCAGGAACATCAGGATGAGTCCAAGGATGAGGCTCAGGAGGAGGGTGTTGCGGAAGCGCCGGAACCCGCCGAAAATGTCTGATTCCGGGCACACTATGGCAAGGCTCCACCCGGTTGTGAGGATGGGCCTGAAGATGACAAAGCTGGGGTCTCCGTCCACTTCCAGCCTCCGAATGCCCTCCTTCCAGTCAAGCATGTCCTTCCCAAGCTGCTTCTGCTCAGGGGTGAGGGCATATACAAGACCCGGGGTGAAGAAGGACTCGTAGAAGAGTTTCTGGGGGTCCGGATGCACAAGATAACAGCCGCCGCGGCCAAGCAGGAATGCGTAGGCGTTTGGATATGGCTTTACGGCCGATATTGTCTCCGACAGCCATTTGAGGGATATGTCAAGGGATATTACGCCGATGAAATTGCCGTCATTGCCGATAATTGGCTTGCAGTAGGAGACGTTCATCTCCAGGTTCATGGTGGCTTCGTCTCCCTCTTCCTGGTCTGTGTATGGCTCTGTCCAGCAGGGCTGCATGAGGAGTTTGGGGAGCATGTACCAGTTGAGGTAGAAATACTGGTAATTGTCCGACCCCTCCTGCATAGTGTACACGTACCTGCCGTTGTTGTTGGAGTAAGCGCTGAAGTATTTCCCCTTCTGGGGGTAGAAATAGGGCTCGAAGGATATGGAGCAGCCGTTGAGGATGGTGTTGTTCTGGACAATGCTGTGGGAGTATTCCATCATGGCATCAGGGTTGTCCAGATCCTTGAGAATGAGCCACTCAAGGTTATTTGCGATGTCCTCCACGTCTTCCAGGATGTAGTTTGTGCGGAGGATGGTGTTCTCAAGCACCCTGTTGGCGCCTTTGATGGCCTCTTCCCTCACGGCGTTGCGGGAACGGAAGGCCACCACGGAGATGGAGATTATGAACACTATTGCGGCAAACAGGACCGTCCAGAGACTAATCCTTGCCGACAGGGAGCTTCTGAGTCTGTGTCCTATCCTCATGGCAGAAGTTCCTTAATTGTATGTTCCGTCCTGATGATACCGGCCTTCAGCATTAGCGCTACGGCCTGGTTTACCATCTCTCCTCTCAGGACATATTCCCTTTCTCCGCTCTCATAGCCTTCCATAAGGTCCAGGACCTCTTCCAGCATGAGACGCTGGAGGGTGGGATTGGTGGCTTCGTGATTACGGTGAATCTGCCTCATCACAATCTCAAGGGCTTCCTCCTGGTGGTATGCCACCCATTCCCAGCCTCTCTGGCTGGCACGGGCGAACTTACGGGCACGCTCAGGGTTTTTGTCATACTCTTCCCGGGTCATATAAAGACCCTCTTCCTGGATGTTGTAGCCGTGGTCTGACAGGCGGTACACAATGTCCTCATTGCGCTCTATGAGGCCTGTCTGGAGGAACTGGTAGTATTCATTGAAGGACATTGCAACGGAGGCGTCAACGGCGCCCGCGATGAAAAGGTTCAGAAGACTTGCCGTTTCAAGCCACTCATACTCCAGCCCCAGTTCATTGGCTACCGCCCTTGCCAGCTGGTCATAGCCGGCCCTGAAACTGGCCACCCTGGCCCCTTTCTGCTTTAGAGGGTTCACTCCGCGCCTTGAGACAATCATGAGGGAACCGTTCATGGAGGTTTGGAGGAGGTTCACAAGCTTCACCCCGCTGTCCAGGGCAAAGATGGCCTGGGAGAGGGGAAGGGTTGTGACCTGGCTCTGGTTCTTGCGCATGCGGTCTATGGCGGAGCGGCTGGCATTGGGATGCTCTATCACTACCTCCAGGCCTTCTTCCTTGTAGAAGCCAAGCTCCAGGGCGGCGTAATAGCCGGCAAACTGGGCCTGGGCGGTCCACTGTGGAGTGAACACAATGGTACTTTCTCCCTTACTCTGGGCGAAGAGCGGGAGGGATAGCGCAAGGGCCAGTATTATGGCGGTGAGCCTTCTTTGATTCATTCCCTGGAGGATCCTTTATCCTACAAAGATAGGAAAAATTTTGGACGGTAGGAAACCAGCGTCACAAGAATGATGGCCTGGCTTACGGCAAAGGAGGCAAAGATGCCATCGGCCCCCCATACAAGGCCCAGGACCAGGGCGGTAAAGCACTGGGTCACAAGCTCTCCGTAGATGAAGAGCCTGGTGGAGAGGGCTATCTTTCCTATCCCGTGGAGGTAGCTGCCAAAGCACCAGTTCCAGGCAGTGAGAGGCATTGATGCCGCAAGCCAGCGTATGGCTTTCACCGTGAGGGAGAAGGCGGCATCGGCCCTGTCAAGATAGAGGGATGTGACAAGCGGTGCGGCAAAGAACAGGGCTGTGGCGAAGATGGCTACCACCCCGAACGAATGCCTGTATCCAAGGCGCACGGCGTCTCCCATGCCCTCTGTGTCCTGCTTCCCGTAGCTTAGGGATGTGAGAGTGAGAACGGCGGCGGAAAGGCCCACAACGGCGCTGAGGACCACCGTGGAGAGGTTTCTCTGGATGGCCATGGCGGCCATTGCGGTGGTTCCGGCCATGTTCACCACAAGGATGTTGATGATGACAAGGGAGAACATCCTTGCGGTCATCCTTACGCCGGTAGGAAGGCCGGTGGAGAAGAACTGCGGTATGAGGATGCCCTTCATGGACCCGGGATTCACGCTGAAGATGCGTTTCCTTCGCGTAAAATACAGGAGGAAAACGCCAAGGCCCAGTGCGTAGCTTATGCTTGTGGCAAGGCCCATCCCGAACATGCCGCCGTTAAGGAAATGGATGTTGATGTAGTCAAGGGCTACGTCTGAGACAGCCATCACGGCGCTTCCAACGTGGATGAGGCCCCACCTGCCCTCTATCTGAAGTACGGGAACCAGTACTATGAAAAGCACCAGTGGGATGGTTCCGGGGGCTACACCCCTCAGGTAATCGGCGGCAAGGGGCCTTATGGGACCGCTTCCGGAGCCAAGCATTGTGGCCGTCCAGGTGGGGAATGCAAGGCCGATAACCGTGAGGATGGCTCCAAGGCTCAGGACTGAAGTGAGGGCTATGTTGAAGTAGCCGTTGGCTTCCCGGGGCCGATTATCGCCTATGGCCACGGGGCAGGCGTGCTGGATGGCGGCCGCGATGAGGTAGCTGAAGATACACAGGAAGGTAAAGACCGGAGCCGCTACTCCGTGCGCCGCCATGGCATCGTTGCCAAGGAATTTACCAACGTACATGCCGTCTATGAGACCGCACATGGAATCGGCCATCTCGGAGACAATAAGAACAAGCATTGTCTCCATGAAACGACGGCGGGTCTCCTGCGGTATGTGACGGAACCTGACCAACTTCCTAGAAACTGTAGTAAAGGCCAAGTGCAAGCGACTCTCCGCTCATGGAAAGGTTGATATCTTTTATTTCGGAATTCCATTCCAGCCTGCCAAGATGGCACATTACGGAGAAATGGTCCGTCAGAGATATCTCTATTCCCGGGGCCAGATAGGGGTTGTAGAAGAACTGGCCGTGAGGGGCCTCGTCTGAAATATCATTGGTAAAGAGGAGCCCTATGCCGGCTTCTGCAAAAAGGGACACGGGACCGGCGGAGAAGAAGTAATACTCTGCGTAAGGGGTGACGCTGAGCCTCAGGGAAGTGCCCGGTTCATCTTCGCTGTTATAAGCGTAGGCGTTAAACATCGTGCCCACGTTCCAGTTGCCGAAGCCGTAACCTATGTCGGGGGCTATGCTGACGGCAATGGACCGGCTGTTATTGAAGCCCGCGTGGGCTGTTAAGCTGCCGCCTATGTAAAGCTGTGCGCTTGCCTCCCTGCTAAAGCC
>JAFZOU010000018.1 GCA_017550525.1 Bacteroidales bacterium
ACGGTGCGCTCAGCGCAGCCGCCCCGAAGGTCTTCTTCCGTTACTTCCTGGTCAACAGCTCGACCGGAGAGCGCTCCGTCTCGATGCTGGCCGAGGCCAAGTACACCGTCGTCGAAGGCGACTAATCCTCCGGGCCCCATGGCCGCTTCTCTGGAATCGCCCCGAAGTCTTGCCGACTGTCGGGGCTTTTCCTCTTATGAATCTCGAAAAGAATCGCTATCTTTGCATTCTGGGAGCATGCAGAGTCATTGCCTTTTAGGCAAAAAAGTGGAGAAAATTGAGCTTCCAAACAGAAAGTTCATTGACAGCGAAAGTGAAGTTACGTGGTTTTTTACCGCCCAAACAAGGGTAAATAACCGCCATAATAACAAACTTGCTTACAGATTTTTGATTGCACTTGTTGCCGACTTTTGGAAAAATCGTGTTACTGGCTTGTTACTCCGCTGTCAAAAAAGGCTCATTTGAGCCGCTTAAAATAATGATTATAAAGCTATTATGGCTGAATCCAACTTCATAGACTACGTGCGCATTTTCTGCGCAAGCGGGCACGGCGGAGCCGGAAGCGCCCACCTCCACAGGGCAAAATACGTCCCCAAGGGCGGTCCTGACGGCGGAGACGGCGGCCGCGGCGGTCATATCATCCTGAGGGTAAATCCCCAGCTCTGGACGCTCATCCACCTGCGTTACCGTAAGGTTGTCCGTGCCGATAACGGCGGCAACGGCGCAGAGGCCCTAAAAAGGGGCAAGAACGGGGCCGATATAGTCCTGGAAGTACCCCAGGGCGTGGTTGTGAAGGATGCAGAAACGGAAGAAGTAATCACTGAGCTTGTAGAGCCCGGCCAGGAGTACATCCTTTGCCAGGGCGGCAAGGGCGGCTGGGGCAACGACCACTTCAAGAGCGCCACTAACCAGACTCCCCGTTACGCCCAGCCCGGAGAAGAAGGCCAGGAAGGATGGTTCATCCTGGAACTGAAAGTGCTGGCCGACGTAGGCCTTGTGGGCTTCCCCAACGCCGGAAAATCCACCCTTCTTTCCGTTATAACATCGGCCAAACCTAAAATTGCAAACTACGCGTTCACAACGCTGGAGCCCAATCTTGGTATCGTGCGCTATTACGATGACCGCTCGTTTGTTATGGCCGACATCCCCGGCATCATCGAGGGCGCCCACGAGGGTAAGGGCATCGGCATGCGCTTCCTTAGGCATATTGAGCGCAACTCAGTGCTTCTTTTCATGGTTGCGGCAGATGAACCTGACGTTATGAAGGGATACAAGATCCTTCTCAAAGAGCTGGAGGAATATAACCCCGAACTCCTTGTCAAAGACCGCGTCCTTGCCATCACCAAGATGGATCTCATTGATGAAAAGCAGAAGGCAAAGATAGAGAAGAAGATCCCCGCTGACCTCCCCCACGTATTCATCTCTTCAGTCGCCCACCTTGGCCTTGAAGAACTTAAGGAAGAACTCTGGAAAGCACTGAATAAATGATTGACATCGTTCAGATAGACCAGGCCGCCACCCTGTGGATAAATAAACTGGACACCCCTGCCCTGTATCCGCTTTGGATGGTACTCTCGGACGCCAAGATCTGGTTTCCCGCCTATGCCCTGGTGATGGCCTTCATCATCTGGAAACTGGGGTGGAAGAAGGGTATTCTTGTAAGCCTGTCCCTTATCCTCTGCGTTATCCTCACAGATCAGCTTTCAGGGCTTGTAAAAGACAGTGTAGCAAGGCTCAGGCCCTGCTACAATACTTGGATGGTGGAAAACGGAGTCATTATGCCATACGGCCAGACAGGGCATCTGTACGGATTCTTCTCAAGCCACGCCGCAAATGTCTTCGGCTTTGCCGCCGGCAGTTCCCTGGGGCTTAAACTTAACGGAAAACCCGTTCCCGCTTTCGCATGGGGCGTTTTCATCTGGGCATCCCTTGTGAGCCTGGGGCGCATAATGATGGCCGCCCACTTCCTGGGGGATGTGCTTGTAGGGGTGGTATTCGGACTTCTGATTGGAACTGCCCTGGCTTACCTTGTGCGCCTTATTGTGGTTAAAGCGCGTCTATAACCTTTTCCATACGGGTTCCGCGTGAGCCCTTGACAAGGATGGTACAGCCGCTCAGGGGGTTGGCCCTGAGCCAATCGGCCAAAGCGTCTGACGTATCAAACACGGGAATGCCGGTTCCTTCTGCGGCTTTTTTGAATTCTGATCCCACCAGGATGGCCTCAGTACCCTTCAGGCGGGCAACCACCTTTGCGTGCTCTGCTGAGGAATCTGCCCCAAGTTCACGCATGTCTCCAAGGAGGGCCACTTTGCGGCCTTCGCAGAGAGAAAGGTTGTCAAGAGCCACCTTCATTGACGAAGGATTGGCGTTGTAGGCATCTACAATGAGGGTATTGCGCTCCGTTCTTACAAGCTGGGAGCGGTTGTTTGACGGCACATAGTTTTCAACAGCCTTGAAAGCATCGGCCTCGTGAACCCCAAAGAACCAGCCAATCTTGAGGGCAGCCAGAACATTTGTTGCGTTGTAGGCACCCACAAGATGGGTTTCAAGGGTACGGCCATCGGCCCATTTCAGCCTAAGGAAAGGATTGGAGGCCGATGAAGGCAGGACCTCAACTCCATCCAGGCCATATGCGATGCATGTCATCTCCCTGTCCCAGAGCATGCCCTGGAGGACGGGGTCATCGGCATTGGCGAAAACAATACCGTCAGTCTCCTTGAGATAATCGTAGAGGAGGCCCTTTGCGTGCATCACGCCCTCGAAACTGCCAAAACCCTCAAGATGGGCCTTCCCCACGTTCGTGATGAGGCCGTGGCTTGGCTGTGACACTGCAAGGAGAGGCTTCAGGTCTTCGGGATGGCTTGCACCCATCTCAATTACTGCAATCTCCGCATCCTGGCCAATCTTAAGGACGGACAGTGGCACCCCAATCTCATTATTGAGGTTGCCAACGGTGGCAACAACCTTGTACTTTGCAGCCAGAACCGCGCTTATAAGTTCCTTGGTGGTGGTTTTTCCGTTGGTACCGGTAAGGCCGATCACCGGGATGTCCAACTGGCTGCGGTGATATGCGGCAAGTTCCTTCAGGGCCTCAAGGGTGTCCTTGACCTTGATAAGGCGGGGGTCTTCCTCCTTCACGGAGTCATTTACCACGGCATAGCATGCACCTGCCTCCAGGGCCTGCAGTGCAAAGGCGTTTCCGTCAAAGTTCTCCCCCTTGAGGGCAAAGAAAAGCTGGTTTTTGGAGATGGTGCGGGTATCCGTGTTGACACCGGCGCTCTCAAGGAATATCTGGTATAGGTTTTCTATGTTCATAGTATAGAGATTCTTCGACTTCGCTCAGAATGACAAGAGGGGCTATCGGCCGGTGGAGCCAAAACCTCCGGCGCCGCGCTCTGTGCTGTCAAGGGATTCCACTTCCTCCCATTCTGCAGTTTCATGACGTGCTATCACCATTTGGGCTATCCTCTCACCGGGAACAATCTCGAACGGCTCATTGGAAAGGTTCACAAGGATCACCTTTATCTCCCCACGATAATCAGCGTCAATGGTTCCGGGAGTATTGAGGACGGTGATTCCGTGCTTTGCCGCTAGGCCGCTGCGGGGCCTGACCTGAGCCTCATAACCGGCGGGAAGCGCAATGAAAAGGCCCGTTGGAACAAGAGTCCTTTCAAGGGGGCCGATGGTAACGGGAGTTTCAAGATTTGCCCTTAGGTCCACTCCGGCGCTCTGCGGAGTAGCGTATGAGGGAAGCGGATGGGCGGATTTGTTTACAATCCTGACTTTCATTTATTTAGGAGCTTTAATATACAGTACTATTGCAATTACCGCGTATATGTAGTTTGGCAGCCATATGGCTATTGATGGCGGCAGCGTATCCGTTGCCACAAACATCTCGCTGAACTGCTGGAAAAGGATGTAGGAGAAGCCAAGGGCCGTTCCTGCAGCAAGATTAAGTCCCATACCGCCACGCCTCTTCTTTGTACAGAGGGACACCGCAATGATAGTAAGGATGATTGAAGACAGCGGCATGGCCATACGGTTATTCTTCTCGATGAGGGCAGCCGATACAGAGGCGTCTCCACGCATGGTCTGCGTTTTGATAAGCCTCTCAAGCTCTGCCTCATTAAGGCGGGTAATTGTGTACTTGTTCAGGAAGAAATCGTCCCTGGTAAGGCTCAGGACAGTGTCCAGCTGCCTGCCGGAACGGACATGGTCTCCAAGGCCTTCGTCGTAATCACGGATGAACCAGTTGCGGAGTTTCCATCGGCCCGTAGTTGTATCGAACTGGGCGCTTTCTGCAGTGATCTTGGAACGGAGGTGACCGCTGGAAAGATCCTCCAGGGTGAAGTTATATGCCGTATTGTTGTATGCGCTGAAGGACTCCAGATACACAAAGTGGTCGTTCTCCAGCTTGTAGTGCATGTCGTGGCCTATCTTCACCTTCATGCGTGGGATGTACTTCTGCTCAAAATCCACCTTACGGCCCACCTGGTGAGGGATTACCCACATTCCAAGGCCCATGGAGAGGAACATGATGAATATGGCCGATACAAGATACGGCACCATAAGCCGGTGGAAGGAAATGCCGCTTGAGAGCATTGCTACAACCTCCGAGTCCTGGGTCATCTTGGAAGTGAAGAAAATCACGGTGAGGAACACGAACATGGGTGAATACATGTTCATGAAGTAAGGAATGAAACCAAGGTAGTAATCCAGGAAGATTTCCTTCATGGGGGCTTCCTTGCGCACGAAATCCTCAATCTTCTCACTTACGTCGAAGATCACGATTATGACGGCAAGAAGAAGCAGTGCCATGAAGAATGTCACCAGAAATTTCTTGATTATGTACCAGTCCAGTTTCTTTAGTCCCCAGTTCATAAGCGCTGCGTGAGTTTAGGGAGCACTGCGTTTTTCCAGGAGGTAAAGTCCCCTGCCTCAATATGCTCACGGGCCTTTGTGACAAGGTCCAGATAAAAGGCAAGGTTGTGCTCCGATGCCACCATTGCGGCAAACATCTCCTTTGCAATAAAAAGGTGATGGATGTATGCACGGGTGTAGTAACTGTCTACAAATGAAGTGCCGCAAGGGTCCAGAGGGGTGAAATCGTCCGTCCACTTGGAATTGCGCATATTCATAATACCGTTCCAGGTGAAGAGCATTCCGTTTCGGCCGTTACGGGTGGGCATCACGCAGTCGAACATGTCTATGCCGCGTGCGATGCCTTCAAGGATGTTTGCGGGGGTTCCCACACCCATGAGGTAACGGGGTTTTCCGGCAGGGAGAAGCGGGCAGGTTATCTCCAGCATCTCATACATCTTCTCCGTGGGCTCCCCTACAGCAAGACCTCCGACGGCGTATCCGCCGCGGTTTGCGTTGTCCAGCTTGAGGGCGTGCTCTACTGCGCGCTTCCTAAGTTCCGGATATACGCAGCCCTGGATTATGGGAAACATTGTCTGGGAGTAGCCGTAGAGCGGCTCCGTCTCATCAAAATGCCTTGCAAAGCGTTCCAGCCAGCCCTGAGTGAGTTTCAGGGATTTTGCGGCATAACGCTCATCCGCGTCTCCGGGGCAGCACTCGTCAAGGGCCATGATAATATCGGCCCCTATTATGCGCTGGGTGTCTACGTTGTTTTCCGGGGTGAAGATGTGCTTGGAGCCGTCTATGTGGGAGGAGAATTTACATCCTTCCTCCGTGAGTTTACGGATGGGGGCCAGGGAGAACACCTGGAATCCGCCGCTGTCCGTAAGGATGGGCCTGTCCCAATGCTCGAACTTATGCAGGCCACCAGCTTTGCGGAGGGTGTCAAGGCCCGGACGGAGGTAAAGGTGGTAGGTGTTCCCAAGGATGATCTGGGCCCTTACGTCTTCCTTCAAGTCCCTGTGATACACTCCCTTGACGGAGCCAACGGTTCCAACCGGCATGAAGATGGGAGTCCTTATTTCCCCGTGGTCCGTGGAAATGATTCCGGCCCTTGCCGCCGACTGCTTGTCTGAAGCCTGTAATTTAAATTCGAACATCTCTGCAAAAATACGGAAAATTTCGTACTTTTGTATGATGAACCTGTGACTAATAACAAATAATATAATCTATGAAATTTCAAATCAAGCCAATCCAGGTGAAGCTGGCAGTGCTCAACTTCATTGAATTTGCCGTTTGGGGAGCATACCTCACTTCCCTGGGCCGTTATCTTGGTAACATCGGCCTCGGTCCCCAGATCAAGTGGTTCTTTGCAATGCAGGGAATAGTTTCCATCTTCATGCCCACCCTCATGGGTATTCTCGCAGACCGGAAGATGGAAGCCCAGAAGGTCCTGGCCCTGTGCCATGGCCTTGCCGGCATCTTCATGATTGGCGCAGGCGCATACTGCATGATGGCAGGAAGCGTAGTGGAGTTCGCTCCCCTGTTTGTGCTCTACAGCCTCAGCGTGGCGTTCTTCATGCCCACCATCGCCCTTGTAAACTCCGTTGCATACAATGCCCTCTCAAAGGAAGGGATGGATCCCGTGAAGGATTATCCGCCCATCCGTGTTTTCGGAACCATCGGCTTTATCTGCAGCATGCTCCTCACTAACTTCCTTTCAATCAAGGGAGTCCGTATGCAGGAAACCTTCACCCAGCTGCTTTCTTCCGGCATCCTGTCCATTGTGATGTGCGCCTACTCTCTCACAATGCCGTCCTGCCCCGTGAACAAGTCCGGTGGCAAGCAGTCCTTCGCAGAGGCGTTCGGCCTTAAGGCCTTCACCCTTTTCAAGGATAGCCAGTTTGCCATCTTCTTCATATTCTCAATGCTCCTTGGAGCATCCCTCCAGATCACAAACGGCTACGCCAACACCTTCCTTGGTTCCTTTGCCGCAGATCCTGCTTATGCCGACACCTTCGCAGTCAAGAATTCCAACGCCCTTATAGCCATCTCTCAGGCCTCCGAAACCCTCTGCATCCTCCTTATCCCCTTCTTCATGAAGAAGTTCGGTATCAAGAAGGTGATGCTAATATCAATGTTCGCCTGGGTGCTGAGATTCGGCCTGTTCGGTCTTGGTAACCCCGCAATGCCCGGTGTGCTGCTGTTTATCCTCAGCTGCATCGTCTACGGTATGGCCTTCGACTTCTTCAACATCTCCGGTTCCCTCTACGTTGAGCAGAACGCCGCAGTGGACATCCGCTCCAGCGCACAGGGTCTGTTCATGATGATGACAAACGGCTTCGGTGCAACTATCGGCACACTAGCTGCCGGCGCCGTTGTGGATTCAGTGGGCGTGTTTGAGAACCCCGCCACCTGGCCTAACGCCTGGTACATCTTTGCAGGTTACGCCCTTGTGGTTGCCATCCTCTTCTGGATCCTGTTCAAAGATCCCCAGAAGAAGACCGCTTAACTACTTTTTATATCCGGCAAGTTTTGCAATGGTAGGGGCAATCTGAGCATTGTCCCTAATTTCTCTAAATGCCTCGTGACCGGCGCCGGTGACGTATAGGCCCACGGGAGAGCCGGAATGAGAGCCGTAACTGAAGCGGTAGCCTGCAGTGAGGTCAAGGCATTTTACAGCCTCATCCACAATCTTGTAATTCACGGAATAGAGGTTCTCGGAAGAAAGATTCCTGTTGCCGCCCTTCCCGAAGGTTTTATTATATACTTCCTTAAGGGCCGATTCATCACTGGATGACACTTCAACCTTATCCCAGAGGCCAAGGTTATCGGCAAAAAACTCCTTCACATCCTCCCAGGACGGGGCTTTGTAGGGCTCTTCCTCAGGGAAGAACTCCTCACGGAACATCTCTGTTAGAACGGGAGTGGAGGCCTTCTGCCAGGCTAGAAGTTCCGGATGGGCCTCGTATTTGCCGGCCCCTATCATAAGACCGCCGGTCTCATGGTCTGCGGTGATGAGGATGAGGGTCTCCTTGGGGTTACGGGCAAGGAATTCAAGCGCAAGGTCCACGGAATAAGCCATATCCGTAAGTTCCTGGAAGGCTGATGCAGCATCATTGCCGTGGCAGGCCCAGTCAATTTTGCCGCCCTCTATCATCACAAAGAAGCCCTTCCCGCCAAAGTGCTTCTCAAGGTAAGCGATGCCGGCCTTCACAAAGTCAGACAGCTGGGTGTCATCCTCCTTGCGGTCAATGGCATAGGGAAGATCCTGCTGGGGCTTACCGCTGAGGCACAGTACCCGGCCCTCAATATCCTCAACGCCGGTAAAGTCAGGGCCTTTCAGAAGGGTAATTCCGGAGTCAACCGCCATTTTCTCAAAATCATCCGTAGTGCGTTCCGTGCGCCTGTCCATAATGAAACCGGCGCCCGCGGCAAAGTCTACAGGTGCTGTCATATACTGGGTGGAGATATCCTCATAGTTCTGGCGTACGGAGGTATGGGCAATGAAACTGGCAGGAGTGGCGTGATTGATACCCACGGAAGTGATGACTCCTGTGCCATATCCTGCGGCACTAGCCCACTCGGTAAGGCAAGTGACGGAATTGCCGTCAAGGTCTACACCGATTGCGCTGTTGTATGTCTTCACGCCTGAAGCCAGGGCGGTTCCGCCTGCTGCTGAATCAGTTATCAGGGAGTTCCCCGATACGGTTGTAATGAAATTTCGTACCGGGAACTGGGTGAAGTTGATAACTTCCGGGCCCATTTCCGTGGCTTTGTTGTACTGCTCCGTACCCATCACCTGGTTGATGCCCATTCCGTCTCCTATGAAATAGAACACATACTTCACCTCCGGTTTTGAGGCACAACCCACGGCCATTGCGGCAATAAGAACTATTAAGGTTAACTTTTTCATACTGATAATATAAGTAGGAGCAAAGTTACAAAAAAATCGGCCAATTAATTTGTATATTTGTATTCCGAATATTAATAAGCATCAGAATATTATGAAAAGATTTCTCCTTACCTTAGCAGCCCTGTTTGCAGCAACTTCTATGTTTGCGCAGACAAACGAAGAGATTCTTGCCCGGATGGACGCGGAACTTGCCACCCTTGACAGCAATGGCTTCTCTATGATTATGGAAATAAAGATTCCCATCCTGGGCACTATTTCCACCAATATGTATACGTTTGGGGACAAGACAAAGGCTCTCGTCGATGCAAAGGGAGAAAAATCCATCATCTGGTCCGACTCCGTCACTGACTGGGAGTACGATGTAAATAAGAATGAACTTACCATAACCAACGCAAAGTCCTCTAAATCCAGTTCCGATGACAGTATGAGCGCACTCAAGGGCGTCACTGATGGCTATGACGTCAAACTCAAGAAGGAAGATGACAGCGTCTGGTATTTCGTGTGCACAAAATCCAAGACCAATACCAACAAGGACGACCCCAAAAAGATGGACCTAGCTGTTTCCAAGACCACTTTCCTACCCGTCCGCACTTCAATCTCCCAGCACGGAGTCACCGTCACCTTCAGAGATTTCGCAAAGGGCGTAGCTGAGGCCGATGTAACCTTCGATCCCTCCCTCTACCCCAATGCCAAGATAGTTGATAAAAGATAAACGGTATTTTATTCCACAGAAAAAGCTCCCGAAATTCGGGAGCTTTTTCTGTGGAGGTGAGCGGACTCGAACCGCTGTCCAAACGTCCTGCCAGGTGGCTTTCTACATGCTTATCCGTCCTTTGGTTTTTGTGATGATCTTGCCGGATGGCGGGCTGGACTCACCCTTAGCCTTTAAGTCTTGACCGGATTTAAAGGCGTGGTCCGGAGCAGCCTCAAATGGATGATACCCCTTGAGGGGCCCTTAAGAGGCGGAAGGGCCGAGGGATACTCGTCGGCGGCGCAACCTTGGCGCGGCGGATTAAGCTAATTGCCTTAGGCTAATTAAGCAGCGAGTGCATAGTTGTTGTTGGCAACTGATTTTTTGGAGTCTGAGATTTACGGGCAAGGCTCCCACGCCCGGCGTGCTTACCATCCAACACTGGCGCTGTCAAAACCAAAACACCCCCGTTGAATGAAATTGGACTGCAAATATAGCAATTATTCCTGGCCTGGCAATAGCCTACGCGCGCCCATATAGCGCATCATAAAGTATGGATGGGAGGAAGTCTGCTCCATGACGCCGCCTGAGACGGATGCGTGAATGAAGGTGAAGCTTCCCCTCTCCCTGTCTACGGACACCACAATGCCCACATGGCCGATTGTACGGACTCCCCTTCTCTTCCCGAAGAACACAAGGTCTCCCTTCTGGAGATCAGAATAGGAATCCACCGGCCGTCCCTCACGGAACTGGACCTGGGAGTACGCGGTGATGTCATACCCGAAGTGCCTGTACACATAGCGTGTATAGCTGGAGCAATCGAAGGCCTTAGGGCCGGCCGCACCAAGTTTGTACGGAACTCCCTTGAAGGTGCGGGCATATTCCACCACGTCATCCCCCGTCACAACCTGGACGGAAGGGACGGTTTCCACCTTTTCCTGAGCCGCAGCGGCCAGCGGGAAGGAAATGAGCAGCAATGCCAGAAGGTATGTCCGGAATCCTTTCATACAATTGCAAATGTAATCAGAATTCCGGAACCTTCAAATACTGTGCTAATAATCCCTCTGCGGCTGCATCTGGTCTTCTTCCCTCTGCAGCACCTTCACTTTGCGGGCAACCACGTCCATTACCGTCCTCTCCTCATTCTCCTGGGTCATATAACGCCTGATCCTCACCCTTCCTGTCACTTCTATCCACATTCCCTTCTGAATCTGGAACACATCCCCTATCTGTTCTCTCCCTTCCCACGCTGCCACATTGAACCATACTATGTCCATAATAGGGTTGCCTTCCTTGTCCCTGGTGCTGTATTCCGTTACCACGGAGAAATTACACACGTGAGATCCGTTCACTACGTTTACATCGGCCCTGCCGACAACGCCTCTCAGCTCAATTTTGTTTAAGAATTCCATTTCCTTTTGTTTTAATTGTTAGACATTCCCCGGAGCGGGCGCGCTCCGCTTCCGGACGCCTGCAAATAAAAAGGATGATTTCTTCAAATTACACCACTGAGGCCCATAGAAGGCAATATTTTTACGTTTTTTGTGCTTTTTTACGTTTCACATGTTGTATCACGTAAAAAAGCGGGAAACGTCAAAATGTTTCACGTGATTTACTTTTTTTGATATACCACGGAAACGTAAAAAATCTTCAGAATGTTTTTTGTGATTCTTGGATATAAGGAAAAAGCTTTTGACCTTTGCCGGAAACAGAGATAGACCGGAAATGGATTACAAGGTAGATGAAAATGAAGATGTTTCCAGATGCCTCCAGTGCGGAAGCGTCATAGACTACGGCGGCAGGCCTGACCGTAAATTCTGCTGCCCGGGCTGCAAGAACCGCTACCATAATTACAGGCGCTTCAGGAGGCGTGACACCGCACAGCGCTCCGTATTCGGGCGGCTGGAGAAAAACTATGAGATCCTGGACAATATCATCCACCTTGGACTTGGGGGCATGGACAGGGTAACCCTTGGCTACATGGGTTTTGACCCTGCCTACGCAACCTCCTACTACCGCCTGGGCAGGAAACATATCTATACCTGCTTTGACATACGCTATGAGCTCACCCCCTCAAAGGTGAGGAACGTGAGCCTAATTGAAAGCGGTGAGGAATCTATTTCAGAATGAGCTCCTCAATATAACCCACGGTACGGTTATCCTGGGTGAACAGACTGTCCTCAGTAAGGAAACGGTTCATTTTTTCAACAAGGTCCTCCTTCTGGAAATGGAGCTGGTTACGGACCACCGATGAACTGAGGGTAATATAGAGTTTTCCGTCACGGAAAAAGCGTTTCAGCGTGAACTCCCCCGCCCCTGAACAGGCATCCCATGCCTCAAAGATGCGCTGGGTGTTGAGCCCAGCCGCAAGTTTCATGGATTTGATGTACTGCTTCACCACCTCATCCATTGAAACGGCTTCCTTCCTGTGTATCCTTATGGGCTCCATACTCTATTCCACCCTTGTGAAAGTACCAGATACCGTATCAAAGTAAGCGCGGTCCTCAGTGATGCGGTCCACTACTGATGACAGGCGGTTTTTGTCAGTATCCGTAATGAATATCTGGCCGAAGTCGCTTCCGGCAACCATCCCTATGAGATTTGATATGCGTCCCATGTCAAGTTTGTCAAATACGTCGTCCAGAAGCAGCATGGGGGCAAAGCCGTAAGAGCGCTTCATAATCTCATACTGGGCAAACTTGAGTGCCACCAGGAAGGATTTCTGCTGCCCCTGAGAGCCTCCGCGGCGGATGGGATGGCCATCCATCGTAAAAATGAAATCGTCCCTCTGGACACCGGCCGATGTATACCTTAGCGCAAGGTCACGGTCCCTGTGAGAGGCAAAAATCTCCGTGAGCGAGCCTGCGGAAAGGTCACTCTTCAGTTCCAGGGATACGGATTCTCCGCCGCCGGAGATGAGGCGGTAATATTCTGACACAACGGGCCTGAGGTCCTCTGCCAAACGTTTTCTTGAATCAAAAATATACGCTGCCGGGCCGGCCATCCTCCCGTCTATCACTTCCAGAAGGCCGAAATCCGGCTGTACATCCTTCAGGAGCCTGTTTCTCTGAGCAAGGAGTTTAGTGTATGACTGTACGGCCGATAAATACTCCGGGTCCATCTGTGAGAGGATTGCGTTGGAAAGGCGCCGCCTTTCCTCTCCTGATTCACTCACAAGGGCGCCGTCTCCGGGAGACACCATCACAACCGGAAGGGTACCTATATGCTCTGCCATACGGGAGATGGGCTTATCGTCCCTGACAAGCTTCTTCCCTTCATCGGCCACTTTAAGGGAAAACCTTGACTCCAGGCCGTTTTCCATGGCATACACCCCACCAAGGGTGAAACCGGCGGTGCCATAGCGGAAATTGTACCTGTCCGGTGCCGGGAATGCACTCTTTGTCATTGACAGATAATAGATTGCATCCAGAAGGTTTGTCTTCCCCTCCCCGTTGTTACCGCTGATACAGTTTACGTTTGGAGAAAAAGACAGATCTTGAAACTCTATATTCCTGAAATCCTGTACTACTATTTTCTTTAAAGAGGGCATCTCACACGCGCGTTTGGATTGCAAATATATAAATTATTTCGTAAATTTGCAGGCTTAATCGGCCCTACGCCGGTACTATTTGATAATAAACAAGACAAAATAAATTATGGCAAAAATCACTAAAGAAGAGGAAATCCGCCAGCAGAACGTAGCGGAAGCGGTTTCCAAAGCAGAAGTTTTCTTCAAGGAGAATGGTAAACTGATTTACGGATGTGTAGCAGCGGTGCTTGTAATTGCCCTCTGCGTCCTCGCATACAACCGTTTCATCCTTCAGCCCCAGAAAAAGGAGGCCACTGAGCAGATGGCCCAGGCAGAGCGCTGGTTCCAGGCCGGTGAGTATCAGCTTGCCCTTGAAGGCGACGACAACTACCCCGGTTTTGAGGAAATCATTGACAAGTACGGTGCAAAGGCAGGCCAGGCCGTCTACATGTACGGCGGCGTAGCAAAGCTCCAGACCGCCCAGTATGAGGATGCTATCGCCCTCCTCAAGAAATACAAGGGTGAAGATCCCATCCTCGCAGGCCGTGCCCAGGCATGCATCGGAGACGCACTGGTAGAGCTTGAGAACTATTCAGAGGCTATTTCCTGGTATGAGAAAGCCGCAAAGACCACAGACAATGCCTTTGCTGCTTCATACCTTCTGAAGGCCGGTATCGCCGCAGAGGCTGCCGGAGACTCCGCCAAGGCACTCTCCTTCTACAAGACCATCAAGGAAAAGTGGATGTCCGCCCCCGAGGCAATGGAAATCGACAAGTACATCAGCCGTATCCAAACTGCAGAATAATATGGGAAGAGCTTTTGAATTCCGCAAGGAACGCAAGATGAAGCGTTGGGGCCACATGGCCAAAACCTTCACAAAACTTGGAAAGGAAATCACCATCGCCGTCAAGCAGGGCGGCGCAGAGGTAACTGGTAACCCCCGTCTCCGTGCCCTGATAGCAGAGGCTAAGTCAGAGCAGATGCCCAAGGAGAACATTGAGCGTGCTATCAAGAAGGCAACTGAGGCCAAGACCGGAGACTTCAAGGAACTGGTCTATGAAGGCTTCGGCCCCTTCGGCATCGCCTACCTCGTGGAGGCCGCTACCGACAATAACACCCGTACCGTAGCCAACGTCCGCAGCTACTTCACCAAGTGCGGCGGCGCCCTCCAGACCAGCGGCAGCGTGGCCTTCATGTTTGACCACAAGTGCGTATTCCACATCAAGGAAGACCCTGCAAAGCCCATCGATACAGATGAACTTGAGCTTGAACTCATTGACTTCGGCGCTGAGGAAGTATTCAAGCAGGAAGTAGAGGACCAGGACGAAAACGTGCACGTGGAAATCTCCATTTACGGAGA
>JAFZOU010000019.1 GCA_017550525.1 Bacteroidales bacterium
ATCCTCCCGAAAAAATGCTATATTTGTGAATTGAACAAATAAACCCATTATGGCAGAATTCAAATATGCGCCCATGTTCCAGTTGGGCCCGGATACCACAGAGTATTACAAGATTCCAGGTTCTGAAAAACTGGTAAAAACTTCAAAATTCGGTGACAAAACCATACTGGAGGTATCTCCGGAGGCCCTTACGCTGGTGGCACAGCAGTCTTTCCACGACTGCCAGTTCATGCTTCGCCGCTCCCACAATGAGCAGGTGGCTGCAATCCTGAAGGACCCTGAGGCATCGGACAACGACAAATACGTGGCCCTTCAGTTCCTACGCAACGCAGAGACTTCCGTGAAGGGTGTGCTTCCGTTCTGCCAGGACACCGGCACAGCCATCATCCACGGAGAGAAAGGCCAGCACGTGTGGACGGACTTCGAGGATGAAGAAGCCCTGAGCCTTGGCGTATACAACACTTACACCAAGGAGAATCTCCGCTACAGCCAGAACGCCCCTCTGGATATGTACAATGAGGTTAACACCAAGTGCAATCTCCCTGCCCAGATTGACATTGAGGCCACCCAGGGAAGCGAATACCGCTTCATCATGGTGGCAAAGGGCGGCGGCAGCGCCAACAAAACCTACTTCTATCCCATGACCAAGGCCACCATCCAGAATGAGGGCACCCTTATCCCGTTCCTGGTGGAGAAGATGCGTTCCCTTGGCACGGCAGCCTGCCCGCCTTACCACATTGCGTTTGTGATTGGCGGAACATCGGCCGAGAAAAACCTCCTTACCGTGAAGCTTGCCAGCATCAAGTTCTATGACGCCCTTCCCACTACCGGCGACGAAACCGGCCGCGCCTTCCGTGATCTGGACCTTGAGGAGAAACTCCTGAAGGAAGCCCAGAAGATAGGCCTTGGAGCACAGTTCGGCGGCAAGTACCTGGCCCACGACATCCGCGTGGTGCGCCTCCCGAGGCACGGTGCAAGCTGCCCAATCGGCATGGGTGTAAGCTGCAGCGCAGACCGCAACATCAAGTCCAAGATCAATGCCGATGGCGTTTGGATTGAGAAGATGGACACCAATCCTTCAGAGCTTATCCCGGAGGAATTCCGCCGTCCCGGCGAAGGCCCGAGGGGCATTGAGATAGACCTTGACAAGGGTATTGATGCGGTTCGTGCAGAGCTCACTAAATACGCCGTAGGCACCCGCGTGAACCTCAAGGGAACCATCATTGTGGCCCGTGACATTGCCCATGCCAAACTCAAGGCCCGCCTTGATGCAGGTGAAGGTATGCCCGCATACTTCAAGGACCATCCCATCCTCTATGCCGGCCCGGCAAAAACTCCGGAAGGATACCCCTGCGGTTCAATGGGCCCCACCACGGCAAACCGTATGGACCCTTACGTGGATGAATTCCAGGATCACGGCGCATCACTTGTCATGATTGCAAAGGGCAACCGCTCAAAGGTGGTTACTGATGCCTGTCAGAAGCACGGGGGCTTCTACCTTGGAACAATCGGCGGCGTTGCCGCAGTGCTTTCCCAGAGCAGCATCCGGAGCATTGAATGCGTGGAATACCCTGAACTTGGAATGGAAGCCATCTGGAAGATCACCGTGGAAGACTTCCCGGCCTTCATCCTGGTAGATGACAAGGGCAACGATTTCTTCAAGAGTATCGGCCTTTAATGAGTGTAGACGCTTTACTGAGGGAGCTCGCCGCAAAGTACGAGACTCCCTCTTTCATTGAAGGAGACCCATCCTGGTGGATGCATCAGGTCTCCGGCGCCGCCAACCAGGAGGCCACTGCGTTTGTAGCCCAGGCCCTGGCGTACGGCTCCCGCGCGCAGTTTATGCCAAAGATAGGCTGGCTGCTGGATCGCGCTGGCGGAGATATGGACCGCTGGGTACGTTCGGGGGCATTTTCCCGGGACCTTCCCGCAGGTTCATCGGCCTGCTACTACAGGCTTTATACTGTGGCCGATGTCCACGCCTTCCTTGAATCCTACCGCCGGCTCCTTGACGGCTACGGTACGCTTGGGGCGTACGTCGGTTCCGCCACAGGTATTGAGGCTGTGGATGCCATCACACGCTGGTTCGGGGACACGGCGCCGGTGCCGAAGGATACATCATCGGCCTGTAAGAGGGTGTGCATGTTCCTCCGCTGGATGGTCCGTGACGGCTCTCCCGTAGACCTTGGCCTCTGGGCACGGCAGATTGACAGGCGCACGCTCATCATGCCCATGGACACCCACGTGCTGCAGCAGAGCGTCCGGCTGGGGCTGCTCTCCTCCCGCACCGCCTCTATGGCCGCAGCGCAACGCCTTACCGCCCGCCTGGCGCAGATTTTCCCGGACGATCCCCTGAAAGGGGACTTCGCCCTGTTTGGCGAAGGCGTCTCCGCCTGACTTCCTTGCCATGTTGACAGCCAGATTGCCTGTAGCGGCGTTTTTTGTGTCAACACGGCAGTGATTTCACGGAAAAAGGCCGATTTCCTTGCCGTGTTGACAGCCAGATTGCCCGTAGCGGCGTTTTTGCGTCAACACGGCAAACGGTGGACCTGGTCCACGGGGTAAAATGGCACCACGGCCAAAAAGAGGGTGGACCAGGTCCACACAAGAAGAAGCATCCGCAGTTTTTTGCTATCTTTGTATCACACTGGCTTCAGAAATGATAATATGAATAAGATTACAGCAGTATTGATATCTGCCCTTATGGCGGCAGCCTGCAGCGGACTGAACCCTTTCGGGCTGGATATCAGATATGAAGACTTTGACCTTGAAGGGCAGATTTGGGCCGTGAGCGGGTTCAAGGGCCCTTATGGCCAGCAGGAGATAGGCAGGATGCATTATAAGGATGCCGATGAAAACCTCCTTGCGGCGGAATTCACATTCAAAGACGGGAAGGCCACCGTGGTGTTTCCTTCCGGGGCATACCGCACCGTGGGGTATACGCTGGACACCAAGGCCCGCACCATCAGTTTTGATAAACCCATCACCTACGGCTGCGAGGTCCATTTCAACGGCAACACGTATGTGGGAGAGGACATAAAATTGGGGAAAATAGAGATGATGACCGTAAGAGCCAATATGCCCGGAATGGCAGTGGAAGGAAAGGGACTGATGTTTTCTTTTTATGATCCGTCGGCAGCCTCATACAGCGGCCTTGACCTTGACAAGCAGCAGTGGGGCATAGCCATGGTTAACATGGAAAAGTCCAGTCTTACTCCCCTGTATGAGATTGCCGGAGAATATGGTACAAAGGATTCAGGCAGAAAACCTTTTGACAACGGAATTGTCTGGGCAAATCAATTTGTGTATGACAACGCCCTTTTCCCATGGGTGGACGGCGCAGACCTTTCTACCGTCCATTACGGTCTGCAGTGGTGCAACCCTTCTGAAGCACAGGCGCAGTGGCTGCTTGACAACTGTGACCTTGTCTGCGTCAACAACAGGTCAAAAATGGCGTTCATGCACAAGACTGAGCAAACATTCATCTTCCTGCTGTTGCCATCGGCCCTTGGAGAAGAGAGCGGATTCTGGCTCTCCGGCGGCAAAGCCCTTGTATACAAGTATCTTGACCCAAAGGACGACTCAAAAACCGAGGCCCGGATCATCACTCCGGAACCCGGCGCAAAGTACCACCTTTTTCCAGTGAAAAAATAGTCATACATCATGTATAAGTACAAAGAGGTAAAGGACAATGCGTTTGTCCTGAGTATAGACAACCATGAGGGGGTTGCTGCCGCCCTGATGGCTTTCTGCAAGGAGAAGGACATCCTTGCCGGTAATATTACCGGCCTTGGAGCAATCTCTGAGGCCACTTTCCGTTTCCTGGATCCCGCCACAAAGAAGTACGTGGACAAAACCTTCAAGGAGCAGATGGAAATCACAAACCTCACCGGGAACATCTCTCAGAAGGACGGAAAGCCGTACCTCCATCTTCACATCACCGCCAGTAGGAGGGATTACTCATGCATCGGCGGGCATCTCCTGGAAGCCCGCATCAACGGCGCCTGCGAGCTTTACGTGGAAGCTTTTCCGGGGGCGGTTATCGGCCGATACCAGGACCCTGAAACAGGCCTCAACCTATACAAATTTTAGATATGGCTATCAAAATCAACCTCCAGGAAACGGAGCAGGAGCTCTTTTGCTGCTCAAAATGGTGGGGAGACCCCGACCTTCCCGCCGACATGGAATATCCCCTTGCAAAGGCCGAGGAAGACGGCGAGGAATTTGATTATCCCCTCACCTTCGTGTGCCAGATAGACTGTGCCGATATAGCGCCCTTCGATCCTGAGGGCAGGCTTCCCCACGAGGGAATGTTCTACATCTTTGCAGGCCTTGACGAGTACCTTGGCTTTGACAGCCCCTGGCACAACGGAATTGGGGAATGGCCCAGAAAGCAGGTGGTGGTGAAATACACCAAGGCCGTGAATATGGAGACCTTCCGCAGCGCCATCCTTGTGGACGATGAAGATGAGCCTCTCACCCAGAAAGCCCTCAAGATGACCTTCGAGGCCTGCCCTGACAATGACGACTGCACCAAACTCCTTGGCTTCCCCTTCTTTGAGGAGGTGCGCCAGGAGATGGAAGGCTGCATCAACTTCCTGCAGATAGACTCCGACACCGCCGGGCTGCGCTTCTACGACGAAGGCCAGCTGAACCTCCTCTACAAGGAGGCCGATTTTGCGGCCGGAAAGTGGAAGCTAGTAAAAGCCTATATGAGCTCCTGCTAAAGGATTTTTTGCTATCTTTGTGACTCATAATAAAACCATTATAATGAAAAAAGCGTTTATCCTTATGATGTCATTCCTTGCATTTGCGGCGTGCGCTCCCAAGTCCGGAGCACCCGCACTGGATTTGACAGACCTTGACACCACCACTTCTCCCAAGGTGGATTTCTATCAGTACGCAACCGGCGGATGGCAGGTGAAGAACCCCCTCAGGGCCGAATTCTCCCGCTACGGCAGCTTTGACGCCCTCCGTGAGCAGGCTCAGGAAAACCTCAACGCACTGTTTGAGGAGATGACCACCCTCAAGGCAAAGCCCGGCACCGTGGAGCAGAAGATCAGTGACCTCTACAAGATGGCCCTTGACTCCACTACCCGCAATAACCTTGGCGCAGAGCCCATCCAGCCTTATATCGCAGAAATAAAGGCAGTTGATTCAAAGGATGCCCTTGCCGCCCTTCTTGGCAAGATGAACCTTTACGGAGAAGGCGGTTTCATGGGATTTGGAGTGGAAGCAGACCTCACAAACTCCGATATGCAGATCCTCTATCTTGGCCAGGGAGGCCTTGGGATGGGAGACCGCGACTACTACCTGAAGCCTGAGAATGCAGAGCTTAAAGCCGGCTATCAGGAATACCTTGGCAAGGTCCTTAATCTTGCAGGCGTAGAGAATGCAGCAGAGCTTGTAGCTAAGGATATGGAGGTTGAGAATGCAATGGCTCAGATTTTCTGGAGCCGTGAGGAGAACCGCAATATGGCTGCCATCTACAATCCCATGTCCACTGAGGAGATTGCTTCAAAGTGGCCTGCAATCCGCTTTGACGCCATTACCGCCGCCGCAGGCGTAGAGCCCCAGGAGAAAGTGATTGTCCAGCAGCCCTCATACTTTGACGGTCTGGATAAGTTATTTACTGAGTACCCTCTTGAGACCCTCAAGGCATACCTCCTGTGCCAGTTTGTAAGCGGCCAGGCAGGTGCCCTTTCCGATGAATTCTACACCGCTCAGTGGGAGTTCTTCTCCCATCAGATGGCTGGCGCCCAGGAGGAAACTCCACGCTGGAAGCGCGCTATGAGCGTCCCTAACGGCATCCTTGGAGAGGCCGTGGGTGAGATGTACGTTGCCCGCTACTTCCCTGAGAGTTCAAAGAAGAAGATGGTGAAACTTGTGGAGAATCTCCGCACCGCACTTGGCCAGCACATAGATGAACTTGAGTGGATGAGCGATTCCACAAAGGTCCGCGCCCGTGAGAAACTGGCCGCCTTCACCGTAAAGATCGGCTACCCCGACAAATGGAAGGACTACAGCTCAATGGATATCAATCCTGAGAACAGCTACTATGAGAACCTCCGTAATGCCAGCGCCTGGTACGTGCAGGACAATCTCTCCAAGCTTGGAAAGCCCACGGACAGGACCGAATGGGGCATGACTCCCCAGACGGTGAACGCCTACTACAACCCCACCACCAACGAGATCTGCTTCCCTGCAGCCATCCTCCAGAAGCCTTTCTTCGATCCTGAGGCCGATGATCCCGTGAACTACGGCGGAATCGGCGTTGTTATCGGCCATGAGATGTCTCACGGCTTTGACGACCAGGGTTCCATGTTTGACGCATCCGGCAACATGGTCAACTGGTGGACCGCAGAGGACAAGGCCAAGTTCGACGCCCTCGGAGACAAGCTGGTTGCCCAGTTTGACGAGGTTGAGATCCTCCCCGGCGTACATGCCAATGGCCGCTACACCCTTGGTGAGAACATCGGAGACCACGGCGGCCTTTCAATCGCATTCACCGCAATGGAGAATGCCGTAAAGGGCCCGGATCCTATGATTGACGGCTTCACACGCGCACAACGCTTCTACCTGAGTTACGGCGCCATCTGGGCCCAGAACATCACTGACCAGGAGAAGGCCCGTCTTACCAACATGGACCCTCACTCTCTGGCCCAGAACCGCGTGAACGTGAGCGTGCGTAACTTCGAGACCTTCTTCGAGGCATTTGACATTGAAGAGGGAGATCCCATGTTCCGTCCTGAGGAAGAGCGCGTACACATTTGGTAGCAGACTCTTTCATATCACGTAAGATCAAGTTCAAAGGAAACATCGCGGCCGTAGCTACGGCCGTGAGTTTCTTTGTTATAATAGTTGCCGTGGCGGTAAGTTCCGGCTTCCGCCATAGCATCAGGGACGGCGTGGCCGCAATGACCGGAGACATCAGGATCACACCTTATGTCTCCGGCGGCCAGGATCCCGTCCCAATGCCCCGTCACCTCCCATCTGAGGATAAAATCCTTGCCATTCCGGGGGTTACGGGGATTGTTCCGGTGGTGAGCCGCGCCGGAATTGTGAAAAACGGGGAAATTGTGCACGGGGTCATCGTGAAAGGGACCCCCGATCAGGTCGTGGGTGACGGTGTCTGGGCCGCGGGGGACGGCCCCGTCATGGCCGGCCCCGACCGAACCGTCATGGCCGGCCCCGACCGGCCATCTCTTGCCGTGTCCATCCCCCACCGCCTGGCGGAAATCACGAGCCTCCAGGCCGGCGAAGACCTCACAACCTACTTTGTGGGGGAAAAGGTCCGCGCCCGCAAGTTCCACATCACGGCAGAGCACCGGGACATCATTGAGACCGATGACAACCTCCTTGTCTACGCCAGCCTTGAAGACATGCAGAGGCTGAACGGCTGGGATTCCACCAGCGTCTCCCAGCTGGAAGTCAAAGTCAAAAACGCCTCTCCAAAGGCCCTCAAGGACATCGAGGCCCATATCGGCTACATCCTCTCAACAAGTCCTGATGAGGATGAGAACGGGCTCTATGTCATTTCATCGGCCCGGAGTTATCCGCAGATATTTGACTGGCTGGGGCTTTTGGACGTGAATGTCCTCATCGTCCTTATCCTCATGACGCTGGTTGCGGGCTTCAACATGATAAGCGGCCTTCTGGTGATGCTGCTAAGGAATATCCCTCTTATCGGCACGCTTAAAGCGCTGGGGATGCAGGACCGGGCTATAGGCCGATTATTCGTCCGCATCGGCGCCGAGGCTGTGCTCAAGGGCATGATCATCGGTAACGCCCTTGCGTTCCTTTTCTGCCTCATTCAGGGCACAACGCACCTTATCAAACTGGATCCGGCCAACTACTTTGTCTCCTTCGTTCCCGTCCATCTCCCCTTCTGGGGCATCCTGGGGGCCGATATAGCCGCCTTCCTGGGCATAGTCCTCCTCATGTGGCTCCCCGCCCTTTCCATCTCAAAGATAGACCCGGCCGAGACCGTCAAGGCCGACTAATACTTACTGTAATAATAGGAATAGGTGTCCAGCACCTTCTCAACGTAGGCAACCGTGTGGTGGCCTTTTGGAAGCTGAGTGGAAGCCACTACGTCCCAGCGGCTGGCATCCTCCCCGGCGTCCTGCGCCTGCTTAATCAGGCGCCATACCTTCCCTTCCCCGAAGTTATATGCCGCAAGGGCGAATTTCAGGGCCTCGGTGGGGTTTGCCGCCACGCTGGAATACATTGTCTCAAGGCGCTTCAAGTATCTTGAACCCACCCTAAGATTGTTGGCAGGTTCAAGAAGATATTCCTGTGAATAGCGGGAGCTGAGGATCTGCATGAGACCCACTGCACCGCGGGCCGATTGAGCTTCATTGTGGAAACGGGACTCGTGGTACACTACGGCGGCAATAAGGTGCCAGTCCATCCCCAGGGAATCGGCCGTAGCCTTTATCACCTTGTCATATGCGCTGAGAGATTCCGAGGAGCGCTCATGGGCCACAATTTCCTCCGGGGTTTCGGCCGATGGCACCCTGCTCTTATGCGGGATGAGAAGGAGCAGCAGCGTGAAAGCCGCCGTATATGCAAGGGTACGCGTTTTCATAGTTTATCGGCCACCTCTCAGCATACCGCCAAGACCGCCTCCAAGGCCACCACCAAGGCCACCTCCGCCGCCACCCATACCGGCACCGGCCCTTGCACTGAGGGTCTTGTTCTGGCCCAGAGGAGGATAGAACGGCCATGAGATACCAAACTTGAACACTGCGGGTGGCTGGATATAATGGTGTGCGCTGAAGTACTCATGCTTATCCAGAGGCCAGCCCTTACCCATATTCTCAAACTTTATGAATATGCAGGCTTTCTTCCACTGGAGGTTGATGAAGGGATCGAAGATGGGGGCGTTGCCATACAGCTGCTGCTTCTGGTTTGTGAACACGCCGGCGACAGGATTGTATGACGGAGCATACCAGAGGGTATTGTAACGAAGGTTAATACCCACCTGAAGATTCATCACCTTGGGATCCACAACGTTGAACTGCAGATACCACCTGAGGTTGAGGGCCAGGGTGGGAAGTGGCAGGACATCCTGGTTGGAAGACAGCTGGAACAGGGCCTGGTTGTCAAGATGGACAGGGCCGAATGCGAAGTTCTTGGTAACGGCTGCCGTAAGGACGCTCATGGGAACTGTGTTCTGGCGCACTACACCAAGGGTGTCGTAATAGATATTGTTTGCCAGGAGGGCGTAACCCGCCTCTGCCTTGAGGTCCCATCGGGGGACGCTGAATGTAGCGTGGATCTTTGTTGTGGAAATCTTCTGGAAGCTATTCTCCCACATGTAGTGGTTGGAGTAGAAATGCTGCTGATAGAAGTCCGGGGTATTGAGGGATGTCTGAACGGAAGCTTCCAGGCTCATGGGGCTGGACGGATACCGCCTGAAGGGGAATACGTTCAGCTTTATACGGCCGCCAAGGCTGAAGTCATTAGCCTCTATACCTGTAAAATGATACTTTCCGGTAGCGTCCCACTCAAGGTATTTGCTTAATCGGCCCTCTGCTCCGGCGTATATGTACATTGTATTCCACACAGTATTCGCGGGCTTTTTGAGCGAATAGCCCGGCTGCCTCAGGTAGAATGTCTGGAGCCTGTCTCCTATGCCGCCCTCGATCTTTGACACAATGGCATCTTCCTTCCAGGGCTGGAGGCGGAAGATGATGCGGTTGTCAAGGCGCATGGTCCGGAGGGAGTCCGTGCTCTTGGTGGGGTTGATATAGAAGGTTTCGTCGTAGAATTCCGCAAGGGGCTGGGAGGTGTTGTCCACGTACTTCTTGCTGTAGGTGGTCCACTCCGTTCCGGTTCCTATAAAAGCGGTTGTGGTGTTTGTATTGAGAGTATCTGAAGGCACCCAGGTGCTGTCTTTCCGGTGCCTGAGCTTCTCTATGAACTCAAACGGGATACGGTAGTTGTGGTCAAAGAATACCGTTGTCTTCTTATATCGGTTTGTGGCTGATGGCAGATTGACATCCACTTCCCTCACCTGCACGGAGGTATCCCTGATCCAGAAATTGTCTATTACACCACCGCTTTCCTGATGTGTTATGCTGTTGGATATGAATCCGGCGTGGGCCAGCCATTTCTTGCCAAGCCAGTTGGCCGTGACAAAGTACGTGCGGTTGTCGGTTTCCTCGTTCTTAAGGTTACCGGCGCCGCCGTAGCGCTTCATTTCCAGGGACAGGTTCAGCTGCGGAAGGATATTCTGGGTGGTGAAAATACGGAAGGCGTCGTTGGCCTGGGTGCCGCTGGAGAAGAGGGACCCGTAGTATTCCCATTCAGTATAGGGCGTCTTGGTGTTGAAGAAGGGGATGTTATCGGCCGTATAAGTCCAGGTTTCCATGGGCTCATAGTAGCTTGGAGTGATTTCCCTTCCCCTTCTGAAGAAGTTGAAATGCTGGACGGGAGTTCCGGTGAAACCAAGCCAGGTGGCGCCCACATCTTCCCTCATGTAGGGGTAATCGTAGAAGCGGTAGTTGGCTGTGGTGTCCCATTCCTTGTACTCTATGCCGTTGTACATGCGTTCACGCTTCCAGGAGATGAGTCGCTTGAAGTACAGGCTGTCCGGGAGGAAGGCCGTTTCTAGTACCCTGGGAGTGCTCTGGCGTATGCTGTCTTTCACACGCTTGATGCTGTCCTTGCGCTTCAGGATTGAATCCTGCCTGTGAAGGATGATGGGAAGTTTCTGCTCATAGTCATAGCGCTTGCGCTCTGACTTTGTGAGGCCGGCATACCACCTTTCGAACTTCTCCTTGGCAGTGCGGGTGGAATCGTCCAGATAGAGGGAATCGATGCGGGGCCAGAGGAGGGAATCTCCTTCTGCTTTGAGGGAATCTACCACCAGCCTGTGGGTGAAAGAGTCCTTGACGGCTACGTACCACTCGTATAGGAAGGGGTCCGTAAGCTTCAGGCTGTCAGGGACCTTCATCGTATCTCTTGCGAAGACCTTTGGCATGGTGTCCTCCGGCGGGATGGCAAAGAGATCGAAGTCTTCATCGGCAGCCAGGCTGTCAAGAGGGCTCTTGGCCGATGAATCCAACTGCAGAAGGATATTGTAGATGGAATCCATACGGGCTGTATCGGCCTTGGCTTTCAGGCTGTCGATGAGAGCCTGGAGGCTGTCACGCTTATGCTGGATGGCTGCCTTTTGCAGGGAATCCGCCACAGCGGCCAGGCTGTCCACAGTAGCCGTGGATACGCTGTCCGGTGCGGCAAGGGCCTTTTTGGAGGCCGATGTATCGGCCTTAACCGTATCCTTTACGGCCACGGGGAACCACTTGTGCAGGCGGGCGGCGCGGTTTACCTCCACGCCCACCGTCTGCGCCGCAACCAGACCGGCCACGGCTATTGGCAGCAGTATGTTCCCTATCTTAGACATAGCCTACAAATATAACGTATTTTCCTCACTTTTCCCAACCCCTTCTCCTTTGGACTTCCCATCCGCCACCACTAAGTCCCATAACGCTTCTCCCCTGGCGGTGGAAGCCAACACGCTGGTTGCCAGTCACTTACACGTGTTTCTACCAGAAAAAGTTCTAGTAGAAAACCTCATAACACACTGTGCTTCAATCACTTAACCTCCACCACATCCGCATTACTCTTTCTCCTCCGTGTTGGCCTCATTCGTTCCTCGCGGCATTGATCTCACTCATTACCACCGCATCGGCATTACGGGCTGGGGCAATGAATCACACGTTTTTGGCGTTTTTTGTGCGTTTCGTTGCCCAAATGGTCAATGATTTACACGAAAACGGCCATTTTTGCGCGTTTCGTTGCCCTGTGGGGCCCGGTGAGGCCCGGTGGGAGTCCGGTGGAGGCCCGGTGGGGCCCGGTGGAGGTCCGGTGAGGCCCGGTGAGGCCCGGTGAGAGCTGGACCACGGAATTATCGGCCCTGGTGCTGCTTACGGTAGAGTTCCCAGCTGTTGAAGAGGTTCTGCCATACGGCGTAGAGCCCGCCGGCAACCGATGTGACGGGGGTCATATAGTTGTAGCCCAGCCAGATGAGGAAGCCTGTGTTCTTCTGGCCAAGGGCCTGTCCGGGGGTGATTTTATCGGCCCCAAGACGGCGGCCTGTAAAGAACTGCAGGAAGCAGCAGAACACTGACACAAGCACAATTCCCGCAATGGGGGCCACTCCAAGGCCGCTTTCCATCAGTGCGCGGGTGGCAAGGATCATGGCAAGGGTGAGTCCCACACCCCAGACGTAAAAAGAATTGGAGCTCCATCTCATCAAGCTCCGCTGGAGCCGATGGGTGGTGTAGCGGATGGTCCAAGCCAGCAGTCCCGGCAGCACCAGCACGGGGAAAACCTTCAGCGCAATATGCCCCACGTATGCCCAGAAGCCCATTGTGGCCGATGGATTGACCATGGGAATCACCAGTGGAATGAGGAATGTCCCGGCAAGGTTAATCATCACAAGGTATGTGACGGTACTGGCAAGGTTGCCGCCAAGTTTCTCCGTAATAACCCCTGCGGCCGATGCCGTGGGGCAAATAAGGCACAGCATGGCGCACTCAAGGAGCATGCGAATGTCTCCAACGGGCATAAAGGAAATTATGGTCGATAACCCCAGAAACAATCCCACCTGGAAGGCCAGTGCAAGGAAGTGCCAGCGGGTGAAGCGGAGATCGTGGGGGGAAATCTTCACAAACTGGAAGAACAGGAGGGTGGCGATGACAACGCGCTGGCCCTCCGAAACAATAAGGTGCAGTACACGCTCCTGACTGTGAAGCCCCGGCGAGAAGTAGTATATGAGGTAGAGGCTTATGCCCAGCACAATTGCTCCGGGCAGCATCCAGTCATTCAAAAGTTGCCGTGTGCGGCTCATTTCTTAGTGAAGATACGGTCTATGAGTGGATCCGTGAACCTCATGCAGATGCCTGTGAGGACGGCGAGGATTAGGGTGCCCTCCCGGATGACCACGGTGTGACCGTTACCGTCCAGAAGCCCGAAGACAATGAATGAGAAGGCGGCCGTAAAGGCAACCATCACAATGTCAAAGATCACCTTCACCCTGCTGAAAGGGCTCTTTGTAACCTCAGAAAACACAGCCACAAGCTTGTCGCCGGCAAGGATCCAGCCGTCTCCAACAACCTCCAGTTTTATGCCGATAGCAGTAATTACCACGGCCCCAAGACTTAGAAGTATCTGGACCACGTAGTTTGTTGACGGAGCGTCAATGGCATTGAAAAGCCAGATTGAAGCGTCACACATATAACCAAACACAAAGGCAGCTGGGATCTGCATCAGGAAACGGAGTTGAAACTTCTTTCCCAGCAGGACCCACTGAGTGAGAATGAACACAATGTGCATCATCCAGGTGAATGTGCCGATAGAAATGGCCCCCCATTTCAGTGAAAGGATGGTGGGAGGGCAGGAAGGAGGTGCTATCCCCAGGTTGCTCTTTATGGAAATACCCACTCCCAGGGCCACCAGAATAAGGCCCAGCGTGGATATGCTGTATCTTCTTAGAATGTCTTTCATATTCATTGCAAAGATACTAAAAATCGGTCAATAACGTGTTGAACATAACAATGCCGGGCAACGAAACGCACAAAAACGGCCGTTTTCGTGTTAATCATTGCCCATTTGGTCAACGAAAGGAGCAAAAAACGCCAAAAACGTGTGATTCATTGCCCCCTTCGGGACAGCGAAATAGACCAACGGCAACGGTGGAGGTTAAGTGATTGAACCACAGCACATTACGCAATCGTTTGGGATTACTGGTAATCCCAAAGAATGCTGTAAACGATTGTAAGACAGCACATTAAGTTCAACCGCATCGGCATTACGGGCTGGGTGGAACAAAAGCAATCCATAGGAGAACGGTCAGATGCGGGCCTCGCGGAAGACTTCCACGATGGAGGGGTAGGTGTTCTTGAGGAACGGAGGGAGGGAGGATTTTGCCACCCAGGCGGCCTTGGTTATATCCTCCTCACGCTGGGGGGTGAGGTTTGTGGGGTCTGTGTAAAGCATGTCGTACCACCAGGTGTGCTTCAGGTGCCACAGGCCGTCACGCAGATACACATGATCTGTGATGCAGATGAGGCGCCGCAGTTCAAGCTGATCCACTCCGGTTTCTTCCTGGACCTCACGGACAGCGCAGATCTCAATGTCCTCACCTGGCTCCTGATGCCCCTTGGGAAGGTCCCAGAGGCCGTTACGGGA
>JAFZOU010000020.1 GCA_017550525.1 Bacteroidales bacterium
CATACCGGAGGTGACGGACAGCACCATGTATCCAGGTGTTAAGCCGGAGTACCAGCAGCTGGCCGCGCTGATGGAGAAGGACACCGGCATCCCCCCAAGCACGGGAAACACAATAGGTTTCATCCCTGACGGAGACCACAAGCTCCAGCTGATGCTTCAGGACCTGAAGGCGGCTTCCAAGGCCATCTATATGGATTATTATAGGATTTGTGCCGATTCCGCCGGAACAATCGTGCTGGATATCCTGAGGGACAAAGCCGCACAGGGCTTGGACGTGAGGGTGATGGTGGACAAGGCCGCCGAAACCCCAAAGAACTTCAGGGCCCTGAAAAAACTCCCTGAAGCCGGAGTGCTCTTTAACAGTTTCTACAAGCCGGTGTGGTTCATAGATGGCCTGGTGCCCCCTGCCGGAACGCACCGTGACCACCGCAAGATCCTCATGACAGACGGCGCAACGGCATACCTTGGCGGCCGTAACATCCAGGACAAGTATTTCACCTCCTGGAGGGATGCCGATGTAAGGATAACCGGCCCGGCCATAGAGCACATAGCAACGGTTTACATGGAGAACCAGCTGCGCCTCAACCCTGAGGCTAAGCCCCTCCACATAGACCAGGACCTGAACCTGGCCGCCGCAGAGGACAACGTCCCCGGCCTCATACAACACCGCGGCAAAACCGTCCAGGTGGTCCACGACTCCCCAATTGACAAAAAGCTTCCCATGAGAAACCTCTTCGAATGGTCCATAAGCCACTCAAAGAGTTATTTCTGGATTTATTCCCCCTACACTCCCCCGCCAAAGTCCACGCTGAACGCCCTCAAGGAAGCGGCCCGGCGCGGGGTGGACGTCCGCTGGATAGTTCAGGGCGTATCCGACGTATTCATGGAAGAATATATTGCGGAATTCCTGTTCAAAGACCTCCTTGAGGCCGGTGTGCGCATCTTCAAGTGGAACAGCGGCATCATGCACGCCAAGCAGTTCATGTCCGACGACTACCTCATGGCCATCGGCTCCGTGAACATGGATAACCTGAGCTTCTTCCTCAACTATGAGAACGAAGCCATCATCTACGACGAAGACATAACAAGGGAGGCCGCGCAGAGGTTTCAGGAGGATCTCACCACACACTGCTCGGAGGTAACAATAGAGGAAGTGAAACGCTGGAATATCTTCAGGAAGTTCCGCAACTGGTTCTTCTACACCTTCGGAGGCCCTGTAGGTTAATAAAAGACCATGAAAAAGACCATCATAATTGCAATTATCGCCCTCCTCGGCTTTAGCAGGGAGGCAAGCGCACAGCTTTACATAGGCGGCAGCTTAACAGCCCACGCGGGCTTCAATAACAGCCGGTCCATTGCCGTCAGCATAGCCCCCGACATAGGTTACGGCTTTGGCAACTGGAATGTGGGCACTATGTTTAACGCCTACGCTTATAACAGCGAAGATGAACCGGGCACTTCCCTGAGACTCAGCGTAACCCCTTACGCAGAGTATTACTTCTTCTCCGCAGGTCCCGTGTCCCTTTTTGCCGAGGCCGGCATAGGGCTCCTCTTCACCAATGATTATTCCCAGGGCCAGTTCTTCTACAACCCCTATCTGGCCCCAGGAATAGAGATATCTCTGACGGACCATTTCTCCGTAATGTGCCATCTGGGCAGGCTGGAATGGAATTCCGAAATAAAAGATATCAACCTTTCCATGAGCGGGGAATCGCTTGCCCTCGGGCTTTACTACAGTTTCTAGGAAGTTGGTAAGGTTCCGTCACATACCCATGGAAACCCGCCGGCGTTTCATGGAGACAATGCTTGTTCTGATTGTCTCTGAGATGGCCGATTCCCTGTGCGGCCTCATAGACGGCATGTACGTTGGTAAATTCCTTGGCAACGACGCCATGGCGGCGCACGGAGTGGCGGCCCCGGTCTTTACCTTCCTTTGCATCTTCAGCTACCTCATTGCGGCCGCCATCCAGCACGCCTGTCCCGTGGCAATAGGCGAGAATCGGCCCCAGGAAGCCAACGGCTACTTCAACATAGCCCTCACCGCCGTCCTGGCCCTTGGAGCTGTCCTCACGGTCATCGGCCTTGCCTTCCCCACCTGGACGGCCACCATGCTTGGCTCCGGAAGCGGCCCCATTAGGCCCCTTGCCGCCGATTACCTGAGGGGTGTGGCCCCCGGAACCATTCCCCTGGTACTATTCATAGTGCTGGTCCCCGTGCTCCAGATAGAGGGCCGATGGGGCCTTATCCATGTTGGAAGTGCCGTCATGGCCGTCTCAGACGTAGCCCTTGACTACATCAACATCCATTTCCTCCATGGCGGCATGTTCGGGATGGGCCTTGCCACAAGCATAAGCTACGCACTGGGCCTTGGCGTATTCCTCTTGTATTTTACCCGAAGGAAACGCCTCTTCAGCGTGAATCCCGGGTCCATGAAGGGCATCCCTATCCCGCAGTTCTTCTCCACCGGCCTTCCTACCGGCGTAAGGATGACAGCCAGGATGTTCTCCCTTATCATAATAAACATCCTTGTGGTGAATATGGCCGGATCCACCGCCATGGCCGCCATGGCCATCCAGAGAAACCTCTCCACGGTGGTTCTCAGTGCCGTCGTGGGCCTTTCTGCCGCCGTTCTCACGCTCACATCGCTAAGCTACGGAAAGCAGGACACCGAGGGCATGGGAGACGCCGTGCGCCTTGGATACCGCCATTCCTTTGGAGTTGTGGCCATCTTCGCCACCGCCCTCTTCTTTGCCGCGCCCCTTGTCACCTCCCTCTATCTTGACAGGGCCGATGCCGCCTTCCAGTTAACCGTGAAAGCCATCCGCTGGCTTGCCGCCTCCATGCCCCTGACAGCATGGAACTGGTGCTTCGGGAGCTACCTCCACGGCATAGGGAAGATAGCCCTTTCAACCAGGCTCTTCATCTACGGAGAA
>JAFZOU010000021.1 GCA_017550525.1 Bacteroidales bacterium
GGCTTCATTGGCGGCATTCATGGCGCAGGGTACATTACCGCCGCGTTTCATGGCGTCAAATGCAAGGCCCAGGCACGGGAATTTGTCAAAATCCGGTTTCTCGAAGGTAAGGGACTTCATCTCTTCAAAACTCAGCCTCTTCCCTTCCAGGGGGAGACGCTCCGGATAAGACATGGCCAGCTGGATGGGAACCCTCATATCCGGGCAGCCCAGCTGGGCAATTACGGCGCCGTCCTCATACTCAACCATGGAATGGATGACGGACTCCGGATGCACCACCACATTAATCTGGGAAGCATTCACGCCAAAGAGCCAAGCCGCCTCAATCACCTCAAAGCCCTTGTTCATCATAGTGGCGGAATCTATGGTGATTTTGGCGCCCATATCCCAGTTGGGATGCCTCAAGGCCTCATTCTTTGTGGCCGCGGCAATGCGTCCCTTCTCCCAGGTGCGGAAAGGACCGCCGGAAGCGGTGAGGTGAATGCGGGAAATCTTGTTCCCTCCCGCGCCAAGAAGGCACTGGAATATGGCGGAATGCTCAGAGTCCACCGGATAGATGGGAGCCTTGTGACGGGCCGCGGCCTTCATCACAAGGGCGCCGGCGGCAACAAGCGTTTCCTTATTGGCCAGGGCAATAGTTTTGGATGCCTCAATGGCGGCAAGAGTTGGTTTAAGCCCGCTGAAGCCCACCATGGCAGCCACTACAACATCTACGGAACGGTCCTGCACAAGTTCACAGGCCGCATCTATGCCCAGGCGGACATCGGCCCAGGGAAGGGCGTCACACACCTGGTTATACTTTGAAGGGTTGCAGATTACAACGTGCGGCACCCTGAAAGCGCGCGCCTGCTCAATGAGGAGTTCTGCGCTGTTGTTGGCCGATATCATATACACTGAGAACCTGTCTGGATGCTGACGCACCACGTCCAGGGTCTGAGTGCCGATAGACCCGGTTGAACCAAGTATGGCAATGGACTTTTTCATAGCTAGAAGCTTATATATTCTGCAGGATCTGCGGGGCGGCCGTTGTACCACAGTTCAAAGTGGAGGTGGTCGCCCTTTGTGAGGGAAGGCGACGAAGCCAGCAGCGCCACCGGCGTACCGGCCTTGACGTTATCCCCCACCTTGTGCAGCAGTTTCTGGTTGTTGCGGTAGATGGAAATGATGTCTCCCTTGTGCTGAAGGATGATTGAATAGCCCTTGTCCTGGTCCCATCCGGTGGAAATTACCGTGCCGTCAAGGACACTCATAACCATTGTTCCCGCAGGGGCCGTGATGTCCGTCCAGGGGTGAACGGTGGCGTCAAAGGCGTTTGAGATCACGCCCTTGATGGGTGGGAAGAAGGTCTGGGCCTCGATGGGAAGGTTACGCCCCTGGGAAGAGACTCCAAACTGCTCCTGCGCCGTAACATCGGCCCTCAAGAGGGAATCCCTGAGCTCCAGGAACTGGGCCGATGGCAGTGCCGATGACCCCTTGCTCCCCAGGATGAGCGAATCCATACGGATAGGCTCCTGCCCCGTAACTATGCGGCGGAGATTCTCACTGTAGAGCTGCCACTGGATGATGCGGGTTTCCAGGGAATCTATCCTCTGGGCATTCTGGATGGCCTGGCGGCGGGAATAAGCATCAGGATACCCCGGAATGAAGGTTCTGATGGGAGTGTATGCAATGATGCAGAAAAGGCCCACTATCACAATGACCACGGCCGATGTTATGGCCACGATCATGGTTGTCTGGCTGAAGCGGAGGCTCCAGAGGCGTTCATGGGAGGAGGCGTCCACCATTGACAGACGGAAATTCCTGGCCTTACGTTCTTTTCTTTCCATAATTATTCTTAACTTTGCGCCCGGAATCAATGGACAGGATAATAGGCATAGATTTTGGGCTCAAGCGCACCGGCCTGGCAGTAAGCGACCCTCTTGGGATCTTTGCTCAGGCACTTGATACGGTA
>JAFZOU010000022.1 GCA_017550525.1 Bacteroidales bacterium
TGCAGCATCCCGTGAAATCCAGTCTGTTCCCGTGAGTGTAAGTGTCCCTGAAGGCACTTCCGTGCCCGTTTTGGACCTTCCTCAGGGAGAGGATCTCTTTGTATTTGTGGAAGGCGGGGCAAATAACTTCTATGCCGTTCCTGCCCAGGGCAATGTCCACGACTTTGCGCATTCAGGGTGGTTCCAGACGCCTATCGGCACCTATGCAAACCTCTCTTACGTGACGGCGCTTCCCGCTCCGGATCTCAGTGTCAAGGAGGACGGCGCGCACAATGTGAAAGTTGTCAATAATTCAGAAACCGTGGCCTTCCAGGTGGTCCTGAAACTCCTTGACGGTGATGGGGAGCTTGTCCCGGATGCCTTCTGGTCAGACAACTTCTTCTCCCTGCCGCCTCACGGCAGCAAAACTGTCTCCCACAGCGGCAAGGGTAAAGTGGCCTGGACCGCAGGACTGTAATTATTGGACTGTTTTACGGATAGAACATCCGGTCAGTCCTGCTGGCGAATAATCTTGGAACCCGGGGGAACGCTGTGGGTGAGCCACACGTTACCGCCAATGACGGAGCCTTTTCCAATTGTTATGCGGCCAAGGAGGGTGGCGTTACTGTAGATAGTTACGCCGTCTTCAATGATGGGGTGACGGGGGAGGTTGCAGGGGGTGCCGTCGGCACCCTTCCTGATGTTCTTTGCGCCAAGGGTGACTCCCTGATAGATAGTTACATAATTGCCGATAATAGCCGTCTGACCTATCACCACGCCGGTTCCGTGGTCAATTGCAAAATGATGGCCGATGGAAGCCTCCGGATGAATGTCTATTCCGGTATTGGCGTGGGCCCATTCCGTGAGCATACGGGGGATGACGGGAATCCCAAGGGCGTCAAGCTCGTGGGCCACACGGTAGTGTATCATGGCGGTAACTGCGGGATAGCAATACACTATTTCCTGGAGGCTGTCCGTTGCGGGGTCATTGCTTGCTATGGCTTCAACGTCCTGTCTTAAGAGGGCGGTTATTTCCGGAACCTTCTCCCGGAACTTATCCACGGCTTCCTGCGGGCACAACTGCGCAAGTGTGTCCATGGCGTTCTGGAGACTCTCCTCAACGGGGACATAGTTGTACTCCGGGAACATGGCATCGCTAAGAGACTCCATTAGGGCTCTGAGGTGCAGCCTAGTCTGTTTTATTGGAATGTTCATACAGTAAATACTCCAGTTGAAAGGTAACGCTCTCCGGTGTCCGGAAGGAGGGCAACAATCATCTTGCCTTCATTTTCCGGCTGCCGGGATAGTTTCAGGGCGGCGCAGAAAGCGGCTCCTGAGGAGATTCCCACCAGAAGGCCGGTCTTTCCGGCCAGAAGACGGGTTGCCTTCATAGCATCTTCACTGGTAATGGGCTGGACCTGGTCCACCACTTTAGGGCTATATGTGTCCGGAACAAAGCCAGCGCCTATGCCCTGGATCTTGTGGGCTCCGCTCCGGCCTTCACTGAGGACAGGGCTCTCCGCGGGCTCAACCGCTATGATGCGCACACTGGCCTTATGCTTTTTGAGGGCCTTCCCGGTGCCGCTTACTGTGCCTCCGGTGCCCACGCCGGCCACAAAGATATCAACGGCGCCGTCAGTATCCTTCCATATTTCCTCTCCGGTTGTTTTCTCATGGGCAAGGGGGTTGGCGGGGTTCACAAACTGCCCCAGGATCACCGCCCCGGGGATACTGGCCTTCAGCTCCTCCGCCTTTGCAATTGCGCCCTTCATACCCTGCGCTGCGGGGGTGAGTTCCAGCTTTGCTCCAAGTGCCTGAAGAAGCTGCCTTCTTTCCAGACTCATGGATTCCGGCATGGTGAGGATAACCTTGTATCCCTTTGCCGTACCCACCCAGGCCAGGCCCACGCCCGTGTTTCCGCTTGTGGGCTCAATGATGGTGGAACCCTCTTTCAGGATGCCATCGGCCTCCGCCTTCTCAATCATGGCGGCGGCAATGCGGTCCTTGACGGACCCTCCGGGATTAAACCTTTCTAGTTTAAGGACAATCCTTGCCTTCTGGCCCTCGAATCCCTTCACCTCAAGAAGCGGAGTGCGGCCAATAAGTTCAGTAAGTGACTGGTAAATCATCTGTAATTCAATTAGTTTACAAATCTACAAATAAAAGTTTGAATTCCCCTCAAGTGCGGTTAGGCTGTAGGAAGAGTGGACCGCTAACCGCAAAAAAAAACCATTTTTGCGGTTAGCCTGTAGGGTTTTTGGACCCCTAACCGCACTTTGTGCATCACCGGCAGGGAAAACTACACCGGCACGGCAAAGACAAAGCGGGCGCCGGGGCTGTAGGAGGTGTCAAGGTAGATCTTGCCCCCCATCTTGGCGGTGATTTCACGGCAGATGCTGAGGCCAAGGCCAGTTCCCTGGACGAAGTCGTCCAGTTTCACAAAACGCTCAAAGATGCGCTGAGCCTCCCCTTCAGGGATGCCGGGGCCGGTGTCCTCAACGCTGAAAGCAATCATGCCGGGAACTTCCTCCAATGAGCAGCAAAGCCTTATTTCTCCCTCCTTTGTATGCTTGCAGGCATTTGTGAGGAGGTTTGTGAGCACCTGCTGGATACGGAGGGCGTCGGAGGTGAAGGTGAATGGCAGTTCCATTGAAGGCTTGAAAAGAAGCTGTACGCCGGGCTGGAGCCGATGCTCTGCCGCATTGATGGCCTCTTTGCAGATTGACTCGCATTCTGCCTCCCCCATTGTAATCCTGTAGCCACCGGTGTCCATGGCCGATGTACTCATAAGGTCGTCAAGGAGCATGGTCATCATGCTGGTGTTGTTCAGGACGTGCTTCCCGAACTCCTCCTTCTCCTCTGAGGAGAACATGCCGTCAGGGAGCGCCAGGAGCTGGGAGAATCCCGTGATGGCGTTAAGCGGGGTACGGAGCTCGTGGGTCATGTTCTGGATGAAGCGGTCCTTGGCGGCATCGGCCTTCATGACACGTTCATTTGCGGCGGTGAGTTCCGCAATCATCTTCTCATCTTTCTTCTGTGTCCGGCGAAGGTTCCTCACGTAGGAAAGGAGCCCCAGGATGACGCCCAGAAGAAGAAGGATGCCAAGCACCATCACCATGCGCGTTACCTTTTCCACCTGGCGAGTCTTTTCCTCCACCTGGTCCTGGAGGCGGTCGTTCTCATAGCGGGCGTCCATCTCCGACATATGCATCTCAAGGATGGTGGAGAAGTCTTTCTGGTTGGCGTTGAGGCAGAAATCCTTCATCTCCACGGCTACGTCCAGCCTGCCCACAGCCTTCGCTACGGCGGAGAGAATGTAGATATTGTTTGGCGACAGGCTATTATACACGGATTTGTCAGATCTGTCAAAACTGCCGTCATACAGGGCGTCGATACATTTGAACATGGTTGGAGTCATTCGGCCCAGAGCCTGCTTATGAGGCGATTCGAGGCATTTGTCCCGGTATGACTTGTAGCGGGGAAAGTCACCGGCCACGGCAGCAAGTATGGCCGATTCCCGCATACACATCACGGTATCTACCGGAAGGACGGCGTTCTCCCATGCTTTGTCCACGAAGAAGCGGGCAGAGTCAAGGATGTGTTGGAATGTGGAAGCATAATCCAGATAATACGGGCACAGGCTCTGGCGGCGGACGGTGGGATCATCGGTAGAAAGGTACGTGCGGATAGAAGCCCGTATATGCTCCCTTGCAGCAGAATAGGCCCCATAAACCTTATAGTACGACGCCAGTTCTTTCTCTGCCAGCCATTTGCCGTATTCGTTATTCTCCTCGAAGGCCTGCTTCTGCATTTCCTGGATCAGTTCCAGCGCACGTATCTGCCGGCCTGTGTTGAAGAAATAGTTCTTCACAGACTGGTAGGACTGGTAATAGTACTGGAGGTAACCATATTTCCGGGCGTTGGTCTTGACTTCCTCCTGGGCGGCAAGGATATCGGCATCACTCGCCGGGCGAATGGCGCAAAAATTACGCAGCCGCACCACATAATAAAGGACAAGGGCCTTGTTGTCGGAAGCCGCCGTGGCCGCCTTAAGAAGCGCTTCATTGGCCTCATCAAAGCCTTCCTTGCCTATGAGGGCATCGGCCCTTGTCATACATTCATAACAGGAGTCGTCAATCTTATAGGGATTGTTCTGAGCATGAAGGCCGATGCTTCCAAGGAGCACCGCTACAGCCATTATGAGAAGTCTAGGTTGCATAGTAAATGCAAAAATACACAATTATTTCCTTAGCGGTGCGGGTGGGAAGACTTTTTATTAACTTGTTGAAGGATGGCGTCCTTGGTCCTTGGCATGGTCCAGGCGGGGACGCTGCGGTCAGCAGCATCTGAAAGGCCCATCCACCAGCAGGCGGCAATGCCGGCCTCCTTCGCTTTTCCTGAGAAATATCCGGCAAAGGTAACGTTGGCATCGTTGTCGTCATTACTTCCGCCGCCCCATTCTCCTATGATTACGGGCACCCCAAGGCGCTTTACTATGTAGGTGTCAAGATTTGTGAAGAGGCGGTCAATATCGGTCTTCTGCTCCGCAAATTTGGGGGCTTCCCAGTAACTGTGAACCTCTATGGCAATGTGGCCGGGCTCTTCCGGAATCTGCATGCTGGCTATGGGATCCTGGAGATGGGCGCTCCAGGTGCCGTCGCCGCTGCCGGCGCAGTAGGTGTTCACCACAAGGTTCCTGTAGAGGTTGTTGCCGCCGGTGGCACGGACGGTTTCCGTAAACAGTCTTGCGTATTTGTAAATGGCGTTGTAGGCACCCTTGGCTACGTCTGCGTCATAGTTTCCGGGGGCGGCGAATGAGGCAAAACACCAGGAGTCGTACTGGTCCAGCATCTCGTTATACGACTCAAAAAGGAGTTTTTCATCGTAGTCCTTGAATGTAATGGCAATCTGCTGCCAGAGGACCTCGTAGCGGTCCTTTGCGGCGTTGAAACCTGCTTCTGAAGCCCTGATCCAGGCGGTGGAGGCGTCTCCTGTGTCGTGGTGGACGTTGAGGATGCAGTACATCCCTTCATCAATCACATAGTCCACAACTTCCTTTACGCGCGCCATCCACACCGGGTCTACCGTGGTGCCGGTCCATGTGGCAGGATTCCATTTGTTCTGGTCATAGAGCGTGATTGTGCCCATATGAGGATACCAGGTTACGGGTACGCGGATAACTCCAAAACCGGCTTCCTTGAACATATGGATGAGTTCACGAGTGGTCACCGGCTGGCCCCATGCGGTTTCATAGTCCTTGGGCGTACGGGCGGTCCAGGCCTCAATCCACATATTGCCAGTGTCTCCGCTGTTGGAATCAAGGGTATTGCCAAGGTTCCACCCCGCGCCCATATTGATAACTGCTTCCGCGGCACTCTCAAAGGTGTCCGTCACATCCGGTGTGTCCGGCTTGTCGGGTTCATCGGGCTTATCCTGTTTGTCCTGGGGCTTCTCCTGCGGCGGGGCAGGGGCATCCATCGGCCTGCACCCGAATGCAAGCGCGGCAAAAATGCACAGTATGATGGCTTTTTTCATCAGTCCTGCCGGAGAATGAGTTTACAAATCTACAAATAAAAGTTTGAATTAATCTGACAAAATGGCCATCAGTTCTACGTTGAACCAGATATACTCCTTACCGATTCGCTCTTTTGTGAGAAGACCGAGGCCTTCCAACTGACTAAGGTACTTCTTGGCTGTATTTACGCTCTTAATTGTATCTGACAAAAGATTCTTGGGACGTATATAGGGCTGTTCGAACAGTTTGGAAAGGTTGAGTCTGGCCAGGGATAGTTTGTTCTCCAGGATGATTCTTTCCGTCTTTTCCATCAAAGAACGGATACGATTTATCTTATCAATAGTATATTCCGATGTTTGTGAAACGGCTTCGAGCATGTAAAGAATCCACGCCTTCCAGTCCCTGACTCCCGTCACGCTGTTAAGTGCATAGTAGTATGCATCTTTGTTCTGGAGGATATAGGCGCTCAGGTATAGGATGGGCAGGTCCAGAAGCCCCTTTTGGATCAAATAGATAATGCATAGGATTCGGCCTGTCCTGCCGTTGCCGTCCCGGAATGGATGGATGGCTTCAAACTGATAGTGAGCCATTGCCATTTTGAGGAGCGGATCGACGGGGTAGGCTGAATCGTCGTTCAGAAAGTCAATCCAGTCGGCCATCTTTTTTTCTACTACTCCTTTCCCTCTTGGGGGAGTATAGATGGTTTCCGCAACCAAAGTCCCCCAGCCTCTCTTTTTGATTACAATTTCTGCCTGGTAGGGACGAATCCCCTCGTGCGTCTTTTTTACTTGACGAAAGACGTCCACCACTGTAGCAATGCTGAGGTTTTTCTCTTTGGTTATGTCCTGAAAACCTTTCCAGAGTGCTTCCCTGTAGTGCAGAATCTCTTTGGCCGGTCCTTCCAGGTAGTCGTCTTCCTGGTAGGATAAGCTACGATACAGTTCATCGTCCGTGGTGAAAATATTCTCAATAGCGCTACTGGCTTTTGCTTCCCGCAGAGCAATGGTATTGACGAAGATGGTTTGGTTGGGGAGTGTGGCCGCCAGGCCTTTCAATTCGGCCAGACGTCTGCTTGCCAGCACCAGTTTGGCTCCTACTTCCGCATCCATGTACAGCGCCTGGTCAGGAGGAAGGGGCGGAAGTTGGTTGTAAGGAGTATGTCTGTCGTACGCTTCCATTTTGACAGTTTTCTTTTCAATTGTCAAAAATAGCGAAATTTTGACAGATTGCAAAATTTCTGTCAAAAAATCATCTCCCTTACTGCGGGTGATGTGCCGAAAAAAGTCTCATCACCAGCACTTCGCCCTTCCGCCTGCACGAGATGCCCGGTCGTGGCCGGGCATGACGAAGGCGCCTTGCCAACACTGATTCAAAGGACTTCGGAGCGGTAGGACTTCGGAGGGCGAAGCCCGACAAGGGGGTGTTTGAGGGGGCGCAGCCCCTTCAATTGCCCCTGGGGGCA
>JAFZOU010000023.1 GCA_017550525.1 Bacteroidales bacterium
AGCGGAAAAGACCGTAAAGGCTTCCCTTCAGCCGCTCCTTGACGCCGGCGCAGACCGCATTGTCCTTGGCTGCACGCATTATCCTTTCCTGAAGCCCGTAATAGAGCGTCTCTCCGGCCCCGGAGTCCAGGTAATAGACCCCGCTCCAGCAGTTGCGCGCCAAACGCTACGGATTTTGCAGGACTGCGGGGTGGCAACAGGCATCGGCCCGTTTTCCATCATCCTGGAAGCGTCCGGAAGCCCTGAGCCCCTTAACCGTATTTTTGAACTGATATGAAAAAAATAATATCGGCCATAATCCTTGCACTTGCATGCCTTTCTCTGAGCGCCCAGGTTGTTCCCGGCGTGGAGGTCCTGGAACAGGACGGCTTCCGCGTGCTTCAGGGAAAGCGCGTGGGCCTTGTGACCAACCCCAGCGGCGTTTCCCGTGACCTCCGTTCCACCATAGACATCCTTTTCGATGCCCCTGAGGTGAACCTTGTGGCTCTTTACGGCCCGGAGCACGGGGTGAGGGGAGACGCCTACGCCGGAGACCATGTTGAAGGTGGCAGGGATCCCAAAACCGGACTCCCGGTACATTCCCTCTACGGCCCCACACGTGAGCCCACCCCGGAAATGCTCAAGGGGATAGACGTCATGGTCTACGACATCCAGGATGTGGGTACCCGCTGCTATACCTTCATCTCCACCCTTGGCCTTGTGATGCGCGCCTGCGCAAAGGCCGGCATTGAGGTAGTGGTACTGGACCGCCCCAACCCCCTTGGAGGCAAAAAAGTTGAAGGGACATACGTGAGGGAGGGATTCTTCTCCTTTGTGAGCCAGTATCCCATACCCTTTGTATACGGCCTTACCCCCGGTGAGGTTGCCCTTATGATCAATGAGGAAGGGATGAACCGCGGCCAGAAAGGGAACCTGGATCCCGTCAAGTGCAAGCTCAAGGTGGTTCCCATGAGGGGCTGGCACCGCTGGATGCGCTATGAAGACACCGGCCTTCCGTGGGTTCTGCCTTCTCCCAACATTCCTTCTCCAAGAAGCGCCCTCTGCTATCCCGCTTCAGGCATAGCCGGAGAGTTTGGCCATCTCCAGATAGGTGTTGGATACACCATCCCCTTTGAGGTATTTGCCGCTGAATGGATTGACGCAGATGCCCTGAAGGCCCGTCTGGACAGTTACCGCATACCCGGCACGGCATTCCGCACAATGCATTACAAACCCCTTGCGGGTTCCAAGCAGGGAAAGCTTGTCCACGGCGTCCAGTTTTTTTTCACAGACTGGGAACTTGCGCCCGTAACCCTCATCCAATTCTATGTGATGCAGGCGGTTAACGAGCTTTACCCGGACAAGAACCCCCTGCCCCTGAAGAGCACCAGGATGCTGGATATCATTTCTGGTACGGATTATGTAAGAACAGGTTTTGGAGAGCGCTTCCAGGTCAGCGATATCCTAGATTTTTGGACCCGGGACGTCAAGGACTTCAAAGCACTTTCCGCAAAATATTACTTATACTTTTAACTTTTAAAATTTTGATGCTATGAGACGTTTAATGACAATGGCCGCAACGGTGCTAATGGCTCTGTCCCTCGTTTCGGCACCTGATATGATGGCCCAGACCCGCTCTTCCAGCGGCACAAGATCATCTTCTACCCAGGCAACCCGCTCAAGCTCAGGTTCCTCCGTTTCACGGTCAAGCTCCTCTTCAGCTACCCGCTCCAGTTCTGCTGCCACCGTGTCCCGTTCAAGTTCCTCCGCCAGCCAGCAGGTTAGCCGTTCCACTTCCGGCTCTTCCGCTTCTTCCACTAGAAGTGCTTCAGGAAGCT
>JAFZOU010000024.1 GCA_017550525.1 Bacteroidales bacterium
AAATACTATCAGAAAGGATAACCTACTCCAAAATGTATTGCGTAGGAACTGTTGAACCAATCGGCGGGGCCTAGCCAGCGGTATTGCTTCTCCCTTCCGGGGTCATGGATACGGAAGCCTCCGTCAAGGCGCACAAGGATAAGTCCAAAGTTAAGGCGGATTCCGAGGCCCCAGTCAAGGCCGATCCCTTCAAGGGTTTCCATATTGAATCCGAAGGTGCTGCCTGCCAAATCTTCATCGGGTTCGTAATTGGGTCTTGGAAGGTCCCAGATGTTACCGGCATCGGCAAAAATGGCCCCCTCAAGTTTCCAGAATATGGGGAAACGGTACTCTACGTTGGCTTCCAGCTTCATTTCTCCAACGGAACTGGGTATGGTGAAGAACTCTGAATACAGGGTGCTTGTGCCAGGCCCCAGTGTCCTTGCCTGCCAGCCGCGCATTGAATACGCTCCTCCTGCGTAAAATAACTTTTCAAGTGGAACAGTGGAGCTGGAGGAATTGCCGTATGGGAAAGCGGCGCCTGCGTTGAAGTGGAGAGCCACGGCGTGTTTGTCCTCTTTTCCAAAGCGGAATGTCTTTCCAAGGTGGAGATCGGCCCTCACATACTGGGCATAAGGGATGGTCCAGATGGTTCTTTCGTCGAACTCGTTTACAGGAAGGAGTTTGTTGAAAAGGCTCAGGGTATTTCCTGAAAGGTCAAAGTTGAACCTGGCGTAATGGTATGGCCTTGTGGGCACCACTGAATTGTCAGTAGTGTAATACAGCATTGTGCTTATACCCATATCGAACTTGTCCATATAGGCACCGGACAGCACTATGTTGTTGAAAATCTTGTCCAGGAAGTCGTCAGTGGCACCAAACAGCCTTGTTACGTTCACTCTTATAGGGGTGAACTTATATGAGAACTGAGAGTTGAATCGGCCGGTATAACTGAACTCCCCTGCAATAGCCTGGCGCTTGAATTCCGGGCGGTCCTGATAATTGTATGCCAGGGAGACCTCTGTCTTAGGTATGTATTTTCCTTTGAAAAACTTTGTAGGAAGGCCGATAAACTTGGGGAACTGGATACTTCCAGTTGCGCTTACTTCCGTGGAGTAGGCGTCAGACTTTGGACGGAACTGGAAATTGCCCTTGACGCCAAGGTTAAGCACCTCTCCTCCGTGGAAAATGTTCCTGTGATAGTATGTTAGCTGAGGCGAAATGCCAAACAACGCCGTAGAGTTTACTGATGCTTCCAGATTTACCTTGAAACCCTGAAGACCTGAGTTCCGGAGCGCTATGTTGCAATCTACCTTTTCCCCGGGAGCCTCGGATGTGGTGATATTCACGCCTGTGAGCATGCCAACGTTGGAGAAACGGGAGTAAGTGGTGTTGATGACTTCCTCGTTGTAAAGGTCTCCGGGCCTTATGAGATTAAGGGTCTCAATGACCCCGGGGCGTATTTTAAGCCTTCTGGGCTTAGTGACGGTAAGTTCTCCTATGGAGTATTTTTTATGCTCTTGGGCCGATGCCGGGTTGTCTCCAAGGGCATAGTCACGGATACTCATCTTCAGCTTTGCGTTGCCGTCACCGGCAAGGGTATCGGCCTCAAAGAGATAGTAGCTCTTGTTGAATCCGTAGTAGCCTTTTGTGCGAAAATGAGCGGCGCTCCTTTCTGCTTCCTTCTCTATGATTTCCTCAGAGAGGTACATGCCTTCTTTCAGGGATACATTCTCCAGGTCCTGGCTCCAGTCCTCTTTGAAAGTTCCGTATGAAGGGATATCATAGTCAATTGCGCTTATCTTGTAGCGCTTCCCAAGGGCTACGTAATACGTTACGTAAACCATTCTCTTGCTTACCCTGACGTTACTTTCCACAACGGATCCGTAGTAGCCGGTGAAGCGGAGATGGTTAGCGATATTGTCAATTGTTTCATCAACCTTTGAGGCGTCGTATACCACGGGTGGGACACCCAGCTTACGGAAAAACCGCTGGAAACCGGTCTTTCCCTCCCCTCCCCAATTGTAGACTACAAGTGAAGGGCTTGTGCCAAGCATCCAGGAATTGGGCTTCTGGAGAAGGTATGCGCTGAGGTCTCCGGCATTGTAAGTTTTGTCATTGACCCGGATTTTGTTGGAGCGCAGAAGATATTCACCGTCACGCAGTGTGCTGGTGGTACTGCATGAGGCTATTGCCAAAGCGGCGGCCATTGCAATAAATATGCGGCTCCTTGATTTCATTCTTACAAAATTAATACTTTTTTCCGTATATTTGCATTCACTATTCTAAAGGCAAAACCAAACGCGGATGAAAAACAAGTACATTGACCTTATAGATCAAACCTTCGACTTCCCCCAGGACGAATTCATGGTGGTGGACGGCAATCTGATGTTCAATGACATTGACCTTATGGAAATCATTGAGAAGTACGGTACTCCCCTCAAGATTACCTATCTTCCCAAGATCTCTTCCCAGATCCAGAGGGCAAAACGCCTTTTCAAGGTGGCTATGGCCAAAGCGGATTACCAGGGGCAGTACCACTACAGCTACTGCACCAAGAGCTCCCAGTTTGCCTTTGTGGTTCACGAGGCCCTGAAGAATGATATCCATTTGGAAACTTCATCGGCCTATGACCTGGACCTCATGCAGGCTCTGGAGAAGGACGGTTCCGTGGACAAGAGCAAGATCTACGTCATCTGCAACGGTTTCAAGCGCCCCCAGTACGTGGAAAACATCGCAAAGCTCCGCAAGGACGGCTGGATTAATATCATCCCCGTGCTTGACAACAAGAATGAGTTTGAGGATCTGGCCGATCTTATTGAGGAGGATACCATGATGGGTATCCGCATCGCCTCCGAGGAAGAGCCCAACTTTGATTTCTATACCTCACGCCTTGGCATCCGCTATTCAGATATAGTGAAGTTCTACAAGGACACCGTGGCAAAGTATCCCAACTTCCACCTCAAGATGCTGCATTTCTTCATAAACACCGGCATCAGGGATACAGCGTATTACTGGAATGAACTGTCAAAGTGCGTCAAGGTGTACTGTGAGCTCAAGGCCATATGCCCTGAGCTTGACAGCCTTAACATTGGTGGCGGCCTTCCAAACAAGACTTCACTGGCCCAGGACTTTGACTATGAGTATATGGTGGAGGAAATAATCAACCAGATCAAGGTCACGTGCAATGCTTACGGCGTTCCTGAGCCCGATATCTTCACGGAATTCGGCAGCTTTACCGTTGGAGAAAGCGGCGCAACCATCTTCAAGATCCTGGACATCAAGCAGCAGAACGACCGAGAGAAGTGGTACATGATAGACAATTCCTTCATGACCTGCCTCCCTGATACCTGGGGTCTTAACCAGCGTTTCATCCTCCTCCCCGTGAACAAGTGGAACGACGAATACCAGAGGGTGTTCCTTGGCGGTCTCACCTGCGACAGCCAGGATTTCTATAATGCCGATTATCACGCCAACGCAATCTTCCTGCCCACCATCCGCAGTCGCAGGGAAAACCTGTACATCGGCTTCTTCCACACGGGTGCATATCAGGAAGCCATTTCCGGCTATGGCGGCATCAAGCACTGCCTCATGCCCTCCCCCAGACACATCCTCATAGACCGTGACAAGGAAGGAAACCTGGTCACATCCGTCTTTGCAGAAGAACAGACCGCCGAATCAATGTTAAAAACTCTAGGTTATTGATGATGAAGGGTATATATCTCTAAACCCGTGGCCACCCTCGGCCGCGTAAGAGGGAGGGGCCCAAAGTCCGCGCGTAGCGCGGGCGCCTGGGAGGGGTCGCGAAGCGACGGTTTAGAGATATATACCCTTCATCATCTGAAGAATAGCAATGATTACAGCAGCAGAAATAAAGTTCATCAAGTCACTGTCACAGAAGAAGTTCCGGGACAGTGAGGGACTTTTTGTGGTGGAAGGTGAGAAGATGGTCCAGGAGGCCTTGAAGTCTGGTTTTGAGGTTGAGAAAGTGTATAGGAAGGAGGAGATAGGTGAAGCTGCAATGGCAAGGATATCGGCCCTTTCATCCCCTTCTCCGGTGCTGGCCATTGTGAAAAAGCCGGAAGTACCGTTCAAGGCTCCTTCGGATGGCCTCTACCTGGCGCTGGACGGCATCAGGGACCCCGGTAATCTTGGAACAATCCTGAGGATTGCCGACTGGTTTGGAATTGATGCCGTATATGCCTCTGAAGATACCGTAGAGCTGTATAATCCCAAGGTTGTGCAGTCCACTATGGGCGCAATTTTCCGTATACCGTTCTACACTACCAATATTCCTTCGCTGTGTTCTTCTTATCCCGGCAAAGTGTACGGTACCTTCCTTGACGGGGAGAATATGTACAGGAAGGAACTGTCGGCCTCCGGAATAATCGTTATCGGCAATGAGGCCAACGGCATTTCAAAAGAGACGGCCGCCTGTGTAAGCGACCGCCTCTATATTCCTCCCTACCCGGCCGATGACCCCGGCTCCGAATCCCTTAACGCCGCCGTTGCCACCGCTGTCACCGTAGCGGAATTCCGCAGGAGGGGTTAATCTACTTTAATAACCTTATAGTCAAACGCATTCACGGAGACGCTGTAGACCGTGCGGACGGCCTTGATGCCAAGATAGTCCAGCGCTTCCGGCGGGATGCGGAGGGTAATATCGGCCTCAGGGCCGAAGTTGGCAACAATGAGGTAGCACTCCCTGCCGTCTGAGCGGAGCCAGGCAAAGTGGCGGTCCGGATTGAAGGCGCCGTCCTGGCAGTAGCAGAGGTCATAGCTTGGGCCGATACTGAAGGCTGGTTTCTTTGACAGCGCAAGCAGTTCTGAGTATGCCTCAAGCACCTTTCCGGGGCCGAAGTGCTTTGCGGCCCAGTCAAAGATGGAGGTGCGGCCGTCAAGTCCGCTGAAGCCTTCCTTGTCCATACCCCTCTCCCCTTGTTCCTGCCCAAAATAGAGCATAAACGGGGCGGTATTCCAAAGGAGTGAAACGGCCAGCGCAGCGTATCCTCTTTCCGGGCTTCCGCAGAAGAAATCCGATGCCAGGCGCTGCTCGTCGTGATTCTCCAGAAAGTTGAGCATATGCGGCTGGAGATCCCCAAGGAACTGCCAGTCACGGGTGATTCCCATGGCCGATGCTCCGCTGCATGAAACCGCCCTCAGGGTGTCGTAGAGGCCGCATTTGTCATAGAGAAGGTCAAAGCCCACCTCTTCCACGTACATACGGTATTTGTCTTTCTGGTATACCTCTGCGATGAAGATGATCTGCGGGAATTCCTGCTTTATGCGGGCGATGAGCCACTTCATAAACTCCGGCGGGACCATCTCCACCATATCGCAGCGGAAACCGTCTACGCCCTTCCCCGCCCAGTAGCGGACAATGTCATACATCTTGTCCCAGGTACGGGTGTGGAAGTCGCAGTAGTTTATGCGCACGGTTTCCCACCAGTCGTTTACGTCCGGGGCCGATGTGAACGCGTTTCCGGATGCCTTGGCGGGAACTTCCTTGTAACCCTTGCAGGGAGAAGGAAGTTTGAGCTCCTCTCCGGGATAATAATAGAAGTCGTTTTCAGGGGCCCAGTGGATGCGGGGATTGTCCTCCTTTCCAAGGTTCACGTTCTCCCTTGCAACGTGGTTTGGGACAAAGTCTATAACCACCTTGAGGCCGGCTTTGTGGGTCCTTTCAACCAGTTCAAGGAATTCTTGCATTCTATTTGCGGAATCGTCTGCAAGATAAGCATTTACGTCATAGTAATCTACTATGGCATAAGGGCTTCCGGCATCTCCTTTCACCACCTTTTCTGTGGAAGATGTAGCGTGGCGTATTATACCCGTGTACCAGATATAATCGGCACCGAGCCCCTTGACGTATTCAAGGGACCCGGCGTCAATTGATGAGAATTTACCATTCCCCCAAAGCCTTGGGAGCATCTGGTAAATGATGGACTTCATACTACCAGTTCAGGATCTTGCGGAAGTCGTACTCCTCAGGATTGGGAACGTACTTCTTTGCAGCCTCATAGTCTGCGGGAGTGATGAAGTGGCAGAGGTGGTTGAAGTAGTTCTGGGCGATGCCGCCGTCAATTGCTACCCTGCGCGGAGGAATCTTTCCGTCTGCACCCTGGAGGTCCTTGAGGTACAGGGGTTTTGCCTCTCCGAAAGCGTCTACATATACCATGCAGCCTGTTTCACCCTTCTTGAAGAGCTCATAGGCACCCATTGCAAGCTCACTGCAGTAAGTGAGGTCAAATGCGATGGGATCCTGGCAGCGTACGTCATATCCAATCTCCACGGGACGGGTCTTGACCTTGAGGCCGATAGCTTTGAACTTCTTCTCAAGGATGTCATTGAAAAGGACTGCCTTGGAGATCTTGCCAAGCTCGGGGTGGCCGTGCTCATCATAGGTCATTGATACGCCGGCGTTCTTGATTTCCTGAGGATCAAGGTCATGGAAAACGCCTTCTGCAACCACCACGGTGCCGTAAGGGATACCAAGGATGTTGCGCTTGAGGATGGCGGAAAGTGCAAGGTTGACAATCTTGTCAAGGGTGATTTCCGTCTTGTTGAACATCTCGGGGATAATGGTCATGGGGCAGTGCGTGGCCTCACCGATACCAAGGGCAAGGTGACCGGCGCTGCGGCCCATTGCGCTGATGATGAGCCAGTTGCCGCTGGTGCGGGCATCCTCATACACGGTGCGTGCAAGGTGTGCACCTTCATCCTTTGCGCTGTTGAATCCAAACGTGGGGGTATTGTTAGGCAGAGGAAGGTCATTGTCTATGGTCTTGGGCACGTGGATGTTGTGGATGGGATACTGCTTTGCCTCAAGGAACTTTGCAATGCGGTTTGCTGTGGAAGCTGTATCATCACCGCCAACGGTAACCAGGAGCTTGATGTTGTTGTCCTGGAAAAGGCTCAGGTTGAAATTCTCTTCAAAGTCTTTGTCCGTGGGTTTGAAACGGCTCATCTGGAGGTAGGAACCGCCACGGTTGAAGTAAGCATCTGCTTTGAAGAAATCTATGTCCTCAGTGCGGGGGCTCTTGGAGAAAAGCCCGCTGTAACCGCCGTGAAGGCCGATTACACGGTAACCGTTTGAAAGGAAAGTCTTTGCTACAGACATTACGACGGTGTTCATACCCGGGGCCGGGCCGCCGCCACAAAGGATAATGATAGAATCTTTCATAAGTGCGATTTATGTTTTGTAAATAGTTTCTTTAAATCATACAAAGATAGTAAGAATTAACGTGATTTGAAATATACATATTACCGCTTTTTTTTGCTATCTTTGTACAATTATGGACTATAGTGAGGCAAAACATAGGATAGAGGAACTGAAGGCCGTTCTCCTGGAGAACAGCCGCAGGTACTACGTGGAGAACGCGCCCACCATGAGTGACTATGAATATGACTCCCTCATGCATGAGCTGGAGGCCCTTGAAACGCAGTTTCCTGAGCTTGTCACGGAAGACTCCCCTGCCCGTCGCGTGGGCTCTGACCTTGAGTCCGGATTCCGTAAATACCCTCACAAATACCCAATGCTTTCCCTTGGCAACACTTACTCCATTGAGGAGGTTGAAGAATTTGCCGATAGAGTCACAAAGTCCCTTGACAAGCCATTCACGTATAGCGTAGAGCTGAAATACGACGGAACTGCCATCTGCCTAACCTATCGTAACGGCGTCCTTTTCCGTGCGCTTACGCGTGGGGACGGCGTAAAGGGAGACGACGTAACCGCCAACGTACGCCGCATTGCCAATATCCCCCACTCCCTGAAGGGTACGGGCTGGCCCGAGGAATTTGAGATAAGGGGTGAGATCCTTATGCCCTATGAGTCCTTTGACCGCCTCAATGAGGAGCGTGAACTTGCGGAGGAACCCCTCTTTGCAAATCCCAGGAATGCCGCAAGCGGGTCCCTGAAGCTCCAGAACCCGGAGGAAGTCGGCCGCCGCGGCCTATTCTGCGTTCTCTATCACATCCCCGTGGGCCAGGTACAGTATCCCACCCATAACGAAGCTCTCAACGCTGCTGCGGAATGGGGCCTTCCCGTAGGTGACAAACGCCAGATATGCTCCAGCATTGAGGAGATAGAGGCTTTCATAGGTAAATGGGATTCTGAGAGAAAATCCCTCCCCTATGCCACTGACGGCATTGTAATCAAGGTCAACGAGCTTGCGTATCAGGCAGAACTAGGCTATACCGCCAAGAGTCCCCGCTGGGCCGTGGCCTACAAGTATAAGGCAGAGCAGGCCTGCACGCCGGTCCTGTCCATAGATTATCAGGTGGGCCGTACCGGCGCTGTAACGCCCGTAGCCAACCTTGAGCCAGTGTTCCTTTCCGGTACAATGGTAAAGCGCGCAACTCTTGTCAACGAGGATCAGATCCGCGCCCTGGACCTTCACGAAGGAGACTGGGTGTACGTTGAAAAAGGCGGTGAAATCATTCCCAAGATAACGGGCGTAGAAGAGTCAAAGCGTGAACCGGGCGCAAAGGTTCCCGAGTTCCCTTCGGTTTGCCCTGACTGCGGCACTCCCCTTGTGCGGGTAGAAGGCGAAGCCAAATGGTTCTGCCCCAACCGCAAGGGCTGTCCCACCCAGATTAAGGGCCGATTAGAACACTTTGTAACCCGCAAGGCAATGAACATCCTCTGTGGGGAAGCCACCATAGAGCAGCTCTACTCCCTTGGCCTGGCCAAGGTCCCCTCAGACCTATACCGTCTCCGTGAAATGGACCTTGTGAGGCTTGACGGCTGGAAGGAAAAATCGGCCTCCAGATTTGTCCAGTCAGTAAAGGAATCCCTCTCCGTGCCATTTGAGAGGGTGCTCTTTGCCATTGGAATCCGCTTTGTGGGAGAAACCACAGCAAGGGATATAGCCCGCCATTTTGGAAGCATAGACGCCGTCATGGCCGCCTCCCGTGATGAACTTCTTGAAGTCCCTGAAGTAGGAGATGTCATAGCAGACAGCATAATTGCTTTCTTTGCCGATGAAGACAATATCCGCGAGGTAAATGCCCTAAGAGATGCCGGTCTCCGTATGTCCGCAGATGTCAAGGAAGCCGCTTCCAATGCCCTTGAAGGCAAAACAATTGTTATAAGCGGTACCTTCTCCATATCCCGTGACGATATGAAGGCACTCATTGAAGCCAACGGCGGCAAAAACGGCTCTTCCGTCAGTTCCAAGACCACCTACCTCCTTGCCGGTGAAAAACCCGGCCCTGAAAAGGTTAAAAAGGCACAGGACCTTGGCGTAGAGATCATTGACGAAGCCTCGTTCATGGAGATGTTGCCCGGAAGGGTAGGCTCTCCTGAATCGTCGGCTTCGCCGACCCCTCCCACTGCCTCCGGCAGCGGGCCCCTCCCTCTTACCCGGCCGAGGGTGGCCAGGGATTCTGGAGAGCCTACCCTTCCAGGCAACGATGACGGTGTCTTATTTGAACCAACGCTGTTTTAGAGATGTTTAAGAAACTGTGGCATAAGATTGAAGTGATTATCCGGTGGGCTTCCATCTGGATATACCGGATCACGCGGTTTCTGACTCACGATATTTTCTATCTGAGGGAAGAGGATTTCTCACGGTGGAAAGGGCGCCTTGTGAAAGATGCAAAGACCGTGATCCTGATGCTCACAACATTCAGTGCCCAGAAGATTGGGTACCAGGTGACCGCCCTGGCATACAGGAGCATGATGAGCGTTGTGCCGGCAATAGCAATTGCATTCTACCTCACTTCAGGTGTGGGCCTCAAGGATATGTTCAAGGACATCCTCCTGACAAATCTTGGAGACATCCGTCTCACGGAGGTCCTCATGAATGCCGCCGACAATATAGTGGACGTAGCCCAGAGCGGCCTGTTCGGTTTCATCTCCATGGCATCCTTCCTGTGGATAGTCCTGTCACTGATGATAACCGTGAGAAGCGTTTTCAACAATGTGTGGAAGGTGGATAAGGAGAGGAACTTCCTGAAGATGATAGGTGTCATAATCGGCATAACCATAATGGCCCCGTTTGTGGTGATCATCTTCTTCTCAGGATCCGTGGTGTATTCCCATATCCTGGACGTGCTATTCCCCGGCACGGAGATTATCTACTCCACTATTAAGAGTTTCATGTCCTGGCTGCTCTTTGCAGGCGCCAGCATACTTATAATGTCGGCCATGTACAAGTTCATCCCTGGAACAAAGGTCAGGTTCCGCTACGCCATCAAGGCTGCCCTGATCTCCGGCCTTCTGTTCACGGGAGTGCAGTACCTGTACCTTGAAACCCAGATGATGGTGGCCAAGGTAAGTGCCGTATACGGTGTCCTGGCGGCCCTTCCGCTGTTCATGGTGTGGCTTAACCTTGGATGGACAATCATCCTTTACGGGGCAGAGCTTTCCTTTGCCTTCCAGAACGTTGACAGGATGGGTATAACCAACGAGCAACTTGACAAGATGTATGCAGAAGCCATCCGTGAGAGGAAGGAGAGGCATCAAAAAGGTTTAGAACTATGAGTTTTTCAGAGTTTACACAGAAAGATTACGACTGGATAAGGCGTGACTACGAGGTCCTCAGGGCATCGGCCGAGAAACGGTGCGCCAACGAGAAGGAACTTGCGGTGGTGGAGAAGGCCTTCGAGTTTGCAAACAACGCCCATCGTAACGTGAGAAGGCGCAGCGGAGAGCCGTATATGCTCCATCCTATCGCTGTAGCGCAGATTGTTGTAGACAATATCGGCCTTGGATACAAGTCAATATCGGCCGCACTCCTCCACGACGTAGTGGAAGACACGGATTATACCGTGGAGGACCTCAGGGCGGAATTCGGGGACAAGATTGCAACGCTTGTGGATGGCCTTACCAAGATCAAGAATGTCCTTGATACGGAGCAGAAGACTCATGGTACGGACATTTCCCAGCAAAGTCTCCAGGCAGAAAATTTCAAACGTATCCTGCTTACTCTCAATGATGATGTCCGCGTCGTTCTCATAAAACTGGCCGATCGCCTTCACAACTGCCGCACCATTGAGCATATGCCGGAGCATAAGAGGGATAAGATCCTCTCTGAGACCATGTTCATCTTCATTCCCCTTGCCCACAGGCTTGGCCTTTACGGGATAAAGAGTGAACTTGAGAATATATGGCTTCGTTATAAGGAACCTGATGCCTATGAGGAGATAAAGCAGCGGATAGACAAGAGAGTTGAGGAGAAGGGTTCTGAGATGGATGAATTCGTCCTTCCAATTGAGAAGGCTCTCTCCGAGGCCGGTTTCAAATACACCATCAAGAAGCGCATTAAAACGCCTTATTCCGTATGGCGCAAGATGGAGGAGAAGCAGATTCCCTTTGAGGAGGTCTATGACCTCTACGCCATCAGGATAATCTTTGAACCCACGGAGAATTCCCGTGAGACGGAACGTGACCAGTGCTACCACATATTCTCCACTATCACAGGTATTTACCGATATATGCCGGAAAGGCTCCGTGACTGGGTGAGGCATCCCAAGAGCAACGGTTATGAGGCACTTCACTGTACGCTCCTGAGTAACAGCGGCGTATGGGTGGAAGTCCAGATCCGCACCCGAAGGATGGACGATATCGCGGAAAAGGGTATCGCCGCCCACTGGATGTACAAGCGCAACGGCTTTGTGGGTGAAGGAGACAACGAGATGGACCTCTGGCTCACCCGTATCAAGGAAATCCTTGTAAATCCGGATGTAAATGCCCTGGAACTCCTGGATATCATCCACAATGACCTTACTTCTGCCGAGATATACGTCTTCACTCCCCGTGGAGAGCAGCGTACCATTCAGAAGGGTGCAACCGTGCTGGACTTTGCGTATCTTATCCATACTGAAATTGGCAACAAGGCCATTGCAGCCAAGGTGAACCAGAAACTGGTGAGCCTGAATCACGTGATTAAGACCGGGGACAAGATAGAGATCATTACCGCCGAGGAAGCAAAGCCGCAAGCCGAATGGCTGCAGTTTCTTGTCACCCACCGTGCCCGTACGCTTGTGCAGGACTACTTCAAGACTCAGAGGCGTCAGGTACTGGATTCCGGACGGAGCATCCTTGAAGATAGGGTCCAGCAACTGGGCTTCACCCTTGATGAAACTACTCTCCAGCGCATCGAGGTGGCTTATCACTCTGAATCAAGGGATGAGCTGTTCTATAATATCGGCCTTGGAAACCAGAGCCTCGAGAACCTGGAAGAGGTGCTTAAGAAGGCTACCGGCAACAGGATTTCCTGGCTCAGGAGGGTTCTCCACCTGGAGGATAAACCCGAAGAAACTAAGGCTGAAACCTTTATCATCGGCTCTTCAGATCCCAATGCCCCCCGTTTCTCCATTGCCACCTGCTGCAACCCCATCCCCGGAGACCCCGTTATTGGTTTCAAGGCTCCGGATGGCGTTGTTACCGTGCACAAGAAGAGCTGCCGCGTGGCAGAGCGCATTGCCGCCTCTCACGGAGACTGGGTGGTTGTTCCAAAGTGGCTTGACCAGGCCGAGGACCGTTCCTTCCTTGTGAGGATTTCCCTCAAGGGCATAGACCGTATGGGTCTTCTCAATGAGATTTCCCGCTATGTTTCCCTGGTTATGGGCGTTAACATGAGAAAACTGTCCCTGCAGGCCGAAGGCGGCATATTCGAAGGCTTCATAGACCTTTATGTGCCCACCAAGGAAACCCTCGAGGAGATGATGAAGAACCTTCAGGCCATCGATGGCATAGAAAATGTGACCAGAACGGAAATATGAATCTAAAGAAGTTCATACCGCTGATACCAGTAGCCTTCATCCTCGGGAGCCTGATGTTCCCCTGGGGCTGCGCAAACACCACTACGCCTCCTTCAGGCGGAGACAAGGACACCATCCCCCCGGAGATGGCAAAGATATCCCCTCTTCCCGGTACCGTGAATGTGAATCCGCATAGGACCAAGCTGGTTTTCACTTTCAACGAGTATGTGAAGATAAAGGATGCTAACGGAATATTCCTCTCTCCTCCCCTTGAGAAGAAGCCCAAGGCCGTAATCAAGGGAAAGTCCGTGGTCGTGAGCTTTGAAAGTGACCTTGACACCAACACCACTTATACCCTGGACCTTACCGGCGCCATTGCCGATAACAACGAGGGCAATCTTTTCCCGGGCTTTACCCTGGTGTTCTCTACGGGCCCCCAGATTGATTCCATGTGCCTGACCGGCCTTGTACAGGATTTCCAGACCCTCAAGCCCATGAAGGCCGTCACCGTGATGCTGTATAAGGATCAGGCCGATTCTGCCGTGTTCCTGAATCGTCCATATGCGGCTGCCAAAACCGATGACTGGGGCTTTTTCAGCATACGTAACATCAAGGATACTGTTTACAGGGTATATGCCGTCAAGGATGAGAACAACAACAATATGTATGACCCTGAGACGGAGCGTATAGCCTTCCTGGATTCCCTGTTCAGGCCGTCAACCGTCTATAATGATTCCATATATGAGCTCAAGAAGTTTGATATGAAGGATACGGCCCTGTGTCTTGCCAGAAAGACGGACTTTGAGCTCAATATGTTCCGTGAGAAGCCTTCCAAGCAGCTGATTGTGAAAAAGGAAAGGGTTGGAGTGCGCACGGCTTATCTCACGTTTATGGCACCTGATGCCGTTATTCATGATATGAGGATAAAAGGCCTTCCCCGTGAGAAACTCATTTCCCAGTTCAATCCCCAGAAGGACTCCCTGGAGCTTTGGGTCAACGACCAAAGGAAGATGCCGGATACCCTCCAGCTTGTGATCAAATACGACAAGACGGATACCACTGGAACCCTTGTCCCCACTGAGGAGACCGTAAGGCTGGCCCTTGACAAGAAAGTAAGGGCTGAACTTATGAAAAAGGCCAATGATATCCGCAGCCGAAAGCACGAGGACACCATTGCCGTAATGAAGACCACGGCCGATGCTACAACCGTAGAGCAATATGGTTATCAGATAGAGTTCCAGTACCCTCTCATAGAGCAGGCATGGGATTCTCTAACCATGAGAAGCGTGAACCCGCGTCAGCAGGAGGCAAAGATGGAGTTTGTCCTGGAGAAGGATTCCACCAACCTCAGAAAGTTCTCAATCAAACCTGCAACACCTTTCCAGCAGGGTTTTGATTACTATCTGAAGATACCTTACCGTAAGTTCAGGGATATCAACGGGTATTACAATGACAGCACAGAACTCAAGGTTACCCTTCCCAAGGATGACAAGCTAAGCAGCATAACGCTGGAACTTACTGGTGTTCATAACAAGTATATCATAGACCTTCTGACAGAGAAACGGGACAAGGTAATACGCAGTTTCATAGTAGAGTCTGACGGTCCACTCCTTTTCCCCTACCTCAAGGCTGCAAAATACTGCATAAGGATTACCGAGGATATCAACCGCAACAATATTGTTGATACCGGCAACCTCCTTGAGCACCGTCAGCCTGAGAAAGTGCGCTTCTTCAAGCTGGAGGACCAGTTCCTTATTCCTGTGCTGGAAAGAAGCGAGATGGTGTGGGACCTTGACCTCCAGGAGATGTTCAAATGACGGGAAGAAAGATCATACTCATAGGGCTTCTGCTCCTTGCAGGACTCACATCCAGGGCTCAGGTGGACCTGGATGCAGAGTTCTTTTCCCTTCCAGATGATATTACCGGGGAATACCTTGACAGCGTAACAGTCCAGAAAATGTCCCCCAATAATTATTGGGCGGCCGGTGTGTTTGGCGGTGTGACGGCTAATTATGGTATGTTCAACCCTACCAGATATACCCGCTGGATGTTACAGTATCCCGCATATGGTTTCTCTGTCATCCGCCATTACACAATGTTCAACATGTTCCCCAATATGGCGCTGGAGTTTGGCGCCCAGATGGGACATGAGGGCTACGAATTCAAGGTGAACAAGGAAACCGGCGTACGTACCAATGTAGAGCCCGGAACGGGTGCATATAAGGTCTATATGAGGGTTCCTGAGGTTTTTTTCCTCACGCATTTCCATGGTGATCTTACGGACCACTTCAAGTTTATGTTCAAGATAGGTATCTATGGCGGATACCGTCTGGATATCAAGCGTGACCTGGATGAGAGATACGCCTCATATGAACAGTACAGATCTACGCAGAACATGTTCATGGACTATGACCGGAGGCCTTCTTACGGCGTTCGTGGAGGATTGGGTATAGGCCTTATGTTCGACCCTATAGAGATACATGTAATGGTCCAGGGCAAATGGGGTTGGAATTCCTTCTGGAATCCCGATTATGCCCACCAGTACTATTACAGATTTGGATATCCCCTGGATGCAGGCCTGACTATAGGTGTATACTACCAGATCACTCCTAGGTTCGGCCATACTGGTTCACAGCTTCGCAAACTTGCAAAGAAGATAGTTGAGGAAGAAAACAAGGTGAAAAATGCTCAATACTAAGACCGTCCGCGTTGGTTCCAACGTCCTTATTGGCAGTGGCCACCCCATTGTGGTCCAGACAATGTGCAACACCCATACGTCCGATGTAGAGGGAACAGTGGCCCAGTGCCGCCGTCTTGCGGCTGCGGGATCTGAGCTGATCCGCATCACCGTTCCTTCCATGAAGGACGTCCCCTGCCTTGAGGAAATAAGCCGGAGGCTTCGCGCGGAAGGCATCGGCACTCCCCTTGTGGCCGATATCCACTTCTCTCCTGAGATAGCCATGGCCGTGGTGCCTATTGTTGAGAAAATCCGCATAAATCCCGGAAATTTCCACCCGGACCATGACAAGGCACGTGAACTCTTCGGGAAGTTCATTGAAAAGTGCAAGGAGTACGGAAGAGCCATACGCATCGGCCTCAATCATGGCTCTCTTGGAAAGTACATCATAGATAAGTACGGTAATACACCGGAAGCTATGGCACTTGCCGCCTTTGAGTGGGTCCAGATGTGCCAGGAGGCCCATTTCCATAATGTAGTGGTGTCCCTGAAGGCCTCCAATACCGTGGTTATGGTAGATGCATACCGCCGCCTTGCCTCTATGATGAAGGAATCCGGAGTTGTGTATCCCCTTCACGTTGGCGTAACAGAGGCAGGCAACGGCGACAGCGGCCGCATCAAGTCATGCGTTGCCATCTCAACCCTTCTCTCTGAGGGTATCGGCAATACTATCCGCGTTTCACTTACGGAAGACCCTGCCAATGAGATTCCCGTTGCGCAGTACCTTGCTCACCGGTATTCATCGGCCCCGGCTCCTTCAGGACTGAGTGAAAGGGAGGAAACAATCCTAAAGGCGGCCTGCGACTGGGGCGCTCCCCTTCTGAATCATGAGATTGATGATATTCCCATTGATGACGAATACCTCAAGGATGAGATCCTGCAGGCCTGCAGGCGGCGTTTCTACAAGCCGGAGTACATTGCATGCCCTGGCTGTGGAAGGACGCTCTATGACCTTGAAAACACCTTTAATAAGGTAAAAGAGCGTACATCTTACTTCAAGGATGTTGTTATTGCCGTCATGGGCTGTATAGTGAACGGTCCCGGAGAGATGGCCGATGCAGACTATGGATATGTTGGCGAAGGCTTCGGGAAGGTTACCCTGTACCGAAAAAAAGACCCCGTCCTGAGGCATATACCTGAAGACGAGGCTGTGGATAAGCTTGTCGAGCTAATTCGAAGGGATTCGGAGCAAAGCGACGCAGGGGGTCTGGGGGATTAGTCCCCCAGTCAGTGAAACTGATATTCTAGCTATCCGGCAGGATAGCAAGGATAGATTCAACAGCCCTTACCTTATCACCAACCTTGACTTTTACATCGGCTTCAAGAGGGACAAAAAGGTCTATCCTGGAGCCGAATTTTATTACTCCGCACTGGTCTCCGCGGTACTCTATCTTGCCGGGTTCACTGTAGCATACGATACGGCGGGCAAAGGTGCCTGCAATCTGCTTGAAAAACACCGCACCGTATTCGTTCTCCATGCAGGAAGATGAGTGCTCATTGAGCTCAGAGGCCTTTTCATGGAAGGCCAGGATATATTTTCCAGGATGGTACTGGTAATAGGTTACTCTGCCGGTTATGGGCCAGAAGTTACAGTGGACGTCGAAGAAATCCATATATACGGAAATCTGGATGCAGTCCTTCTTGAGGTACTCTTTCTCAAATACCTTATCCACAATCACCACCTTTCCATCGGCCACTGATGTTACCAGGCGATAATTTCCTTCCTCCGGGGCGTTTCTGTTTGGAACCCTGAAGAACCAGGTGATGAAAATCATGAACACCACCATTATGGCGCACAGCGGGATGCTGATCCAAAGAATAGGGATAAAACGGGCAGCCAGGAATATGAGGACGGCGCAGATACACCAGGATGTGAGTATTGTCCCGTAGGAATCTTCATCAATCTTTATCCACTTCATAGCCTTAAACTAATTCAAATATAAGAAGGTAAATATATCCAGCTGGAATGGCGAAAAGGGCGCTGTCGAAGCGGTCCATGAGGCCACCGTGGCCGGGTATGAGGTTTCCGGAATCCTTGATTCCTGCAGCGCGTTTCCAAAGAGATTCAAACAGGTCTCCGAATACACCCGCAACGCTCATGATGGCTGCAACGATGAGGCAGTGCCAGACTGGGAAAGTGAAAAGCCCTGTCCAGTATAGGATGGCGCCGGCGAGGACTGAAGTCAGAAGACCGCCGATGAAACCCGCCCAGGATTTCTTGGGAGAAATGGAGGGGCAGAGTTTTGCGGGCCATATCTTCTGGCCAAACAGCATTCCAAAGCAGTATGCGCCGGTATCTGACGCCCAGATAATGATGAAAAATGCCACCATCAGAAGGCCGCTGAACGTTCCGTTATTGTATACAACTACATTGGAAAGGGCAACGGGAATGCCGATATACAGGAGACCGGCATACAGATATCCGGTTTTCAGGAAATCCTTGTGGTCCTTGAGGAAGATTGACCATATCATTATGGCTCCCGCAAATATGAGGAGGCTGGGAAGAAATGCTTCCGAAAGAGGTTCTCCCCTGAAAAGGGAACTGCCTGTAAGCCAAACAAGTGCGGCGCCCATACAACTTGCGAAATCCTGCAGAGACCTGTATGAGTTTCCCATGGTCATCCTGTAAAACTCACTTAGCATTATGTAAGAGATAAGCGAGAACAGGATGATGAAAAGGATCCTGTTAAAAAGGAGCCCTCCCAGCATTACTGCAAGGAAAAGGACTCCGAATATGGTGCGTTTTACTGTTGGGTTCATTCCGCGGGTGATGATTGCGTTTTCTCTTCCTCCTGAGGGAATCTGTCGTCTGCTTCAGGTTTTACCTTGGGCCCCAGTATCTTCTCAATGTCTTCTGCAAAGATAACTTCTTTTTCAAGAAGGAGAGCACCCAGACTCATAAATTCATCCTTATGTTGGTCTATAAGCTTGCGGGTTCTGTCATGTACCTCCTTAACAATAGCCTTCACCTCCTTGTCCATAAGTTCGGCGGTTTTCTCCGAATAGGGCTTTACTAGGTTGTAGCCCCGTGCACCGCTGGAGTCATAGAAAGAGAGGGCGCCAACTATGTCTGACATACCATAATACTGTACCATGGCATATGCCATCCCGGTCATGCGTTCAAGGTCATTGAGGGCACCTGTTGAAGGTTCTCCGTTAAGGATTTCCTCTGCTACACGGCCACCTATGAGGACACTCATCTGGTCCATCATTATGGAGCGGGACCAGTTCTTGCGTTCCTCCGGGAGGCTCCATGTGAGACCCAGGGCATTTCCTCTGGGGATGATGCTAACCTTGAAAACAGGGTCTGCGTACGGAAGGAGCCAGCCAACAAGGGCGTGACCTGCCTCGTGGTATGCCGTGGTGCGTTTTTCCGCGGGAGTCATTATGGTATTGGACTTTCTTTCAAGGCCGCCGATGATGCGGTCTACGGCATCCAGAAAGTCCTGCTGCAGCACTGCACTGTGGCCGCGGCGGGCAGCCGTGAGGGCGGCTTCGTTGCATACATTGGCAATATCGGCCCCGGAGAAGCCCGGAGTGTGTTTTGCCATGAATTCCACGTTGAAGTCTTCTCCCAATTTGATACCCTTTAGGTGTACCTGGAATATCTCTTCACGCTCCTTTAGTTCCGGGAGCTCCACGTGAATCTGGCGGTCAAAACGGCCTGCACGCATGAGGGCCTGGTCAAGGATGTCGGAACGGTTGGTGGCGGCAAGGACTATGACGCCGCTGTTGGTGCCGAAACCGTCCATTTCAGTAAGGAGCTGGTTAAGGGTGTTCTCACGTTCATCGTTGGACGAGAAACCTCCGTTCTTGGCCCTTGCGCGGCCTACGGCATCAATTACATCAATGAAGACAATGCACGGGGCCTTTTCCTTTGCCTGGCGGAAGAGATCCCTTACGCGGGATGCACCTACCCCCACGAACATCTCAACGAAGTCCGATCCGGAGATTGAGAAGAAAGGAACATTGGCCTCCCCTGCCACAGCCTTTGCAAGGAGGGTTTTACCGGTTCCGGGAGGGCCTACAAGAAGGGCTCCCTTGGGGATTTTACCGCCAAGGGCGGTGTATTTTGAAGGATTCTTGAGGAAATCCACAATCTCCATCACTTCTTCCTTGGCTCCGTAAAGACCCGCAACATCCTTGAAAGTAACGTTTACCTGGCCTTTATCTGCTTCCTTGGCGGTGGATTTACCAGTATTGAAGGGGTTGAAACCGCCACCTCCGGGACCGCCGGGGCCACCTGCCCCACGGTTCATACCACGGAACATAAGGATCCAGAACACCACAAGGATAAGGAGAGGAAGGATCATTTGGAGTATATCCATCCATACCCGTTCCTGATTCTTCATAATGACCTTGAACTGGTCTTGAGGAATTAGTTTGGAGTTCAGTTCCTGAAACTGGGTTTCAGGGTCGAATTTGGTGGAAACCAGGAAATAGAAATGAGGGGCGCGCCTTGGTGGCTGACCGCCGTGGAATTTGTCTGAATACTTTGCAAGGCGTTCAGGCCTGACCTTAACCTCTCCCTTGAAGTCATTGCGGATAAAGGTTATCTCTGCAATGTCTCCGCTTTCAATCATATTCTGGACTTCTGCCCACTCAATCTTTTCCGGCGCTGCGGTGCGCTGGTTTGAGAAAAGCATGTAGCCTATTCCCAGTAGCAGCAGGACGTAGAACCAGGAAAAGTTGAAACTTATAGTCTTCTTTGCCATTTAGTCCTCTTTTTTTGCCGATTTAGTGCTCTTGCGAAACTGGTATTCCTTGCGGGGGACATCTGACCAGAGGTCTTCCAGGCGGTAGAAATCCCTGTATTCCTTGAGGAAGATGTGGACAACTATGTTTCCATAATCCTGGATGATCCAGAAATTATTCCCCTCTCCCTGGGAACGGAGGAGACGGTGGCCTTCCTCCTTCATCTTTTCCTCTATGTTGTCAGATATGGCGCCAACCTGGGTGGTGTTAGAGCCGCTGCACACAACAAAGTAGTCTGTGATGGCACCGTCTATAGCCCTAAGGTCAAGGGATACTACGTCCTCTCCTTTCTTGTCCAGGATTGCGTCTGCGATGAGCCTCAAATCGTGAGTAATCATATAGGTAATGTTGCTTTAAACACACAAAGATAATCAAAAAAGCTGCCATATCAAACCTTCTGACAAATTGACATATTGGACATAGGCCGATTTTCCTTATATTTGTACCTGAAAGCGGTAGAAAGTGCCGTTTCATGGTTTGTAACATAAATGTTATCAATCATAACTATTTTGTTATATTAATTGAAAATGAACGCTAAAAAGTATATTCAGGTAATAGCCCCGCTAAAACTGGACTGGGAACCTGTTTACTCTGTCCCGGAGGGCCTGGATGTGGCAGTGGGAGACAGAGTGAGCGTCATTTTCTCCGGAAAAGAGTACATCTGCATTGTCAGTAAAACCGGTGTCATCCCTGATCCTGCCCTTAGGGAAGATTCCATACACCCCATACTGGACAAGGTGGCCCAGCTACCTCCAATCTCCCCTCTTGAACTCAAGTTCTGGCGCACCATAGCAAGCTATTATCTGTGCACAGTCGGGGAAGTTTACAACGGCGTTTATTTCAGGGACCGGATTGCACCCAAGAAGTGGACCACAAAGGACAGAAGCACCATCAATTCGGAACCAGTTCTCTCCCCTTCGCAGGAAACTGTTTACAGCGCTGCCCTTGCTGCATTTGATGCCGGCAAAACAGTACTGCTTCAGGGAATAGGCGGCAGCGGGAAAAAGGAAGTTTACCTGAAATTGGCCGCTAATACAATAAGGCAAGGAAAGTCTGTCTTGTATCTGGTTCCGGATATCTCGGTTTCGAATGCACTTGAAGAGCGTGTGGCTTCCGTTTTTCCGGATGTCATGCCCTATCACAGCGGTCTTACCGTGGCAAAGAGAAGGGATGTTATCCTGGAAGCCAGAACCGGAAATCCAGTGTTTGTCATTGGCACCAGAAGCGCCCTGTGGATACCTTTTGATGCCCTGGGTCTTATCATCGTGGACCAGGAGCAGGACAGCTTTTACAAGCAGGACTCACCTGCCCCCAGATACCATACGCGGGAAACCGCTATTATGCTTGCTTCGCTATATGGCGCAAAGGTAATCCTTGGCAGCTCGTGCCCATCTTTGGAGTCTATTTATAATTCTGAAACAGGCCTGTTTACTAGGCTTGAACTAAAGCAGCGCTTTAATAATAGCCCGGAACCGGAAGTGATGCTTGTGGATATATCGGCAGAGAAAAGGAAAAGGGGTATGTCCGGCAGTTTTTCCCTAAAGCTTCTTGCCCGGCTGAAGGATGCTGTGGATGGTGGTGGAAAAGCTCTTGTGATATGCCGTGCTAAGGCGGCGGTTGTGGAGGTCCGAGAAGAAATGGAAAGCATTTTCCCTGGTGCATTGGACCGGAGCATAATGCTGGACACTCCTTATGCCGTAAAGACAATACCTTCCGGAGAGTATGCCATCATAGCGGTCCTTCTGGCCGATGGTCTTCTTGGCCGTGAGGATTTCCGCAGTGATGAACGTGCGGTGCAGTTGTTCACTCAGCTAAGGGGTAAAACCGGCCTTCTGGTTATTCAGACAAGGGAATCCAGGCACCCTGTCTTTTCCATAGAGGTGGCTAACTCTCTTCTTGCAGAAAGACAATCGGCAGGCTATCCCCCGTTCACCCGTATGGTCAAACTGGAACTGAAAGATTCAGATGACAATCGGCAGAAACTCCGCGCCCGTTTCCTTGGAAACAGGCTCAAGGAGGTTCTGAGGCCGTTTTCCGATCCCCTGATCCTGGGGCCAGAAAAGGGCGAAATCCGTGTTTTCTTCAAACGTGATAAAAATCTCACGGCCGGAAAGCAGGCCCTTTATAAAGAAGTCACTTCTTTTGAGCAGCAGTACTCCTGTCACATCGTAATAGATGTAGACCCCGTATAATAAAATCGTGGAACTTTGTGGAACAATTGCAAGGAAATCTAAAGATTTCTTTGTAATTTTGCATTCTATGGGAAAAATTATTGCAATAGCCAACCAAAAAGGCGGTGTGGGAAAAACCACAACCGCAATCAATCTGGCCGCCTCTCTTGCGGTCCTGGAAAAAAGAGTCCTCATCATTGACGCTGATCCTCAGGCCAACACCACCTCCGGCCTTAATTTTGATCCTGAAAACAGCGATCACCGTACTCTGTATGAGATTCTTATCGGTAAATTATCGGCCAGTGACGCCCTTATCCAGACTGAGCTTCCCAAGCTCCACATGATTCCCTCCCACATCAACCTTGTGGGTGCGGAAATTGAGCTTCTGAATGTCCCTGACCGTGAATCCGTGCTAAAGAAAGCACTTCAGCCCATCAGGGACAACTATGATTTCATAATCATTGACTGTTCCCCCTCCCTGGGCCTTATTACGGTCAACTGCCTTACTGCCGCAGATTCCGTAATGATTCCCGTCCAGCCTGAATTCTTTGCCCTGGAAGGCCTTGCAAAGCTTATCCAGACAATCCGCCTGGTCCAGAACGGAATCAATCCGGCACTTACAATAGAAGGCTTTGTGGTAACCATGTTTGACGGCCGCACCAAGGTTCACAACCAGGTTGTAGCCCAGCTCCGGGACCATTTCCAGGATATGGTGTTCAATACCGTGATCCAAAGGAGCATACGTCTCAGCGAGGCTCCCTCCTACGGTAAGCCCATCATCCTCTATGACGTTATGAATAACGGTACTTCCAATTATATGAACCTTGCAAAGGAAGTACTGGACAAGAACAGCAAGTAATATGGCAGCAAAGAATCAATATGGCCTTGGAAAGGGACTTGGAGCCCTTCTGGGCGGTGAAGACCTCTCTGAACTGAGAAAACCCGTTGGTTACATCAACAAGGAAGTTGTTTCCACTGAGGGCAAACCCCAGGACACCTCCGACGTCCTCCGTATTCCCATAGACCTCATAGAGCCCAATCCCTACCAGCCCCGAATGACATTCGCATCGGAGGCCATGCAGGAACTGGCCGATTCAATCCGCACCTTCGGCCTTATCCAACCCATAACCGTACGCCGTAAGGGAGACAAGTACCAGATAATCAGCGGTGAACGCCGTTATCGTGCTTCCATTATGGCAGGTATGGACATGATACCTGCCTATATCAGGGATGCCTCGGAGCAGGGTATGCTGGAGATGGCCATTGTGGAGAATATCCAGAGGGAGAATCTGGATCCCATAGAAGTTGCCATGAGTTACCAGCGTCTTATGGATGAGTGCAGCCTAACCCAGGAGCAGATGGCAGACCGGGTTGGCAAGAAACGCGCTTCGGTTGCCAATCAGCTCAGGCTCCTCAAACTCCCCGCAAAGGTTCAGCATGACCTTAAGGTAGGGCTTGTGAGTGTTGGCCACGCAAAGGTTCTCCTCGGCGTGGAAGACGCCGCTACCCAGGAGATGCTCTGCGACATGATAGTGAAAAACGGGCTTTCAGTGCGTCAGCTTGAGGAAAAGATTAAGGCCATGGGCAAGAAGAAGGAACCTGCCCAGGAAGACGGTGCACAGGAACTCCCTGAAATGTACTACCGGCTCCTTGAAAATGTGGGTAAGTATTTTGGAGACAATATCTCCCTGAAGCGCACCCGTGACGGCAAGGGCACCATGACAATCAAGTTTGATTCAGACGCCCAGATGGAGCAGTTCCTCAAAGCCCTGGACATCAGATGAGAGGTTTCCGCCTCATAGCACTCCTGACAGCTCTTACGTTGTGTTTTCCCCTGGCCGCGCAGTACCGCGACGACCAATTTAAACGCGACGCCTTTACTCAGACTTATGCCGATACTACGGAAAAGACAAAGACTGATACCACCAAGCTTTTCGATTTCAAGGAGTTCTTCGGCGGACTTGCCCACAAACGTACGGCTTCACTGAAAACCCTCACAATGGGGTCCACCATTTTCATAGGCGGTAACCAGATCTACCACAAACAATACTGGAAACTGCCAATAATCTACGGTGGAATAGGTGCTGGCATCTACGGTGGCATCCATTTCGGGAACCTGTACAAAAACACCGGTGATACACGTTTCCAGACATACAGCACCCTCTCATATGTGGGCGCGGGACTTGTATGGTGGGGTTCCCTTATGGACGGCGCGGTGTGTTTCAAGAGTGACAAGCACCCTGAACCAGCCCGCTCCACGGTGTATTCACTGCTTCTGCCGGGATTAGGCCAGATTTATAACGGTGAATTCTGGAAAGTGCCTCTGTATCTTGGCATTATGGCAGGCTCACTGAATTTTGTAGTGGACAACAACCTTCAGTATAACCGCTGGAAATTTGTATATGACCAGGCTACGTCCGAGGATCCAACGGTAGAGAAGCCACCGTACAGCGCAGAAAACGCAAAGTATTTCAGGGATCTATACAGGAGGTACAGGGATTATTCTATCCTTGCCGTGGCGCTTACCTATCTTATCCAGGTGATTGACGCCAATGTATTTGCCTACATGCAGGACTTTGAAGTGAACGATGACATTTCCATGCACATTGAACCTGCTGTTACCCCCGTTCAGTTTGCAACCACGGGCGGTGTCCCCCAGGCCGGTATGTCAGTTGGGATGTCTGTAGGGTTAAGATTTTGATTATGAGAAGATTGTTATTCGCCGCACTGAGTATATTCCTTTCAGTGGGCTTTCTATATGCACAGGACAAGGATACCCTTCTTCAGAGATGGTATCTTCACCGCCAGTCAAAGCAGCAGTCCCCTGATGCCGGGTACAATATGGACTCGGTGAGGTTCAATACCAACGTCCCGGACTCCATCTTGATGGCCCGCCTGGAAAAGATGCACAGTTTCATTACCCTCCCCTATAATGAGACGGTGAAAAATTATATGGTCCTTTACAGTGAGAAGATGCCCAAAAGAATGGCCGAAATCCTCTCACTCGGTGAGTATTACTTCCCAATCTTTGAAGAGACCCTTGACCGTTACGGCCTTCCGCTGGAACTCAAGTATATGGCAGTCATAGAGAGCCATCTGAATCCCAGGGCGGAGTCCATTTACGGCGCCAAAGGCCTGTGGCAGTTCATGTACCGCACAGGTCTCAGTTACGGCCTCAGGGTGAATTCATACATTGATGAGAGAATGGATCCCGTTCTCTCCACTGATGCAGCCTGCAGGTATCTCAAGGACGCATATGCCATCTTCGGGAGCTGGCCGCTTGCGATATCGGCCTACAACTGCGGCAGCGGAAACGTCAATAAAGCCATCAAAAGGGCCGGAGGAAGCACTGATTACTGGAAAGTGTATGATTACCTCCCCCGTGAGACAAGGGGCTACGTACCCGCCCTTGTGGGTGCCATGTATGCCATAAACTACGCAAAGGAATACGGAATCAGGCCGGATCCTGCCGCCGTCCCGGAGTATGTGGACACCTTCCACGTCCATAGGAATATCCACCTGAGGCAGATCTCAGAGGTAATGGGCATCCCCATGGACGACATCCGTGACCTTAATCCGCAGTATTTCAAGGATTACGTCCCTGCCGCCGGGGCCGATGAAGTGATCCGTCTCCCCTTCGCCTACAGCGGCACCTTCATGGACATGCAGGATTCAATAGTAAGGTATAAGGCCGATGTCCTTCTGGGTGGCAAGATCACTGACGGCCGGGAGGTTGTGAACGGCCGGCCCGTCCAAACTTCTGCAGGCACATCCTGGGTGTACTACAAGGTTAAGTCCGGAGATACCCTGAGCCACATTGCAAAGAAATATCACTGCACCGTAAAGCAGCTTAAATCCTGGAATAACCTCAGGAGTGACCGCATCTCCATCGGCCAGCGCCTGAAGGTTGGGAAGCGCTAGATATCCATCATAAGCTGAAGATTCAGGACGGGGGCTGGTTTGCTCCCGTTTTTGAATGTGTATGCTCCTCTTAAATAGAACTTTAAGGTAAAATATTTAAACCGGTGCTTTATATTTCCTGTGGCCGATAATGAAGCTCCTCTCCCATAGTATGCAGGCACGGAGAAACTGCCAGGAGCGTCGCGTTCATAGACATATATCCGGTCTGGCCACCTGTCAATGAAAAAGCCTGTCAGTCTGAGCCAGGCTGTAAATACCTCACCCTTGTATCCGGACTCCAGGTATGAGAGAAATCCCGTTTTCTCACAGAACACTACCTCTCCCCTTAGATTGGCATTCCATGGCCCCTGGAGACGGCTTAGATGTAGCCTTACGGCCGTTCTTGGCGCTTCATAGTTACGGTATCGTTCAGTAACCCTCCCTTCCAGGGACCATATATCCGATATGTTCCAGAGCGAGCGCGCGTAAATCCGAAGCTGAAAACGGTCCGGATCCTTGTATGGGATGGGAAGCATTGATGCATCGGCAGTGAGGGAAGCCAGAACCTTGCGGTTGTTAAACTCCAGTCCTGCCGCCACGGCGTACTCCCCGTTCTTTTTCCCGGAGTATCTGACGGGAATGACCCTCCCCTGCACCGCAAGGCGGAAATATTCCCCCAGGGATGCCTTAAGGGCCGATTTTCCCGCTAATGACCCATTCCTGAAAGCCACTTCCCCGCTTATTATCACGCCCCTCAGATTTACCTTGGCATCGGCCGATAACAAAAGCCCCGAGGCAGCGGTAAAACCCGCTTGAAAATGCTTTCCCAGGTATTCTCCCCGGGCCCCTAAAGTTCCGTCAAAGGAGCCGAACGCCTGAGCCCTCCAGTGCCTGGAAGAGTACTCATAGGCAAGTCCTCTCTGAACTCCGGAACTGGAGAATGACCACGCCGGAGATACGCCCTGGGCACGTTTTAGGAAGGCATCCACTGTTGATAGGTTATCCATCGAGAAGCCGGTCCACAGACCCAGACCCTCGGCAAAACGGACCTTGTAATCCCCTGCCACTATGCGGTGGTTATGGAGTGTGGCTTCCCCATAGAACGTCCCGTCCCATTTCCTAAATCCGTCTCCGCATCTTACAGCTCCGCCTGCCCTCCATGTACGCCCGGTCATCTTCACTTTCCCGCCGGCAGAATTAAGCGTTCCCCGAAGGAGCGCCTGGCCTTTTATCTTCACGGTATCGGCCGCCCCGGGAAGGCGTGAGGATTCAAGGGAGAGGAAGGACCGTAGAACTTCTACATCGGCCTCTGTAAATCCTTCTAAGAGAGAGAGTTCCGTCCAGGAAAGGATATCCCCGGAGGTAGCCCTGTAATCCCTTATAACCGCCACCTGGTAATCGCTCAGGATGGCCGATGCACGCAGATGGTCCGAGTTCACCCTCACGCGCCTTCCGCGAAGGGCTTCCAACTGGTCCACTAGGGACTCGTCTACTTCCTCTTCAGAACTGGCACCGCCAAGCAGCATGGCTGCCTTCAGGACCTCCTGATCCTGCGCCGCGACGGGGAGCGCAAACACGCACAGAACTATGCTCAACAGCTTTCTCATATCTGCCAAATTACCAAAGAAATAGCGTATTTTAAAGGGGGTGTTGATAACTTGTGTTGTTTCACGTGTTTTTTTTGATGTTTTTTGTTAAATTTGCAAAACGTACTGATTTTTCCTATGGAAAAAAAGATCACTTTACAGGACAAAACGTTCAAAATCTTTATTCCCAACTCGGAAATAGAGAAGGCCATTGACCAGGTGGCCGCCCGTATGAACAAGGATTTCTCCTCCTACACAGACTCTAATCCCCCCGTTATGCTGTGCACCCTCAACGGTGCCGTGATGTATGCGGCAGAGCTTCTCAAGCGTCTCACCTTCCCTCTGGAATTCAAGGCCCTCAAGCTCACGTCCTATCAGGGCACCAAGTCAACCGGTGAAGTAAAGGCTGAACTCCCGCCCAGTATAGCCAATTTCAAGGGCAGGGATGTCATCGTGGTGGAAGACATCGTGGATACCGGCAACACCATCGTCACCCTTAAAAACCTGCTGGAGGATCTTGGAGCGGCAAAAATCTTTGTCACCGCCCTTCTCCTCAAGCCGGAAGTCTACAAGAAAGACGTCAAGCTGGATTATGTGGCCATGAGCATCCCCAATCGTTTCATCGTGGGGTTCGGCCTGGATTACAATGAGCTTGGAAGAAATACAGAAGACATTTACGTACTAGACTCATAGCCATGAAATACTTTGTTCTTTTCGGCCCTCCCGGAGCAGGCAAGGGCACACAGGCCGGTGCAATGGTAGAACGCTATAACCTTTGCCACCTTTCCACCGGAGAACTCCTCCGTGCAGAAATTGCGGCAGGAACTCCCCTGGGTCTTCAGGCAAAGAGCCTCATTGAGGCCGGAAACCTTGTCCCGGATTCTGTAGTGGAAGGTATGATAGAGGCTAAATTCCGTGACACAAAGGGTGTGGACGGTTTCCTCCTTGACGGTTTCCCCCGTACAATAGCCCAGGCCCAGGCTCTGGATTCTATGCTTTCAAAAAGCTCAGAATCTGTCACAGGATGTGTCTCGATAATGATTCCGGATTCACTTATCCAGGAACGCATAGCCCATAGGGCCAACATTGAAGGCCGCGCCGATGACGCCAGGCCGGAGGTCGTAGAGAACCGAATCCGCACTTATCACGCAAAGACGGAGCCCCTTATAGATTTCTACCGCAAAGCGGATAAATACTATGAGATAGACGGCACCGGAACCATAGAGGAAGTCCGCAAAAGGATTTTCACCGCTATGGATAAACTCTGAACCCAAACTAGATGCACAGGATTTTTCTCCCAATTTACCATTTCTTCAAGGCCCACAAGGCCCTGATGTATATTCTGATGATAGCCTCGGCGGTTGTGTTCGCCTACTTCGGCTTCAAGCTTCGCTTTGAGGAAGACATCATCAAACTCCTCCCCCACAGCGCCACCTCAAATGAGATGGCTTTCACGGATATGAGCCTTAAGGATAAGGTTTTCCTCCAGCTCACATCGGCAAATCCGGAAGATCCCGTAGACCCTCTCCGCCTTGGGGAATGTATGGAGGAGTATTGCAACATAATCCTTGAAAGGGACAGTTCAACCCATTTCATAAACAATCTCCTGTGCACCCTTGAGGCCGATATGGCATTATCGGCCATGGACTTCGCCCTTTCATATCTTCCTACCTTCGTGGATCCTGCGTGGTATCCATCCATAGAGGAATCCCTCTCCAGGGAAAGGATAGATTCCGTCATGGCCGTCAACTATGAGATGGTGATGGAAGATGAAACCGGAGAACTGTCCCAGATGGTTGCCATGGATCCCCTGAGCCTCAGGGACATCCTTCTTCCGGGCATTATGGGAGAAGATTCTGCCATGGGCGGCTTCGCCATAGAAGACGGGCACCTTTTCTGCCCGGACAAAACCGTGGCCCTGGCCTTCCTCTCCCCCTCCTTCGGTTATACGAATTCCGGCGTTGCCACAAAATTCAATAACCTCCTCACAAGGGCTGCAAAGGATTACTGCCAGGAGAATCCGGATGTAAGGATCCTTATTCACGGCAATCCTCAGGCAAGTTACTCCAATGCCAGCACCATCAAGATGGACCTTGTGTGGACGGTGGGCCTGTCCCTCCTGGTGATCCTCATAATGATGATCCTGAGTTTCCACTCCTTCAGGTTTGTGTGGCAGCAGGTGGTGCCCGTGGTGTACGGAGCTCTGTTCTCCCTTGCCTGCATTTACTGGATTAAGGGTTATGTATCCCTTATGGCCCTGGGCTTCGGTGCTATCATCCTTGGCGTTGCAATCAGTTACTGTCTGCATATTCTCATTCATTTCTATTACGTAGGCAGCGTAGAAACCATGCTCAGGGAAGAGAGCACGCCCGTCTTCCTTGGTATGCTCACCACCATCGGCGCTTTCATGGGCCTCCTCTTTACTGAGAGTGACCTTCTAAGGGATTTCGGCCTGTTTGCGACCTTCTCCCTCATCGGCAGCACCCTTTTCGCCCTTATCTTCCTGCCTCACTTCATGAGCGCAGACCAGATCCATTACAAGAAGGTAAAGGGATTCCCGCTTGTGGACAAGATCAATAATCTGCCCTGGGACAGCAATAAATGGATTATCGGCACGCTTATCCTCTTCATAATCGTAGGTGTAGCCCTTAGCCCTCGCGTGAAGTTTGACTCAGACCTCCGTAATCTGGATTACGATGATCCCGCCCTCACGGAAAGCCAGGACCTCTACAATGCAAAGAATGCGGACGGTTATTCCCACCAGTACTTCGCCGCTTATGCCGATAACCTTGACGATGCCCTGGAATACAACAAGGGAATGTTCAAGACCCTTGATTCCCTCAAAGAAGCGGGTGTGGCCAAATCCTGGTCCACTGTCACAGGCCTTCTCTTCCACTCTACCAAGGACCAGGAAGAAAGGATAGCCGCCTGGAACGCCTTCTGGACAAGGGGCAAGGTGGCCAAATTGAAGAGGGATCTCAGGGAATCCGGCGTGAAGCACGGCCTCCCTGGAGATATGTTCGACACATTCACCTCCCTTTTGGAAGCCAAATACGAACCCGGAAATCTCTTTGAATCCGGAATCATTCCTCCGGGCCTTATGTCCAACTACATTGAGCGCCAGGAAAGTGGCCGATATATGGTGTTCACGGACGTCTCATATCCCGAGCCTGTGAGGGACGTCGTGTGGGGGACCCTTGCAAAATGCCCCAACGTGATAGTTCTGGAGCCCTTCTTCTATTGCCGTGACATGGTGGAGATCGTTCACGACGACTTCAATACCACCGTATGGATATCCTCCCTGTTTGTGCTCATAGTACTCCTCATCAGCTTCAGGAACCTCTGGATTGCGCTCATCGCGTTCTTCCCCATGTTCATAAGCTGGTTCGTGATGCAGGGCTTCATGTCCATATTCGGTCTTGAGTTCAACCTCATAAACATCGTTATCGCAACGTTTATCTACGGTATCGGCGTAGATTACAGCATATTTGTGATGGAGGGCCTTCTGAAGGAAGCGCGTACGGGCCAGCGGGATATGCTGGAATTCCACAAGGTGGCCATCTTCTACAGTGCAGCCGTTCTGGTGATAGTGGTGACATCCCTTATCTTTGCAAAACACCCCTCAATCCATTCAATTGGCATTATTACTCTCATCGGTATGGCCTCCACCATACTGATTACATACTCCCTGCAGCCCTGGGCCTTCCGCCTCCTTTGCAAGGTGCCCGCCCTCAGGCGCAGGTTCAGAATACCTGACGAGGAAAAATGATACTTGACGCAGAAACCTACCTAAACCTTATACGCGGCGGTGCCGCCCGTCTGTCGGAAAACCGCCAAACCATCAATGACCTCAATGTCTTCCCTATCCCTGATGGGGATACGGGAGACAATATGCTTATGACTATGGAGGCCGGAACTTCTGCCACCGGTGCCACACTTGGAGAGATGGCAAAGGCTGTATCGGCCGGGATGCTACTTGGCGCACGCGGAAATTCGGGCGTTATCCTCTCCCGAATATTCGCCGGCATATCCAAAGGCCTGGACGGGCTTAAAAAGGCCGATATAAAGGAGTTTACCTCTGCAATGCGCTCCGGTGTCAAAGAGGCTTATACTGCCGTTTCCCAGCCCGTAGAAGGCACCATCCTCACCGTGATGAGAGAGGGTGTTGATGCCGCAGAAGGATCCTCCACCATTGAAGAATTCCTGGACCTCTGGATTGCCGGAATGGACCTCAGCCTCCAGCACACTCCGGAACTTCTTGACGTCCTCAAGAAGGCAGGAGTTGTGGACAGCGGCGGCGCGGGCCTTCTTTGCATAGGTGAAGGTATGAGGGCCGCCCTTAAGGGTGAGATTGTTTTTGAGAACATTCCTTCCTCCCAGGGTGTTCCTGCCGCAAAGGTGGATTTCAATGCCTTTACTGAGGACAGCGTCCTTGAGTTTGGCTACTGCACGGAGTTCCTCCTCAGGCTCCAGCGCTCCAAAGTGGACCTTGACACTTTTGACGAATCTGTTATCCATGACTGGCTGGCTGCTCAGGGAGATTCCCTGGTGTTTTTCCGTGACGGCAGCATCATAAAGGTACACGTCCACACAAAGGACCCCGGAGCTATCCTTTCAAAGTGCCGTGAGTGGGGCGAATTCCTTACCATAAAGGTTGAGAATATGACACTCCAGCACCACGAGAACCATATGGACGAGCGTTTCAAGCGCACCCGTAAGGCTCTTGGAATTGTTACCGTAGCGGCCGGTAAGGGCCTCACGGACAGTTTCAGGGAAATGGGGGCCGATTCCGTGATAGAGGGTGGCCAGACTATGAATCCTTCCGTGGAGCGTTTCCTGGAGGCCTTTGACTCCGTGGATGCAGAAACCATATTTGTATTCCCAAATAACTCCAATATCATCCTAACGGCAAATCAGGCAAGTACCCTATATGAGAAGTCTAAGATTGTGGTAATCCCCACCAAGACCATCTCTGAAGGCTATTATGCCCTTGCAAATCTGGATCCAGAGCTTCCCCTGGAAGACCTTAAGGCCACCCTTGAAGGGGCTGCGGCATCGGTTACCACCGGAATGATATCAAGGGCCATCCGTGATACGGAGATAGCCAAAACCGGAGACTATGTGGGCTTCAGCGGAAAAGAACTCCTCACAGGCTCCCCTTCCCGCCCTGATGCCCTCAAGGAACTTGCGGCAAAACTAAATGCCGGACAGGCCGATATCTTCATCATCTTCAAGGGTGAAGATGTTCCCATGGATGAAGCGGAAGCTCTTAAATCGGCCTTTGAAAAAGAGTATCCCGCCACCGAAGTCATCCTTCTTGATGGCGGCCAACCTGTATATGATTATATATTACTGATATGCTAAAACTTTACACCGACACCGACACCGATTTCTATCCGTCAATAGCGGAAGAATACGGTTACAAGCTCATCTCCATGCCCTACAGCATTGAGGCTAAGACCACTTATCCTTACGTGGATTTTGAGACTTTTGACGCTCACGCCTTCTATGATACGCTGAGAGGCGGAGTCCTCCCTACCACCAGCGCCATCTCCAAGGAGCAGTACATGAACTACTTCATAAAGGATTTCATTGAAGGCAACGATATCCTCTATGTGCACTTCTCAAGGGCCATGACCAACACCTTCGACGCCATGGACCAGGCCATAGCAGAACTCAAGGAGAAGTATCCCAAGGCCCGTTTTGAGGAAATTGACACCAAGGGCATCACCACCATCTCCTATGCAATAGTGCGTGAGGTCGGTGACCTTGTGAAAGCCGGAAAAACCCTTGATGAGATCCTTGAGTGGGCAAAGACCGAGGTTGACAAGTTTGCGATGTACTTCTTTGCCGATGACCTCAAGTTCTTCCGTCGCAGCGGCCGTGTGAGCGGACTTGCCGCCACAATGGGCACCCTTATAGGCGTGCGTCCCCTCATCCATATGAGCCAGGAAGGCAAGATGGTGTCCGTGGGCACTGCCAAGGGCCGTAACAACGCTATGGTTTACCTTGTGAACAAGGTTGGAGAGATTGGAGATGAGATTGATAAGCACCGCATCTGCATCGGCCATACCGACTCCCCCGAAATCGCAAGGCAGGTTGGCGCTATGATCACTGAAAAGTATGGTCCCCAGGATATTGTATACGTTGATGTGAATCCCACCGCCGGCAGCCACTGCGGCCCCAACGGCGTAGGAGTTTGTTTCCACGCCATACATAGATAGACTATGATTACTGTCGAAGAAGTTAAAACCGGGAAGCAGCGCAGGGAATTCCTGAACTTCCCCCTGGACCTTTATAAGGGCAATCCGTACTACATCCCGCCCATGTACATGGACGAGAAAAAGATTTTCCGCAAGGATTACGTTTATAACTCAAGCTGCGACTCCGTTTTTTTCAACGCCTACAAGGACGGAAAGATGGCAGGGCGCATCCAGGGCATAATCCAGAGGGATGCCAATGCCAAGAACGGGGAGAAGCGCGCGCGCTTCACCCGTATTGAGGCAATTGACGACGCAGAAGTCTTCAAGGCCCTCTTTGAAAAGGCCGAAGGATGGGCTCGGGAGAAAGGTATGGATACAATCCAGGGACCCATCGGCTACTCGGACCTAGAGAAGGAAGGCCTCCTCATTGAAGGCTTTGATGTTCCCGGCACCTTTGTGACCACATATAACCTCCCCTATTACCAGAAGCACATAGAGGCCCTGGGGTTCAAGAAAGAGGTAGATTACACTGGTTCTTTCCTTTATGGTCCGGAATCTGAAGAAACGCTTCAGGAAATGGAGCAGCTTGTGAACTTCATCTTCAAGCGCTACAAACTCCATTTTGGGGAGTCAAGGAATGGGGCCGATTTCATGCGTAAGTATGCCGACGGCATCTTCAACCTCATGGATATGTCCTATGAAGGCCTCTATGGGACCGTGCCTTTTACCGAGGGCATGCGTAAGCTCATGCTTGATAACTTCGGCCTTGTGATAGACCCCAAGTATTCCGCCATCATCCTTGACGAGAATGACAAACCCGTCTGCTTCGGCCTTGCTATTCCTTCCCTCAACAGGGCATTCCAGGGCACCAGGGGTCATATCACCCCCGGAGTTGCCGTCCGTTTCCTCAAGTGCAAACTCCAACCGGACTGCCTGAATCTCTGCATCATCGGCGCAGATCCCGAATACCTGAACCGTGGTGTATCGGCCGCCCTTTCCCTTGCTATAATGAAGATGCTCAAGGACTCCCCTACGCTGAAGTATGCCGATACCTGCATCAACCTGGAAGACAACTATGCCATCCAGAACCAGTGGAAGCGCTTCAAACGTGAAGTTCCCAAACGTTACCGTGCTTACGTGAAACCCCTATGATTAAGATCCTTATAGACTGCTTTGGCGGAGACCATTGCCCTCAGGCACCCGTAGAGGGCGCCCTGGCAGCACTTGCCAAGAATCCGGAACTCTACGTGATGCTCTGTGGAGATGAGGCCATCCTTCAGAAGGAGCTTCAGGGAAAGACCTATGACTCTTCCCGCGTAGAGATTATTCATGCCCCCGAGGTCATTGGCTGCGACGAAAAACCCACTGATGTGGTTCGTCTCAAGCGCAATTCCTCCATGATGAAGGCCATCATCCTTCTGAGGGACCGCGACGATATATCGGCCATGGTTTCCACAGGATCTACCGGAGCCCTAGTAACCGGCGCCCTGGTACGCCTTGGCCGCATTCCCGGCGTTATCCGCCCCGCCTTCTGCCCCATCCTCCCCACTATGGACGGAGGCATTGTGGGTATCTGCGACAGCGGCGCCAACGTGGAGGTGACCCCCGCCCACCTCAGGCAGTTTGCAATAATGGCTTCCCTCTATATGGAGAACGTCTACGGCGTGGAAAAGCCCCGCGTAGCGCTCCTGAATGTAGGGAAAGAGGCCGAGAAAGGCGACGAAACCCGTCAGGAAGCCTATAAACTCCTTCAGGAGACGGAAGGCGTAAACTTTGTGGGCAATATGGAAAGCCGTGACCTTCTTTCCGGAAACTACAATGTTGTTGTGGCCGATGGTTTCTCCGGAAACGTCCTTGTGAAAACAACGGAAGGAACCGCCCTGGAGCTTCTGAAAAAGCTCAAGAAGGAGATTTTCAGCCGCACCATATACAAGATGGGAGCGCTCCTTATGAAGCAGATGTTTACGGACATGAAGGAGTTCATGAACTACCAGAACTACGGCGGAAGCGTCCTCCTGGGAACCTCCAAGGTTGTTGTGAAAGGTCACGGTTCCTCAAAGGCCATAGCCGTTGAAAAATGCATCGAACAGGCCTACAGGATGGAGGTAAGTAAGCTCTCGGCTAAGATTGAGGCCGAAATATCAAAATACGATCACTACGAAGAATAATACAACTACTATGTTTGATAAAGTACAGGCAATCCTTGCAAAGCAACTGAGGCTGGACCCTTCCAAGATCACTCCCCAGTCACTTATCAAGAAAGACCTTGGGGCCGATTCCCTTGATATCCTCCAGCTCCTCATGAGAATCGAGGACCAGTACGGAATTGTGATTCCGGACCAGGCCCTCGCAAAATTCGAGACTGTTGCTGACGTTGTTGCTTACCTTGAGCAGCAGGACGTAAAGATTGACTAACCGCCGATAAATTCTCGGAGCAACGAAGTTGCCGGAATTTCCTTATCCGGAACGGGTGTGAAGTAATGGATGAACTTCAGGAGGCGGTGGCTCTCACTGTACTCCGGACAGTTCTGGGGAACACTACGCAGAATGGGCTCTGCGTGGTTTTTCATTACTGCAAACTCAATGAGATAGGCACTGTTGAACATTACATCGGCCATCTCCTGATAGGGATAGATCCACTTTTCCTCAGCATCCAGTACGTTCTGCCAGTTGGAGATTGATTCCCTGGCGGTGAAGGCGCCCTTGTTGTAATCACGGACAATACGTCTCAGAAGACGGTTGTCGCTGGTGGGAATAGCGTTGTGGTCGTCCAGGTTGGTGCCTGTGAGGGTGTTGATGAAAATCCTGAACTTGGATTCTTCCGGAATGTCTGATGTAAGGGCTGGATTAAGGGCGTGGATGCCTTCAATGAGGAGGATACTCCCCTGCTCCAGTTTCAGGACCTTTCCGTTGTATTCGCGAAGACCCGTCACAAAGTTGTATTCCGGGACGTTTACCTCCTCACCGTTGATAAGGGCCATGATATGGCTCTCCATGAGGGCGTGGTCCACGGTATCAAAATTATCGAAGTCATAGGAGCCGTCCGGGAACTTGGGAGTGTCCACGCGGTTCACAAAATAGTCGTCCGTAGAAATTGAGATGGGCTTGAGACCGCAGGCCTTGAGCTGGATTGAAAGCCTCTTGCAGAAAGTGGTTTTGCCGGAAGATGAAGGGCCGGTGATAAGGACCACCTTAAGAGGGGTTTCGCCGCGATTACGGCGCTCTATTTCCTCTGCTATCTTCACTATCTTCTTTTCCTGGAGGGCTTCCGCTATCTGGATAAGTTCGCTGGCATGGCCGTTCAGAAATGCCTGATTGACGTCTCCTACGGTATTGAGGCCCATTATGATGTTCCAGCGGAGTGCTTCCTGGAAAATCTCATAGGTCTTGGGCTGGTCAATGAAATCGGCCACCTTTGTGGGATCCTCCTTTGAAGGCCCAAGAAGCACAAGACCGTCCTTGTATGGCTTGATATCCCACACGGTAAGATATCCGGTGCTGGGGACAAGCTTGCCGTAATAATAGTCCGAGGTTTCTCCAAGGGTGTAATAGTCCGTATAGGCCTCACCGCTTGTCTCAAGGAGCTTCACCTTGTCCATGTAGCCGCTCTTGCGGAATTCCTTGATGGCTTTGTCGGTCTGGACGTCGTAGCGGTGGAAGGGCATGTCTTTCTCTACCAGCTCCTTCATCCTTGCCTCTACGGCCGATATCTCCTCCATGGTGATCTCCGAATTATCGGCCTTTCTCAGATGGATGAATATTCCGTGGCCGATAGGATGCTCCATATACAGCTTGATATCCGGGAAAAGGTCTACGGCAGCCTTGTACAGTAAAAAAGCAAGCGAGCGGCAATACACTCTCATTCCGCTCGCTTCACGGACGTCCATGAATTCTACGTCCTTATTTTGGTAAACCTTGAATTTCAGGCCCTGTGATACGTTGTTCACCTTTGCAGACACTGCGGGATAAGGCAGGCTGGGGTTGAACTCAGAGAGCATTTGGGCAAGTGAGGTGCCCTCCGGAAAACGCTTGGACTCTTTGGTGTTTTTGCAATATACCTGTACCATATCTTTGGGCTGAAATTAATGGGGCAAAGGTACTAAAACTGAGCCTAAATTACAATAGCGGACCGGCGTAAATTGAAAGTAAAATGTCTTTAAGTTCCGGCGGATAATCCCGGGAAATATCGGAAATATATTTCTTGAAGGCCTTCAGTTCCGAATCCGTGTATGAGTGAGAGCGTTTGCCGTCAAGGATGTCTTTGGCTATGTAATTTGTGGGCCAGAGGCGGTATGCATCCTTTATGCGGCTGTCAAGGAGAGCCGCCACTTCCCTGTTGAAGGCCGATGAACTGAGTCCCCGGAGAGCTTCAAGCTCTTCCTTTCTTATGGGCTCCGTCACCGCCAGGTGCACCCTTCCCTTTTTCTGGGTGATGCCCGTCAGGATGGAATTCAGGTCCTCTCCCGGCTTTTTCACATACGGCTGGCCGGAGGATTTGGCGTAGAGCTCCAGGGCCTTCAGAAGGTCACAGGGCTCCCATTCGTAAGATATGGCAAGGGGGCAGATATTAAGGCTTGCAAGGGCCTCTACCTTGTCCTGACCGCCTCCAAGGCCGAACATCTTGATGATGCCCTGGTCCGTGGAATCAAGCCCGTCCTTTGTGCGTCCGTTTCTCTGGGCTATCCACACGCTCTCATGTTTTTCGCTGATAGCGTAGTGCATGTACTCGGAGACATAGCGGGACTTCAGGAGGAAATCCCGTGGAGATGTAACTGTAGTGGGCCTTTCAATGCGGAACATCTTGTTGCTTTTCCCGGTATCAATGACCAGCTGCCCCTGCATTAGATTTGCTCCGAAAGTAATTTCAGAAGTGCGCCTGCCTGCATCCAGGAGGAGAACCTGGAGGAATGCCGCGTCCAGCATAATGTCCCTGTGGTTTGACACAAAAAGGTAATCAGTGCCTGGGTCCAGCCTTTCCATCCCCTCCACTGAAAGACCATCCGTGGTCTTGTCCACAACGGAGTAGATGGCTTTGTACATGAACCTTCTCTGGAACTCTTCAGTTGTTCGGCAGCTTCCGATAATACCGGCAATCTCGTGGATGGGCTTTTCCGGGAAAAGGAAATCACATACCAGCGGGAAATATTTGTCGGAGACTATCCTCTGCATTGCCGCAGGGATTTCAGAGTCATTGTACGGGCGTATATCGTCAAACATGTTTCGGGGCTCTCTTGTCAACAAACTTTACGGGTTTACGGGACTTCGCGGGATAATTTATGGCATGAATCTCCGGAACGGGCAGGATCTCTATGCGCGGAGCAACCCTTACCCTTGAGCGGAAACGGTCCTTGAGGTCCTTTACGCAGTCAAATTCAGGCTCATACTTGAGACCGATCTTCACAAGGACATCGTCCGTTCCGGCATCTGAATCCAGGACCTCTATGACGTAGTTCTCCACGTAAGGGGTGTTGTCCAGGACGTCGTTGAGTGCCGGAGGGTAAAGCGTTGTGCCCTTTAACTTTATCATATTGTTCTTCCTTCCCACTATGGGGGTGAGACGGAAACTGTTCCTGCCACATTTGCAGGGCTGGGTTATCTTGGCGGCCATATCTCCGGTGCGGAACCTGAGGAGCGGCATACCTTCTACACCAAGGGTGGTGATCACAATCTCACCCACTTCACCGTCCGGTACGGGCATATTGTCCGGGCCGATAATCTCCACAATCACCAGTTCAGGATGAACGTGGCCACCGCATGCATATGGGCATTCAGAGAATGTTGCACCCATCTCGGTGGATGAATAGGTTGCATATAGCTCCACGTCCCATTTTTCCTTGATCCGGCGGCCAAGGAGATTGAGGGATAAATCCTGTTCCCTAAGGCCCTCGCCTATGCCGATGATACGCTTGATGGATGAGTTCTTGTAATCAATGCCATGGTCCTCGGCCCACTGGATAAGGCGCAGGATAAAGGAGGGCACGCACATTATGGTGTCCGGTTTCAGGCGCTGGATTGTGTCCCACTGGAGTTCCGGAATGCCGTTACCAACGCGGATGACGCCCGCGCCCAGTTCCCTGATGCCAAGGAAATAGGCAAGGCCGGCCATGAAACGCTTATCCAGCGTAACCATGAGCTGCACTATGCTCCCGGGGCTTACACCTGCGCAGGAAAAACTCTTTTTCTCATTGAATGCAAGCCTCTGGAGATCCTTTTCCGTGCACCCGAATGTGACGGGATCTCCCATAGTGCCGGATGTGGTTATATAGTCAATCACCTTCTCCCTGGGCACGCAGAGGAATTCGTCGTTGAACAGCTGAAGATCCTTTTTCTCAGTGAAAGGAATCTTCTGAAGGTCCTCTATGGTTTTGATGCGGTCAATCTCTATATGGCACTTCTGAAACATCCTGCGGTAATACTTGGAATTGGCCTGCAGGTATTCCAGAGCCTCTTTGAGCAGCCCTTCCTGGAAGGATTTTATCTCTTCCGCACTTTTGTATTCTATATCATTATTCATCTAGAAGGACATATTGTGGAGCCAGGAGATGAATTCCTGGAACCAGTTCTGGGTTTCTTCTGTGTACTTTTCCGGGTTCACTCCAAAGCCGTGACCGCCTTCAGCGTACTGGATATAGTGGTGAGGCACGTGTTTAGAGCTTAAGGCCGAGTCAAGCAGCACGGAGTTGTGGTAATCCACTACTTCGTCGTCCTGGCAGTTAAGGATGAATACCGGGGGCATATCGGCCCTGGCATTCAGCTCCACTGACAGGGATTCACGGAGGTCCTTCTTGCCGGTATAGCGTTCTCCAAGGAGGCCCAGGCGGGAACGCTTGTGCACGTAGCGGTCGTCACTCATAGTGACAACCGGATAGATGGCTGCGGCAAAATCCGGACGCAGAGAAACGGCGGGTTTAAGCTTGTACTTCTCCAGGTAATTGGTATCAAAGAACTCCGCACTCATCATCGCAAGGTGGCCGCCGGCACTGAAACCAATCACGCCAAGAGGGCAGCTGTAGCGGGTTCTCACAATCTGTATTGCCCTCTGGAGGTCACAGATCATGTCAGGATGGCGGTGGCCCCTCAGGACGCTGCGGTACTTGGACACAAACTCAAGCTTACCGGCAACGCGGTAACGGAGTACGTAGGCCACATAGCCTTCCTTAGCAAGAGCCTCTGCAACCATTGCGCCTTCACTCTTCTGGTCAAGCCAGTGATAACTTCCGCCGGGGCAAACGATGATGGCCGCGATGGGCTTCCCTTCCGGAAGGTATTCCGTTAGGGTTACCTGCTTTGCCGCGCAGGACGTACCGTCCCAAATCTTAATCTGTGCTTCTGCAATTATGGGAAGAAGCACTGCTGCAAGAATCAGTATATATCTTTTCATACCCGAATATATTATCATTTTTTGTACCAATCTTGGTAAAAATGCCTCATTTGCCGTGTAAAAGCCCGTATTTCAGCGTCTGCCGGCACTCTGAGACGCTGCCCTACCTCCAGTGAAAGATGCCCCTTCCTGAGGAAGAAATCGTGCTTTGGAAGAACGTCGGTAAAGCCCTTTATGCAAAGGGGAAGAACGTCTATTCCAAGCTCCTGAGCCGTAAGGAACGCGCCGCGGTGGAAGCGAAGGATCTCACCGTCCAGGCTGCGGGTGCCTTCAGGGAATATCACAACGGAGTATCCCCTCTGGACAAGGTTCTTGACGTGCTCTGCATTGCCAAAGTGCCCGTTTGATGCCGGATAGAATTCCGCCTTCCTGAGGATGTACCTGTAAAGCGGAAAGTTCCATACCCATTCATTGGTGGTGAATGCCAGTTTGGGATTCAGGGCCATGATGGCAAGGACGTCAAGGTGGCTCTGGTGGTTGCACACATAAATCGCAGGCTTTGAGAAATCCTCTCCATGAGGGTTAATGAGCCTGTATCTTGCGCCTGGAACAGTGTAAATGGCTGCCTTGGAGATGGCCTGGATAACTTTATGGAAGCGGAGTCTCTTTTTCTCGGAGTCAGGGCCGATAAGGAAGAAAAGGTTTGCCCAGATTATGAGCCCGCCCATCACAATGCCGTACAGGAGGCATATCCACAGGGTTTTGAGGATGGAGCCGATGGTGACAGGGCTCCGGCGCGGCTGTCCCTTCTTGGTGGTAGCCCAGCGGTAAAGGACCGGCGGAATATAGCAGGCCATGACAACCACCGTAATCATTCCGATCACCGTCACAAGCCCAAGGGAACGCATTGCAGGGTGCTTTGCGAATGCCAGCACACCTATGCCGATAAACATTATGAGGGCGCTGAGGACCACCGCATTCTTAAATGAATGGAGGATCTTATTTCCCGTTTTGCGCTCATACACCAGGCCTTCCGTGATAAAGATGGTGTAGTCGTCGCCCATGCCAAAGATGAACGTTGCCAGGATAATGTTCACTATGTTGAAGCTGAGGCCGCTGAGCCCCATGATCCCTTCAATCCAAATCCAGCTTATGGCAAGCGGCAGGAATGCCACAACTGCCAGCGAGAAACTCTTGAAGCTGAGGATAAGGAACAGGAAAACAATAATGGAAGACACAAGGCCGATGGTGTCGAAATCCTCATTCAGGGCCTCTACAAGGCTGGTTTTGGGCTGCGAAGTAGCTGCTTTGTCCAGGGAATCGAAGAACGGCTGGAAAGCGTGGGCTGTGAATCCGTGCCTGAGGCCGGCGGCTATGAGGGTATCGGAAAGTGCGGGATAATTATCGGCCAGGTATTTCCACCCGTCCTGCCCGGCTGTTCCGTCATGCCCGGCCTGACCGGGCATCTCACTTAGCCCTTCCAGCACCGCAAAACCCTTCTCCTGCTCCTCCGTCATATAATTGATATTGTGAAGATTGGTATCAAATCCAACCTTACGGGACTGGAATGCAAAGAATACGGTTGCAGCAAGGAAGGCGCAGAAAAAAATCCTGCGGGTTTTCTTTGACGGATTGAAGTTCCTGTCAAGGTCAAGTTTGAGAGTGTTTCTGGGACCTTTTGCCTCCGGGATGAATACCGGCAGGAAAAAGAGCACGAAGACTATGGTCCCAAGAAGCATCATTGCCCCTATGAATCCAAAGTCCCTGAGGGCGGGAGCCTTAAGAAGAAGAAGGCCGAGGAAAGCGCCAACCGTTGTAATATTACCCGTAAGAAGGGGCTCTACCTGCTGGGCAAGCGCTTCCCTCTTGTCAGGTTCATACTTGAGGTGATCCACGTAATGAAGAGGATAGTTCACTGCGATGCCTATCACCGTGCAGCCTATTCCCAGGATTATTATGGATATGCTGGGCCGGAAAAGGGCAATTATTCCAAGGGCGAATACAGCGCCAAATGCTATGGAAATAAGTATCCACAGTACATCCTGGAAGCGCTTGTAACTGAACCAGAGCACTACGCAGATAAGGAGTGCAGCTATGGCAAGGGCCAGGAAGGAATCCTTCTTGATGCGGCTGGAGTTCTCCACAGCAACCTCGGGGCCACCTGTAGAGTAGATATGCACGGAAGGATACTCTGCCTGGATTGAGGCCTTTAAAGTGTTCAGGCTGTCAATAAGTGCAGCATTTCGGGAGCTCTCGCTGCCTCCATAGGGAGAGTCAAAGAATATGATGCCCGTTTCACCGTCCTGGGTGAAAAGATAACCGTCCTCAATCCTGACCTTTGGCGCTGAGGAATTAAGCCTCAGGGGATCCTGCCTTACATAATTGGAAAGGAAGGGATTAGGAGACATCAGAAGGGTTTTGTCCTCTTCAAGCACCTTGTCAATGTATCCGGGAACGGAGAGAAGGGAATCAATCCTTGCCGGGTCAGGATTGACCGAAAACATATCTGTATCGGCCCCTGGCATATCCCAGGCAAGGTCAAAGGCGTACATTGCTTCCAGTTTCTCATCAAGGGAGCCGCCCTCAAAGAGCACTGCCATTTTCTCCTGCCCCTTAACCTCCTCACGCTGGGGAAGGAAGTCAGTGATATCCTCATTGAAGGTGAGCCTGGATGCACTGAGGGCGCAAAAACCAACCACTATACCTAATATGAGTGCCGCCAGTCCTTTATGCGAGGACAGGAAGTCATAGATATTGAGGATAAAGCCTTTCATTCCTTATCTTACAAAGATAATAAAAAAAAGACTAACTTTGTATGAATGCACATCACTGAACAGCATATTGGGGGAAAGATATGCCGATTCTTTGAATCGGAGGCTCCGTCATGCATCCTTATTCAGCCATCGGCCAGGCATGAAACCGCAACACTTCAAAGAGAGGCTGAGTGTATTGCCGCGCTCTCTGGAGTACCCTTTGTACTTGTTGCCTTTGATGTGGATAACTGGATGGTGGACCTTATGCCATGGCCCGATAATAATATCTCACGTGAAGAAGATGCCGGAAAAAAGGGCCAGGTCACGCTTGAATATGTTCTGTTGACTCTGCTTCCCACCCTCCGGGATACCTATGGCCCCCTGCCCGTTCTTTTTGGAGGATACTCCCTGGGTGGGCTGTTTGCTCTCTGGGCTTCATCTCAGACGGATTCTTTTGCGGCAGTTGCCGCCGCCTCCCCTTCCGTCTGGATCAAGGACTGGGTTCCATATGCCCTGGAACATCCCACAATGGCAAACTCAGTTTATCTTAGCCTTGGGAATGAGGAGGAGCATGTGAAGAACCGTGCCATAAAAAAGGTTGGAGACTGCATCCGGAAAGAGTATGAGATTCTTGCTGATACCATTGGTTTAGACCATTGTACCCTTGTATGGGAAGAAGGAAATCACTTCACTGACAACGAGGGCCGCGTTGCCCGTGCCTTTGCCTGGTGCCTGAAAAGATAAAGTGCTGGTGATGTGCCAGAAATAGTCACATCACCCGCATCGGGCAACGAAACGCACAAAAATGGCCGTTTTCGTGTTGATCGTTGACCAAATGGGCAATGAAATGCACAGTAATAGCCCAAATCGTGTGAATCGTTGCCCTTATGTCCAATTGGGTGGTGGACCAGGTCCAATTGAGTGCTGGACTAGGTCCAAATAGGTGGTGGACCATGTCCAGTGTAGGGATTAGGTGAAGAGTTTTCGGAGGAGTATGCGGGGCCAGCCGTAGAGGAGGGCAAGAGGAAGGCCGATGATATTCACAAGGGTTATGCGCATAAAGTCCTGGAAGGGACGGAAGTGAGTTACCCTGTCCTTGGGATAATTCACGCGGACCTGGACAGGAACAATGGAGAGTCCTTTCCAGGCGCTGAAAAGAAGGAGTGAAAGCTCTGCTTCATAACGGTTTCCAACCACCTTCAGAGAGGGTAAATCACGCAGTGGATATAGCCTGAATCCGGTTTGGGTGTCAGTAAGACGGATACCGGTATAAGCGGTGAACCAGAAGTTTGAGAAGCGGTTGGCAAATGAGCCGCCGGCATTGGCTCCGCGGGTGGTCCTGGATCCAACAACAAGGCTTCTCTCCCCCTTCGCTTCAAGAAGAAGCGGAATGTCCTCAGGGTAATGTTGAGCATCCGAGTCAATGGTTACGGCATAAGTGTACCCCTTCTCATGGGCCCATCTGAAGGCGGTTTTTAGGGCTGCGCCCTTGCCCATATTATGGGGATGAGTAAGGACTGTGACAGGAGATTGCCGGTCGGGGCCGGCAATGACGGAATCAGCACCGTCAATAACGGAATCAGTACCATCAATGACGGAGTCGGGGCCGGCAATGACGGAATTAAGAACTTCCTTGGTGTTATCCGTGCAGCCATCATCTACCACAACAACGGGAAGGCCCAGGGTAAGGGTGCGCTCCAGCACGTCCCGAAGGGTGCCGGCATTGTTATAAGTGGGTATGACGACTACGGTATCTGTCATACGGAAAGTGACATTCTGGCGTACTGCGTGCCGTCCATGGAAAGGATGCTCACACTAACGGCATTGTCATCTTTGAACTCCCATTCAAAACGAACCTCTGTGCCGTCTCCGGGAAGAACCGGAGCCACAAACTTTATTTCCCTGGCACTTACAAGTTTTTTGCCCATGAGCTCAAGGGCAATCTGCAGAAGTGTTACCCCGGGAGTTATGGGATACTCCGGAAAATGGGCCTTGTAGATGGGGCTCTCAGGGAGAAGACGCACCAGAGCGCTGTCCTCCTCCCTTGAAACCACCGTATATAATACTCCTTCAAGCATTTACTTTACGTCTTTGAAATCTATCCTTGTCCAGCCGTCATCCGTGCCTTCAAGAAAGACACTCTGGACTTTACCGGACGCTGGGTCAAGAGTTACCGTTATGCGGCGGAACATCTGCCGTAAATCCCTCCTGAGAGGTTCCAGGATAATGGTTCCATCCCCTTCTTCCTTCACTTTGAAATCCTTTTCCGTGGGCATGCGGAAGCGGGATCGGGGGGAATCATCGGCCCCGAATTCCGTGACGGACTGAACCGGCTCCTTTACCTCCCAGCGAAGGTATGACGGTTCCTTCAGGACAACGGTTCCGCTGCTCCGGAGGTCTTCCGTGAGAAGCGGGCTGTGTCTTACCTGCGTCCAGCTGGCCTCAAAGGATGCCGGCGGGACAAGATCCAGGAATAGGCTCAGTATGATGGATACAAGAAACATTACTTGGCTATGAGGAAACAGCCACCAAGGATAAGGAAAACGCCCACCCACTGCTGCCATTCAACGGTTTCCTTGAAGAAGATGATGGAGACGAACATTGCAAAAAGGAAACTCAGGGATGTGAGCGGATACACCTGGTGGAAGGGATAGTTCCTTACCATGTAAACCCATTCAACCATCATTGCGATGGCGCAGATGCCAGAGAGGGCAAGAGTCCAGTTAAGGAATATGCCGTCACGGAAAAAGGCCCAGCTCCAGCTGAAGGAGGGCATTTTGTCGCTGGCCACCTTGAACAGCGACTGGCAGGTGCACATAAGGAGTGCCTGTGTAACGGCAAGAAAGATCAGTCTGAACATAAAACTACTGCTATGGCCCTTTCATAGCCGGGCAGTCCGGAAGCGTCCATCTTCTCTGTACGCTCGTCGTACCAGCCTACAAGGGCAGTGTCAATATCTCCCAGGCCGATCTGCATCACAGCGTCTTCAAGGGCGCTGAGAAGGGACCTCCCGGGGTGTGAATAAGTTGCATTGTAACCATGGCAACCAAGTTTTATGGCAACCACCGAGCCAATGGTATTGTGAGTGGAATTCATGAAATGGACGGGTCTCATTGCGGCATCTTCTATGCCCAGGATCCCGTTCAGGAAGAATTCCGAGTTTTCCATACAGCCGTAGTCCGTTGCTGTAATAATGGCATCGGGGACCTTTACATGGGCCTTCTCAAGCGCTTTTACGGAGCACCAGAGAGCCCTTTTCAGTAGACGGCCCATTCGGCGTGCCTCCATGGGAGGGATAACCTCCTTGAAGTCCGGGTCTTCCATTCCAAGGGACACTATGGAGAGTATTTTTACATTACGCATCATAGGCCGATATAATAATGGAAGAATCGTTGCCGCCAAACCCGAAGGCATTGCAGAGGATATTCCGGAGCTCCTTCTGAAGAGGCTCAGTCTGAGGAACTATGCAGGAAGGATCCGGCGTGCTCCAGTTAAGCTGCCGGGGCACAAAACCATGCTGAAGGGCCAGCAGGCAGAACACAGCCTTAATGGAGCCTGAAGCGCTTGTAGTATGTCCTGTAAAGGATTTTGTGGAAGAAACCGGAGGAAGATTATCTCCGAAGATGCGCCTTATTGCAGTGCTCTCCGAGGCATCATTGTTGGGCGTTCCCGTGCCGTGGGCATTGATATAATCTATGGCCGATACATCAAGCCCAGCCACCTCAAGAGCCTTTCTCATTGCAAGGAACGCGCCCTCGCCGTCGGGCGATGAAGCAGTCTGGTGAAATGCGTCGCAGGCATTGCCCCAGCCGCTTAAGACGGCAATGGGCTTGACCCCACGCTTCAGTGCGCTTTCTTCCGTTTCCAGCACCAGATATGCCGCGCCCTCACCAAGATTAAGGCCCGCCCTTGTGGCGTCAAACGGCCTACAGGGCTCCTTATCCAGGATCATGAGGGAATTAAAGCCATGGAAATGATAGGCGGAAAGACTTTCGCTGCCGCCGCACACCACGCACTGAAACTTACCGCTTCGGATAAGATTTGCCCCATAGATAATGGCATTTGTGGCCGATGAACAAGCAGTGGAAAGCGTTGTTGCAAACTTTGCTCCGCCAAGGAACTCCACCGCCAGATCCGTAGATGCGCCGCAGCTATGAAGCGCCGACACCCTTGGATAAATCCTCTCCGTAACGTCCATTCCCCCCACGGTTGTCCCGCCGATTACGGGTATCTCGGAGAGACACACGCTTACCGGAGATTTTTTTACGGAGGGAAGCGTGTGTCTCTCCGGATACCCTATTGATGCGTCTTCAAGCGCTTCCTGGAGAGCCAGGATGGACATAAGAGTGGTCCTTGGCCAGTTTGAGGCCATGGAAAGCGGAACGCCTGCAAGGGCCGCCATTTCCTCATTGGAGAGCGGCACTTCCCCTACCGGAAGCCCTTCAGGGCCGCCTTTAAGGTACTTCACAGGGGCTATGCCGCTACGGCAAGAGGTAAGAGCCTCCAGGCTGGCGGCCTTGCCGCAGCCAAGGGCGCTCACAACGCCGGCACCGGTTATGACAAGCCTTCCTGCCACCTACTTTGTCCTGTTATCGGCAATATACTGAGCCATTACGGCTATGCTGCGGAATACCTCCTTACCCTTTGACGGGGAATCCAGACGGATGCCGTAACTTTTTTCCATGAGCACGATGAGCTCAAGGACATCAATTGAGTCAAGGCCAAGGCCGTCGTCTCCAAAGAGAGGGGCGTTATCATCAATGTCCTCCGGAGTCATTCCGTCCAGATTCAGTGAATCGATAATCTTGAGCTTGAGTTCTGTAATCAAATTTTCCATATTCCTTATTTAGTTTCTATCCATGCCATGGCCGTCCACTCAGAGTCTGAGGGGCAGTCTATCCAGGCCACAATGGCGTCACGGGTTATCCTGTCCTGAAACGCCTGGCGCACAATGGCGTCAATGAGCGGCCGGTCATATTTCTCCAAAACGTATGCCGATGTCTCCCCCTCGTACTTATTCCTTATTGAAATCTCTCCGGCAACTATGTTTGGAAGCGTGTATACAAAGAGAGCCGGGGACGGGAAATCCTCCATGCTCTTTGCGTAATTGAGGTCATTTGCAAGGCAGCCGTTACGGCTGAAAACAAGCACTGCGCGGTCTTCGCGGGGAGTGAATCGGCCCTCCTCATCCCCAACAAGCATCTCCGTAAGAAGGAAACCCAGCTTTGAGAGGGTGTCCATCTTGAAGAACTTGGGATAATTACCCACCAGCTCCCTGTATAGGGAGGTAAGATTGGCGCCTGAGGGGATGCTTACTGCTTTCATAGGGCACCTCCTTTTCTGAAGACCATGGCTCCGTTCACTCCCCCAAAGCCGGAAAGGAGCTTAAGGAAGAGTTTTCCTTTTGCGGGGCGTTCATGAGCCGATACATTCACGGGGTAAGTGACTCCCATCTCATGGAAGCCCTTGGTGGGAAGGACAATTCCGCTGTCAAAAGCCGCCATGGAGACAATTGCCTCAAGTATTCCGGCAGCGCCAAGAGTATGGCCGAAAATGCCTTTAAGGGCATTGACGGGGACGTCTGAAAGCCCGGCGCGGTAAAGCGCAATGGACTCCATTTCGTCGTTATACGGCGTTGCCGTACCGTGTACGCTGATAAATGCGATATCCTCCTTATTAACGCCTTCCATTACATATCGGAGACATTTGTAGCAACCTTCTCCTGTGCGTGAGGGGCCGGAAATGTGATTGGCATCATTACGGATAACTCCGTCCGTGATCTCCCACTGGCCTTTCCGGGCCGATAAAACCATGGCCGCAGCGGCTTCTCCAAGATTCAGCCCCTGACGGTCTTTGTCGAAGGGACGGCAGGGCTCCGGAGACAGGGCCTTCAGGCAGTCGAATCCGCTGTGAATAAAGTCTGAATGGACCTCTGCGCCTATAACAACAACCTCATCATACTCTCCGCTGCGGATCATCCTCACGCCCTGAAGGAGGGCCGCAATGCCGGAAATGCATGCGTTGGATACAACTATCGGAGAGGCGGTGATGCCAATTGCGTCTGCGATATTAAGGGCGCTGGCGGCAAGGGAGATATCGGCCTTACCGATATGTTCTACGTTCCCTTTTGTGGTGGAAAGGACAAGGCCGGTACGCGGAGTTATTTCAATACCCTGAATGGCCTTCCTTGCTGCCTCTATGGCTATAGTTTCAAAGAATGATGTGCCGGAGAAGCCGCCTTTGTCAAACAAGCGGCCGCTACGGCCTTCACGCGCCGCAGAAAGTACCTCTTTGACGGTACTTCCGACAGGCGTTACAAGCCCTTCTCCTATGCAATACACCTTTGTCACACTAAGAAGCCTGCGCTGATTTTAAGGATGCCTGGGCAATGAGCTCTTCCCCTACCCTTACTTCAATGTCTGTCATGGAAACGTTGAAGAAATCCTGCACGAGGTGCACGGTGGTTGTGAGTTCTTCTCCCTTTTTGGGGAGCCTTGAGATGTGGTATTTCTTTACCTGGCCGATATAGCCGATAGATACCGGAAGATTGAGCACAAAACGCTGGCGGTAGCCTGAGCGGGCGGCGCTTGCCTGGGCCATATGCTCCAGGAGGCCTGCCGCGCTTAGCTCTTCCCCGTCCATAAGCATATGGCCGGAGCCCACGGTAAGGTGCACCACGGTGGTTTCTTCCGTGTATGACAAAAGTCTGTCCACAAAACGGAAAGGCGGCTGCTGGGGCAGCAGCATATCCATCTCTATATCTTCAAAAGGCTTCATCTATGCCCAAAAATCGTAAAAATTGTACCATTGGTCCGGCCACTCCCTTACCACGGATTCCACTTCTTTTGCAAATGCCTGCGCAAGGTCCCTGACGCTGTCTCCGGCTACAGGCTGGATGATCACCTTATAACTCTTCAGACCTGTTTTGACGCAGAAGGTGGCCAGCGCGCTCACTCCCCTTGAATGGGTAAGGGTGAAAGGCCCTGCGGGGAAGGAAGCATCGGCCCCGAGGAAACTGCATTTAACGGCCTTGGATGAGCCAAATACGCGGTCTGCGGGAAGAGACGCCACCTCACCTGATGCAAGTGCATTGTTGAGCCTGAAAAGATGGGACATGTCCTCGCTCACCGGGACCATCGTAACGTTGCAGTCCTTAAACATACGCTCCCTGTTGGCCATGACCGTGGCGGTTTCTCCGGCATACACAAGCACGTTCATGCGCTTGGGGCTGAGGAGTGTGTAACCGGCCATCTCATAGTTCCCAATGTGGGAGCTCAGTATCACGAAGCCTTCATTACCTCTGCAGTAGACCTGGTAAAGACCGTTGTCTTCACGCTCCACCTTGAACTTCTTTCCGGCATAAGCGGCAAACCTGTCCAGTACCACCATGCCCATGTTGAACATATTGAGGTATACATGGAGGATGCTCTTCAGCGGGCCATAACCAATCCTTTTGCGGAAGAAACGCCAGGAAGCCCGGCGTCCCTTGCCGTCAAGAAGGATATAGAAGGGAATCACAAGGGCCATCACGCCGTAAAGGAGCCACAGGGGAAGTATCCGGTACAGTCCGATGAGAGTTCTCTGCATCCAGGGTGTACCGTCTGTCTTTCCTTTCCAGGCGCTATGCTCCGTTTTAGGCAACGTGATCCTGAATGAACTTGCAGAACTGGTCCAGGGTGATGAGCTCTTTGAAATCCTCGGGCTTCATCTTATATCCAAACTGGTCTTCAACCAGGACGACAACGTCCACTACTTCCAGGGAGTCAATCCCAAGGTCTTCCTTAAGGCGTGCACCGCCCTCAATCTTATCTTCTTCAATCTCAAGGTCTTCTACAAGGAAGTTTTTTACCTTTTCATTAATCTCTTCGATACTCATAACTACTACTGATTTAAGGTTTTACATACAAGAATGCTGTGCCCCTGTCCAAGGCCGTCATGGACGGCTTCAACATCAAGGCCGGCTTCACGCACAAGACGTATCATGTCATCCGAGTGATACATCTTGGAGTTGCCGTTGGCCATTGCGGTGAAATAGAGGCTTGTCATAGTAAGGCAGAAGGATGCCGGCTCATATTTCTGGCGGTCCCAGAAGGTTTCCATGACAAGGAGCCTTGCCCCGGGCTTCATAATCTTCCTGGCGCGGCTTAGGATAGAGAGAATCTCATCCTCTGCAAAGCAGTCCAGAAACTGGCTCATCCAGATTATGTCCGGATTGACGTCAGTGGGGAATTCACTGCTTCTGTCAAGAAGATTCATCGGCCTTGCATCTATCCTTTCCTCTCCGGGCATCCCGGCAACTGCCTTTCTCATGAGGCCTATCTGCTGTGGGAGGTCCACAATGGTAACCTTTACGTCCTCATTGAAGGCTACTGCGCGCTGTGCAAAGCGGCCGGTATTGCCACCTACGTCCATAATCCTCAGAGGCTTGAAGGAAAAGATTATTTCCAGGGCCTGCAGGAATGAATGGTCTGAGTAGAAATGGTCAAAACCAAACCAGCTCTTCTGGACCTGCGGCGGCAAAGAGGACAGTCCCTCATATATTGTGGGCCAGGAGCCAAAGTGGTCAAGACCCGCCGGGCGGCCTTCCTTCAGGGCTTCCTCAAGGTGGAAGAAGCCTTCATAATTGACATCGTGATTGAAGTCGATGTTCACGCGGGCGGAAGGATCCGTAAGGAGGAACCATCCGGTTTTGGTGATACTGTACTTGTCGGTTGACGTGTCAATAATTACTGTGCCGATAGAAAGGGATGCTTCAAGGAGTACCTTTGCGGCATAGATGCTTATGCCGGCCTTCCCTGCAACCTCTTCAAGGGTTAAGGGATTGTCCCTCAGGGCTTCCAGGATGCCGAACTTCAGCATAAGGCGGCTTGCCTGGAAAACGATTGGGCCGAATGCGATGAACTGGGCGAGCCTCTGGGCGTCGCGGGCGGGCAGCCTGTCCTTGGTGTAGGCTTTTTCTATGTTGGGGAACAAATTCATTCTTTAATTAAAGTTTGCAAATTTACTGAAAAAATTGCGTAAATTTGTACGTTTGAAAACGAAAGAACTTAAAAACAACAAATAAAATGGAAAAGGGTCCTATTTCACAGTTTATCACCCACAATTACCGTCACTTCAATTCCGCAGCTCTGGTAGACGCTGCAAAGGCTTATGAAGACCTCCTGAACAAGGGTGGAAAGATGTTTCTGGCTATGGCAGGTGCCATGTCCACCGCAGAACTTGGCCTTACTCTGGCAGAAATGATCCGCCAGGACAAGATCGCTTTTGTATGCTGCAGCGCCAACAACCTTGAAGAGGATATCATGAACCTTGTGGCACACAGCCATTATTACAGGGTTCCCGGTTACCGTGACCTCACTCCCCAGCAGGAGCAGGAACTTCTTGACAACCACTACAACCGCGTTACAGATACCTGTATCCCCGAAGAAGAGGCTTTCCGCCGTCTGGAGAAGCACCTTATAGAGGTTTGGGACAAGGCAAAGGCAGAAGGTAAGCGTTACCTCCCCTATGAGTTCATCTATCAGATGATCCGTAGCGGTGTCCTTGAGCAGTACTATGAGATTGATCCTAAAGACAGCTGGGTAGTTGCAGCATGTGAGAAGAACATCCCCATCATCTGCCCTGCATGGGAAGACTGCACCACCGGTAACATCTTCACCGCCCACGTAATCCGCGGTGAGTATGATCCCCACATGGTCATCCAGGGCGTGGAAGTCATGATGTTCCTGGTAGATTGGTACAAGAAGAACGCTCCCGGCGTTGGCTTCTTCCAGATTGGCGGCGGCACCGCCGGTGACTTCCCTATCTGCTGCGTTCCCATGATGGAGCAGGATCTTGGTTGGGAGGGCACTCCCCTCTGGGCATATTTCTGCCAGATCTCAGACTCCACCACCAGTTACGGTTCTTATTCAGGTGCAGTTCCCAATGAGAAGATCACATGGGGAAAGCTTGCACCGGATACTCCCAGGTTTATCGTGGAAAGCGATGCCACTATCGTAGCACCTCTTATCTTTGCATACGTCCTTGGCTGGTAAGAAGAATATATTCACAAAGGTAAAGGGCCTGTTCCGTAAAAAGGAGCAGGCTCCTTCTTCCGGTGCCGTAGTACGTGTGTCTCCTATGGCAAGGCCCATTTCTGCCTCAGAAGCACGTGAAGTAGGTGTTCTGGTTCAGCAGTGGGTTAAGGCCAAAGGCTATCGCCTTCCTCACCGTACTCTTCAGGAGGCAGCGGAAAATATCGGCACTGATTCCGTAAAACTGCACCGCTACTGCATCAATTCCCTGGGAATGGATTTCCGCGCCTGGCGCACTTCCCTTAGGGTTGAAGATGCCAAGAGACTGCTTATAGAAGAGCCGGATCTCCCCTCCTCCCACATAGCTCGTATGGTGGGCGTGCAGGACAGGAGCAATTTCTTTCGTCAATTCACGGACATTACCGGTTTGTCACCGGATAAATGGCGCCAGCAGCACTCTAAAAAGTAATTCCTCTTTGATTATCCCAGCGGGTAAAACAGCCCTTGATATCGGCTGTGCCAGCTGCGGTCATAGTGCTTGCGGATGGTGCGGGCGCTAGCAAATGCATTGAAGTTTGCCCAGGATTCCAGAAACAGTACTGCAAAGTCTGTGCGCTGATGAACGGTAAGTGCAAAGAGAGTATACACAGCCACAATATAGACACAGGCGCGTTCACGGTCATCGGCCTGCGGAGTAGCGGGCGTTGTGAGCGTAAGACGCTGGCTCTGGGCAAAGGATACATCGGCAATCACATCTGCAAGACGGGCTTCGTCGGAGGGCTCATAAAACTGGGCCGCATAGCGCTCTGAGGCATATTTATGGGCCGATACTTCCTTCTCAAGTGCAGGCATGGGATCCTGAAGACGGGATTCGAAATACCTGCCGAAATCTGCCTTGCCCCTAAGAAATTCAAGGGCAAGGATGCAGTAGTCCCTCACGGAGGCTTCTACCACCATAGAGTAAGGGGCTTTTTCATCAATTGCGGCCAGTATTTCTTTTACAGTTTTCATTTTCAAGACGTAAATATACAAAAATTTGCGTAAGTTTGTATACATTTCTAAAATACGGCCGGTTATGAAAATTGTATTTCTGGATGCTATAACAATGGGAGATGCCTCCCTGGATGAGATGGCTTCGCTTGGAGAGCTTATTGTATACCCAAGTTCAACTGCTGAGGAGGCCCGTGAAAGAGTCCAGGACGCAGATGTAGCGTGCCTTAATAAGGTAATTGTAGACAAGGCTTTCCTTGATGCCGCTCCTAAACTGAAACTAATCTGTGAAGCCGGAACGGGCATCAACAATATTGATGTCAAGCTTTGTGAAGAGCGCGGCGTACTGGTTAAGAATGTTGCCGGTTATTCCACCGATTCCGTAGCCCAGACGGCCTGGATGCACATTTTGAATCTTGCTGGCCGTGCGTTTCATTACAATGAGTTTGTGCACGGCGGGCAGTACAGCAAAAATGTGGTGCACGTAGACTATCGCCATCCTTTCACGGAACTTGCCGGAAAGACCCTTGGGATTATCGGCATGGGGGCTATCGGCCAGAAAGTTGCTGCAATTGGTAAAGCCTTTGGGATGAATGTCATATATTATTCAACTTCGGGAACTTCCCATTGCAAGGACTATCCTTCGGTCTCCATTGACGAGCTGCTTTCAATGGCCGATTTTATCTCCATCCACGCTCCCTACAATGAGCGCACGGCAGGGCTTATCGGCTATGAAGAGTTCAAGAGGATGAAGCGGACTGCATATCTTGTGAACACCGGCCGTGGCGGGATTGCAGTGGAGGAAGATCTTGCACGTGCCCTTGATGACGGTATAATTGCAGGAGCCGGTATAGACGTTTACGTGCGTGAACCGCTCCCGGAGGATCATCCCTTCCTGCATCTGGAGCACCCGGAACGCCTGATCCTTACTCCTCACATTGCGTGGTACTCACACGAAGCCAGGGCAAGGCTGGCTCACGAAATGGCAGAGAATATAAGAAATTACGCGTGGGGCTAACTTGCTGGTTGTTAATTATTTATGCAAAAACGTCTAGGCGATTTCACCTAGACGTTTTTGCATAATGCGCTAAAAATCAAGCGTTTGTCCCCACGGCGCCTATGCGCCAAGGCGGACTTCCAGGCGTTTTCTGATTTCCTGAAGGAACTGAAGTGAGGTAAGACCCTTGGGGGTGATGCCCTCAGAGAGGTTCACAAGGTCCTTTGTCTCAAGGCCTTCGTTCAGGGTGTCAAAGCATGCCTGCTCCAGTTGGTTGGCGTAATTGATAAGCTCCGGAAGGTTATCCATCTCTCCCCTCTTGCGGAATGCTCCGCTCCAGGCAAAGATTGTTGCCATGGGGTTGGTGGAAGTCTCTTCTCCCTTCAGGTACTTGTAATAGTGACGGGTAACAGTACCGTGAGCGGCCTCGTACTCATACTTGCCGTCAGGGCTCACGAGGACTGATGTCATCATGGCCAGGGAACCGAATGCGGTGGATACCATGTCACTCATGACATCTCCGTCGTAGTTCTTGCAGGCCCAGATGAACCCGCCTTCTGAACGCATTACACGTGCAACAGCGTCGTCAATGAGGGTGTAGAAGTACTCTATGCCGGCGGCCTCGAACTGCTCCTTGTACTCCTTCTCATAGATTTCCTCAAATATGGCCTTGAACCTTCCGTCATACTTCTTGGAGATGGTGTCCTTGGTGGCAAACCACAGGTTCTCCTTCACGTCAAGGGCATACTTGAAGCAGGAGTGGGCAAAGCTGGCAATGGATTTATCCGTGTTGTGCATACCCTCAATGACGCCGGGGCCTGCAAACTCGTGGATAACTTCCTCAATCCTCTGGCCGGAAGCGCCTTCAAACACAAGCTTTGCAACACCGGGCTCGGTGGTCTGGATCTCAACATCACGATAAACGTCGCCGTAGGCGTGACGGGCAATGGTGATGGGCTTTTTCCAGAACTTCACTGCGGGGTGGATGGAAGGGATAGTGATGGGTGTACGGAACACGGTACCGTCAAGCATAGCGCGGATGGTGCCGTTAGGGCTCTTCCACATCTGGTGAAGGTTGTATTCGCTCATCCTCTGGACGTTGGGCGTGATGGTGGCGCATTTTACTGCAACGCCAAGACGCTTTGTTGCATTGGCAGAGTCAATGGTAACCTGGTCGGAGGTCTTGTCACGGTAAGGGAGACCAAGGTCGTAGTACTCTGTCTTAAGGTCAACGAAGGGAAGGATGAGCTCATCCTTTATCATCTTCCACAGGATTCTTGTCATTTCGTCGCCGTCCATTTCGACGAGCGGGGTTTTCATTTTAATCTTTTCCATAGTATTATATGCGGTTTTTGTAGTAATTCATTAAGCAGCCGTCGGCAAGGATTTCCCTTTCCTCTGGCGTAAGGTTTTCAAAGTGAAGGAGGATGGGGATGCATCGGCCATTCTTTGTTATGACGCGTGCTTCGGCCTGCTCCTCTCCGCCAAGGATAGCCTTGCGGATGCCGGGAACAAACACGTAATCCCCCGTCTCATATTCAAAGGGAGTGTCCTTGTCAATTGTGAAAGGAACAATGCCCCAGTTGATGCAGTTGGAGCGGTAACGCTTTGTAGCGTACTCGTAGCAGATGTTGGCATCTCCGCCAAGGACCTTCTGGCAGGAAGCGGCCTGCTCACGGGCGCTGCCGTCTCCGGGCTTGTTTGCAAAGACGCAGGAACCAAGGGATGTGTTTTCGGCCGATGCTCCTGCTACCATGAGGGCCCGGCGGAGGTCTTCGCTCACAACGCCTGCCCTGCGATTGCGGTCATCGGCCTGGATGCGTTTGCTGATATCAACGTATTCAGGGACGCGGCGACTGAGAGCGAACTCGCTGAGCTTAAGAGGATTGGAGCGGTAACTTGAAGTTTCACCTGAAGGGATCAGTTCGTCCGTTGTGGTCACGGGATCGTGGATTACCGCGGCAAGTTCCAGCATCATATTCTCCTGCATTGCGGGCATTGCAGGCCAGTCCTTGATGTTGGGGCCGTAACGGAGTTCGGTTTCCGGGAGAGCGTGGCCGAAGCCATTGTAGATTCGCTTCTCATAGATACGGCCGTCAAAGCTGTAGGGCTTGTGGTCATCGGCATAATCTATATCGGTTGCAGCGGTGATTACGCCGCCGTTCGCAGCTGTTGCAGCAATGCTCCTGGCATCCATGAGCGCCACCATTGAAATCTGGCCCTGACCGGGCTTGGAGCCCTCTCTGTTGGGGAAATTGCGGGTGGTGTGACGGATGGAAAGGCCGTTGTTTGAAGGGACGTCACCGGCTCCGAAGCAGGGGCCGCAGAAGGCGGGCTTTATAACTACGCCGGCCTCCAGAAGCTCCTCTGCAATGTGATTGCGGGTGGTGGCAAGATACACGGGAGTGCTCTGGGGATAGGCGCTCATGGTGAAGTAATCATTGCCGATAGACTTGCCCCTGAGGATAGTTGCAGCCTCAGAGAGGTTGTCATAAGTACCGCCGGAGCAACCTGCGATGATGCCTTGATCGGCCCAAACCTTACCGTCGCGGATCTTGGACATAAGGTCCGGATGAACCTTGTCTCCAAAGCGCTTCACGGTGTCTTCCTCAATGGCTTTAAGCACCTTCTGCGGGTTCTCCTGAAGCTCGTGGATTGTAACGGCGTTGGAGGGATGGTACGGGAGGGCAATCATGCTTTCCTGCCTGCTTAGGTCTATCGTAACTACTGAATCATAGTATGCCACTGCACCTGGTTTCAGTTCCTTGTAAGCCTCAGGGCGTCCGTGCATCTCAAAGTAATTCTTAACCTCATCATCCGTGATCCAGATGGAACTGAGACAGGTGGTCTCGGTTGTCATGACATCAATTCCGTTACGGAAATCGATGGGCAGTTCCTTAACGCCGGGGCCTGCAAATTCAAGGACCTTGTTCTTCACAAAACCGCTCTCAAACACGGCCTTCACAAGGGAAATAGCAACATCGTGAGGGCCGATACCCCTTCTGGGCTTACCCTCCAGCCACACAAGGACTACCTCCGGGGCGTTGATGTCCCAGGTGTTCTTGAGGAGCTGCTTCACAAGCTCACCACCTCCTTCACCTACACCCATATTGCCAAGAGAACCGTAGCGGGTGTGGGAGTCGGATCCAAGGATCATATTACCGCAGGCCGTAAGGGCTTCACGTGCATACTGGTGGATAACCGCCTGGTTTGCAGGAACATAGATGCCGCCATATTTCTTTGCGGCACTTAGGCCAAACACGTGGTCATCCTCATTGATGGTTCCGCCCACTGCGCACAGGGAGTTGTGGCAATTGGTCATTGCATACGGCAGGGGGAATTCCTTAAGGCCGCTTGCACGTGCAGTCTGGATAATGCCCACGTACGTGATGTCGTGGCTCACCATGGCGTCAAAGCGGATGTGAAGTTTGTCACCTTTGGATCCGTTCACGTCGTGCGCCCTCAGAATCTGATAAGCGATAGTGTTCTCGCGGGCCTCGTCTTTGCTTAAGGGCGCGGTCTCACTCAAAGTTTTTCCGTCAAGGAGATATACTCCGTTAGGGTTCAGTGTTATCATATAATAGAATCAAAAAATATTGTCAATGCAAGCATATCCGCCGCCCCGCCCGGAGAAATCCCCTCCTGGGCATAGCGGATGCACATATCTTCAATGGCATCTGCGAGCGTTGGGCTGGCGTTGGCTTCACGTTTCACCTCCTGCGCCCGGTCATAGCCAACACGCTTAATGACGCAGGTGTCGTCCAGCGTGGATATAATGCGGAGCAGAGTCTTCTGCAGGGCGTCCTGCTCCGCCTCTCTGTAAAACGGCAGCCAGTCCGTGAAAAGGTCACTGTAGCCGTCAAGCGCCATGGCGCGGGCATCTTTGACACCTTCGCGCCGTGGAGCTAAATTATTATTTTTCAATTGATTATGCAAAAGAGGGTGCGCGATTTCTTTTACCCTTTTTTGCATAATCTGCTGAATATCAGTCTGTTGCCTCCACGCCTCTGCAGCATTAAGAGCAATTCCAAGGCAGAAAATGGCCCCGCGGTGGGTGTTCACACCGCCCGTAGCGGAGAGCATAGCCTTCTCCGCCTCAATTCCAAGTTCACGGAGTTTATCCGGACCGGAAGCCATGGCCATCCTGGACCAGAACGGCCTCAGGGCCTTAATTCCCCTGAGCATAGTGTCATAGTCCATGTCCTTGTGCGCCCCGGAACCGTCCGGTCCAACCAGTCCAGGCTTACCGGGAGTATTCAG